>NZ_BFFP01000007.1 GCF_003864415.1 Ligilactobacillus salitolerans
TTTGATCAATGCGAAACTGCATCGCCTTTTGAGACTTAACCTCATTCGTTGATCTAGGACCATCAATTTTAACTTGGACAAAATCATGCTTGTTATCCAAAAAATCACCTCATCTCATTTGATAAGGCAATTATATTAAATCTGGTTTTTTATTTAAATACGTCCCGCTGGGCACTGCTTACGATCATACAGATCATTGCATGGTGGTAAACATATGCTGTGCCGCGTTTCTTGCCGTCAACATAATACTTGTGAGATTTAGCGGTACCAGCCTTGATCTGCTTGGTCAGTGTGATCATGTCTTTCAAGTACTGCATAGTCATTGGCTTGTTGTCAGGCGTGTACTTGGGACCGCGTTTCTTGTTGGCAGGATCAGCTTGCCACTTATGACCAGGCATGAAAAGCGGGTCTTTTTGATCCTTGACTTGAGCATAGAGGTGATTCAAAGTTTTTTGGTAGGTGTTGAGGTTTTTCTTATCAAATAACCAGACGAAGGTCGAACCGATCGAATCACCGCTCGCAATCAAACTATGCTGCTGATCGACATAGGTCACACTGCCAGGGGTGTGGGCTGGAGTTTCCAAGACTGTGAACTTGAAATTCCCCAGATCAAGCACATCTCCTTCTTTGACCCAGGAGTAGTTATTGGAGTAGTGCTGACCTTTGATCTTATCTTTTGCAGGATAGTAGATCGTATTGGCTTTGAACAAAGCTAGCTGGCCAGTATGGTCCTCATGGTTATGGGTCACCGCGATTTCTAACGGGGTGGTCCCACGCAGTTTGTTGACGATCGCTGCTAATTCTTTGCGCGCCTTGATATTCTTGTTGCCGCCGTCGATCAGGAGTGCCCTGTTACTGCCCTTGATCAAATACATGCTTGCTGGGTTAATGTCTTTTTTACCACCCGGCGAATTGGAATAATCGTTGAGATGGTAAATATTATCACGTAATTTATCAACTGAATAATAACCCTCGACTTTGGTTTCACTGTCTTTTTTGGAATCTTTACCTTGCCGGAAAATTTCGGAGCATGGGTGATCACCTGTGCTTGACTGGCATTACTTGAAAAGAGAAACATGAGCGAGCAGAAAATGATCGTCGAAAAAATAACTAGCAGAATTTTACTTGGACTGGATCTTTTCGTAGGTAAAGTTTGCATGATTTATCCGCTTCCTTTCAGCTGACATGTGACGGACACAATTGCTTGATATTCTTGCAAATAACGGCCCCCTCTATGGCTTTGATCAGTTCAAATATAGCATTCTTTTTATGAAAGCGATAACATTTCGTACTAGAAAGAACTAGTTAAAAGGAAAGGTTGGAATTAACGATCGAGGTTTATTCTTGCTTTCTTTGCTTAAAAAAAGAGCCCCCATTAGCGGATGCTCTTCTTTGTTAACTAAGATTTTTTGAAATCATGTGAAGCCAACAAATCAAATGTTTTTTTGCTGATACGTATGAAGATTTAAACTTCGAGGATCTGCTCGATCTTCTCTTTATCAGCGGCACTCGCTGTCAGCCAGGCACCTTCTAATGTTGATTGAGCAGCATGCTTGCCCATTGCTGCTGCCCAGCAGTTAGGATGTTTCAAGTTCTGGTAAGTCTTCAGTGCAGAAAGAATCTCTTCGTGCTGGCGCTTTGCCTGGATAGCCTCGATTTGTTCTAACAGCGCTGGATCCTGTGCGGCTTGCTTGATCAGTTCCAAGTCTTTATTCGAGATATCTGGTCTTTGCACTGCCTTCTTAAAGCCGTACTGTTCCAACAACAAAAGCCGTAATTCGTTTTCCATAATAATGCCTCCATGTTTTACGTCACTTGGACTTAATGTCAAATAAAAACCGTGCTCGGTATACGAACACGGTTAAGTAGTGACGTATATCCGTTTACAGGGAAGCACCTTACCAAAAGGCAGGTTGCTACTAGGTCATCGTGTGTAACCACTCGCTAGTTCTTGATATAACACAGAATTTAATTGTTGACTCTATAATACCTCAAAAGAAAGAGTGTGTAAATTGAAATTTTTAAAAGAAGATCGCAACTTTTTCGACAAACTTGATACAAGGGAGAAAAGTACTCTGATTCAGTTGAGCGGCTGCTTGTAGTTTTGATAACTGGATGCGATCGTTTTTGAATGTACTGAAGTCTAGTAATCATATGCAAAGGTCAGCGCAAGGGCAATGATAATAATCAAAAGCCACATTAGCTTGCTTTTATCATTCACAGCACGACGGAGTGCATTAAACTTCTGGTCGGACATTTCTTTCCTATTTTTGGCACGATAATCTTCTTCAAATTGTAAATTTCTTGCTTCACCACGAAATGAAATAGCAACTATGACCCAGCTTAAAAATGCGACTACTAAAATAATCTTAGCTAATAAGATGATATTTTCCTCCTTTTAATAAGAATCATCGTGCCAGTCATCATGGTAATCACCATACATGTCATCATAATACCCCCGTTCTGACCAACCGCCATACCAGCCCATGTCGCTGCCAAAATCTGGAATGTCAGTCGATCTTTCACCAAACCGGAGAACTAACCAAATGATCATTAAGGGTGAAGTTGCTAGCAAAGCAATAGCAAATTTTTCGAGAAATGTGACCCAAGGGCGCTGGCTTTCAACAGGCTTATCTCGCTGACTTAGTTTCAGCTGTTGCTTATTGATCCTAGTTGCAATCTTAAATACACCCTTGGCTTGGCTAGAGCTTGAGTTATTTAGTTGGTGTTTGTGCCCAAAATTCAGCTTTTGCCAGTTCCACTTATTATATTTTCCGCTGGTGAAGCTGCTGGCAGCAAAGGTCAGTGAATTTTTTTCAGGGATAAAAACTAAAACATTCTCATATTTACGTACAGCTTGTGCTGCTCCAAGTCCCTTATAATATCCAGTGCTGTCAGTGCTTTTTTTGTCTACAATTGTTTTTTGGATATATCCAGCAGGATTTTCAGGATCATTAAAATCTTTAAAGTCCATATATTTTGGAGGAAATTCAAAGTCAGCCCCCATTTTTTTAGGACTTAAGATAAAAATTTTTGTAATTTGGTGCTGTTTACTGTCAGCTAGCTCGTCATTTTGTTTTTCTAACCTATCAATTTGATCTTGGCTAAAAAATTCACGGTCCTGATAGATATGAGGTGAAACGTTGCCGTGTGTTGGCGGGGCTTGTGCTTTGACTATTTGCGGCAAAATGTACCAGCTAGTCAATAATACTAAAAATGACAACCAAAATTTTAAAGTGCGCTTCACAATGTTTTCCCCCTAAATCTTAGATTTGATATGTAACCCGTTAAAAAGCATCACGGGCAGAAATTAGAGCATTCGATACCTAAACAGATATTATTGTTGTGTGCTGGCTTGATAGTCTTGTAAATATTTTTGATAATCTATTTCCTCAAAATAGCTGTAAAAGTCATGTCCTTCAGGATAATACGGAGTGGTCATCAAGATGGAAAAGTCCATTTCTTCAGGATGAACAGCAGGTCCACCAATATAATAGTCCTGATTTAGTTCTTGGGCTAAGTATGTTTCTCGTAATGCTGGGTCATTTTGGCTTTTTTGATAATAAAAAGACCCATATAGAGCAAAAGCATCAGTTTGTAAACCGTCTATTTCTTCAATAATAATGTTTTTTTGTGAATTTGGGGCGAGACTTTTGAGTTCTGTTAATTTCTCTTCGTTTCTCGTCAATTCTAACTCAACTTGGTATATTTGATTATTATTTTTCAAACGATAGACAGGTGCAGGTAAGGGACAGTTTCCATAACCAGTTTGTAAATTATTCATGACAAAACTTCTTTCTATAAATTATTTGAAACGATCAAATAGGGAAATTGCTATTGTTTATTTGTTACTAAATTTGCTGCCCCTTGTTTTGGCAAGGCCGCCAATCGAGTATCTGCGTAATTTTGCTTGAGAATGGCAGCTTCTACGTTACTTTAGTTGTGCATTATCTGTAGTCTTTTTTAGCAATGACAGATCTTTGTAAGAAATATTTGATCTTGCAATCAAACCGTCCGTAATTCATCAGCAAATATGTTCTTCACAAGTTCCTCCATGTTTTACGTCACTTGGACTTAATGACAAATAAAAACCGTGCTCGGTATACGAACACGGTTAAGTGACGTATATCCGTTTACAGGGAAGCACCTTACCCAAGGGCAGGTTGCTACTAGGTCATCGTGTGTAACCACTCGCTAGTTCTTGATATAACACAGAATTTAATTGTTAGCTTTATAGTACCTCTAAAGAAATGGTTTGTAAATTGAAATTTAAAGAGAAGGCGATTGTCTCGGCAAACTTGGTTCAAGGGAAACGGTTGCTTTGATTCAATCGAGCAGCTGTTGGTATTTCTGATCAAATAAAACATAGTTGAAAGTTTTGTTCTTCTGTGAGAAGTAGAATTTACCTTATTCAACTCCTATAATAAGAACAAAAAGGAGTGGTTACCATCAAGATCGTAATTGCTGACTATCAAGGCTCCATGATGCCGACCCACAAGCTGGAACAAGCAGTCTTGCAAGCTGGACTGCCAGACGCGCAAGTCGTGGTTTATGAGTATCATGATGAAATGAAGGATGAATTTTACCAAATAATGGCTGATGTGGACGCGCTTTTGACTGGTTTTATTCATGTGGATGCTGAACTACTAGCACACGCAGCTCAACTCAAAGTGGTATCTGTTAACGCGACCGGATATGATAACGTTGATCTGGACGCTGCCCGAGTAAGCGGAGTTGGAGTGGCTTGTATAGGCGAGTACTGCACGGAAGATGTGGCTGAGTTTACGTTGACACAGATGTTAGCGTTAGTTAAAAACGTGCAGGCCTATGTTCAAGATGTCGAAGAACGTCAGAATTGGAACTATGCTTATGCAGCACCAAGGCCGCGTTTGTCTGAGCTGACCTTAGGAATTTTTGGTCTGGGCAAAATTGGGTTGTGCGTGGCACAAAAAGCGCGAGCACTTGGCATGCGCGTGTTGGCTTATGATCCATATACGATTCAGGCTGAAGCTGCCAGACAGAGCGGCGTCAAGCTCTGTGCGACTGCCAGCGAGGTTTTGACAAAATCAGATGTTATCACTAATCATATGAATTTGAATGAAACCAATGTCGACTTTTTTGATGCGGCTAAATTTGGGCAAATGGCACGCCAGCCCTATTTTTTAAACATGGCGAGAGGCGGCTGCGTTGTAGAAAGAGATTTGGTCCATGCGCTTGATTCCGGACAGCTGAAGGGTGCGGCACTGGATGTGCTAGCAGACGAACAACCGCGACTAGCCGGTCATCCTTTGCTGGGGCGGGAAAATGTCCTCGTTACTCCGCATGCAGCTTTTTACTCGCAGACTTCACTCAAAAAACTACAGGAGATCTCCTGCCAAAACATTGTCCATTACCTGAAAGGGGAAACCGACTTAGTTTTCAAGCTGGTTAAATAGAAAAGAGGCAGTTGTCATGAAATTTTGACGACAACTTGTTTTAAAATCCGGTAAAGTCAACAATATCTTTCAAACTTTCGCTATTGTTGCTGAAGGTTCTCAGGAGTATAATTGCCAAGTACTAGACATAAATATACGAATGTAGAATAACTATTTCAACGAATATAAATAATTGGACACCAGTTTTGAAGATGTTGGGCATCTTTTTTGATTTTGGAAACAACATTTGAGCATTTCACACGTAATATAGGTTATTCTATTTTTAATTTTAAACTAAATGTACTATATTAAAGTTTATGCTTAATTTTTTAATTAATAATAAAGGTATATAACTTTGATAGCATTTATTTAAAATAGGTGAATCTGGTTAGCCAGATAGTATAATTAAATCATGGCTGAATAATATTAGTCTGAAAATTCCAGAGTTAAATAATGAGTGGGTAGAAATATATAAAATAATACAAACTGTACTCTTGTTGCTGAGACAAGTAAATTGCATGAAGAAATGATATAGGAATGTATCGGTTTTGCATTGGGGGAGTGACTTTTTGAAAGAAAAAAAAATAAATGCAGATGATTTTCCTGAGGAGAGACAGAAAAAGCTAATAAGACTTTTTACAAGTTCTGAAGAAAGGCGAATTATTGATTATGACCTGCTGAATGAAGTTGCCCAAAAAGGAGAAAAGAACGATAAATTGGCATATTTAGGTATCAGCGATAAAAGCTATTCATATATTATTGCATATATTTGCTTACTAACTTTATATTCGAACTTGAGGGATCATGACAAGAATGTTGCGGTAGAAGACCTAAAAGTTGGAGCAAGAGTTATATATAATAATAAATATTATATATACAAGGGTAAATCTGAGAAATTTGATGATTTTTTTGTGCTTGAAGAAAGTAACAGAAAAAAGAATAAGGTAACAACAGAAATTGGTAAAGCAAATTTTAAAAATATTATGATTGCCGATATTAATAAACAACGCTCTTTAAAAAATTATAGACAAAAAATAGCTAAAAAATTAAACGTTGAAAATCCCAGTATGAATAATAAACATAAAATATTAATATTAATAAATAAGAATCAGGCTCTCGATTTATTAAAAAGAAAAATAAAAATTGACCAGGGAATTGGAATTGGTACCATTTTTAGTGGAGGTTATTTAAATGGCTCTGGTGAAATTGAAACAATGTCAGGTCTAGGACACGCAGAATCTAGTTATATTGTTTTTTCATCTGACTTATTTACTGCCAATGAATATCTTATGAATAACTCGACGATGAAATTTAAAGCGGTATATGTTTTTGGTAATTTATTTGTAAGTGATGGTAATATTGGTGACTTTTCTGTATTACTTGAATTATGTAAAGAAAAGAAGGTCGGATTTAATTTCTTTGGAGATTTCCATTCGTTTTTAAATGAAAATTTCATTAATAAGATTCGTTCATTTGATAATATTATTTACAACGTTAAGAAGCCGGGAGAGTGCGAACAAGATATTATTTTTGAGAAAATTAACGTTCCTACTGAAATACAGAGTAATGTAGCTGAACTTAATAATTTTCTTATCGTATTCGAAGATAATGGACAGAAACTCTTGCAAGGAATGCTATTGAAATTTAAACAATTGCTCTTTAGTGGGGCAACCAGTGAGAGATTAGAAAGATTATCTGAACTTATTTTTGAAAAATTAAATCGTTCTTCTTTGTTAGTTGAAACGCAATTGTCAGAAACATTTGAAAAACTTGTAAAGTTTAACGGATTTGAATTGATTTGTGATCGTATACATAGTTATGTGAATGGCTTTCAAAATATCTTAATTGTGGTTCATAAAGATAATTTGGCGACTTTTAGGCAAAAATTTAAAAATCTGGCATTCATACATTTTGCTTCTTATGGTCAAAAAGTATCTGAGTCTTATTCTGAAGCAACAACTATGTTGTTGGTGTCTCCGAACAAAAAGCAAAGAAGAAAGTGGCTTTATACGAGTATTTATAAAAAAGGAGTTGTTCTTTCGTTTTCACCCAACGAAAAATTCCAAAATATTTCTTTGAAAAATGATGTGAGAATTTTAGGAAAGATAAAAGGTTTTGAGGGGGTTTCTGAAATTTGGCAGCTTCCTTATGTAACAAAGCATTTGAAGTTAGCTAAACAAAATAATTTATCGTTAATAGATGATAAGAAAAATGTAGACCAAATCAATGAAATAGACGATCTAATGGCTGAAGAAATCGGGTTAAAAGTTGATCAACTTGTACAAAATAAAATAGATAATGGCACAGTTGATGTAGTTGTGGTCATCAAACTATCAAATAATGGCATTATCTATGGAACCGAGTTTGGTGAAGTTCTAATAATAAAAAATGACACTTTGCGTAAAAAACGCATAAAAAAATTAAATCCAGGTGATGTGGTTTTTGAATCAAGGATGCCATATTCTGACGTTGCTTATAGAAAGCACTTTTCTGAATGCTATTATGACGCTGATAAACCTGAAAATAAGGATGAACAGTTGGATTTTTATTGGAAGAGTAGCTTGATTAAATACTTGGCTAAAAATGATATATCAGTATATAAAATGAAAGAACTATTTGCAGAACAGAAATATAAAAAATCTATTGGCTTTTTTCAGAGTTGGTCAAAGATAAAAAGAATGCCCATGTTACCACATGATATAGAATTTATTTCTACAGTTGGAAAAATTGTAAAGGATCCAGATATTGAGGAAAATCCAAACAAGTATTATCAATCCAGCAAGAGAGTAAAGGAAGCTTTTAGTTCTAAGCGAGATGAATATCTCAATTCATTGGACAACAGTTTAGTGGCTGCTATTGAGGAAAGTATGGATAATGAAGCTAGGAAAGAAAAAGTAATTCTGAGCAGCAGGCAAAAGATTAGTAATTTTTCAAGAGATAAGACAAATAAGCTTATTTGGGGTGAATTTAATGGTTGAAATTGATAATAATAGAGCAAGTGAAGTAAGAGAAAGATATCTGCAGGAAATTAGGAGGCTTCTTATTGGCCCTGGGTCAGAGAATATTACGACTAATTTAGAAAGTGAAATAATATCAGAAGCTCCAACACTTAGATACTTGACAGGAATCCTCTATTCAAAAAAGGATAGCGTTGTAGAAAACAAAGATTTGGATAAAGAGAATGAGGAATTGAATCAAGAAAACGATCCAGAAGAACAACCAACATTTATCGATAATAGTTTCAAGCCTTCAACTATTGGCATTTCCTTTTACTGTACCTCCGATTCGGGCATGGTACCTGTCGTTATAGATACAGCTTATTATAGTCCCATTAAAGATGTCGCTTTATCTTTACCGGAAGAAAGATATAAATTCTTGTTAAGAGCCCTAGAAAAATTGGATGTCTCTGTTTTAGAGTTTGACAATGAAAACTATAGAGTTGGTTTAAAAAACGTAGATGATCTTAATAGTCGAGATGAATCAATAAAAACTTTAATTGATCAAGTTCAGGATAAGGATGCGAAGGAATATATAAAGAAGCTCAGGTTTGTTAATTATCCGAAAAGTAAAAATGGAAATTGCTTTAAAAGACATGGATTTAAAAAGCAGCTTGAAATCAGTGTTGATAATTTAGGAAGTCAACAAGTTATAATCTCCTTGGAAGAAAATATAAACATCAAATTGAATATCATTGTAGAGAATGTCCTTGAAAATTCTAGGATTAAATCTGTTACTCTGGTTTTAGAAAACCTTTCCGATAAAAATCTTTTCCAATCGAAGATAAGTGTAAATGCTAATAAAAAGGTTAGTTTTTTTTCAGCCGAGGAGGTACAAAAGCGGAAATTTAGACAGAACAATAACTCAGAAGAAATAAAAGAACATCTTATGTACAGAAATAAAAAAACTTTTGCTTTTGGAAGAGGTGTAGCTGCGGTTTGGGATACAAATCTTGATAAACCATTTAAAATTGAAACAGAGTGTATACCTACCTACGAAATGATGCCCATGTCTTTTTCAATTTCAAACTTGGATTCAAATGTTCTGAGACCACAAAGCTATATAAATAATAATAAGGTTAAACAAATTGAATATTTGAAGAGTTTTGTTGCCGAATATGATAGTTGGATTTTAAAAACTAAACAAAAAATTTGTGAATTGGATCAAATTTTCAAAGAGTGCGCATCTGAAAATTTGAGAATATGTCATGAGTGCAGTGGAAGAATAAAGAAAACCATTGATCTTATTGACACTGATGATAAAGCATTAAAGACCTTCAGGCTGGCAAACGAAACTATTTTATTGCAAAGAGTAAAGAGTCGATTGACCAAGGAACAGTGTTTTGATACCCATGATTATAAACAAGTAGATTTTGCTTGGCGTCCATTCCAGTTGGCGTTTATTTTATTGACATTTGAATCACTTATCAATAAAAATAGTGCAGAGAGGGACGTCGTGGATCTACTTTGGGTAAGTACCGGCGGAGGAAAGACGGAAGCATATCTTTTTGCAATAGCTGCTACAATTATTTATGGGCGCCTTTCCAGCAAAGCGTCTAAGTTTGGAACAACGGTAATCATGCGTTATACTTTACGGTTATTAACAACACAACAATTTTCTCGAGCAGCAGCAATGATTTGTGCTTTGGAGTATATTAGAAAAAATCGGCAAGACTTGGGTGAAGAAGTTATAAGCTTGGGATTGTGGATTGGAAATAAAAGTACCCCTAGTTCAAGAAAGGAAGCAATAAAGATTCTTACTGAAATGGGGAATGAGGATAATCTGGAAAGTGCTTTAGCAAAAAATCAATTTCAATTATTGGAATGCCCTTGGTGTCATGAAAAATATAGTATAATTCCAGAAAATAATAGATTTGGGACAAATGGTTGGGGGTATAAGGCATTACGCTCCAAAAAAGGGCAATTTGATATGAGGTGCTTAACCAATGATTGTCCATTCTCAAAAGGGTTACCTGTTTATGTAGTTGACGAAACGATTTACAAAAATAAACCCACATTATTATTTTCTACTGTTGATAAATTTGCTCAAGTTCCTTTGAGGGCAGAAGCTGGTAATTTGTTTGGGTCTTTTATGGAGGATATCACACGTCCTGAATTAGTCATTCAGGATGAGCTTCATTTAATTTCTGGACCTTTGGGGAGTATTGTTGGATTATATGAATCTGGATTTGACTATATTTTGCAGAGTTCTGAAAGTAATCCTAAATATATTGCATCCACAGCAACCATCAAAAATTCTGCTGAACAGATTAAGAATCTATTTGATCGTAGAGTTTTTCAGTTTCCGCCAGACGGAATTTCACAGGAAGACAATTTTTTTGTTAGAGAAAATCAAAATACAAGGGGAAGAAAGTATGTTGGAGTGATGGCAAATGGCAAAACTCAGGTCACGGCTGAAGTTAGGCTTTTATCTGCCATGTTACAAAGCATTAAGACTTTAAGGCTTTCCCAAGATGAGGAAGAACTATATTGGACTGTTGTATCTTACTTCAATAGTATGAGAGAATTGGGAAAAGCATCAAGTTTGTTGAGAGATGATGTCCATGATCAAATTGAAAAAATAAGTAAGCGTGAAATGAACAATCCAAGAGTTTTGCTTCAAAACAACGCAGTTGAATTAACTTCTAGAGTTAAAAGTGGGGAGATCCCAAATACACTCGATAAACTCTCTATATCGCATGCTGAGAGGGAAGATCATGCTGTTGATACTCTTATCGCAACAAACATGTTTTCCGTTGGTGTTGATGTTGGTAGGTTGAATAACATGCTTGTTGTTGGTCAACCGAAGCTTACTTCAGAATATATTCAAGCAACAAGTAGAGTTGGCAGAGAGAATCTAGGTATGGTTTTCACTCTTTACAATTCTATGAGAAGCAGGGATAGGTCACATTATGAAACGTTTACATCATATCATGAGAGCCTATACCGCTATGTAGAACCAACGAGTGTAACCCCTTTCTCTGTTCCAGCTATGAAAAAAGCAATCGCGGCTGTAATTGTTTCAATGGTGAGAAATACGGTTCCAGAAATGAGAAATGAAAATCAGGCGGGCCTAATATTGCAACACCAGCAAGAATTAAGTCAAATCTGTGATTTTTTGTTCGATAGAATTAAAGAAGTAGATTCGGAAAATCACTTGTATTTCAATGATGCAAGAAAAGAAATAAATAATTTCTTGCAACAGTGGATAGATATGGCAGAAGAAAATGAGGAGCTCTTCTACTACAAGGGTAGTGATGAATATGCTCAAACGTTGTTAACTTCTTTTGATCAGCGTGCTAATGGACTTGCTATTCCAGTCATGGGGTCAATGAGAAATGTTGATAAGCAATCAAGATTTATATTTTGATTAATTTGGGAGGTATGTTAGATTGACAAATTTTAATGGGACAGACCCATCAATGGCAGTTAGAAGAGCACAGCTCATTACACCCTATGGAATAGGGGCACTCACTGACATTAACAACCAATCCGTAATGATCATGGGATCTAAATATTGGAAGTGGAATAATAATGACAAAGAACAATTTCATGATATAAGGCTTGAAAGGGTGATGGGGGCAAACTACTTCATAGAACCACCAACCAAAGATACAGGAAGTGTTAAAGTTACCAGATTCCCCAATTGGTTGTTTTCTCCCAAAACAAAGAAATTAAAAACCTTCGAGGAGTGGAAAAGTGCCTTAAAATTTGCATCACCATCGTTTGATAAAAAACCATATGAGTTTTTTAAATCAGAAAAAATTTACTTAGTCCCAGTTAGATTTATGTGTACGTGTCGCAATGGTCACGTTCAAGATTTTCCTTGGTTTGAATGGGCTCATTTGAATAAGAAAGATGGAGAAGATCAGCTAAGGATGAAACATGAATTAAGTCTATTTTCTTCAAGTGTGTCAGATAGTATTTCAAGTATAATTGTAAAATGTACTTGTGGTTGTGAAAATTCACTAAGAGGGATTTTCGATACAGATGGTGGATTTGCAAAGAACTTGGAGAAAATACAGGTTAAATGTCACGGAAAATTTATTTGGGATCTTGAAAAAGATGTGGAAGAGGATATTAAAGATTGTGATCAGCCTTTACAAACGGTTCTTAGGAATGCGAATAACTTTTATTTTCCTAATATAGTGAGTTCAGTAAATATCCCATTTAGTGAAAACAAGAATATTGAAAAAATAAAAAGTAATCCAGTATTTATAACACTAGAAAAATTATTGTCGCAACAATCTATGCCCGAAGAATATTTGAAAACAACGAATGCTGCAAATCTTATTTCTCTTTTGGCAAGTGACACCTTTTTGACAGAAGAACAAGTTAGAGATGCTATTGTTGAAGATCAATTGGAAATTAAGAGTGATGAAGATGTTACAGTTGAGGACTACAGATATGATGAGTATCAAGTGTTGATGGGGGTGAAGGATTTTGACAAGAATTCTGGCAGACTGAATATAACAGAATGTAATTTTAAAAATCAAAGCTTTCATGGGCTCGAAGAAAAAATTGGAAAATTAACTTTAGTAAACCAGCTAGAAGTCGTGAATGTCTTGAAAAGTTATAGTCGGATTGAACCCACCGATTCAGAACGTATGGTTGAATTACAACAAGAGGAGAATCCAAGTTCATATCATAGAGTTTCGGAGGTTTCCTTGATTAATAATATCGATAGATCATATGTAGGCATTAAAAATCTTGGAGAAGGCATCTTTGTCAGTTTAGATAAAAAGATGGTAAATTTGTGGAAAAAGCGACTCTTAAATAGTAAAATTGAATCAAAAATTAATAGGAAAATAAAAAATAATATACATGAAGATGAGTTGAAGTACATTACTCCTGTATTTTATCTCATTCACACTTTGTCCCATTTATTAATAAGAGAACTTAATGCATACTGCGGCTATTCTTCTTCCGCTCTTAAAGAACGAATATATTTTTCAGAAAAAAAGGGCAAAGAGATGTATGGTCTACTTATTTATACTTCTAGTTCCGATTCGGAAGGAACATTGGGAGGACTTGTAAAACAATGTCTTCCTGAGAGATTCTTTAAAATTCTTAATTCAGCTATTGAAAAAGCAAGATGGTGCAGTTATGACCCAGTCTGTATCGGAACGGATTCGCAAGGGAGAGATTCTCTTAATTCTGCAGCTTGTCATGCATGTACCTTAATTTCCGAAACAAGCTGTGATAAGATGAATTCATTCTTGGACAGGACTGTATTGATTGGGAGCCCTGAAGAATTAAGTTTGGGATATTTTAATTAATTTCTTTCGAAAGAAATTTCATATCTAAATCTTAGATATGAATAGGCACAAACCCTTAGTTTTGTTAGAAAATGTTATTTTATTTAAAATTGTTTAGTATATTTCTGATGAGATATACGTTAAACTTGTTTTTAAAAGGCTGTGAAAACAATAAAGTGGAAGGAACACACATGTCTATAAATAATCTTAAAATTATTGATCTTTTTTCGGGGGCAGGTGGGCTTACAGAAGGATTCAGATCACCAATATTTGATATTATTGCACATGTTGAAAAAGATAAAGCCGCTTGTGCAACTCTTCGTCTTCGTGATTGCTTTTATTACTTGAAGGAAAACAAGCATCAAAATATTTACTATGATTTTTTAGCAGGACGAATTTCAAAGGAAAAAATGTATTCCATGGTTCCAGATGAAATTTTATCGAAGACAATTAATATTGAAATAAATAATAATACTTTAAATGGGATATTTGAAAAGCTTGATACAAGCATAAAAAAACAGACTAAAATATTTGCAATCATTGGCGGACCGCCTTGCCAAGCATATTCAACTATTGGTAGAGGGCGAAATAGTGCAAAAAAGAAAGATGACCTCCGTATTTATTTATACAGATACTACATTGAGTTTTTAAAAAAATACAAACCGGAATTTTTTATTTTTGAAAATGTCAAAGGCTTGTTAAGTTTTAAAGATTTTGATGGTAAATACTTGTTGAATAAAAAAAACAATGTACTTGGAGGAATTATGTATGAGGAGTTTAAAGCATGTGGGTATGAGTTAGATTTTCGTATCATAAATACTCAGGACTATGGTATACCTCAGAAAAGGGAGAGAATTGTACTTTTTGGTGTCAAAGCCGGGAACTTGAATGCAATTTCTACGTTTTTTCAAGAGTTGGCTGGGCTAAAAGATAGAACTGTAAATTTGAAAGAGGCATTCTTTGATCTACCGAAAATGAATGCTGGCGAGACAAAAAATGTTTATTCTAATGAGCCAAATCAGTATATAAAAAAATACTATAGAAAAGAAATTGATGTCCCATTAACCCAGAATACATCTCGGCCAAATAATGCGCGAGATCTTGCTATCTATAGAGAAGTAGTTATGGCGAAACAAAATAAACATAACCTGAAGTATAATGAGTTGTCAGAAGAATTAAAAACTCACAAAAATATGAATATGTTTTTAGACAGGTATAAAG
Source organism: Ligilactobacillus salitolerans (assembly GCF_003864415.1). Lineage (GTDB taxonomy): Bacteria > Bacillota > Bacilli > Lactobacillales > Lactobacillaceae > Ligilactobacillus > Ligilactobacillus salitolerans. The sequence goes on from NZ_BFFP01000007.1 coordinate 14,890, forward strand.
CCTTGTCTTGGAGTGCTCCTTCGCATACAGTAGTAGCCCATATTGCAAAAGATGGGCATTATTATATTCACCCAGATTTATCTCAAAATCGGTCGATAACTGTCAGAGAAGCAGCTAGAATTCAAAGTTTTCCTGATGATTTTTTCTTTGAAAATTCTAGAACTAATGCTTTTATGCAAATAGGGAATGCAGTACCTCCAATTCTCAGTAAAAAAATTGCAAAGGCTATCATACAAACATGTAAAAGAGCTGTTTTATAGTTAAATCTTTGGTTTGCAATTGAACTGACTTTAAGTAATGGCGGAAAAGTGGTAAGTAGTGCGCAATGACATCCAATTCTCTAAGTTCGCTCTGTTGGATTGGATTCAAAGATAATATCCGCTGAAAAAGAGGCGTAAAGTTCGTAATGAACTTTGCACCTCTTTTCTGGGTTAAGCAATCGGAATTTTATTTTCTGCATTTTTTTTAAAATTGTGGACAAACCGCTTGTAAAATACAGAAATGTTCTTCAACAGCCTAGATTTGAGTCAAATTATTAGATACGATTATGTATAATTTTCAGTTTACCAACTGTTTCTTTTCTTCTGGTGTTAAATACTTATTGGCGCTATTAATCTGCCGACAGTTATAAAAGCCTTCGATATAGCTAAATTGAGCTCTATTCGCACTGTTAGAATCCTGAGATGTTTGCTGGTAGACTTCCAAATTTAGAACGATAAATCTCTTGGAAGAGGAAGTTAATTTTTAAATCAAAGTCAATAGGGGTGAGTATTTTGTTAGGTTTTTCAGTATACTTAAGCAGTCCAATCACAGAAAAGGTTCAGGCAAGAATTGAACGATTTGCCAAATCAGGTTTTACAGGTGTTTTCACTTCGCTTAATCTGCCGGAGGATGATCCAGCGGTTTTGCTGGATCGTTTAGCAGCTTTAGGTCAGCAATGCCAATCATTGAATCTGGAATTAACTGTCGACATTTCGACACGAGCCCAGAAACGGACGGGTTTGAATTTAACTCAGCCTGAAAAGATAGCTGAGTTAGGAGTTGCTAGACTGCGCATGGATGAAGGAATTTCGATGAAAGAAATTGCTGATTTGTCGCAAAGCATTGGTATTGCCTTGAATGCCAGCACTTTAAGTGATGAAGATGTGCAGACACTACAAGCTGATCAGGCGAACTTTGCCAACATCGAAGCCTGGCATAACTACTATCCCCGTAAAAATACTGGTCTAGGTGAAGAGTGGTTTCAAGAACGCAACATCTGGCTGCATGAACACGGCATTCAAGTAACAGCTTTTGTTCCTGGTGACCGCGGCTTGCGCGGACCAGTTTATGCTGGTTTGCCAAGCCTGGAAAGTGCGCGTTACCAGCATCCTTTAGCTGCTGCATTGGATCTGCAGCAACTTGACGTGGATCAGATTGATATCGGTGATCAAAATCTGTTACAAGATACTTTGGCCCAATTTGATGCTTATTTCGATCATAGTGTTTTATTATTACATCTGTTGACCAACAGCACACTACCTAAGTATATGCAAGACGGCAACCTCTACCTCCACCAGCGCCCAGACGTTGCCCGTGATGTGGTGCGCTTGGTAGAGGGGCGTGCTTTGAATCAGGAGACGATCGAACCGGCCAATATTTTGCCGCGCAAACGGGGTGCGGTGACTTTGGACAACAAGCTGGCTTTGCGTTATCAAGGCGAGCTGGAGATCGTCAAGCGTGATCTGCCGGCTGATCCGACAGTCAATGTGCTAGGTTATATCCAGGCAAATGAACTGGATCTGCTGGAACATTGTGGTCCAGGTCAAGCAATTCAGTTAGTCTTTTAATTTGAGAAAGGAGAGTAGGCAGTGAAAGCAACGGAAATGGCTGAGACCTATCGACAAGCCGTAAAATTATTGAAGGACAAACAAGCCAAAGAAGCCAAACCGCTCTTGACGCGGATCTTCCACCAGAAGGAAGATTTTAAGTCAACTGCCTACTACCTAGGCAAGGCTTGCTACCGGCTTGAGCAATACTCGGATGCAGCGAAGTACCTGCATCTTTTTTTACGACTCAAAAAGAAGACTAATCGCGCCCAGGCCTACCGTTTGCTGGCGCGCGTTGCTTTAGGCATCAAAGACCCAGAACAGGCCAAAGAGGCGCTTGCAGACGCTCAGAAAGCCGGGATGCCGGCTGCCAAGCTTGCCGCGGTCACCCAAGCAACCGAACAGTTAGAAAAGCAGCTGGCACAAAAGGCCGCCAGGAAAAAGAAATTACATGAGCGCGGCTATGAAGAACTGCGTTTTCGTTTCGTTAAATTGGCTAAAAACGGGACGCCAATCGCTGAAAACGACAGTGATAAGTATCGGCATAGTTATTTTTTCATCAATGGCATGACCGTCAAAAAATTGCATAATTTTAAAGACGGCGAATGGCATGACTTGGATGTGACCGTGCCGAAACCAGCCGATTTTCCGGGCTACTGGAGTGTATCCTTAACCGACCTGCGGACCTACTACAAGGATGTTATTCCTCAACTCAAGGAGCTGCGGTATCGTTCGGCGATCAACGACTGGATGGAAGACGACCCGTTTTTCGTGCAGCGCTGGGAGAAGTCGCGTGTCTTTTCGCTCCTACTCTTGCCGCTCTTCGATAAAGATGAGATCGAAAGCCTCTTGCTGGAATATGACTTGCTCGATGCAAAAGCCCGCGAGCACTTGCAAAGCTGCGATGATCTGATCATGCTCAAAGAACGCGGGGAAGTCTTGCCGTTATCGGAAAGCAGGCTAATTTCTAACCTGGAATTACTGCGAGAGTTCGGCTATATTTGCCAGGAGAATTGCGGCGGGACTCTGCATTTGCGGGAGAAATGCGAAGGCGAGCGCTACTTGCTCAAGCTGCTGGCCGAAGATCATTGCCGGCCCTACAAACTTAAGGGCAGCTTTGGCTCTTTTAAGCCGACGGCAGAACAGAAGAAATTCATCGCTTGGTTGAAACATTCCGACAGGCGGGTCGATGCTTTGCTCGGGGTCGGCGGCTCCGGCAAAACCTATACTCTAGGCAAAATTTTTCAAACCAACAAGGTTTTGGCATTGGCGCCCACCCATAAGGCGCGGATCAACCTGATTTTAAACGGCTTTACCAACGCGCAGACGATCCAGAAGATCGGTTTTGACATCGACCAGGGCATGGATGATGCCGAACTCTACCACGAATTGGGCGACTTCGAAACGGTCATTATTGACGAAATCTCGATGGTCACCCAGGAGATGCTGGTCAAATTAATGCAAACCTTTGGTCACGGCGTGCGCTACTTGCTGCTGGGCGACGACTGCCAGCTGCCGCCTGTGACTAACGATACTGAAGCCTTGTCAGTGGCTGGCAACGTGATGGCGCTGTTAAAGAACAAGGGGCATGCCTTCTATTTTACCGACAATATTCGCTGTCAGGATCCGCAGACCCGGGAGTTTATCGCTTCTTGCCGTGCAAGAACCTTTGACGGCAGCCGGGGTGACCCACATTATTTTCACGAAAGTTTAAAGGAAATGCTGCGCTATAAAAAAGAGCACATCGATATTTCTGAGTGCATGATCTTGGCTTACCGCAACTTCAACGTGGCTCAGATCAACCAGGCTTTTTACCGCGTCTTGTCCCAAGATAAGCAAAATGTCGTGCCATTTGAAATTGAAAACAACAAGGGACGGGGCGGCTTTTTTGTCGGCGCGCAGGTCGTCTTTTACGAAAACGGCTGGGCCGGTAAGAACTACACCAACAGTGAATTTGGCGTTGTGACCGGTGTTTCTTTGCCTAAACACACCGGCGGCAAGGCTGAGATCACGGTCAAGACAGATTTGAATGAGTACAAGCTGCCGTTGTCCAAGGCGAAGCGGGACTTGCTGCTAGCCTATGCGATCACGATCCATAAGGCGCAAGGCAGCGGGGCGGATAAAGTCTATGTGGTCGAGACCGGCAGCTATGGCTTGGCCTATACGGCGGTCTCTCGCTCCAAAGGGCAGTTAAGTTTCGTTAATATGAACGAGATCCAGTTGGCAGAGAGCTTGGCTAACCCGGATGTCGTCAAGAAAAATATTTATGGATAAAAAAGGACGCGCTCTGGTTGGATCAGAGCGCGTCCTTGTGTATTAGAGGAGTTCTAGAATGAGAAGTCCAAGTTTCCGTCATAAGCGGCTTGGAAAATTTTCACGATGTCTTCTTTAGTCCCAACGCGTGGGTTAGAGGCTGCGTTGCCGTCCTTTAAGGCATTTTCTGCCATCAGCTCGAAGTCTTCCGGCTTAGCACCAATGTCTTTGATGGTCTGCGGGATCCCGACATCATCGGAGAGCTGCTTCATGCCTTTGATCGCTAATTCTGCAGCATCGCGAGTTGACAAGCCGTCTGTGTTTTCGCCCATGAACTCTGCCAGTTCGGCGAATCTTTGCGGATCGGCGATCAAATTGTATCTTTCCACGTAAGGCAGCAATAATGCACAGCAGACACCGTGCGGGGCATCGTACTGACCGCCTAATTGGTGGGCCATCGCGTGGACATAACCCAAGTTGGCATTGTTGAAGGCCATTCCGGCTAACATCTCGGCTTCGACCATTTCCGTGCGTGCTTTTAAGTTATGGCCGTTAGCCACTGCTTCTCTCAAGGAGCCTTCGATCAGCTGGATCGCTTCGATACATTGCGAATCTGTGATCGGGTTATGATCAACTGAAACATAAGGTTCGATCGACTGGACAAAAGCATCCATCCCGGTTGCTGCCGTCAGAGCTTTAGGCACGTCAAGCATGAGTGTTGGGTCATTGAAGGAAACCAACGGGATATTGCGCCAGGAAACGACCACGAACTTCAAGTGTGTTTTTTCATTGGTGATCACCGCGTGCCGTGTTAGTTCTGAGCCTGTCCCGGCCGTGGTGTTGACCGCGATCATCGGCGGTAAGGCATGGTCGAGTGTTTCGATCCCTGCCAATTTGGTAATGTCTGAGCCGTTAGTCAAGATGATCCCCGCGCCCTTACCGGTATCGTGGGCGGAACCGCCGCCGATCGTGATCAATGAATCGGCATGCTCTTTTTCATATAAGTCTTTGACCTCTTGGATGTTATGGATTTTCGGGTTAGGTTCAACACCGTTGTAGATCACATAGTCGACCCCGGCTTCGTTGAGCGAAGCGATAGTTTGTTCAACCGCGCCGCCCTTGAGACCCTCCAAAAACTTATCGGTGACTAAGACCGGTTTTTTCATCCCGAGCATCTTAGCTCTTTCACCGATCTTGCCGATCACATTTGGTCCAAAGAAATTCACACTTGGCATCAGAAAATCATAACTGCGTTCTGTCATTACGAAAGCTCCCCCTAATTGATATTTAATTTTGTTTGAATGCGGACGGCTAATCGATCAGCTGGGTCAAAAGACTGCTTAACGCGAAATTTAAAGAAGATAGTGAATTATTTACCTTAAATAATAACTTCAAAAAGCGCGTTTTTCTGCCTTGATCGAGCTGTTTGTTTAACCAACTCCATGATATAGCACTTTTATTCACAAGTAAAGCCCTAAAAAAACTCTTTTCTAATTTCTAGAAATTAGCAGTGACATATTGATCCACGGCGACCAAAACATCTGCCACGTCTTCAGCCGTGACCGTAAACGGCATCCGGTGCATCGTTTCGGTCGGCAGGGTGGCTTGCTGGCCGACTTTGAGCAGGTCAGCATAGCTAACGTCGGAAAGCTTGAGGTCAGCCAGAGTAGTTGGCAGTCCCAGTGATTTATTAAAGGCAATATACTTGTTGAGCTCGTCAGTCGAGACCTGGTCCAGCATTAGTTCGCACAGATAACCGTAGGCGACTTTTTCGCCGTGCATCATGGTCTCGCTGGGTCCCGTCAAGGCAGTGAAACCATCGTAGATCGCGTGGGCAGCGGCTAAACCGGAACTTTCAAAGCCCAGCCCGCTTAAGAGGGTGTTGGCTTCCACCACGGATTCCAATGCCGGCGTGACGACTTGCCCTTTGGCGGAGGCAACGGCTTGTTTAGCATGGGCAAATAAGTTATCGGCGCAAGTCTGCGCGATTGCCAGCGAGGCTAGGGTCGGGCCGGCGCCAAGCATTGATTCCTCATAGGCCCGCGCTACGTCTTTGGCTTCGATGTTGGTTGCCATCGCGTCGCCAATCCCCGCGATCAGGTTTCTGACCGGCGCGTGGGCAACAACGCGCGTGTCGACTAAAACAAGGTCCGGGTTTTTGGCATAGAAGGCGTATTTTTCAAATTTACCGTCTGGTGTATACAGGACTGAAAGAGCCGAGCACGGCGCGTCAGTCGAGGCAACGGTTGGCAAGATAGCTACCGGCAGCTTGGTGCGCGCGGCCACGTTTTTGGCGGTATCTAAGGTCTTGCCGCCGCCTAAACCAATGATAAAGTCGTTGCCGGCTTTTTGTGCTGCTTCCGCGATCCGCTGGCATTCTTCATCCGAGGCTTCCCCGCCAAATTCGACATAAGCCGCGGTAAAGCCTTCCCTTTCCAGAGTCGCGTTCAACTTTTCACCGATGATCTTCCAGACAGTTGCGTCGCACAGTAAAAGCGGCTTAGACCCGAGCGCGGCCAGATACTCCTGCGGTTCATCGAAAACTCCGCTGCCCTGAATGTAATGGGCAGGACTGGCAAATTCTTTGATCATGATCATACCTCCAATTTGAAATTTAATTCACAAACTAATGATACCGCTTTTATTTTAGCTGTCGCAAATAATTCGACTACGGTCGGATCATTTAGCAGCGGCACTTTGCTGATCGAGCAGTTCCAGCGCCTTTTCGATCACTTCAGCCTGGGAGAGGTCCAAGCGCCGGGATAACTTCAGCAATAACTTGCGGTTCTCTTGGGATGCACTAACATGGATCGATTGTTCGCGTTCTTTTTCGTTTTTCATGAATTTGCCTCCTTAGTTAAAATTTTAACCTTGACTTCAGTCCTTCTATAACGTGTTTTACACCGTTCTTATGATGAATTCAAGCCTTATCAATACTTATTTATTTAAAATAGTGCTATTATAAGTGTTACAGACCATTATATATAACTAATGGACTCGCAAGTTGTGACTGTAACTCTAAGGAGGAATTTATATACATGATCAATATTGCATCAACCACTGATAGTGATTTTGCCGATAATTTAATGACTTTTTATGTTTCGATCCTGGAGCATAACCTCGATGAGGACTTTCATTTTTTTATTATCGACGACAAATTAAGTAAAGCAGACCGCGCCTATATCAGGCAGCTGGAACATATTTACGGCAATTGCCGTGAGATCACTTTTCTGGAAAGTGATTTTGAATACTATAAAGAAGCCAACACTGATTCGCCGGATTCAGCGATCAAGGAAAATACCTACTACCGACTGGAATTGCCGGAGTTAGTTGATTGTGACCGGATCTTATACCTGGACAGTGACATGATCTGTACCGGGAGTCTGGTCGACTTGTGGCATGAAGACCTCAATGGCAATGTGATCGGTGGCGTTGAAGACCAGGGCTATGTTGACCGCTTGACAGAAATGCACGTCCCACATGACAAGAACCTGTACTTTAATGGCGGGCTGCTGCTGTTTGATACCAAGAAGTGGCGGGAAGAAAATGTGACCGAAAAAGTCCGCCAGTATATCGTTGAGCATTCAGACAACCTGATCTACCAGGATCAAGACGCTTTAAACGCCGTTTTGGTCGGCAAATGGCAGGTACTTGACCCGCGCTATAATGTGCAGTCCAAGCTAGCCCGTCATGACTATATCAACCCTGATCCAGCAGGCGAGAAGTTAGCAATCAAAGCCCGCCGCGATCCGCTGCTGATCCATTTTACCGGCTGGAGCAAGCCTTGGGTCCGTTATGGCAAGTGGATGCACCCTTGGCGGGATGAATATTACCAATATAAGTTCATTGCGACCCAACGGCTGCGGGAATATACGGAAAATTTGGCAAAAGCATAAAGTTAAAAAACGAGCATTTTGCTCAGGCGAAGTGGTCGTTTTATTTTGAGAAAAAAGCTGATATTTCGACGTGAAAGGGTTATCATAAATGTGAAATGGAGGGATGTGCAGTGAGATATACACTCAATGACTTCAGTCAAATGATCGACCATACTAATTTGCACGCGGATGCTTCGTTTGACAACATGGTCAAATTATGTGACGAAGCTAAGCAGTATCACTTTAAAATGGTCGCGATCAACCAGACCCAAACGGCAACTTGCGCCAGGCTGCTCAAGGACAGCCCGGTCCATACCGGCGCGGCGATCAGCTTTCCGCTGGGCCAGACAACGCTGCGGGCGAAATCTTTCGAGGTCCACGACGCGATCGAAAAGGGTGCTGATGAGATCGACTACGTTGTCAACTTGACTGCGGTGAAGAACGGCGACTTCGACCATGTCAAAACGGAGATGCAGACGCTAGTTTCGCTATGTCATGACCGGAACGTTTTATGTAAAGTTATCTTTGAAAACTGTTATTTGACCAAGGACGAGATCAAAAAGCTGGCGCAGATCGCCAAGCAGGTCCAGCCGGACTTTATCAAGACTTCGACCGGTTTTGGTTCAGGCGGGGCAACTGTCGCTGATGTCAAATTAATGAAAGAGACCGTCGGGGATACGGTGCGCGTCAAAGCGGCCGGTGGGATCCGCAACAGCGATGACTTTTTGGCGCTGATCGAAGCCGGCGCTGACCGGATCGGGACTAGTTCTGGCATTGCGATCATCGAGGCTTTGAAACACAGATTTGAGCAAGATCAAGTTAGTGCGATCGAGCTGCGCACTGGTGAAGCTGACAAAAAAGCCCCCAAAGTCGGTGCTGGTACGCCGGATGATCACGACACAGTTGGCGAGTATGATCTTTGGTCAGACCTTTACGAATAAGAAGCGGTGTCTTTCATTTTGACGATGAGAGGCACTTTTTTTGAGCTGAAATTGTTTAACTGTGTAGGGGTCAGGCTGGATTGCCAAATAAACTCGCGTAAGTCGAGCAGAGTCACGCGAGAATAGATTTGCCCAGAAGATGGTGAGATTAGGAGCTAAACTACACCTGTTTGCTCAGAAGATGGTGAGATTAAGAGCTAAACTACACCTGTTTAGCTCAGAGAGAAAAGAGATCCGTTTGCTCGAGCTGCTCGTTTCTGAACCAAAAGCAGCAGAACGTTCATAGGTGATCAAAGCAATTTTTTTCAACTAGTTCAAATTTTATTTAGATTTTGGGCGATTTTTTTGTTGGGGTATTTTGTTTGGAAACGTTTACTATAAGTGTTAATCTGAAATTGATAAATATTTTAATGAAAGGATGTGCTTATAGTGAAGCATAGTGAATTGACAAAAACTCTCGTGGCAAGTTTGGCAGTGTGCTTGGGCGTCATGGGGCTCGGCCAGCTTGGGCAGAGCGAGACAGTTTTTGCCAAGAAGACGGACAACGGCAAGGTTGAGAAATTTGACAAATACAAGGGCCACCAGGTTTACGAATATACCGTCCAGAATAAATCCGGGCTGAAAGTCTCAGTTCTCAGTCAAGGCGGGACCCTGCATGGAATCTACGTGCCAAAAGGCGCCAAGGACAAGCGCAACATTATCATGTCCTTCAAACATACCAAGCAGTACTACAGCAAGGCGGCTAAGTCGCTTTATGTTGGCCAGCAGATCGGGCCAGTCGGCAACCGGATCCGCGACGGGAAATTTAAGCTAGACGGCAAGACGGTTTCTGTCCCGACCAACGAAAACGGCAATACCCTGCACAGCGGCAAGCATGGCTACAATTCTGTGCGCTGGAAGGGCAAGGTCGGAACTTATCATGGAAACCCGGCGATCACTTTGCGCCATACCTTTAGTTCGAAGTACACCGGTTTCCCCGGCAAAGTTAAAGCAACGACCAGGTATGTCGTGACCGATGATAATCAGGTCAAAGTCTTGATGAGTGCCAAAAGCACCAAGGACACCGTCTTTGATCCAACGATCCATGCCTACTTTAACCTAGGGCAGGAAAAGACGATCCGTGATCAAGAGTTGACGATGAACTCGACCCAGCGCTTAGAGCTTAATAAAGAGAAGGTTCCAACCGGCAATCTGCTCGAAAATAAAGGGACCTATGACTTTACCCAGCCAAAAGCGCTTGGGTCCCACTTGGATCACCTGATCACCACTAAGGAACAGGGCTTTGACACAATGTTCAAGGTCAAACCGGACAAGAATGATCAGATCGCCAAATTATCCGATCCGAAGACCGATCGTTCAGTGACCTTCCTGTCGAAACGTAATGGCATGGTGGTTTATTCCGGCAATTCGATCACCAAGAAAGTGCCGTTTGAATCTGGGGCCGGCCGCCAGCATGCTGCAATTGCGCTCGAACCGCAAATGCTGCCTGACGCGGTCAATCACCCAAGCTTCGGCGATGTCTCGCTAAAAGCTGGGCAAACCAAGACCAAGGAGATCACCTACAAGATCGACTATTAAACAATTGAGGCAAACGGACCGCTGGATCAAATGGTTCGGCGGTTTTTGCATGGTATCATGCGGCTGCAGTTGAATTTACTTGCTGTCTTTGCACTTTAGGGGGAATTCCCAATGAAAAATAAAAGCACCAGTTTAGCTAAAATGATTTTTTCGGTCTTAATTTTGGCCATAACTATGGTTCTAGGAAATGGGGTAATCAAAGCGGATACTTTGGAAAATATTATGGGCAGTCAAGCAGTGCCCAAAGAAAATCATATTATTTCTTACGAACCCAAGATTTCTTCTAGCCAGGTCCAAAAAAGAAGCGCAATTGTGACCAATTATGCTTTCCATTCTAAGGTCCTTAAATTGGATTGGAATTATGATGTCTATTTACCTGCCGGCTATGATCCTAAAGCTGCTAAAAAATACCCGGTCATATACTTGCTGCACGGCTTTTTAAACAATCACGGCGATATGTGGAACAAGATGAATACGCAAAAAATGTTAAATCAAGTCCAGCAACGCACGGGTCAACCCATGATCGCCGTGTTTGTCGATGGGTTCAATAGCTGGTATATTAACTCGCCTGATCCAGGCGGAATGCAGATGCAAACGGCGATCATCAATGATTTGATGCCGGATGTAGAAAAAAATTATCGAGTTTCCAAAAAAGCTTCTCAGACCGCTGTTGGCGGCTTGTCCATGGGAGGATATGGCGCTGCCAGGTTGGCGTTGAAGTACCCGAATGAATTTTCTTCGGTCATGGCTTATTCGCCGGCGATCTATCGGAAGGTCAGCGATCAAGATCAGGATACCTTGATTGCTTTTGCCAATAAGAAAGGCAAGGGTCTGGCCAAAAATTACAGGAAATATTATCCGACCCGGCATTTCAAGCAAAAAGCTCAATCAGTGAAGTTTTACGTCGAAACCAGTCGTGATGATACGGTGGTCAATGTGAAAGATGTCTCCGCTTTTGTTAAGACTTTGAAAAAGAAGGACGTCTCCGTCAAATACCTGCAAGATTCTGGTTATGATCATGGCTGGGCTTTGTGGGACAAAACTTTCCCGCAAGGATATCAGTGGGTCGCCCAGCAATTTGCCGATTCTAAATAGTTAGCAAATGTTTTTAGCGAGGGTCAGTTTTTCGGAATGTAAACCGGAAACTGACTCTTTTTTATGCTAAATTATTTACAACAGGAACATTTGTTCGTATAATAGGTATGAGGTGAGGATCATGGTCTATAAAAAACCGTTGAAGTATAATCCAGATGATTTTAGTGAAGAAGCGATCCAGCATTTCTTTGATTATGAATATCAAGACCGGGGGATGCTCAAGTGGCAGGGCTTCTTTTTGTCTGACCACACGAGTGCTTTGAACCAGGAAAAAGATCAGCCGGCCGCCGAGCTTTTACCGCGGCAAAGCGCAGATGAGATCTCTAGCCGGTTGTTTCAGTCTTGGCAGAGCCGCCGGCCGGTCACCATTCAAATGCAGGAGATCGATGGCGACCAGGTGCCGCAAGAATTTCGCGGGGTCGTGGTCGGCTACTATGAAAATGAAGTCGGCTTAAAATTGGCGGAATCGGAAAAAACACTGCAGCTGCTGTTGGAAGAGATCCGCAATGTCAACATTGGTCAAAAAAGGTAGACCGATTTAAAATTAACCGTTTGCAAAATTCTTTATTTGTTACTGATTGCCAAAATTATCAACTAAGAATATAATACAAATGTTAGTTAATTGGCTTTTTGGTTGGAGAAATAAAGCAGACGCGATTAAGCTACATAAAAAATAGACCAATTTACAGGGAGGTGCCTTCCAAGTCTGCTTTTTTTGCTAACCATCAGCCAACGATTTATTAGTTGATAACTAGGTCATTATGCAAGAAAAGGGGAATTTTCATGGCTGAAAAAAATTCAGGTTCAGGTTTTATTGAGAAACATTTGATGCCGGTCGCTATTAAGTTGAGTCAGTTTAAGCCGCTGATCGCCATTCGTGACGGGATCATCGTGGCGATGCCAATGATCATCATCGGCTCGTTCTTCATGATCGCCAATAGTTTTCCTATCCAGGGCTGGCCAGAATGGCTGGCTGCGACATCGTTTCATGGGGTCTCAGTTGCCGCTGTTTTAGCCAAGATCACAAATGGATCTTTTGGGATCATGGGCCTTTTGGGTTGTTATGGGGTCGCAGCGAGCTATGCCGACCAACATGGGACCGACAGTAAATCTGCCGGCGTGATCGCAATTGCGGCTTACTTTATCGTGACACCAAGTGTCATGTCAGGCGACAAGGTGCCGCTGGAGGGGATGCCGTATGGTTACTTAGGCAGTAAGGGCCTGTTTATCGCCATCATTATTGGTCTGGTGACTGGCGGGATCTTCCAGTGGTTCATTAACCACGATATTCGGATCAAAATGCCGGAAGCAGTTCCTCCGGCCGTGGCGGATAGTTTTAGTGCCTTGATCCCTGGAGCAGTGATCATCGCGTTATTTGGCGCAATTTACGCGCTCTTTTCTTGGACAGGCTGGGGCAGCGTGCATGACTTGGTCTTTAATCTCTTATCCAAACCATTGGGGCTGTTAGGTGATACCTTGTTAGGAACGATCTTAGCCGTTGGTTTAAACAGTCTCTTCTGGTTTGTTGGGATCCATGGTGCTAATGTGGTCAACAATATTATTTCGCCGATCTGGCTGATGAACACCGGTGCCAATAAAGATTTGGCTGCTGCTGGTCATTTAGATCTGGCTCATCATGGACATATCATTACTCAACCGTTTATTGATAACTTTATTTTCATGGGCGGCGGGGGCGCTACGCTAGGACTAGTCCTTTCGATGGGGATCTTGGTGTTGTTACATCGTTCCAGCAAGCAGATCAAGATCTTGACCCCGCTGACATTAACGCCAGGGATCTTCAACATCAATGAACCAACAATGTTTGGTTTGCCAATCGTTTTGAACATGAACCTCTTGATCCCATTCATTGTTGTGCCAATGGTCAACGCTGTGGTGACCTATTTTGCAATGCGTTTTGAGTTGGTCCCGTTATGTACCGGAGCCGTGGTCCCGTGGACGATGCCGCCGATCATTTCAGGCTTTTTGGCAACCAGCAGTCTAGCCGGGTCGGCCTTACAGATCGTCAACTTAGTGATCGACGTGGCAATTTACTTCCCATTCCTCTCATCCCTAAACAAGCAGTTCTTGTTAGAGGAAGCCGGCGAATTGGAAGAAAAATAATCCAGAACAGATGAAAGGAACTCAAAGATGGTTAAAAGATTGATCAGCGCGGATACGAGCGAAGTGCTCGCAATGAACGGCGCAAAACTAAAGCAAAGCATCAAAGCCAGTGAAGGACGCGTGATCGTGAGTGAAAATGTCGTTGTGCACGAGGCCTATGAAGGTCTGACGACTGCGGAATTGGCAGCAGCCTTTGGGGCGGACTTGATCTTGTTAAATGCTTTGGACGTTTTTGAGCCGGTGATCTTGGGTCTGTACCCAGGTGAGGCGACTTTGGAACAAGCCCAGCCGCGCCATGACAGAGAAAGCATTCACCGTTTGCAAAAATTAGTCGGTCGGCCGATTGGTGTCAACTTGGAGCCGGTCGACCCTGCTGCCAAAATGGCGGAAGATCGCCTGGAGATCCCTAAAGGACGCCAAGCCAGCGCGGCATCCTTGCAGGAGGCTGAAAAATTAGGCTTCAATTTTGTCGTTTTGACCGGTAATCCGGGGACTGGTGTGACTAACAAGCAGATCGCCGCAAACATTAAGGTGGCTAAAGAAAACTTCAGCGGACTGGTGATTGCCGGTAAGATGCACGGTGCCGGCGTGGCTGAACCGGTCGTCAGCGTGGATGCAGTGACTGAATTTTTGGCGGCGGGTGCTGATGTGATCTTAGTGCCGGCAGTCGGTACGGTCCCAGGGTTGAACGAGCAGCAGCTAACGGAAATCGTTGAGCTTGCTCATCAGCACGATGCACTGGTGATGAGTACGATCGGGACCAGCCAGGAAGGCTCTGGCGCCAGCTTTTTGGAAAATATTGCGATTCGCAATAAGATCTGCGGAGTTGACATGCAGCATATCGGCGATGCAGCCTGGGGGATCCAATCACCATTTGAAAATATTTATCCCCTGAGCAAAGCCATTCGGGGCGAGAGACACACGGTGCAAAGAATGGCCCGGTCGATCAACCGCTAAAATTGGCTCTACTTTAAACAAACGGCTCTCAGATTCTCCAAAAGAGAAAGTGCGAGCCGTTTTTTTCATAGTCAAAATTTTCGCCTTGAGTATTCTGAATCCCTAAAGTATTCTATCGGATAAGTGAAGAAATTTAAAAAAGGGATGCTGTTATATTGAAAAAAGATTATCTTCAAACAATGGTGTATACTCAAGCTAGATCCTTAGATATTGTCCTTAAAAATATCCGCTTCAGTAAAGATGGAACGAAACTTATCATCTCGATAAAGAACTTATTCACATCTGTTGACAATATGCAAAAAGCCCTCAGAATAATGCAGCTTATAAATAATATCCTTGAACAATTTGGTTCTCCTCTGTATCATATGCAAGTATTTACAACCGAAAAAGCAGGGGCCGAGTTTGCCAATCAAATATACTTTTCTTTGGACTACTCTGCGTATGAATTAATTAACAAAAAAATATCTTTATTCACCGCAGGAAAAAGCACAGGGGAGTAATGTCTGTATTTTAGAGCTACAAAGTCGAGGGTCCATTAGTGAGTAATGGACCTTGCCAAAGGTTGATTTACCAGCCTTTTTATTTGACACCAAGAAATGAGAGGCAAAAAGAACCAAAAACTATTAAAATCGCCCCTAAAAAGGAGCGATTTTTTCATGGAACAAAAAGTTTTACCGATCAAAGATTCGAACATTTTAGCGATGGCCCAACAATGCTTATTAGAAGAATTTAAAGCCGTCGCCGTAACTACACCATTTTTCAGGTGAACAAAGCAACTCTATTACGTGTCAGCGACATTCTCCGGCACAAACGGGCGGATTTTTGACGAGCAAGGAAACGTGCAGAAGAACACGTATCTCCACGACACCAAAACGGTTGCTCACCGGCTTTACATGCAGTCCAATTACTTTGACATGCACCTCTTGATCAGAGCAGTTGAGTCTCTGACATTGGCTTATTGAGGCTTAGATCAAGTCAGTACTGAAGAAATGTTAGCTAATATGATTCTGGCTAAATACCAAAAAGGACCATCTAATCAACCTATTCTTGATCAGACAGCCCTAAATATCACTTATTTTCTATCTTGTTATCATTATTGCTCTTTTTCATATGCAAATATAAAGACCAACCCAAAGCAAAAGTCAGCACATCTGCTAATGGCTGCGCCCAAATGATTCCGTTATAGCCCCATACATTAACAGTTACTGCTAATACCAACCAGAGCAAAACACCTTGTCTTGTGATAGACATTAAAAAAGCACTAACTGCTTTATTTGCTGACTGGAAAACAGTTGTAAAGACTAAAATTACTCCAATAAGCGGCGTTGTAATGAGTAAGCAACGCAATATTGTAGTACCTTGCTTGATTATCGTTGGATCATGCATAAACAAACCAGTGATTTGCGGTGCCAAAAAAATTAAACCCCCCGCAACTAACACAGCAACAATTATTTCAATCAGTAAATCAAAGCGAATAATCCCATAAAATCTTTTTTGTCTTGAGAACCGTAGTTATAGCCGATCAAGGGTTGGGCCCCGAAAGCAAAACCGATCATGAACAACATCACTACTAAGTAGATTTTAAGAGAAATACCTAACGCTGCCACTGGCTTAGCTCCATAAGGGGCTAAGTAATTGTTTAATAGCGCCGTCCCAAAACTTTGCATCAGATTAGTGATCGAGGCCGGTATTCCAATGGCAAAAAGTGGAATAATTGCTTTTAAATTAACTTTAGCTAAATCAGGTTTCACCTTTAAAACCTTGCCTTGGCGAATAGTATAAAACGTTAAAATAATGGTGCTAATTAAATAGCCGACTACTGTCGCTAAGGCTGCTCCTCCGGCTCCTAAGCCAAAAATAAAAATAAAAAGCGGGTCTAAGATGATTGTGATAACGACACCGCTGATCGTTCCTATCATAGATTGAACGGCTAATCCTTCTGTGCGCAGTAGATTGCCGGGAACTAATGATACTATAATTGCTCCGCCGCCTATGGCCATAATTCGATAAAATGCCGCAGCATGTTGATAAGTAGCATTAGTAGCTCCCATAAGTGCTAAAATTGATCGTTCAAATACAAGCATAATAACTGCAACTATGACACTGAAAACAATTGCTGCATAAAAGCAAAAACTGCTAATTCTCGCGCTTTGCTTCTTATTACCTTCTCCTAACAAACGTGAAATTAACGCGCTGCCGCCGATCCCGAAAATATCACCAAAAGCTAACATTAACGAAAAAAGCGGGGTACAAATAGAAACGCCGGCTACCATATCAGCATTTTGTGTCTGTGAAACAAAAAAGGTATCAGCCAGATTATAGGCCATGCTAGCCACCATACTAAAGACAACTGGCAGGGCTAACTGAAAGTAAGCCTTATGGATCGGTGCTTTCTCAAACAAATTATTCATTGCAACTGTTCCTTATAATTTTTTGAGACGCACGTTTCCGTGTGCTGATTTTTAATCTATTGAGCTTTTGGCTCGATCCCAATAAACACTAATATATCATAATATCGGCAAGTTAAAAGTAACGATTTGAACTTATAATAGATATGCTTAATGTTTTAGGTCCATTTGTTATTAATAGCATGTTAAGTGTAAAGAAAAGGAACTATGCGTTAACAGAGCTCCCCCAAAAATTCTTTCAAAGACTGTAGTTAGTCTCAAAGACTGCGAATAGTCGCCCTCAATTTGCCAAGGTTTAAGAGGGCGGCTTTTTTTTGTTGTTACCAGTCAAAGATTTTTGCCAGCAGTAAAAATACGACCCACAGCACGGCACCAACCACGAAGAAAATGAGCAGGACAAAGAGCGCGTCGCCGAAATTTCGAAGCGGAAACCAGCCGCTGAGCAATAAGACGGGGTAAACAGTCACCAGCATGATCATAATGTGCAGCAGTGTTTGCTTGAAGAGGCTGAAACGTTCGATATTATAGATAACTGTTGCGGCGCCAACGAATAAAATAATGAGTGCTGTACAAAAGGTGCTCCAAGCGTCTGCGCTTTTGCCTTGGAAGTTCAATATTAAAGCGATGACGCTCATGATCACGAAAGGGATCCCGCCTCGCAGTAAACCTGAAAATATTAATTGCATCTTGTTTTGCCTCCTTTTGGAAAGAGCAGTAATTGGCTGGTTTCTATGTAAAAGACCAACCGAAAGAGCAGCAATTGGTTGGTTTCTAAGTAAAAGACCAACCAAAAGAGCAGCAATTGGCTGGTCTTTAAGCCAAAGACCAACCGAAAGAGCAGCAATTGGCTGGTCTTTAAGTAAAAGACCAACCGAAAGATGATTATCTGGCGCAGACTTTCAATGTGGTTGAACTATAGGAGCCGCAACTGGAAAACGGTTTCTCTTTTACTGGAATTATAGCATCAACCAGGCAGCAAACCGCACTGGTAACACTTAGACGGCAAAAAACAGCACTTCACTTTTTCTGGTCAGTGAAGTGCTGTTTTGCTTGCGTATTATTTATTCTGCAAAGTCGTGCATGGAATCGCGATAGATCTGGATCGCATCTTGTTCAGTGACTGGGACATAGGCATTAGTGTCCAAGCTTCCACCAGCCACAGCGGCCTTAGCCATGTCAGCGAACTTACTGTCATCAGTGATCCCAACATCCGGCAGCGTCATTTCTGAGTTGAGAGACTTGAGCCAGTCATGAGTCCGGCGGATCGAGTTTTCTGCCAGTTCCATGTCGTCGTAACCATACTGATCCCAGACAGCCCGGGCAAAACGGGCAAATAACGGTTTACTTTCTTCATTTAGCGCGAATTTCATCCAACGCGGAGTCAGGATCGCTAAGCCGATCCCATGGGTGATGTCATACTGGGCGGAGAGTTCATGCTCCAATGGGTGCACGGTCCAGTGATTGACTGTTCCTAAACCAACGATGCCATTTAAAGCCATCGTGGCTGCCCACATCAGATTAGCCCGCGCGTCATAATTTTCTGGTTCCTTGACCGCGATCGGAGCCCATTTGATAACTGTCCGCATTAACCCTTCGATCATACTCTTGGAAACGTCATTGTTTTCAGCCGTGTCAAAATATTGTTCGCACAGATGGCTGAAAATGTCGCTGGCGCCAGCAGCAGTCTGCCTGGTTGGGACCGTATAAGTCAAAGTCGGATCCAAGAAGGAAACAGCCGGTGAATTCGGTCCCTGAGTGCCTTTTTTCTGCGGGATCGTTGGGTCGGAGATGACCGAACCGAAGTTCATCTCGGAACCAGTGGCAGCTAAGGTCAAAATATCAACGACCGGCAGCTGAGCGAGATCCTGGCGTTTAGCCGGGCTGATAACTAAGTCCCAAGGATCGCCTTTGTAATAAGCTGCTGAGGCGATCACTTTAGCTGCATCGATCACTGAACCGCCTCCGACCGCAAGGATCACGTCGATCTGATGGTCTTTAGCCAGCTTTTGGCCTTCGCGGATGGAAGAAATCTTCGGGTTAGGCTCGATCCCTGGTAATTCAGTGACATTTAGGTCTTTTAATAAACCAAGCACACGATCGTAGAGACCAGTTTGCTTGAGAGAATGACCGCCATAGACTAGCAAGACGTTTGTGCCGTACTGGTGTAAGACATCATAGAGTTCGTTGTCGATGTGTCCGCGGCCAAATCTAATATCCGTCTGATTGTGGAAAGTAAAATCTAACAAATAAGTTTCCTCCCTTAAATTAAGCTCCATTCAAGCTTTAAAGCTTGACACGACCTTATTATATGAAAAATTCAGGCCTTAATTCAAGCAAAGACAAACATTGTTAGATATTAGTATCTATTGTAGTATCAAGGTGAGAATAAAATGTGAGGGGTTAGATCGGATGAAAGCTTTTGTTTTTGATATGGACGGGGTGCTGGTCGATAGTGAGCGCTACTTTTTCCAGCTCAAGCGCCAATTTTTGCATGAAATAGGTGAGAGACCGGCTGTTGATAATGTGACAGAAGTGGTGGGCTTATCGGCAGACAGCGGCTGGGCCAAGTTTGTGCCGCAAGATGATAAACGCTCCAAGTTACGGCCGCTTTATGAAGAATATAAAAAGGAGCACCTTATTGATTATACCAAGTATTTGAATGCTGACGTGCCGGAATTTTTAGCAGACCTTAAAGCTGATGGTCAGGTGATTGCCTTGGCCTCGGCGGGATATTTGAGCAATATCAAGCAGATGCTGCGGCAATGCGAGCTGGATCATTATTTTTCTTCGGTCATGAGCGGTGAACATCTCAAGGCCAATAAGCCGGCGCCGGATATTTATCTGCAAAGCGCCCAAAAACTGGGCTTTTCTCCAGCCGAATGTGTGGCGGTAGAAGACAGTCCTGTTGGGATCCAGGCTGCCAAAAGCGCGGGTCTGGAAACTTGGGCAGTTAAATATCCATACTACCAGTTAGACCAGCACCAGGCTGACCGGGTATTTCGCGGCTTTGGAGCAATGCGCGACTTCTATCAAAAATTAAGGTAAATTAGGAAGACATACTATTAACTGACGAGTGCAAAAAACTGCTATGATAGACGCGTGCAGTTTTCTGCACTTATTTTTATTATAAGAGAAAGAGGGAGTAGAAGATGGCAGAAAAGAAGAAGACAGGCGGGCTTTCCGTTCAAGCAGTCGTTGCAACGGGGATCGGTATTGCAATCGTTTTTGTTTTGAAACGGTTTGTGCCGATCCCGACGGGGGTCCCGAATACGACAATTGATCTGGGCGAGGCTTTTTTAGCTTTTCTAGGAGCGCTTTTTGGTCCGGCGGTTGGCGGTTTAACGGCTTTTTTCGCGCACTTATTTACCGATATGACTTGGGGTGATCCGTGGTGGTCTTGGATCATCGCCGATGCGTTGTTTGGACTGGCGATCGGTTATTCTAGAAGCTTTCTTAAGATCAGGACAGAGCCGCTGACAACTGGAAAATTGGTCAAATTCAATGTTTTGCAGGTCGCAGCCAATATTGTCTGCTGGGGCTTGATCGCACCGTTAGGCGATATTTGGATCTATTCTCAGCCGGCGGGCAAGGTCTTTTTGCAGGGGGTCACGGCGACGATCACGAACGCATTGACGATCGGGATCATCGCGACCTTGTTGTTGATCGCATACGCTAAAACACAGGATCAAAATCAGAAATTAACAAAGGAATAATTATGAAGCAAGAAACGATGATCTCACTGCAGGATGTGAGTTTTCAGTACCGTAATCAAACTGAACCGACTTTAAAGCACATCGATCTGGAAGTTTGCCGCGGTCATAAAGTTTTGTTGACCGGTCCTTCCGGTTCAGGTAAATCGACTCTAGGTAATTTACTCAATGGTGTGATCCCCGAAGAATTTCCTGGTGAACTGACTGGTCAGATCACGATCAACGGACATGCCGTTTCAGAGCTTGATCTGACGAGCCTTTCCTTTGAAGTAGGGACAGTTCTGCAAGATCCAGACGCGCAGTTTGTCGCTCTAACTGTTGCTGAGGATATGGCATTCGCCCTAGAAAATGACGCACAGCCGGTTTCCAAGCTCCATGCGCGGGTCAAGGAATGGGCGGAGATCTTGAAAATGCCGCAGCTTTTGGACCAAAAGCCCCAGGAACTTTCCGGCGGGCAAAAACAGCGGGTCGCCTTGGCTGGTGTGTTGATCGATAATGAGCCAATTCTACTTTTAGATGAACCGCTGGCTAACCTTGATCCGGCCGCCGGACGTGCATCTCTGGAACTGCTTGATACCCTGGCAAAGGAGCGCAATTTGACGGTGCTTGTGATCGATCATCGCATCGAGGAAGCCTTGCAAATTCATTTTGACAAATTAGTGGTTTTGGCTGAAGGAGAAATTGTCGCTAACGACTCTCCCGATGAAGTGCTGCGCAGTGATGTCTTGCTGCGCAATGGTTTGCGTGAACCGCTATACGTGACAGCACTAAAAGATGCCGCTGTGGATCTCGCTGCTTTAAGTGATTTAGACGATCTTTTAGGTTTGCAGCTGGAAACAAAAGCGCAAAAAAAACTGCATTCTTGGCAAGCCCAACTGCCGGCTCCAAGCGCCAAAGAAAAGGGAGCACCTTTATTGAGCGGGCGTGGTTTGACTTTTGGCTATCCTGGCAAACCCGCGATTTTTCAAGACTTCGATTTTGAGATCCAAACAGGCGAAATGGCGGCCTTGGTCGGACAAAATGGGACCGGCAAAACGACCCTGATCAACTTGATCACGGGTTTCTTAAAACCGCAAGCCGGTTCTTTGACCTTAGCCGGCCGGCCACTTTTAGATTTGTCTGTCAAAGAACGAGCCGAAAAAATCGGCTATGTCTTGCAAGATCCCAATCAGATGATCTCGAAAACGAACGTTTCAGATGAAATCGCACTGGGCCTGGTTTTGCGTGGTGTCCCGGCAGCAGAACAAACCGCTCGTTTGGAAAAAATTCTTCGTGTGACTGGCCTTTACCCTTACCGCCATTGGCCAATTTCTGCGCTGAGTTTTGGACAGAAAAAAAGGGTCACAATTGCTTCGGTCTTGGTTCTAGAACCGCAAGTTCTGATCTTAGATGAGCCGACTGCCGGTCAGGACCTGGCACATTACGCCAAAATGATGGACTTTTTACGGTTGATGAACGAGCAGCTGGGGGTGACAGTTTTAATGGTCACGCACGATATGAATTTGATGCTGAGTTATGCTGATCGCGCCCTTGTCTTGGATCAAGGACAGCTCTTGGCTCAGGCCGCGCCAGCACAAGTTTTAACTGATGCTCAGCTCATTAAACGAGCCCATTTATCGCAGCTTAGCCTGCAGGTGCTCGCTAACAAAAGCGGCATTACTGACGCGATCGGTTTTGCCGAAAAATTCACCATTCATGAAAGGAGCAAGGATAATGCACGCAGAGCTTGAAAAGCAAGGACCCTGGATCAGCCGGCTCTCCGGTACGACTAAAATCGTGCTTCTGCTGGCTTTATCCGCGATCGGGATGGTGAGTTATGATACGCGTTACCTGGTTGTGCTGACGATTTTTGCGCTGATATTTTTCTACTCGGCGCGTTTAAAGTGGCGGCAAATCAAGGCTTTGGTCTACGCCATCGTTGGTTTTACCTTGCTGAATCTAGTGCTAGTTTATATTTTTAGCCCCCAGTATGGTACCCAGATCTATGGTTCCAGTCATATTTTGTTCGGGAGCGGCTTTTTAGCTGTCACAGCGGAGGAACTGTTCTATCTATTGAATATGACGCTCAAGTATATTTTTATCGTGCCGCTGATCTTGGCTTTCCTCTATACGACAGATCCGTCCGAATTAGCCGCCGGCATGAATAAAATTAAGATCCCTTATAAGGTCTGCTATGCCGTTGAGTTGTCATTGCGTTATATTCCGGATTTTTTGCGTGAATATCGCCAAATTAGTTTCGCACAACAGGCACGCGGTCTGGAAATTTCCAAAAAAGCTAATTTATGGCAGCGCGTCAAAGGAAGCTCGCAGATTTTGATCCCGCTGGTTTTCTCTTCTTTAGACCGGATCGAGGTCACGACGCGGGCGATGCGTTTGCGCCGCTTTGGTACACAAAAGAAACGTTCTTGGTACAAAGCCCATCCTTTATCCAAATTGGATTGGTTTTTGCTAGGGGTAACGGCACTTTTAGTGGTCTGCGGTATTTGGTTATTCCAGGTCGATCAAGGACGTTATTACGATCCTTTTTGACTCCTAAAGCGTCAAGAAAAACTCTGATTTTTTAAAAAAAATCACATAAAATTACTTTTTTAAAATATTTTTTGTAATATTAGGGCCTTTAAGGCTCTTTTTTGTTATAAATGAAATGTTTGCCTGAAAGCTAGTAACAACGCCTTTTTGCCAAACCGGCTAAGAGGTAGGCGGTGGAAAATTATTACGAAATGTTGCAAAAAAATGCTTTCTTTGCAAAATATCTGGATTTAGTAAAGACTTTGGAATTTTAATGTTACATTGTTTCGCTATACTAAGTGGCATTGAGCGATACGAATGTGTGGCAGGCGTGGGGATCTGTCACTAGGAAAAAGTAATTATTATAGGAGTGGACATAGATTATGGATATGAAGAAGACAATGCTTTCTGTTACAGCCGCAGCAGGTTTACTTACAGCGGGATCCATCGCAGCGAACGCCGATACAGTTACCGTAAAACCTGGTGATACAGTTTCCGGGATCGCTGCTGCACATAATACGACAGTTGCTGCAATCGAAAAAGCTAACAAATTGGCCGATGTGAACTTTATCTTGCCTGGTCAAAAATTAGATATTGATGCAGAAGGCAATGTGACTGTTGAAGCACAACCTCAAGCAACTCAATCTGTTCAAGCACAGGCACCAGTGCAACAAGCACCGGTTCAGACTCAAGCTCCTGTTCAACAGAAGGCAGCTTCAACTTATCATGCAACAAAAGCTTATACTCAAAAGGCACAAACAACAACGCAAAGCAGCGTTAGCTTGTCTGGCTCAGAAACAGCAGCACGTCAATTTATCATGGCACGTGAATCAGGCGGCAATTACAATGCCAACAACAGGGGCAAGTACATTGGTGCTTACCAGTTGTCAGCTGATAAGTTGAACGGCGACTACTCCAGAGCTAACCAGGATCGTGTGGCTAACCAATATGTTCAAAGCAGATACGGTTCATGGGTCAACGCACAAAAATACTGGAACCAGCATCATTCATACTAAAATTAATTAAATTAGATATTACAGGGCACGGCTTCGGATGAGGTCGTGCTTTTTTGAGTTCAGTTTAGCTGTTTCTGGTAAAATCAGTGTTTGCGAAAAGTAGGCGGAGAAAAGCAGCTAAACTCCTCCAAGATGAGCGAAGTAGGCGGAGAAAAACGGCTAAACTTCTCCAAGATGTACGGAGTAGGTGGAGAATAACAGCTAAACTCGCGTAAGTCAGTCAAAGTAACGCGAGTTTAGCCGGACATAACTTTTTGCTTGA
Organism: Ligilactobacillus salitolerans; assembly: GCF_003864415.1. GTDB lineage: Bacteria > Bacillota > Bacilli > Lactobacillales > Lactobacillaceae > Ligilactobacillus > Ligilactobacillus salitolerans. Next base: position 39,422 of record NZ_BFFP01000007.1, read on the forward strand.
ACAGCGAGTGAATTTTTGCAAGAAATATTTTAATTTTTGTGGATTTCCATTGTATAATTAGCCTATAAGGCACTACATAATACGAGGAGGTGGGCAGATGGCAAATGCAGCACTAAAAGAGCAGATCATCGCAGCTAGTCAGAAGATCGGCATCGATAAGATCGGCTTTACAACTGCCGACGATTTTGAACATCTTCGCCCCAGTTTAGTTGCCCAGAAAGCCGCGGGGCATACTTCGGGATTTGAACACCAGAATTTAGATGAACGGCTTGATCCTGCCTTGATCTTTGACCAGCCGCGGTCGATCATTGCGATCGCGCTGGCTTACCCGACTAAATTACAGCAAAGACCGCCAAAGACTAAGTACAAGCGGGGACACTTCGCGCGAGCTTCATGGGGAAACGACTATCACGATATTTTGCGCCAGAAGATGGCTGATTTGATCGAGCAGATCAAGGTGCTCGCCGGAGAGCAAGTTACTTTTAAACCGATGGTCGACACGGGTGAGCTGATCGATGTTGCTGTTGCTCAGCGCGCGGGTCTGGGTTTTATCGGCAAAAATGGTCTGCTGATCACCGAAGAATTCGGCTCATTTGTATACTTAGGCGAGATCATTACCAACATTGAATTTGAACCTGATCAGCCGCAAGAAAGTCAGTGCGGTGACTGTACGCGCTGCATTGATTACTGTCCGCCAGGGGCTTTACTGGGTGATGGCCGTTTGGATGCCCAGAAATGTTTATCATACCAGACGCAAACCAAGGGTTTGATGGATGAACAGTATCGCCCGCTGATCCGCAATGTGATCTACGGGTGTGATATCTGTCAAATGGTCTGTCCGTTCAATCGGGGCAAGAATTTCCATTTTCATCCTGAAATGGAACCCGATCCAGACAAAGTTTCGCCTGAATTAGTGCCGCTCTTGACGATCTCTAACAAGCAATTTAAAGCAGAATTCGGCCCGATGGCGGGTTCGTGGCGGGGTAAAAAGCCTTTGCAGCGCAATGCCCTGATCGCCTTAGCGAACCTCGGCGACCGCAGCGCGATCCCCGAAATCCTGCAGGTGGTCGAACAAGACCCGCGTCCTGTGATCAGAGCGACGGGCGCCTATGCACTTGGTCGTTTGGTACGTGACTACAATCCTGAAATTAGCGGCTTTTTGCAGCAAAAACTGCAGCAAGAAGAGGATGCTGGGTTAGCAGACGAGTATTTGCGTGAGTATCGGGCGGCGATCCGCAAAATTAATGCATTACAATAACATCGAAGGAGCTGGGGGAGCTTGAATAAAAAAATTGTTTTAGTAATGGGATTGTTGATGGCATTGCTTTTGACGGGTTGCGCTAATACTGGGCAAGAACAGGATCCTAATCAAGCGCGGGTGGTTTATCAGCTGAAGTCAGGCGATAAGAAACTTGCACAAAAGAAGATCACCGTTGAAAAAGGCTCCAAGGTAGTGACTGGTTTGAAAAAAGCCTGGTCGGTCAAATTACAAAACGGGATGGTCACGCAAATCGATGGGCACGCGCAAGACCCTGACCGTGATCGTTATTGGACCTATGAAATTAATGGCAAGGAAGCCAAGAAAGGTGTTAACCAGCAAAAGGTTTACGATCAAGATAAAATTGTTTTTACTCTGAAAGATATTTCGCAATAATTCATTCGATCATGTTAGCCTTTTTGCTGCTAACATGATTTTTTTGAGTTCTTTTTTTTGAAAAAAATGAGGCTTTAGTATTAAATGAAGGTAGTTTTTAGCATAAGGAAGGGATGGTGGCGTGAGCGTGATTACGATTGAAGGACCGATCGCGGCCGGTAAAACAAGTTTGACCGAACTGTTAAGCACTCGTTTAAATAGTACCCCGTTTTATGAACCGGTCTCCGACAATCCGGTCCTGCCGCTTTTTTACCAAGGCAACAAGGCTGTCGCTGCGGGCAAATGGAAGACGAACCCGTATGCTTTTTTGCTGCAGATTTTCTTTTTGAACCGCCGATTTAAGATGATCAAGCAGGCTTTTGCTGAAGCTAACAATGTTTTGGATCGTTCGATCTATACCGACGCGCTCTTTTGCAAGATGAATTATGAGCGGGGCAACATGACTAAAGTCGAGTGGGAAACCTACCAGGAATTGCTGGCCAATATGTTAGAGGAACTGCCAAATGCAGCCCACAAGAAGGCTCCAGATCTGATGATCTATATCGATGTTTCTTATGAAACGATGCTGCACCGTATTAAGTTACGGGGGCGCGATTATGAGCTGCCCGCCCAAGATCCCAGCCTGGAAAGCTACTACCAGGACCTGCTTGAACGCTACCGGAGCTTTAAAAAGGGGTATCAGACTTCTCCCTTGCTGGTCTTAGATGGTGATCGTTATGATTTTGTCCATCAGCCAGCCCAGCGAGACGCGGTGCTCAGACAAATTTATACCAAATTAGCTCGTTTAGGCCAGCTCTCTGACCAAGAACACGAACATTTACTGGAAGAATTAACAAACTAAATATTTGAATTTAGGCTTACTATTTGTTAGAATTATTAAAATCAAAATACAAAAAGAAATTTGATCATAGTATCACAGATAAAAAAGGGGAGGTCTTTTAGATGGCGATGGATGCGAAAAAAGCTTTGGGTGCCGGGATCGCTGCCGGGTTGATCTCGGGGTTAGTCAAGTTAGGTTGGGAGAATGTGCTGCCGCCTCGGACTGCAGACCGTGACGCGGAAAACCCGCCGTACAAAACAATGAAGCTGCTGGGTGTTCCAGACAAATTGATCCACCAGAAATATCATTTTTCAGGGCACGAAATTGAATGGCCAGGATTTATCATTCATTTTGGCTTCTCAGCTTCATTTGCAGCTTTATATGAATTGCTGCGGCATAAATATCCGGCGATCGCCAAGGATCACGGGACCTTGTACGGGATCGGGGTCTGGGCAGCTTTCCACTTAGGTGTCATGCCTGCGCTGAATGTTGTGCCTTCTGCCAAAGATCAGCCTAAAGACGAGCATGTTTCAGAATTATTGGGGCATATGGTCTGGATGTGGACCAATGATTTGGTCGGCAAAAAAATTTATGCTGAATTAACAAATAAAAAAGATTAGGCAAAGTTCTTGCCACAGTAAAGTAAGGTCCGGGAATTTTAGCTGGTTCCCGGATCTTTTGGGTAAAAAATGGACGGGACAAAGGCAACCTATGTTTTGTAGTCGAGCTGCGCATGGCAGAGTATGAAAGAGGTGAACGGCTCTGCCGTTACTTCAAGAAAGTTATGTCCGAGCTCGCCAGCTCGGCCGTTACTTTGAGAAACTTATGTCCGAGCTCGCCAGCTCGGCCGTTACTTTGGGAAACTTATGTCCGAGCTCGCCAGGTCGGCCGTTACTTTGAGAAAGTTATGTCCGAGCTCGCCGGCTCGGCCGTTACTTTGAGAAACTTATGTCCGAGCTCGCCAGCTCGGCCGTTACTTTGAGAAACTTATGTCCGAGCTCGCCAGCTCGGCCGTTACTTTGAGAAACTTATGTCCGAGATAGCTGGCTCTGCCGCTACTTTGGGAAACTTGAGTCAGAAGCAGGCTCAATGTCACTAAAAAATCCAAAAGCAGCTAATTTTTTAGCTCACTTGCTTCGCTCTGTGTTGTAGTTGAGCTCCGCAGCGCAAGAGATTCCGCCTATCCAACTCCAGGCTCATGGTGCAAAGCGCGCACCATGAGTCTGGAGTCCGATAGTGCTCATCTCTTAAACGCGCTGCGTCGCTCTGTTTTGTAGTCGAGCTCCAGCAAGCAGAAAGCTGCGTCTAGCTAACTTCGTCATCATAGTACAAATCTCGCACTATGGTGCCAAAGTCTGCTAGTGCTCACTTTCTCCCGCTTGCTTCCGCTCTGTTTTGTAATCGAGCTTCGTGAGGCAGAAGATTGCGCCTAACCAACTTCAGTCAATAATGCTGGAAAACGCATCATTGACTGAAGTCCGTTAGTGCTTGTCTTCTGGGCGCCTCGCTTCCGCTCTGTTTAGTAGTCGAGCTCCGCGAAACAGAAAGCTGCGCTTATCCAACTTCAGGCAATTATTGCCAAGACCGCAATACTTGCCTAAAGTCCGATAATGCTCACTTTCTCCCGTTTCGCTTCGCTCTGTTTTTTCTTGGAGGTTAATATGAAAAATCCTAAATATGAGACCGGGTGGGTCGAGCGGATCAGTTATGGCTTGAGCGACGCCGCCGATAACCTGATCTTCCAAATGATGAGTTCTTACCTGTTATTTTTTTATACTGATGTTTATGGTTTGAAAGCCGTTGATGTCGGCATCCTTTTTGCCATCGCTCGTGCTGCCGATGTCATCGAAAGTGTCGTTTTAGGTTTGATGATCGATCGGACTCACTCTAAATATGGCAAAAGTCGGCCTTTCTTCCTCTGGTATGCCTTGCCTTACGTCCTTGTTGCCATCTTGACCTTTGTGACCCCTGATTTTTCCGGCGGGGGCAAACTGCTCTGGGCTTACGTTACATACCTAGGCCTTGGTTTTCTCTATACTGCCGTTAATCTGCCCGTCACTTCGATTTTGCCGACTATGACTAAAAACGACCGTGAAATCACGATCCTGGGTGTTATCCGTCAGTTCTTCGGCAGCTTCGTGCAAGTGATCGTTGCGACCTTTACTATTCCGTTGGTCAAATTGATCGGTCAAGGCAACCAGCAAAAAGGTTTTCTAGGGACCGTGATCATCTTCGGCTTGATCTCGCTGGTTTTGATCGTCAATACTTTCGTTCAGGTGCGCGAACGGCACACGGATCAAAACAAGACCCATCAGCCGTTGAAAAAAGTCTGGGACATGCTGCGCCACAATAAACCATGGATCTATTTGTCGATCGTTGTCTTCTTATATTGGCTTTCGACTGCAATCAAAAACCAGACTACCATCTATTATTTCAAATATGTTTACAATAACGATAACCTGGTTTCGACCGCGAATAGTTTCACGCTGGCTTCCGTGATCGGTGTGCTGTTGATCCTGCGTTTCACGCAAGTTCGCAGTAAAAAAGCCACCATGGCTCATGGGATCGAGATCGAATTAGTTGGGCAAATGATTATTGGTTTGGGTGCTTATACCAAGCTGCTCCCGCTGACTTTTGCGGGGATCTTGGTCAACTCGATCGGAAACGGGATCGTGATCGGCCTAGTTTCGATCATGATCGCCGATACGATCGCGTATGGCACATCAATGGGGATCCAAGCTGAAGGACTGCTCGCTTCGACTAGTGATTGGGGTGTGAACCTTGGCTTAGGGCTCGGCGGTCTGATTACCGCGATGATGTTCAATGCTTCGGGCTATGTTGCTAATCAAGCGCAAAATGCCGCTACGATCCGAATGATCGATTTGAACTTCGTCTGGATCCCAATGGTGATCTACGTTGTGATGTACCTGGTCTTGCGTTTGTATGATGAGACCCTGATCCAGCAGAGTTAAGCTCTCGCATATACTGGTTGAAAAGGAGCACGGTTATGTGTACAAGTATTTTACAGGTCGCACAAGACGGTACGCACCTGTTTTCGCGCACGATGGACTGGCATGAATTGGAAAATGAGCCGGTTTTTTCACCGCGTAATTATGCGTGGCGAGAAGATTTTGACGGACGGACTCTGGTCAACAAATACGCGATCATTGGTGTCGGCCGTCAAAAGGAACAGAGTATTGATATGAGCGATGGTGTCAATGAATGGGGACTCAGCGTGCAGAAACTGACCTTCCGCAATGGCACCAATCTTTATGACGACCCGCAGCCTGAAGCAGAACAGCTGGCGCCGTTTGAGATCCCTTTTTATTTGATGGGCAACTTTAAGTCGGTAGCGGAGATCATTGAACATCTGCCCGAGATCAGACTGATGAGCGGTAAAAACGCCACAGTGCACTACGGCTATCCTGAATTGCATTATGCCGCGACTGATCCCAGCGGTCGGATCGTGATCATCGAACCAACCGTCCAGCCGATGAATGTGATCGATAATCCGATCGGCGTGGTCACCAATGCCTATGATTTTTCGCGCCAAGTCAACCAGCTCAAAGATTACCTGGAATTTTCACCGGAATTAGTGCATAAATCTGCTGCTGGGATCCAGCCGAAGATCAGTACAGGGAGTTTTGCAGGCAAAAAGGTCCCTAGTTCTGCCTATACTCCGACTGGCCGTTTTATTCGGGCCGCTTACTATAAAGAACGGACTGACCAGCCGCTCAATGAAGAAGAAGCCGTGATCAGCAGCTGGCATTTATTGAATAGTGTGACGGTGCCCAAGCTCAGAAAGTTTCAGCAGAACTATTCTGTTTATCGCTCTGCTGTTGCCCTTGAATCACGAACCTGTTACTTTGAACCCTACGATCGCTTGGGACTGACCAAATACCAGTTGACCGATGAGATGCTCGAATGGGAGAAGCCGCGGTTCTTCGATAGCGACAACCGGTTAAACGTTCGTGCCGGAGTTATTTAGCAGCTGCCTTCCTTGGCGGGGCCAGTTTGTGACATAAAGCCGTTAACTGTCCATTTGACCATTTTGTTTAGCAGGCAAAAGTGCCTGTTGAACAAATTTTTTCGAGCAGATTGCTTGAAAATAGCGGGTTGAATGGGCTTTTTTGTTGGGCAAACGTCTTGCACAATATTAAATTACTTAACCAATTGGTTTTTGCCCTTGTTCGGTGTATAGTAAATATGGATATTTTAAAATTTTTTTAACAAAGGAGGGGCTGCGAATGAACATTCTGGATCTAGCGCGCTTTCAATTTGGAATGACAACGATCTTCCACTTTTTCTTCGTTCCGTTTTCGATCGGGACTGGTTTAGTAGTTGCAATTATGGAAACCATGTGGGTTCGGACTAAAGATCGGCTGTATCTGCGGATGACTAAGTTCTGGGGTAATATTTTCCTGCTTAGTTTTGCGGTGGGCGTTGTTACCGGGATCATTCAAGAGTTCCAGTTTGGAATGAACTGGTCGGATTATTCACGTTTTATGGGAGATATTTTTGGTGCGCCATTGGCCATCGAAGCTTTACTTGCTTTCTTTATGGAGTCGACTTTCTTGGGGTTGTGGATCTTTACTTGGAAGATGGTCAAGCCTTGGCTGCATAACCTCTTTATGTGGCTGGTGACTGCTGCTTCGATGCTGTCGGCTTTTTGGATCATTACGGCCAATGCTTTCATGCAGCATCCAACCGGTTACGCGATCAAAAATGGGCGGGCAGTCATGACCAGTTTTCCTAAGCTGATCGCCAATACCCAGGCCTGGTATGAATTCTCTCACGTTATCGCAGGTGCGATCGCGATGGGCGGTTTCTTGATCGCGGGGATGGCAGCTTTTAAATTACTTAACAAGCAATTAAAGGAAAAGGACTTTTTCAAACGCTCCTTGAAGTTGGGCTTAGTTGTTGGTTTAGTCGGTTCGATCGCGGTCTTTGCCGCTGGCGACCGCCAGATGTCGGCCTTGATCAAAGACCAGCCGATGAAATTTGCCGCAACTGAAGGCGAGTTTAAAAACTCCCCAGACCCGGCTCCGTGGAAATTGATCGATGTCATCGACCCAGTGACCCACGAAGAGAAGTTTACGATCGAGATCCCGTACATGCTCAGTCTGCTGTCTTTCCATAAACCTTATGGTTCGATCGAAGGCATGGACTCAGTCAATAAAAAGCTGCAAGCTAAGTATGGGGATCAAAACAATTATTACCCGCCAATCAATACCCTGTTCTTGAGTTTCCATTTGATGGCACTCTTTGGTATGGCAATGCTTGGTGTGGCGGTCTTGGGCTTGTTCTTTGCCCGCAAAAAGAGCCAACTGCTTTTTAGGCAAAAATGGATGCTTTGGATCGTAGGTCTCTTTACTTTTGTACCTTTTATTACCAACACGACCGGTTGGCTGGTCACTGAATTAGGACGTTATCCGTGGACTGTTTATGGGCTCTTTACGATCAAGCAGAGTGTCTCGCCAAACGTTTCGGTTGGTTCACTGCTGACCTCTAACATTATTTACTTCCTGCTGTTCACCTTCTTGGCGATCGTGATGGTAAGTTTGGTCGTTAAGGAGCTCAAGAAGGGGCCTGATGCTGATGAAGAGTCGACCTTAAGTTCTGAACAAGAAGTAGATCCTTTCAATAAGGAGGCGTTTGAATAATGTCGACATTACAATTGATCTGGTTTATTATTATCGGCGTTTTATTCGCGGGCTTCTTTTTCTTGGAAGGCTTCGATTTTGGGGTCGGAATGTCAGTTTTGACCCTGGCTAAAGATGAAGATGAACGCGACCAAGTGATCGCTACGATCGGACCGGTGTGGGACGGGAATGAAGTTTGGCTGATCACAGCCGGCGGAGCAATGTTTGCTTCTTTCCCATACTGGTACTCATCTTTATTTTCCGGCTACTATTTAGTTTTGTTTATCATTTTGTTCGGCTTGATCATCCGGGGTGTTTCGTTTGAATTCCGGGGCAAGACATCTCCTGAAAAGAAGAATATTTGGAACTGGACCTTAGGTGTCGGCAGTTTCTTAGTTCCGTTCATGTTTGGGATCATGTTCATCAGCTTGGTTCAAGGTGTCCCAATGGATGCTCATGGTAATGTCTGGGCCGGCTTCACCGATTATGTCAACCTCTTTTCTGTGGTTGGCGGTGTTGCCTTGACCTTACTCGCCTACCTGCACGGCTTAAACTATATTGGTCTGAAGACTGAATGGCCATTGCGTGGACGGGTGAAAAAATATGCCGAGATCTTGTATCCGGTTTTGTACGTCGGCTTAGTGGTTTTTGCGGTCCTCTTATACTTTAAGACAGACTTCTTTGAACGCCATTTTGCCGCAACGTTGAGCCTTTTGGTCGTGATCGTCTTGTTGTCGGTCAGTGCCCACATTTCAGTGATCAAGAACAATGAAGGCTGGGCCTTTGCTGCGAGCGGCTTGACGCTTGTTAGTTTGGTGGCTTTATTGTTCCAAGGGCTCTTCCCGCGTTTGATGATCTCATCGACTAAAGCCGCTAATGACTTGCTGATCACTAATTCGTCGTCATCGCCGTATACTTTGAAGGTCATGACGATCGTGGTCTGCACCTTCTTGCCGTTAGTTCTGCTGTATATTGGCTGGACTTACTATATCTTCAGAAAACGTGTGACTGGCAAAAAGATCAAGCATGAAGGCAGCGGTTATTAAGCTTTAAGAGTTATAGAATTTAAAAAGACGGTGAAATAATAAATAATGTTAGATAAAAAGATAATGGAACTCCCCGGTGCAAAGAAGATCATGTCCTTGTTAATGCTGTTGACTCTGCTCCAGGCTGGCGCGATCGTTGGTCAGACGATCACCATCTCGCATGCAATCGTCGGTTTATGGAACGGGGCTCCATTGTCTGCGCAAATTGCGTGGCTCGTATGGTTTATACTCCTATACGGGCTGCGCCATTTGTGTATATACATAAAACAACAGCGTTTGGATGTTTTTGCCAGCACGCAGTCACAAAAACTGCGCAACCAACTCCTCTCCAAGATCTTTCGGGTCGGCCCTGAGATTACGCAAAAAGAGGGGACGGGGAACGTCACTACGATGGCTCTGGAAGGGATCGACCAAGTCGAAGATTATTTGAGCTTGAGTCTTTCCAAAATGATCAATATGGCCTTGATCCCCTTTGTGATCTTGGCAGCGATCGCTTACTACGATTGGCGTGCCGCCGCATTTCTCTTGGTGATCTTACCAGTTGATGTCATTTTTATGATCATCCTGGGTTATGCCGCGCAAGACAAGGCAGACAAGCAGTATGCTTCTTACCAAGTCTTAGCCAACCACTTCGTTGATTCCTTGCGGGGAATTTCGACTTTGAAATATTTTGGTTTGAGCAAAAAGTACGGCAACAGCATTTTTAAGACGAGCGAGCGCTTTAGGAAAGCCACGATCTCTACCCTAAAAATTGCGATCCTGTCGACTTTTGCGCTAGACTTTTTTACCACCTTGTCGATCGCGGTCGTCGCGGTCTTCTTGGGCTTGCACCTGATCTCCGGCAGCATGCATTTACTGCCTTCTTTGATCATCTTGACGCTCAGCCCGGAATACTTCCTGCCGATCAGGGATTTTTCCAATGATTACCACGCGACTTTAAACGGTAAGCGGGCTTTTAGCGCGATCAACGAAATTTTGGCTTTCGATGAAAATTTGCCCGCAGAAAAAAGGCTTCCTGCCTGGAGTGCTGCTAGTCATCTGAAGGTTGACGAAATGGAACATTCCTACAGCACTTCGAGTCAAACTAACCAATTTTCCTTTGAACTTTCCGGCTTTCAAAAGGTGGGTGTGATCGGACTGAGCGGGTCCGGCAAGTCGACTCTGATCAACTTGTTGAGTGGATTTATCCAGCCGCACAAAGCGCAGATCAGCTATGACGACGTTGAATTGACCTCTTTTAAGCAGCCTGACTGGCAAAAACAGGTCATCTATATTCCGCAGGACCCGTATATTTTTCACGCTAGTTTACGCGAGAATATCTGTTTTTACTCCCGTGACGCAAGTACTGCTCAGGTCAATGAGGCAGTCAGCGTGGTAGGGTTGACGGATCTTGTTGCTAGTCTGCCTGAGGGGCTAGAGACTGTGATCGGTGAAGGTGCTCGTTCATTGAGCGGCGGGCAGGCCCAGCGGATCGCTCTGGCACGTGCGTTTCTAGATCAGTCGCGCAAGATCATTTTGTTTGATGAACCGACGGCGCATTTGGATATTGAGACCGAAGTTGAATTGAAGGAAAAAATGCTCCCGTTAATGGAAGGGCGCCTGGTGATCTTTGCCACGCACCGTTTGCACTGGCTAAATCAGATGGACCAGGTCTTGGTCTTAGACCACGGGCATGTGGTTGAAGCGGGGAGCCCGGATGAATTAAAGCACAAGCAGGGGGCTTTAGCTAAACTGCAACAAGCGATGGGGAGGATCTAAATGAAAATTTTGCATTTATTAAAAAATGACACTTGGATCAAGCCTTTTTTGAGCAAATATGCTAAAACGATGATCTTGGCGCTCTTTTTAGGCTTCATGACTTTCTTTTGTGCCGGAGCCTTGATGTTTAACTCTGGTTACCTGATCAGTAAATCAGCTTCTCTGCCAGAAAACATCCTACTCGTGTATGTCCCGATCGTTTTGACACGTGCCTTTGGGATTGGGCGGCCGGTATTCCGTTATCTGGAAAGACTGACCAGCCATAACTGGGTCTTAAAATTAACTAGTGAATTGCGGTTGCGACTCTACAATATTTTGGAAAAAGACGCGGTTTTCTTCAAAGAACGACACCAGACCGGCGACATTCTCGGCGTGTTGTCAGATGACATCGACCATATTCAGAACCTGTATCTCCGGACGGTTTTTCCCACAATCGTCGGGTGGCTGGTTTACATTTTTATTGTAATCGCCTTGGGCTTTTTCTCTGTGTTTTTCGCCTTGGCCATGCTGCTCTTGTTAGGCGTCTTAACGATCTTGATGCCACTGACAGCAGTTCTTGTGAATGGTGCCAACCAGGAAAAGCAAAAGCAAGTCAAAAACAACCTTTATACTGGCCTGACCGACAATGTCTTGGGTGTTTCAGACTGGATCTTCAGTCAACGCGGTCAAGAATACGTGGAGAAACATGATCAAGAAGAGGAGCGGCTGCGTTCATTTGACAGCCAGCTCAAGCACAATGAAAACTTGCGCAATCTTCTGGTTCAACTAGTGATCGCGGTCGTGACCGCGGCAATCCTGTGCTGGTCCGCCTTTCAATTTCCGGGCAACCATGGGGGAGCTGCCAATTGGATCGCTGCTTTCGTTCTAGTAGTTTTCCCTCTCAGTGATGCCTTTACTGCCTTACCAGGTGCCGCGCAGGAAACCAATATCTATCAGGATTCGCTGGCGCGGTTAAATGATCTATCGGCTGACTCCGAGCCAGAAAATGTTGTTTCAACTGAAAAAGAACAGCGTTTAATGGAGAGTGTGACTGGTCCATATGAGCTTAAAATTTCACACCTCAATTTCCGTTACCCGGATGGAGAGCGTGAGGTCTTGCAAAACCTTAACTTGGATATTAATTCGGGACAAAAGCTCGCCGTCTTAGGACGCAGCGGTTCTGGCAAGACGACTCTGACTCACCTCTTGCGCGGAAATCTCAAGCCGACAGCTGGTGAGATCCTCTTGAATGGGATCCCGGTCAGTGATTTCGGTGAACAGATCAGCCAATTGGTGGGAGTGATCGATCAGGAACCATATCTCTTTAGAACGAGCGTCCGCAATAACCTAAAATTTGGGAATGAGGAAGCAACTGATGATGAGATCTGGTCTGTTTTGGATCGTGTCGGTCTGAGCAAAATGGTCGAGCGTTTGCCTGAACGGTTAGACACCCAAGTCGATGAAGCTGGACACCGTTTTTCTGGCGGTGAACGACACCGGATGGCTTTGGCGCGGATCTTACTGCAAGATGTTCCACTGGTGATCTTGGACGAACCGACTGTAGCCTTGGATCCAGTGACTGAACAGGACTTGATCGAAACTTTTGTACATGAACTAAACGGCAAAACCTTGATCTGGGTCACACACCATTTGCAGGGCTTATCTTTAATGGATCGCGTGATTTTTGTTGAGGATGGTGAACTAAAAATCAACGGCACTCCAGCTAAACTGGCCGAAACAAACGAACACTACCGCCGGTTGCTTGCAATCGATCGCGGAACTATCTAAAAAGGGAATGGCATTTTTGCCATTCCCTTTACTTTGGTTTGATAAATTCGCGGCTAGACTGGCAAAGTAAGGTTAGAACCGGGGACTATGATGTAACATTCTCAAAGTTTTGCCAGAGACCTCGAGCTCCGCCATAAGTTAGCCAAAGTAACGTCCGAGCTGCCGAGGTCGGCCACAAGTTCACCAAAGTAACGTCCGAGCCAGTGAGGTCGGCCATAAGTTTAGCAAAGTAGCGTCCGAGCCAGTGAGGTCGGCCATAAGTTTAGCAAAGTAACGTCCGAGCCGGTGAGGTCGGCCACAAGTTTGGCAAAGTAAGGTCCGAGCCGCCGAGGTCGGCCATAAGTTTAGCAAAGTAACGTCCGAGCCAGTGAGGTCGGCCATAAGTTTAACTAAGTAATGTCCGAGCCAGTGAGGTCGGCCACAAGTTTAGCAAAGTAACGTCCGAGCTGCCGAGGTCGGCCATAAGTTCGCCAAAGAAACGCCCGAGCCGGTGAGGTCGGCCATAAGTTTAGCAAAGTAACGTCTGAGCTCACAAAAAAGCTGCCCATCCCATTTAGGAACAGGCAGCCCGATCAAGTTATACTAATTTTATCTAAAATTAAATGTCATTATCCAGCGCTTCCACTTATTTATGCAGTTTTTTAGGATGCGCGACTTAAGAGCTTGATGGCGAGAGCACGGATCTGGCGCGCCGCCTTTTTGTTGCTAAGCTGGTCGATTTGTTCTAAAGCCAGGTCAGTATAGTGTTGAGCAAGCTTGCGTGCTTCATTGACGCCTTCGTGTTTGCGCACGAGTTGTGCAATTTGCTGGATCCCTTCGGTATTGATCGACTGTTTTTTTGCCAATAGCGGGCGGAACTCTTCTGGGGCTTTGGCATATGCAAATAAGAGCGGTGAGGTATAAACTCCTTCGGCGACATCTTCTAAGACTGGTTTTTTCAAATCAGCGGATGTGCCCGAATAATCTAAGATGTCATCGTAGATTTGAAAAGCCGTGCCGATGTTTAGACCGATCTCACCAGCTAGATGTTCATTTTCGTCATCAGGAGCCGTAAAGTGGATACCTTCCATACAAGCTAACTTGAAGAGTGCTGCTGTTTTTCCTTGAACGTTGGCGAGGTAATCATCGATCGTCTGCTCTTGTGAATAACGCAGATGCATCTGACTGAGTTCACCCAGCAGCAGCTCGTACATTGCTTTTGAATTGTATTGCATGTAAACAGAGCCGTTCATGACTTCCGCCAGCAGACTGAAAAAGACCGTGAACAGCAGATCGCCGGCATAAACAGCAACGTCTTTGCCATAATGCGCCTGGACAGTAACATTTCCCCGGCGTAAAGGCGAATCATCGATAATATCATCATGGATCAAAGTAGCCTTATGTAAGATCTCAAGGGAAGCGGCGATTTTGATCAGCTGCTCATCTTGATGTGTCGGGTTTTCTGCCAGTTGGCTGAAAAGTAAGAAAATTCCAGGGCGCAATAATTTGCCCTGATCAGTCGAGATAGAATCCAACAGTTCTTTAACATTGGGATTATTAGTTTGGAGCCGTTCATTGATCAAGCGTTCAACTTGGTGTAATTGTTTGCCTATTCGGGGATATTTATTCCATAATGTAAACATGTGCTTATTTCCTTCCTGTTTCTTTTTGAAACAAGTTCATACACTATATTAAACCATATTTTGGAGAGATGTGAAAAACATTTAATTGAGAGAAAAAGGAAAGAATTGCTGCAAAACTTCTCGTTTACTGCTATTTCTGGTAAAATAGATTGTGCAAAATAAATTATGGTACATAGTTCGCTTAAATTAGTTGACTCGCAGGCCTAATATTCAGCAAATTTCCGCTTTTTGGAATAAAATTATCATTGAGAAAAACTAGAGTGGAGCAAGGGAGTTTAGCCAAATTGCAGTGTCAAACTATCCTCAGTTAATAATTCTGAAAAATGAATTGTCAGTTGAAGTCCGTTAGTACTCAGAATCTCCCGAATCGCTCCGCTCTGGTTTTTGTAGTCGAGCTCCGCGAGGCAGAAGATTGCGCCTAACCAACTTCAGCCAACAATGCTGAAAAACGCATTCTTGGCTGAAGTCCGTTAGTGCTCATTTTCTGAACGCCTCGCTCCGCTCTGTGATTGTAGTCGAGCTCCGCGAAACAGAAAGCTGCACTTATCTAACTTCAGACAACTATTGCGTAGCCCACAATAATTGCCTAAAGTCCGATAATGCTCACTTTCTACCGTTTCGCTTCGCTCTGTCTTTGAAAGGGGGTGTTACCTTGCCTATTCCCGTATTTTTGGAACTTGTTGAAATTAAAGCCAAAACTGCCAGTGTCTTGCCCTTTATCTTAGGTGCCTGCTATAGCTGGTACAATTTCCATTCTCTTCATCCGCTATTGCTGCTTGCTTTTTTCATTGCCATGTTCTTATTTAACATGTCCGTTGACATCCTTGATAATTACAATGACTACCATCATGCTGTCGATGAAAAAAATTACAAGCAAAATACTAACATTATTGGTCGAGAACATTTATCATTAAAATTAGTTTTTGGACTTATGACCTCTATGATCTTGCTTGCGACTTTGATCGGTCTTTATTTGAGTTATGCTGCCGGCTGGCCCGTCCTTGTACTGGGTGTTTTCTGCTACTTAGTTGGGATCTTTTATTCTTCAGGACCGCGACCGCTTTCCAGCCTCCCGCTGGGGGAACTCTTTTCCGGTCCAACCATGGGCTTCATGATCACTTTGATCTGTGTCTACATCAATACTTACCAAGATTTTACTTGGAATTGGTCAACCGTGTTGGGTGTTTTCTTGATCTCACTTCCTGATACCTTGTGGATCTCCAACCTAATGCTGGCGAACAATACCTGCGATTTGGATGAAGACGAAAAAAATCAGCGGTATACCCTCTCGCATTACCTTGGAAAAGAGAATTCCGTGCGATTATTTGTTATAATGAATGTTATGGCAGTGCTTGCACTGGTCTTAGCTGTGGTCGTCAAAATTGCTCCGTGGACCGTTTTGTTATCTTTGCTGGTTTTACCGGTCATTTATAAAAATGTACGCAAGTTTCAGGAAAAGCAGGTCAAAAAAGAAACCTTTTCCTGTGCAGTCAAAATTTTAGCAATCGGTTCAGCTGCACAAGCTTTATCTTATTTAGTCTATATTATTTTTACACTTTAAGGAGAGATTCAAATGAAAGAAATCGTTATTTTAGGCGGCGGATACGCTGGTTTACGTGCTTTGAAGTTCTTGCAAAAGAGCAAGGGTGGTTTCCATATTACTTTGGTTGATCGCAATGACTACCACTACGAAGCTACTGATTTGCACGAAGTTGCTGCAGGAACACAGCCTGCCGAAAAGATCCTTTATCCGATCGAAGATGTAGTCGATCCAGATGTTACAACATTTGTACAAGCTACGGTTGAAAAAATCGCTCGTGACAAACAAGAAGTCAGCTTGGATAACGGTGAAGTCCTTTCTTATGACTACTTGATCGTCGGCTTAGGCTTCCGTTCAGAATCATTTGGCATCCCAGGTGTTGAAGAAAACTCTTTGCCAATGGTTGATGTTAAGACTTCGATCGCAGTTCATGATCATATCATCGAACAGTTAGAAGATTATAAAGAAACTCAAAATCCAGATGACTTGAAGATCGTTGTCTGTGGTGCTGGCTTCACTGGTGTCGAATTGCTTGGTGCCTTGAATGATGCTCGCGGCGAATACGCTGAGATCGCAGGTGTGGCTCCAGAACGCATCGAACTGTACGTGGTTGAAGCTGTGACCCGCTTATTGCCGATGTTCCCAGAAAGTTTGGCAGATTATGGCGTTGCTAAGCTGGAAAGCTGGGGGATCAAGTTCTTAACTGGCAAACCGATCAAGGAAATCAAACCGCAGACTGTTGTTTATCAAACTAATGCTGAGACCGGCGAAACAGCTGAACTGACAGCTAACACCATTATCTGGACTACAGGTGTTTCCGGCAGCAAAGTTATTGACGAATCAGGCTTCTCTGCACGTCGCGGCCGCATGATGGTCGATAGCGATCTCCGTGATCCAGATTATCGCAACGTTTACCTTGTTGGTGACTGCTCAGCAGTGATGGATCCTGAATCCAACCGTCCATATCCAACTACTGCTCAGATCTCATTAGTGATGGGTGAATTAGCCGCTAAGAATATTTTGGCTCAATTGTCTGGCCGTGAGACTGGTGACTTTGCATATACTTCACTGGGAACTGTTGCTTCGATCGGCAACACGCACGCCTTTGGTGTTGTCGGCACTAAGACTCCAGTTAAGGGCTATGCTGCTTCTGCTTTGAAGAAAGTTATCATGGACAAGTCATTACTTGAAACTGGCGGTTCAAAAGAACTCTTGGCTAAAGGCCGGTTTGACCTTTACCACTAGGATCAAAGTTTAGAAAATCTTTGAAAGTCTTGCTTCCTGATAGGGAGTGAGGCTTTTCTTATATCATAAAATAAGCAAGATAGCAGAGAATTCGAATAAAGTGTAATATAATTTACTGTGGCTTGAAATTTGTATTTCTAAGTATTAAAAAAGGTGTCTTAAAGTGTAACTAGTCATTTTGGGCTGGAAACGCCTTGAAAATTGGAGGCTATTAGAATGAAAGTAATATGGCATGGACATTCGTTTATTGAGATCCAAACTGCAGGCAAACAGCTTTTAATAGATCCATTTATTGACGGTAATCCTTTTACCCAAGTTAAAGCTGCTGATTTTACTGAGACAGACTATATCTTATTGACTCACGCGCACGCCGATCATGTCGGATCCACCGAAGAGATCGCGCAAAATTCTGGGGCAACTATCATTGCAATGACGGACCTGGCAAAATATTTCGCGCAAAAAGGGTTCAAGACAGCCGGTCCCAATATTGGCGGAACAGAGGACTTTGACTTTGGTACAGTTAAAGTCATTCCGGCATGGCACACAGCGGCTGCTCCAGTCGCTGGGATCCAGCTGCCGATAGGTGTTGCGACAGGATTAGCTATCAAGAGTGAGGGTAAGCTGATTTATATTGCGGGTGATACTGGCTTGTTTTCTGACATGCAGCTGGTAGCTCGTCACCAGCCGGCTGATCTGGCTTTCTTGCCAATTGGAGATCACTTCACTATGGGTGCTGACGATGCGGCTTATGCTGCCAAATTAGTTCAAGCCAAGACTGTTGTCCCTGTTCATTACAACACCTTCCCAGCAATCAAGCAGGATCCGCAAGAGTTTTTGGACTTGTTAGAGGATGGACAAAAGGGTTATTTGCCCGAAGTTGACCAAGCTTGGACTTTGTAGTCGAGCTGCGTCAAGCAGAAAGTTGCGCCTAGCTAACTTCGCCATCACAGTGCAAAACCCGCACTATAATGCCAAAGTCCGCTAGTGCTCGCTTTCTTTCGCTTGACTCCGCTCTGTTTTTTGTAGTCGAGCTGCGTCAAGCAGAAAGTTGCGCCTAGCTACCTTCGCCATCACAGTGCAAACCCCGCACTATAATGCCAAAGTCTGCTCGTGCTCGCTTTCTTTCGCTTGACTCCGCTCTGTTTTTTGTAGTCGAGCTGCGTCAAGCAGAAAGTTGCGCCTAGCTACCTTCGCCATCACAGTGCAAAACCAGCACTATAATGCCAAAGTCTGCTAGTGCTCGCTTTCTTTCGCTTGACTCCGCTCTGTTTTTTGTAGTCGAGCTCCACAAACCAGACACTTCCGCTTATCCAGCTCTGAACCCATGGTGCAAAAGGCGCACCATAAGTTCGGAACCCGATAATGCTCGGTGTCTTTCGGTTTGTTTCGCTCTGTTTTTGTAGTCGAGCTCCGCAATTCAGATTCTTCCGCTTAACTAAGACCGAAGCCACAGCGCCAAAACCGCGCTATAACTTCGGCCTCCGTTAATGCTCAGAATCTCCCGAATTGCTCCGCTCTGTGATTGATAGGAAGTTATGTAGAATGAAATTGAAAATGCAACAACTCCCTTTATGGCGCCAAAACCTGTATGTTCTTTGGTTTGGTGTTTTCATGACGGGTATGGGCATGAGCGAGATCATGCCTTTTTTATCTTTATTCATCGCCGAACTGGGCGATTTTTCCAAAGAACAGCTCTCCTTATACAGTGGGCTGATTTTTGCCGTCACTTTCCTGGTGATGGCCATCGTTTCGCCGCTCTGGGGAAAATTAGCCGACCAGAAAGGCCGCAAATTAATGCTTCTGCGCGCTTCGATCGGAATGTGCATCGTCATCTTTTTGATGGGCTTTGTTACTAATATCTGGGAGCTCCTTCTTTTGCGTGCCCTGCAAGGAGCCTTTGGCGGGTACGTTTCTAATTCCAATGCCTTGGTCGCCGCTCAAACCCCGCGTCAACATTCTGGACATGCACTAAGTATCCTTGTTACCGGGATCACTGCCGGCAATCTGCTCGGGCCGTTGTTAGGCGGTTTCTTGGCTGATGCCTTCTCGTACCGGACATCATTTCACATTACAGGTGTGATCATGTTCTTGGTCTTCTTGTTGACCTGGGTTTTTGTGCACGAAAAGCAACAAGAACAGCCGGCACAAAAGCAGACTGTCACCAAGACCTTAACTTTTACGGATATTCGCAAAAATAAAGTCATCCTTTTATTGCTGACAACTACTTTGCTGGTTCAGGTCGTAACGATGTCGATCAACCCGATTTTAAGTTTGTTTGTTAAGCAATTATTGGATCCGGGGCAGTCAGTCACGATGATGGCTGGGCTGGTTGCTTCCATGCCCGGGATCTCGACGGTGATCGCCGCGCCGGCGTTTGGCAAGCTGGGTGATCGGATTGGGACCCATAAACTGCTGATTTTTGGTTTTGTCTTTGCGATGGTCGTTTTCGCTGCCACCACTTTTGTCACCAATGTCTATCTGTTAATGTTTTTGCGGCTTTTGACCGGTGTTTCTGATGCAGCACTTCTGCCAGTTATTCAGACTTTGCTCACCAAAAATACCGCCCCGGAGAACACCAGCCTGGTCTTTTCTTATAACCAGAGCTTTCAGTCTTTAGGCAATATGTGTGGGCCGTTATTTGGCTCAGCGATCGCTGCAATTTTCAACTATCGTGGGATCTTTGCTTTCTGCAGTTTGATCATGTTGATCAACTTTGTTTCTTTTACGCGAAGCAAATTATTTGTCTCGAACGAAAAATGAGTTTAATTTGAATAATAAATGTGTAAGTTGAAGGGGGGATTTGATGGCTGACAAATATACAAAAAAAGATTTGCTAGATCTGAAAAGCCAAACTATGCGCGAATATGCCGCGCAGTTCGAAAAGCATTACGCCGCTGGGTTAGCCAAAATTTTAAATATTTCTGCCATTCACGCCGTTTTAGCCCAGGATTTCGAAGATCGGATCTTGGCTGATTTAAAGGAGATGCACGGCGATAAACGGGTGATGATCCAGACCAATGGTCACGTTGCGCCGTACACGCTGATCATTTATTTAGGGGATGACCCGCTGGAGGCTTTCTCTAAGGGACGTTATGCCTTTGCTCAGTCGGCGGGACTCGAAAATATCATTACCCAATTAGTTGATCGTGATCCAGATCGGAGCGCTCAAGAAAAGGGCATGTTGGAAGACAATCTTTTATTGGGCTTATGTACCACTTTCTTGCTGACCAGCGTTTATATGATCGAAGACCCGATCATCAGCAAATACCTGACTCAGCCAGAACCGCCTAAGGTTGAAAATAATATTTTGGAATATTCTGCAAATGGGCGCAACATTGTTAATATTCCAACGATGCATCAGCTGGATGAAAAAGAACAGCAAACATTGAGCGTGATCTTAAAGTTGCGACCTGAGATCGATCAAACGACAGTTGATGTTCAGGCGGATCGTGCGCGCTACAGTGTATTTGATTTCTAACTAAAGATCGCAAGTTAAGTTGGAAGAAGCAAAGTTTTTATTGCCGCTGCAAGCAGCTTTGATCTCATCACTTTTAGTTTGCTTCACAGATATATTTCTTTTGAGCAGTTTCAAAAACACCAGCAAATTTTCTTGTCCTGAAAATTTGCTGGTGTTTTGCTAGTTATTTGGGCAGACTAACAGCCAACCTATTCGCGTTTGGAACATACTTTGACAAACTAACAGCCAATCGGTTCGTGTTTGGAACATACTTTGACAAACTAACAGCCAACCGGTTCGCGTTTGGAACATACTTTGGCAAACTAACAGCCAGCCGGTTCACGTTTGGAACATACTTTGGCAAACTAGCCGCCAATCGATTCGCGTTTGGTACAAAGATAGACAAACAAGAGTTGTGCCCTTATAATTGTGTAAAAAGAAAGATCATATCATTCTCATGATACAATCAATGTGGTTTCCAAACACAAACATTGAACAGGAGAAAATGATATGACCCAACTTAATATTAGCTTAGATTTCGACGAATTAACAGAGGCAATTACCAAGTCCGATATGAACACTGCAATGAAGGCCCTTGCGATTTCTGTTTTTAATGCTTACATGGAAGCAGAACGGGATCAATTCTTAAAAGCAAATCGTTATGAGCGTAGTGAGGATCGGGTTGATTCGCGAAATGGCTACTATGACCGTGATTTTCGTTTGTCGATCGGCAAGCTCAATCTGAGAGTTCCGCGAACCAGATCTGGTCAATTTTCAACTCAGCTTTTTGAAAAATACTGCAGGTCTGATCAGGCTTTTGTTTTAAGCATGGTTGAAGCAGTAGTTAATGGTGTTTCAACTCGCAAAGTCACAAATATTGTTGAAAATCTGTGCGGGGAGCAGGTCTCAAAGTCATTCGTTTCAAGTGTCATGACCCGCTTGGATCCGGAGCTCAAGAAGTTTCGGGAACGTTCACTGACTTATGAAAAGTTTCCGTATCTGTACGTAGATGCGCTGTATCTCAAGGTCCATGAAGAATCTCGGGTAGTTAGTAAAGCTTTGTATATCGCTCAGGGGGTGAACTCAAAAAATAAACGCGAGATTTTAGGCTTTAAAGTCACTGGGGCAGAGTCAGAAGAGAGCTGGTCCTCTTTCTTTAGAGAGCTTAGGGATCGTGGCCTGAGACAGCCGATCATGGTGACCTCTGATGCCCATGCAGGACTAAAGCGTGCAATTCAAAAGGAATTCCCCGGGACTTCCTGGCAACGTTGTACGGCTCATTTTATTCGTAATATTACTGACAAAATGCCTAAAAAAAAGAGTCGAAAAGCTCGACAACTAGTCAGCCAGATCTTTAAATCTAGTACAAAACAAGAGGCCAAAGAAAAAAGAGCAGAACTGGAAAAGCTGGTGGAAAAGAAAGACAATAAGGCCAAGTATACAAGATCTTTAGAAATATTAGATGAAGGCTTCGAGGATGCGCTGCAGTACTTGTCACAACCGGAACCTTATCAGATTAGCTTACGAACCACAAATTCATTGGAGCGCTTAAATCAGGAGATTCGCAGACGTGAACGTGTTGTCCGGATCTTCCCTAATGAAGCTGCAGCAGAACGCTTATTTGGAGCGATTTTGCAGGATTACCACGATCAGTGGCAAGAGCAAAAAAGAACATTTCTGCGCGATTTTTCACCTGAATTTCAGTAAAAATCCAAAAACAAGTGTAGCTACACGCTTAACAAGCTATTGAGCTTCAGGGGAGTAGTGTAATAAGCACAGTTAATAACTCCTCACCAAGGGCCACCAAGCGCCAGCGCGGTAGCAAAACGACAGTAAGAACATATTGAGAAGGCTCAAAAGGACATTTTAGTTTTGATAAATTGGACCCACTATCGGTCGATGAGTATTTAAATTTTTTGAAATAAAGATCTGGAAGCTGCATTGCATCGATTTTTGAATTTACACAGAAAAAAGGACTTGACCCAAACAAGCCGCCATCTCGCAAAGCAGCTAAAAAATAGCCTAAGCTTTGTCCGGCTCGCGATCTACTTTAAACTGCAGCCTTTGATTTTTGATACTTTGCAGGTTTCTTGACTTCCCTTGAGGGGTGAAGAAACTTTTTTTGTGTTATTTTCTATTTTAGAATAATAATAAAAAAGGTCTATGGATCTTTTTATTTGGGCGTTTTGCTTGCAGAACTGTTGTGATGAGCTTACAATGATTAGTGAATTTAGCATAAAAAAAAGCGGCTGATTTTTGCTGCTTAATTATTTGAACCGGGGGTAATTTTAAATGTCAGTTGATCCAAAGCAAGCTCAAGATGTGTGGAAAGATGTTGGAGAACATGTGCAATTTACCGTTTTAACTCTGAAACGTGAAGATCAAGCTCACGAGCGGGAGGTTATTCAAGAATTTGCCGACCGTTATCAAGCAATCTTACGGTCATTACGGATCAGGGATGCGGATCCCAAGACTGGTGTTTCTTCCTTAAAGGCGAGTTTCGGCTTCAGCAGTTCTGCTTTCGAATACCTTTTTCCTGATGCACCAAAACCGCATGAACTCGAAGAATTTACCGGCTTGAAAGGGCCCAAATACAGCATGCCTGCTACTCCTGGCGACCTGTTTTTTCATTTGCGGGCTAACAATGAAGCCGTGGTTTATGAAGCTCAGGCACAGTTTAGACGTTTCTTGGCAGACATCACCGATGTTCAAGACGAGACCAAAGGCTTCCGCTATTTTGAAGGACGGGCGATCATTGGTTTTGTCGACGGGACTGAAGCACCGCAAGTTGAAGATGCTGCCGATTATGCATTGATCGGCGCTGAGGATGAAAATTATATCAACGGTTCTTATGCCTTCGCGCAAAAATGGCGGCATAATATGGATTTTTGGGACAAATTAAAGACCGAACAGCAAGAAAAAGCTGTGGGGCGCGAGAAGTTCACGGATCTGGAGCTGGAAGACGAAGATAAGATGCCTAATGCCCATAACGTTAGTTCGAAAATTGAGATCGATGGTGAGGAACAAAAAATCGTTCGTATGAATGTTCCTTATTCTGATCCGGCTTCCGGCAACACCGGGACTTATTTTATCGGCTATGCCCGCCACTGGGAAGTTACTAAGCAGATGTGCCAGCAAATGGTTGATACATCCGACTTTTTGCTCACGTTCTCTGACCTTTTGAGTGGACAATTATTTTTCATTCCGTCACGGCCGACCTTGGACCAGATCGCGGAAGGCGAACTTTAATGCAAGCAGGCAAATTATTTGCTTAGCTTACAAAAAATTAGTAAAATCAAGTTGTGATTAAGGGAGGGAGATTTTTATGTATTTGAATGTAGAACCAGAAGCACAAGCAAAATTACAACAGTACTTGGATGCCGACAAAGACTTGCTCTTGGACTTTGATGATGGTGTTGGTCCGCTGTCCAATGTGGGAACCTGCACATTAGCCTCTGTTTTTCGGATCGTGGCTGTTGCCAAGGGTGCAGAGCAAAAAGATTACAACAAGGCTTTGGAATCTAACATTGGCACCTTTAGATATAAGGGTTACAGCGAAATGTATATGGATAATCAGATGCGTTTAATTGTTAATCCGACGAACAAGATGTTAAGTTTACGCGGCAGCAACAGTGGTGAACTGACCGGAATGGTTACCGTTGAGGATCTATCTGCCACAGCTTAAGCGTTGATTTAATTTCAAGGATCAGGCACTTCGTTTGAAGACGAAGCGGCCTGGTCCTTTTTGCATGCAAATGATTCGATTTGGATGAATATATCTCATCTTAAACTGAATAAGTTGAATTTTACTAAACGTAAAAACCATAGTATGCTTAATCCAACCTAGAAATCAGAAAGTTACGGAGGAGGATGCTTATGTTGCCGAAAATCTCACAGAGGATCATCCAGGAGCCCTCAGCGATGGATGAATTACTTGCTTTAAGCAGTCAGTGTCAACGAATTTCTTTTGCTGCAGGTTACCCAGCTGCCGAATTATTCCCTAAAAAGGAATTAGAAGAAGCCTTCGTACATAGGTCGCAGGCCAGCAAAGACGACCTCTACCAATATGCTAGTGTGGCGGGCTATGGACCCTTACGCAAGAAGTTGGCAACCAAAGCGCAAACGACTGGTATTACCGACATCGACGAGAATAATATCTGTTTGACACAAGGCGCGCAGCAGGGGATCAGCTTGCTGGCCGACTTATTCTTAGACGTGGATGATGGGGTCGTTGTCGAGGGACCCAGCTACATTGGCGCCATTCAAGCCTTTGAAAGCCGCAAACCGCGTTTTTACGAAATGGAAATGCTAAATGATGGACCTGACCTTGACCAATTAGAAGAAATTGTCAGTTCCCACTCGGTCAAAATTGTCTACACGATCCCAACATTCCAGAATCCAACGGGGGTCTGCATGTCTGTCGCTAAGCGCAAGCGCCTCGCCCGCATGGCTGAAAAATACAATTTTCTTGTGATCGAAGACGATCCCTACCGAGATTTACGTTATCAAGGCAAAGATCTGCCAAGCATTAAGTCTTTTGACCGGACAGGTAATGTTGTGATGCTTGGCAGTTTCTCCAAGATATTGGCACCTGCTTTACGCGTTGGCTGGCTGGTCGCCGACCAAGAAGTGTTGGACTTAGTGAATAAATTGCGTTCTGCTTCGGATTTTCAGCCCTCTAACGTGACCCTGCAAATGATCGACCAGTTTTTGGAAGAAAACAGTCTGTCAGCTCACATTCAGCGGTTACGTCAAGTTTATGGGCGAAGAGCAGCGACGATGCAGGCAGCCTTGGAAGAATACCTGCCGCAAGGTTGTTCATATTCGCGCCCAGAAGGAGGATTCTTTATCTGGGTCACTTTACCGCAAGGTTTATCCGCGGGCAAACTTTTACAAGACGGGCGTCCGGTGACCTTCATTGAAAGTTCGCAATTATACGCTGCCAGCCAGCGCGCAGATCAGCTGCGCCTGAACTTTACTGGTGTGTCAGAAGAGCAGATCCGTGAAGGCTGCCAGCTCTTAGGACAAGCCATCACTAAAGAACGCTGGGCATTGACTGCATAAAAATTAGACTAGGGCTCGAAAACAATTTTGTTTTTGGGTCTTTTTTTTCGCCAAATTTTGCCTGCTAAGTCAAGCCGCTCAGAAAATAGGGAAGTCGATTTCACTTGCATAATTCAAAGTTTGGTGATGGCGTCTTGCCTTGGTTTCATGCAAGCGGCTGTACGAATATAAAAAAACACTTATTATTTGAAAGGAAATCTTTTTGAAATAGATAAGCTAAAATAAATATAAGCGCCAAAATGAAGCTTGAAGCGAAATCGCTGTCATTACTGCTAAAATACCGTTAAATCTCACTTGTTTTTTAGCGTGTCAGAGCCGGCTCTGGTTAGAAAAATTTAGCATAAAATTCATATTATTTAAAAAAAAGTAGATATTATGCTAATCTTTTTATTGAGTAGTGCAAAAGTTGGGAGGAAAAAACGATGGAAGAACCTATTTTAGTCTTTAAAGATGTTAAAAAGGTTTACCGTGGCGGAAGTGTTGGTGTTGAGGGGGTCAATCTAACGATCAATAAAGGTGACTTCGTGTGTCTGATCGGAACTTCCGGTTCTGGGAAGACGACCACGATGCGCATGATCAACCGAATGCATGATGCGACCTCAGGTCAAATTTTGTTTAACGGTAAGGATATTAAAAATACTGATCCTGTTAGCTTGAGAAGACAGATCGGCTATGTGATCCAAAACATTGGCTTAATGCCGCACATGACGATTTACGATAACATTACGCTGGTCCCGCGTTTACTGAAATGGCCAGAAGAAAAGAAACGCCAAAAAGCAGAAGAATTATGTAAAGAAGTGGAACTGCCTGAGGAATTCTTAGACCGGTACCCTTCACAGCTTTCTGGCGGTCAGCAGCAGCGTGTCGGCGTGATCCGTGCTTTAGCTGCCGATCAAGATTTGATCTTGATGGATGAACCTTTTGGTGCCTTAGATCCAATTACACGTGAGTCTTTGCAAGATTTGGTCAGTGATTTGCAGAAACGGCTGAAGAAAACGATCGTCTTCGTGACCCATGATATCGATGAAGCGCTGCGCTTGGCAACGAAAGTCGTGATCATGGACGGCGGAAAGATCGTTCAAAATGCTTCACCAGAAGAGATCTTACAACATCCAGCCAACGATTTCGTTAAAAATCTGTTGGGTGAAGAACGCTTGAGCCAGGCGCGCGCAGACCTGTCGACTGTCGATCAGATCATGCTTAAAGATCCGGTCAAGGTCACCTTAGGCCGTTCGATCCCAGAATCGATCAGATTGATGCGTGAACGGCGGGTCGATACCCTCTTGGTGGTTGATGATGAAAATTACTTCAAGGGTTACGTTGATATTGATACAATTACCAGCCGCTACCGGCGGGCAACCAGTGTCTCAGATCTGTTGAGCACGGATATGCCGACGATCCAAAATGATACACTGGTCCGCCAGACTGTGCGCAAGATGTTGAACCGTGAGTTCAAATATCTGCCAGTTGTCGATCACGACAATAAACTGTTGGGGATCGTTAACCGGACGACGATGGTGGATGTTGTTTACGATACGATCTGGGGCAATTCGGATGATGATATTGCTGAAAAAGAGGAAGATCAAACTAAAGAGCAAGAAACTGCCACTGTCAAAGGAGAGTGATTATTATGATGACTTTTTTGAGTGCACATGGCAGTGAGTTAGTAACAAAAACCTGGGAACAGCTGTATATTTCCGCTGTGGCCTTAGGTTTAGGGGTCTTAGTTGCTGTCCCGATCGGGGTGGCTTTGACTAGATTCCCACGGGTGGCTAAAGTCGTTGTTGGGATCGCCAGCATGCTGCAGACCGTCCCTTCGTTAGCTTTGCTGGCCCTGATGATCCCGCTCTTTGGGATCGGAAAGGTTCCTGCGATCGTCGCGCTGTTTATCTATTCACTTCTGCCGATCCTGCGTAATACCTACATTGGCATGAATGATGTTGATTCAACGATCAAAGACAGTGCGCGCGGTATGGGAATGACGACGATGCAGTCGATTGTCCAGGTCGAATTGCCGATGGCGATGCAAGTTATCATGGCGGGGATCCGCTTGTCCGCGGTTTATGTGATCGCATGGGCAACCTTGGCTTCCTACATTGGTGCCGGCGGGTTAGGTGATTTTATTTTCAATGGTTTGAACTTATACCAGCCTGACTTGATCATTGGCGGGACGATCCCTGTCACGATCTTGGCGTTAGTTGTGGATTATCTCTTAGGCCGGTTGGAATATCACCTCACGCCGGTTTCACAGCGATAGGGGGTGAAAACATGTTAAAGAGCATTAATCGTTGGATCAAGAACCTCGTTTTACTCGGTGCATGTTTGTCCCTAGTTCTAATTAGCGGCTGTTCATTCCCCGGTTTAAGCGGCACGGGCAGTTCACAAAAGAATGTCCGGATAGCATCGGTTGTTTCGACTGAATCGCAGATCATCGCGAATATTATTTCAGAGCTGATCACACATGAAACAGATTACAGTACTTCGCTGGTCAATAACTTGGGCTCCAGTTCGGTATCACAAAAGGCTTTGCAAAGAAACGATGCCGATGTGATGGCAACCAGCTATACCGGAACAGACTTGACCGGGACTTTGCAGATGGATCCTGTTAAAGATCCTAAAAAAGCTACCAAAATTGTCGATCGTGAGTTGAAAAAACGTTATGACCAGGTACGTTACCCGTCGATGGGCTTTTCTGATACGTATGCCTTTATGGTGACACAAGAACTGGCTAAAAAGTACAACTTAAACACGATCAGCGATCTTAAAAGTCATGCTCCTTCGATGACAGCAGGAGTCGACAGTTCTTGGATGAACCGGAAAGGCGACGGCTACAAGGAATTTGCCCAGTTTTATGGGTTTGATTTCAAACGAGTTTTCCCAATGCAAATTGGGCTAGTGTATTCCGCCGTTGAATCTGGCAAGATGAACTCGGTCCTCGGCTATTCTACTGATGGCCGGATCAAGAGTTATAACTTGAAAGTCTTAAAAGATAACAAGCACTTCTTTCCACCGTATGACTCTTCTTTAGTCGCGAACGGCAAATTCTTAAGAGCTCATCCAGATCTGCGGAAACTTTTGCACCGTTTGGATGGAAAAATCGATCTCAAGCAAATGCAAGAATTGAACTACGAGGTAGATAATAACCTCAATGAGCCTTCTGTAGTCGCCAGAAAATTTCTAGAAAAACATAATTATTTCAGAGGAGCTGATCAATAATGAGTAACATGGGATTATGGCAGCAGTTCTGGTACTATATGTCTCACAACGGCTCATATGTGCTCGAACAATTTACCCGACACTTTTTAATTGCGATTTATGGCGTGTTGATCGCCGCAGTTGTTGGGATCCCTTTAGGGATTTTTATCTCGCGCCACCACAAGTTAAGTTCATTTACGATCGGGACCGCTAACGTGATCCAAACGGTTCCTTCGTTAGCGATGTTATCGATCCTGATGCTCGCGCTTGGTCTGGGTGTGAATACCGTGATCGTGACGGTCTTCTTGTATTCTTTACTTCCAATTGTGAAGAACACCTATACCGGTATGATCTCGGTTTCTAAGGACGTGATCGATACTGCGCAAGGCATGGGGATGACTAAGATGCAGCAGCTGTTTTTGGTCGAATTGCCGTTGGCGATCTCAGTCATCATGGCTGGTTTACGTAATGCCTTAGTTGTCGCGATCGGGAACGTTGCGATCGGAGCCTTTGTTGGTGCGGGCGGTCTCGGTGATATCATTATCCGGGGGACAAACGCTACCAACGGTGGGGCGATCATCTTAGCTGGGGCTTTGCCGACAGCTTTGATGGCGATCATTGCAGACCTGGTCTTAGGCTGGGTCGAAAGAAAATTACAACCGCAAGGCGCAGCTTAGACGATGTTAGATGTGTTATAATATTTTCAAAATCGCAGGTATTATCAACTGCTGGATCAGGTGAGGATTAAGAGCATGAACTTACTTTTTGCAATCAACGACAGTTTCGTCGATCAGATGCTGACGGTCGTTTACTCGATTTTGGAAAACTCCCAACCTGCACAGATCACAATGTATGTGATCCAGGACCAGGAGCTCGCACAGACTGAAAAGATCGCTGCTTTTTGTCGTTTTTATGACGTGGATTACCAGCCGGTCTTGGTTTCGGATGAAGAATTCGCGGACGCCAAGATCACGGACCGTTACCCGCATACAATTTATTATCGGTTATTGGCGCAAAAATATCTGCCCCAAGAGCTGGACAAAATCTTGTATTTAGATGCTGATTTATTGTGCATCAACGATATCACGCCGCTTTATTCGACGGATCTTGGCGACTACTTGTACGCGGCTTGCAGTCACAGTCGGCTGACTAATGTCACCGATGTCGTCAATAAGGTCAGATTGGGCAACGAAGACGCGGAAGCCTACTATAATTCCGGCGTCTTGTTGATGAACCTAAGTGCGATCCGCGCGCAAGTCGAGCCCCAAGATATTTTTGACTTTATTACAAAAAACAAATTTAATCTTTTACTGCCGGATCAAGATATTCTGAACGGTCTTTACGGACACCAGATCCTAGCGCTGCCGGATGAGTTATGGAATTTTGATGCCCGTAAAAATCGGACTTATGAAATGCTCAGCATGGGACAGTGGGATCTAAACTGGGTCATGGATCATACTGGAATCCTGCATTTTTGCGGGCGGGACAAGCCTTGGCGTTCGGGGTATTTTGGCCGGTATTCAGCTTTATATAAACACTATCAGCATAGGGCTTTGCGTAATTTGACCGAGCGAAACGTGCAGCCAGCTGCACAGCTTGATCCAACACCCGCAGTGGATCACGGGCAGAGCTGATGGCAGAGCAGATCAAACTGGAAGCAATGCTGTTGACACTAGAGCGGTACGCCCAGGAGTACCAAACTTTGCCTCAGGCTAAAGAGAAGATCCAGGCTGTGCAAGAAGTTTTACTTGCCTACCAGCAGCAGCAACTGCCGGTCCAGCCGTTGCCTGAGCTCGAGTTCTCAGAAGATTTTCTTTTTGAGCATTTGGATGCTTATCCAGATATCCTGGAGTTGGAAGGTACCTTGAATGATCTGCGGCAGTGCGTGATCGAAAGCTTCGGGATCTGGCATATTTTTTCCAGGGTCTGGGCGGCTGATCTGGCGGCTTACTTGAAGCAGCGGCCAACACTGCAGGTGATGGCGGGTAATGGTGTTTTAGCCAGCCAGCTGCTTAACGTTCTTGCAACCGATGATTTCAACTGGCATGGCCAGGATATCACCCGGCCAGCGCCTTGGACAAATGTAGTCAAAATTGATGCTTTAGCGGCAGTGCAGCAATATTACCGAGAGGTTGAAGTTCTTCTAATTGAGTGGGCTCCAGATTCGCATGAAGTCGACTATGAGATCTTGCGGTTCTTACGCTCAGTCAAGTGGGCAGGAGAGCTGATCGTGGTCGGCGAAAAGAGAGGGGCAACCAACTCTAAAAAGTTCTGGGAGCAGGCTAAGCTGGAAAAAATTGGCCAGCTTAACCTCCACCACCAGCCTTTTGACTTCATCCATGACCAAGTTTACCGGGTCAGATAAAAAGAAAATCTATAAATTAACAATCGTTCTCTGGGAAAATTTTACTCCCAGAGAACGATTTTTTGCTATTTAACTAAGGGATGCAAGTTAAAAATTAAAGAAACTTGGACAAATCGAAGATATTTCTAAATGATTTGAGGGCTGACTACAAGTCGACCGAAGTTTGAGACATTTGGCAGTAAGTTCGTCAGTCTTTGTTCCAAACGTTAATTGTTTGGCAGTAAGTTTGCCAGATTTTGTTCCAAACGCTAACTGTTTGGTGGTAAGTTCGCCAGACTTTGTTCCAAACGTCGACTGCTTGGCAGTAAGTTTGCCAGACTTTGTTCCAAACGTTAACTGTTTGGCAGTAAGTTCGTCAGACTTTGTTCCAAACGTTGACTGTTTGGCAGCTGATCATCAGATAAATATCTGGGAAGCGAATTAAACTTTTAGCGTTCTTGATTTAGATCAAAGTTCTTTCTATCGGCAATAAAAGGTTTAAATCTTCCCGCTTGACCTTCATTCTAGAGATATTTAAGCATATTCTTGCTTTTGTTTTGCTTGGTAAGCCAATTTCATTGAATTGGTCAACTCTAAGGCGAAATGACTGGTGTGACCGTCAGCAAATGCTTGCGGCGCTAGCCAGTTAATGTCTTGCACCCTTTTTTTCTGGTCCAGATGAGCAGCTCCAGCGAATTTACTTGACCAATATTTTGATCAGCAACTTGGAGTTTGTGTTGCAGGAACAGCGGATCCCTTCTCCCCAAGAAGTCATTGCCAGTCTAGATTCCATCAAATAAATCATTGCTGGAAAAACTGTGAAATAAAGAAGAGTTTGCTTTTACTCTAAGGGATCGTAAGGGCGAATTAATTGAATTTAAAGAATTCTTTAGGTACGATTAAGCTATAGTTTGGTACAATAATGTGTGAATAATAGCAAAAAAATCTGATTTCTAGAAAAAAATTACGAATGATCCCAATAGTGGTAAATCAAGCTGTTTGATTTGGAGTATAGGTCACATGACCGGTGAACTGCTGGAAGTAATCTGCTTTCTTAAATAGGCAGGGCATGGAGAAAAAAGCTATTATTTTATGGGGACAGCTCGGACTGTTGGGAGTCAGGCGAGGAGATTAAAACATGAAAATTTTAGTTGTTGACGATGATAAAGACATCGTAGAATTATTAAGTATTTATATTCAAAATGAAGGTTATGAAGTTGAAAAAGCTTATAACGGCAAGGAAGCTTTGACTAAGCTTAATACGAGCCCTGATATCGGTTTGATGATCTTGGACATCATGATGCCTCAAGTCGATGGCTTAGAAGTCGTTAAAGAGGTCAGACGTGACTCACAGATCCCGATCTTGATGTTGTCGGCTAAGACCGAAGATATTGATAAGATCCACGGGCTGATCCAGGGCGCAGATGACTATGTGACTAAGCCCTTTAATCCTTTAGAGATCATGGCGCGGGTCAAGTCCTTGCTGCGGCGGGCAGCGCATCAGGTTCAAAACGATGAGCCCGATCAATTGGAAGTTGGACCGCTGATCATTAAAAAGGATTCCCATGAGGTTTTGACTGTTGACGGTAAAAATGTCCAGTTGACGGCTTTAGAATTCGGGATCTTGTATTTGCTGTCCAGTCACCCCAACCGGGTTTTTTCAGCGGATGAAATTTTTGAACGGGTCTGGAAGCAAGAATCCGTGGTTTCTGCTAAAACGGTCATGGTCCACGTCAGCCATTTGCGCGATAAAATCGAAGAAGCAACGGGCGGTGAAAAGGTCGTGCAGACAG
Source organism: Ligilactobacillus salitolerans (assembly GCF_003864415.1). Classification (GTDB taxonomy): domain Bacteria; phylum Bacillota; class Bacilli; order Lactobacillales; family Lactobacillaceae; genus Ligilactobacillus; species Ligilactobacillus salitolerans. The sequence goes on from NZ_BFFP01000007.1 coordinate 72,369, forward strand.
TTTGGGGTGTTGGTTATAAAGTGGAAACGCGTTAAACAGCATGGGGAGAGTGACTACTTGTGAAATTTCAGCTGACTGGCCGAGAGAAAAGTGAGCTCTTCGGTGAAGGAGTAGTTACCATCATTGTCTTGCTGTTGCTGAACATGTCAGTTTTTCTGATCTTAAACCAATTTATCAATACCAATCCAGGTATCGAAAATGGGATCTTCCAGATCAAAATGTCGCTGTCGTTTGGTCCGCAGCACCTGCAGCTCTGGAGCTGGGGCTGGGTCTTTACCTTGCTGATGCTGCTGGCTGATGCCTTTATTGTTTATTGGCGCTTGATCAGACGATATCGGCAAATGCAGCTGCGCCATGTGATCGTAGAATTGCACTACATTGCCTCGGGCCATTTCGATCACCGGATCCCGTTTACACTTTCCGGGCAGATGCAGCGAGTCGTTGAAAGTGTCAATGCTTTAGTTGACAGCACGATCCGTTCAATTGAAGAGGAGCGCGCGATCGAAAGGTCAAAGGATGAACTGATCACGAATGTCAGTCATGATATTCGCACACCCTTGACCTCGATCATTGGTTACTTGGGTTTGATCGAGGACAAACAATATCAAAGTGATGCTGATATCCTCAAATACACCCATACGGCTTTTTTGAAATCTAAGCAAATGAAGTCGCTGGTCGATGATCTTTTTGAATACACGAAAGTCCGCCAGGTGGGGGCCAAGTTGCAGACAGTGAAGCTAGACCTGCAAGCAATGTTAGAGCAGCTTGGCGCCAGCTTTGAGTTGGAAGCTGGCAAAAAGCAGATGAAGATCCATGTCGATGCAGGAAAAGAGCCCCTGCAGATCGAGGCGGACCCGGAAAAGTTGGCTCGTGTCTTTAACAACTTGGTGGCTAATGCTCTGAAGTACGGCGATGGCGGAAAGAATATTTATCTTTCTGCCCGTAAGATCTCTGAGCGCGAAGTGCAAGTCGTGGTCGCCAATGATGGTGAACCGATCCCGCAGTCTTCATTAAGCCAGATCTTTGAACGTTTTTACCGGGTAGAAGGATCACGCTCCAAGGAAACTGGCGGGACTGGCCTGGGTTTAGCGATTGCGCAGGGGATCGTGGAATTGCATCATGGCTACATTTATGCGCGTTCTGATGATCAGCTGACCAAGTTTATCATGCATTTTCCTGTCAAACATAGTGAAACCTTAAAAATGCCGGAAAAACTCCTCTCAAAAGCGGAGACTGCTCAACCTGAAAAAAAGTCCCTCACTGACTAGTCAGCTCTTCTTTGCCAGTGAGGATTTTTTTACGAATAAAATTTGAATTAAAACGCTGTCATTAGCTTTAGTTATTGCAAAAAACCAACGTTTATGGCATTGTTAATAGAGTGTGTACAGTTTGAAAAATAATCATATTTAGTAAGGGGAACCCTAGAAGATCATGAAAATTTTTAGTCATTTGAAAAAAACCGTGCTTGGCGTGGCAGCTGGTTTAACTGTCCTGACCAGCGGCGCAGCCTTTTTTGCTTTACATAATGGTAACGAAACAGTCCAGGCCGCAACGGTCTCGAACGTCAATAATTCTGAAGTGAGCTTGCAAGCAGCTTCCGCGATCGCGATCGATGCAACGACCGGCCAGGTCTTGTATGCCAAGAATGCTGATGCAGTTCGTCCAACTGCATCCATGAGCAAGTTGATGACGATCTACCTTGTTTTGGACGCAATTAAAGACAATAAGCTTAAGTGGGATCAAAAGATCACTCCTTCCGAAGGAGCGGTCAAAGTCAGTCAGAATACGAAATATTCTAATGTTCCATTAAAAGCCGACCACGAGTATACTGTTCGTTCTCTTTACCGGGCGATGGTCATTTATTCGGCTAATGGTGCAGCGATGGCATTAGGCGATCAGATCAGCGGAACACAGCAGAAATTTATCGACCTCATGCGCAGTGAGGCTAAGAAGATGGGACTTGCAACTGCCGAATTTTACACTTCCAACGGTTTGGATAACGGCGATGTCGGTTCAGATAAGTACCAAGGTGCTTCTGATTCCGCAATGAACAAGATGTCTGCTGCTGATGTGGCACTCTTGTCACAACGCTTGTTAAAAGACCATCCAGAGGTCCTGAAAACGACCAGTATTACGAAAGCTAAATTCGACAATGGCGACACACAGACCAACATGGAAAATTGGAATTGGATGTTAAAAGGCCTCTCTAAAGCCTATGCAGCTCTGCCAGTCGACGGCTTGAAGACAGGGACATCTGATGCAGCTGGAGCCAACTTTGCTGCTACCGTCAATAAGGATGGTCACCGTCTGATCACCGTAGTTATGGGTGCTCGGCATAATAATGATCAGGATACTGCCCGCTTTGAGCAGACCCAGAAATTAATGTCATATGCCTATAACAACTACACTTATACCAACATCAAGTCAGGGCAAAGCTTTAAAAAGGATTCACAGCTGCCGGTTTATCATGGTAAAGAGTTAAACGTTGCCACTAAAACTAAGGGTGGGACTCACATCTGGCTGCAAAAGGGTGTTGACGCCGCTTCTTTGTCGGGCAAGGTCCAAGGCAACAAAAAGCTTTATAAAAAGGGCGGTTTACAAGCTCCGCTGAAAAAGGGCCAAACAGTTGGAACATATCAGTTGACCCTGAAAGATCAGCCTTTAGTTTATGTGAACGGCGCTACTGGTTTTAAGACGCAAGCAGTGACGAAAGCTAATGTTAAAAAGGCAAATATCTTTGTGATCGCTTGGCGTGCTGTCAAAGGTTTGTTCTAAAATTTAAAAACTCAGACTCCCATAAAAAGGGCTGGTCTGAGTTTTTTGTTCTAAAAAAGTACTGATCTTTCTTTTGTCGGGTCTGATCCTTTGAAAAAATAACATAAATATTAATCGGACATATGTTATAATTTACTGTGAACCGTCATCTTTGGAATTTTTTTTGGAGGCATACTTGTGAAAAAATCCGCTACAAGTTTGAAGGAAGTTTTTCAGATCGCCATGCCGTTATGCTTGAGTTACGTGCCGATCGGCTTGGCATGCGGCATCTTACTCCACGCAGCCGGCTTTAACTTTCTGATGACAGCCCTAGTATCAATGCTTGTTTTTTCAGGTGGGGCGCAATTTATGATTGCTTCTATGCTGACGATCCAAGCACCGTTGCAGACCATCTTGTTGATGCTGCTGTTTCTAGAAATGAGATATGCGTTGCTCGGTTCGAGCTTGTCGCAATATGTCAGAGGAACTAGCAAAAAATTTCTCTTGATTTTTGCGGCCTCCCTGAACGATGAAAATTATGCTGTGAATTATCTGAAATTCGCAACTGATAAAACATGGACCCCTCAAAATGCACTATCAGTCGAGCACTTTTCACTGTTATTTTGGACCGTATCCAATCTGATCGGCAGTCTGGTCGGCAGTTTCATTACTATCAACCTGACGATCGTGGATTATGCCTTGACCGCACTCTTTATTTACATGATCGTCATGCAGATCAAGAATAACCTCACAATCTTGATCATTGTGATCTCAGGGGTCATCGCTGTGATCACAATGGTTTGGATGAAGAGCACGATGGGGTTAGTTGTGGCTACTTTACTCGCCTCACTGATTGGATTCGCGCTAGAGAAAATTTTAGTGAAAAAGGGCATGAAAAAGAGCTTCTTATTAAAGAAAATGAAGCCGAATGCTGGACGCAAGGAAATTAGTAAGTCAGGAGATTAGTTTTATGAGTGTGACTACTACTATGGATCATTTTATTTTGATCGTGCTATCGATGTGTGTAGCTTTTGTACCGCGTTACCTGCCGATGCGGATCTTTGCCAGCCGTAAGATCCCGGACTGGTTTAATGAATGGATGAAGTATGTGCCGGTTTCCTTGTTTACCGCGCTGGTCGTCAAGGATGTCTTTTTAAATACTGAAACATATACATTTGTCGGTTTTAGCAATATTGCGAAAATTTTAGCTTCATTGATCGTGATCGCGGTCTCCTATTTTTCACGGTCGATGGGCTTGGCGGTTGTCGTTGGTTTGATTGCAGTTGCTTTGCTGTCAGTCTTCGTGCCCGTTTAAACTTGATACTTACAGACTGTCCTCGAAGAGGTAGTCTATTTTTTTTGGTCTAAGACCGCTTTCAAATTAACAGCTAGATTGCTATACTGATACTAGTAACACAAGTTAGGCTGCCGAGCTGGCTGATTAAGATCAAGTTAGCCGCAGCCGCGGAAAGGCGGAATTTAAGTTGACAAAAATTATCTTAGACTGTGATCCAGGTCATGATGATGCTTTTGCGATCATGATGGCAGTGGCAGCACCGGAAATTGAAGTAGCAGCAGTGACAACTTCGGCGGGCAACCAAACGCCTGACAAGACGCTCAACAATGCTTTGCGGATGCTGACCTTATTAAGACAAACCAATATCCCGGTGGCTGGTGGAAATCAAAAACCGCTCTTGCAAGATTTAATGATCGCAGAGTCGGTTCACGGATCAACTGGTTTAGATGGTACTGAACTTCCTGAGCCGGGCTTTGCCCCCCAAAAGCAGACTGCAGTTGAGCTGATCGCCCAGACCTTGCGCGAATCTGAGGAGAAAGTGACGCTGGTCGTAACGGGACCAATGACGAATGCCGCCTTATTTCTCAGTGTTTACCCAGATCTAAAAGAAAAAATTGAGCAGATCGTTTTCATGGGCGGTGCCAAAGGCTTTGGCAACTGGTCGCCCGCTGCAGAATTCAATATTGCTGTCGATCCGGAAGCTGCTAAGATCGTCGTCGATTCTGGAATCCCGTTGGTCATGGCCGGCCTTAATGTCACACATCAAGCTCAGATCTTAAAAGAAGATATCGAAGCGATCCGTACGATCGGCAACCCAGTCGCTGTGGCAATGGCAGAACTCCTTGATTTCTATGGGCTGTATTATGGTCAGGAAAAATGGGGCTTTAAGGGCATTCCTGTTCATGATCCAGTGACGATCACCTGGCTGTTGCATCCGGAATATTTTACAACGCTCAAGAAAAACGTTGATATTGAATTGAACGGTAAACTTACTCGGGGAGAAACAGTCGTTGATCAGTGGAACCTGACTGATAAACCGGAAAACACCACGATTTTGATGGATATTGACCGGGAAAAATTTGTGGAAACAATCAAAACTAGTTTGCATGCCTTTGATTAAGGCGATGGCAGAACTAATGGGGGAATAGCAATGCAATATTTGACTGAAACACTTAAAACGCCGCTTTCTGAAACGGCACGCATGACTGGTTATATTTTAGATAACAGCAGTGAAGTAGACGAAAAGCGCGTTCGACCTGCTGTGATCATCTGCCCAGGCGGCGGGTACCGCTTTACTTCTGATCGGGAGGCTGAACCGATCGCGGTCAAAATGAGTTCCTTTGGGCTGCAGGCCTTTGTCGTGCGCTACTCTGTTGCTCCTGCTCGCTACCCGACAGCACTCTACGAATTAGCAGCTGCCGTTAAGTTAGTCCGCGAAAATGCGAGTCAATATCACGTGGATCCAAACAAGATCATTGTCCTTGGCTTTTCGGCTGGCGGTCATCTGGCTGCCAATCTAGCAACGGTCTGGAATCAGCCGATTTTGGAACAGGGCGGCTTCACTGCAGCGGATTGTCAACCCAATGCCCTGGTTCTCGGCTACCCGGTCATCACCTCCGGTACTTTTGCCCATGAAGATTCCTTCAGGGCTTTGTTGGGTGAAGATGCCACCGAGCAGCAATTAAGCGCTGTTTCTTTAGAAAAGCAGGTTTCGGAAAACACACCGCCGACATTTATTTGGACCGTGGCTGATGATGAAGTTGTGCCCGCTGAAAATAGTTTAATGTTTGCCCAGGCTTTGAAAAAAGCGGGCGTTAGTTGCGAATTGCACGTCTTTAGACACGGCTATCACGGCATGAGCCTAGGGACCAAGGAAACTACAAATCCAGCTGCTGGTGAAATGATCTCACCAACCGTTGCGATTTGGACAGAATTATTGGCCAATTGGGTGAACGAAGTATTTGAATAAGATAATACAAGATCCTTCGTCAAGTGAAACGAAGCGATAATAATATTTGAAGTTAGAACAAATTGATATAGCTTGATCTGGCTGCTTGTTCCTGAGTTGAACAGGCGGCTATTTTTGACTGATTGATCTCTCTGATAAAACTTTGAAGAAGTAACGACCGAGCTCGCTGTCTCGGACAAAACTTTGAAGAAGTAACGACCGAGCTCGCTGTCTCGGACAAAACTTTGGGAAAGTAACGACCGAGCTCGCTGTCTCGGACAAAATTTTGGGAAAGTAACGACCGAGCTCGCTGTCTCGGACAAAACTTTGAAGAAGTAACGACCGAGCTCGCTATCTCGGACACAACTTTGAAGAAACAACGACCGAGCTCGTTATCTCTGACATAACTTTGGTCAGTCCAGCAGAGGATATTAAAGCACCTAAAAAAGGACATTGAGCGGGGGCAAGCCGGTTCAATGCCTTTTTTTAGTGTATGCGATAGAAAGTTACTTCTGAGACTTAAAACAGCGGTGTACTCCTAACAGCAGCTGCCAGCCGGTACTGGCTAAAAAGAGGCTGCCCAGGGTGTCGCTCAAAAAATGCGCGTGTAAGTAAACTCTGCTGGCAGCAACCAATATGATCAGGCCCCAGCCCAAAATAGCCCAAATCAAGTAGGCTTTCTGTGAATAGCTAAAAATGCGCAGCAAAGCCAAGATGGAAAAAACCAGCAGTAATGCCGCAAAAGTGTGCCCACTGGGGTAGCTGAACCCGCCGACTTGTACCAGCCGCTCACTAGGACGGGGCCGGGCGAGCCAGTTTTTGAGGAGGTGATGGCAAAAAGAAGCGAGATTAAACAAAAGAAAGTAGCCCACACCTTGGAGCCAGTTTTTTTGCGTGCTGATCCAAAAAGCTATGAGCAGTGCCCAGATACTGGTCCAAGGCTGAGCAGCTAAGTTGGTGAAAGCAGTCACGATTCTAGTTGTTGCCGGGGTGGTTAGCGGCTGAAAAAAATTGCTGGCTGACTGATCGAGTGTGGTGATCAGCGGGTCATGACTAATAATCAGCCAAGTCCAGCCGCCAAAAACCAGCAGCCAACAACAGCCAAAAATGAGGTGGATCAAGCTGATATTCTTTTTTAACATATTGACCGCCTTTGGATGAATTTTGCATCTATCATAACAAATTTGGTCAGTGATGTGAAAACGGCCAGCAAAAAAATTGCTCAAACTAAGGCTGGTGCTTGTATCTTTTGACCTGTAAGCGTTATTCTTGAGTTATTAAGGTAATAGTTAAAGGGAAGTGATGAAATGGTTGCAGGTGATGACGGTTTAAGCCGGAGCGGTCACAGACATTATGCGACAGACAGGCGGTCTTCACGTAATGTTAGTCAGTTGTTGACCTTATTGCTGGTCGTGACCTTGCTTAGCACACTGTTTGGTCTTGGGGCGAAGCATTCATTTTTAGCACAAAGTTTTACGCAGCAGCAATTGGTAACGCAAAGAAATGTTTCTGAGATCCATGACGGCCTTCAAGCCACGATCAACTCTTTTATGTCGAGTTCGGATACTGGAGTCAGCTTAGAGGGGGATCTGCTGACAAAAAAACAGGTTCGCGGCGAATTAAAGACGGTGATCAGCAATATCTATCAAGGCAAAAGCCAACCGCTCGATCCGTCCCACATGATCGATCAGGTGATGGTCAACTTTATGGAGCTGGTCCAAGAAAAAAAGATCCCCACTAACAGCGAAGACTTTCTGAGTTATAAGAGTAATTTTGTGGCGGAGGTCGGAGCTGCCTTTCAAAACCAGTCACAAAACGATCTGCTCAGCAAGATCAGTACCGGGCTAAAGAACGCACGCAAAATTTTTCAAGGACTGCTGGTTGGCGGGATGGTCCTGAGTCTAGTTTTATTGATCAGCCTGACTTTTCAGACCAGGTCGTTGATTCGCTTACTGCATTATAGCGGCATCAGTTTTCTGGCTGCCGGGGTGATCTTATGGCTATTTTGTCAGTTTTTTAAGTTGAGCGGTCTTGCCAATAATCTGGCAGCCTCCATCGGAATGTACCAGAAAATGATCGTCGACTACAGCAATGAAATTTTGCAAGTTTTCGTTCATTTTGCCAGCTTGAGCGTTTATGCTGGTTTAGCTGTCTTATTGCTTTCTTTGTTAGCCGGTTTTGGAAAAAGGACACGCGGTTAATTTTGATGCCGAAAAATATTTTCAAATCTGCTATAATAAGTCAGTGTGCACCGCCGTTAAAATTAGCAGTAGAACTAGCAGTGCATGACACGGCAAATATTGCAATGAAAGGTCTTTCGCGATGAAATTTACGTGGCATAAAGATGATTCGACCAAGGAAACTGTTAAACATTTTCTCACACAGCAAGGAGTCAGTCATCGGATGCTCTCCACACTTAAGCACGGTCAAGGCCGGGTCTTAGTTGAAAAAAAGCGGGTCCAGTTGACGGAAACTATCCAAATGCCGACAGCGGTGACGTTGATCATGGAACCGGAAAAACCGGATCAAAATGTCCCCGAAAGCGATGGACCCTTGACGATCCTCTATGAGGACAGCAACTGGCTGGTCGTTGATAAACCTGCAGGGCTGACGAGTGTTCCCGGACCCAGCAATCGGACAGATACCTTGGTAAATCGGGTCAAAGGGCAGCTCAAAAGGCAGGGCTCAAAAGACTTGGTGCCCCATGTTTTGACGAGGCTTGATCGCTTTACCAGCGGCTTGGTTTTAGTGGGCAAACACCGTTTTGCCCAAGGTTTGCTGAATAAGCAGTTGGAGACCAAGCAAGTTCAAAAAACATATTTCGCACTCGTTGGCGGCAGCTTAGAAAAAGACCATGACTTGATCGACCAGCCTTTGCAAAGGGCGCAAGGCAGTTTTGCCCAGGAAGTCGCAGTGACTGGTAAGAAAGCAGTGACAGAGTACTGGGTCACTCGACGATTCGGACCTCAGGCCACCCTGACCAAAGTCAAGCTTCATACAGGGCGGACCCACCAGATCAGAGCCCACTTTGCCTATCTCGGGCATCCGCTTTTAGGTGATGAATTATATGGCGGTGCTCTCAATTACGGGATCAAGCGCCAGGCTTTACACGCGGCAAAACTCAGTTTCATTGATCCGTTTACTGGACAAAAACTAACTTTTACAAGCCCAATTCCGGCAGATCTGCAGGCTGTTTTGGCAGATTTTGAGCATTCTGCGAAAGATCAGCATTCGGCAAGCAAAAATTAATGCAAGAAGATAGCATGAGGTGAAAAAATTGACCCCTAAAAAAGAGGATTATTTAAAAATCATATTTGAATTAGGCGGCAAACAACGTAAAGTCAGCAACAAACAGATTGCTGAAGGGTTAAGTGTCGCGGCTGGTTCCGTCACGGAAATGGTGGCAAAGCTCGTCACAGAAGGGTTAGTTGAACACACGCCTTACGCAGGGATCTCGTTGACCGCTGCCGGGATCGAAATCGCGGAAAATCTGATCAGACGTCATCGCCTTTGGGAAACCTTCTTGGTCTCTAAACTTAACTACAAGTTACAGGACGTCCATGATGACGCTGAGGTCTTGGAGCACGCAACCAGCGAGAACCTTGTCATGCACCTTGATCAATTTCTAGAGCATCCGAAACGCTGCCCGCACGGAGGAATGATCCCGCGGGCTGACAGCCAGTACGTCGAAGAAAGTTATGATCTGTTAGTTGACGCTCAGGACGGGGAGACTAAAACTGTCGATAGATTCGTTGATAATCATGAATTGTTGACCTATCTCGATGAGATCGACCTGGATATTGATGATGAGCTAAAAATCAAGGAGCACGTTCCTTTTCAAGGACCTGTTAAAGTTGAATTGGTGCGGACTGGTGAAGAATTGAACATCAGTTATAACGCGGCTCACTACATTTTTGTTAAATAGTTTAAAATATCTGTATGAATTAGGGAAAACGTGTGCTATAATTATTTTTGTAGTTTGAATAGGTTTTTTTGGTAAGGATGTTTCACGATTTCCTCCATAAAGCGCCGATTAGAATTACAATCAATTTTAGATATGTGCCGAAAGGTGCAACAAGGAGGATCCATTATAATGGAACAAGGAACAGTAAAATGGTTTAACGCAGACAAAGGTTACGGCTTTATCACTCGTGAAGACGGCAGCGATGTATTCGTACATTTCTCAGCTATCCAAGGCGACGGCTTCAAGACTTTGGACGAAGGCCAACATGTATCTTTTGATGTTGAAGACAGCGATCGTGGCCCACAAGCAGCTAACGTTGTTAAAGACTAATTAAAAAACAAGCAAAACGGGTTCGCTTCGAACCCGTTTTTTTGTGCTTTTAAATTGGCTTTGAGAAACAAAAAACAGAAATGCCGGCGGATAAATTCCGTTTGCGCATTTCTGCTTTTTTAGTGTTCTAATTGATGCTGATCTGGTCACTGGAATTAAGGGTGCTGCCGGTCTGCGCGGGTGTCAACTCGAGCGCGCTGCGTAAAAGATCCGTGACCCGCTGTTTTTCATCTTCGGTTGGGACCTCAAAGGACTGGCCGTCAAGCATCTGGGATTGTCCTTGTAAATTAGTTGAATTCATATGGTGAGTTGCCTTGCGGTATTTAGCTGCTAAGAGCAAGATATTGTTGAAGGTCAAGTCCGAAGTGATCTGCTTGGAAAATGTCTGTAAAAATTGTTCATTGAGCAGATTTTTCGCGCTGACGGCTTTGAGTGCCGTAGCCATTAGGACTTGACGCTGTCTTTCCTGGCGGCCATAGTCACCGCGCGGATCAGTGTAACGCATGCGAACGTAAGCGAGTGCTTTTTTGCCGTTCATATGTACCTTTTGGCCTTTGGAAAATGAATAACCGCCATAGGAAAATGTCAATGAAGGTGTCACATCGACACCGCCGACACCGTTGATCAGATTTTCCAAGCCGCCCATATTGATCGTGGCATAGTAGTCGACTGGGACGTTGAGGTATTTCTGAACTGTCTTCATTGCAGAAGCGGAACCGTCATAGGCATAGGCCGCGTTCAGCTTAGAAGGATAATCACTTTCGTGACCGGAAACCGCGACTTTGGTATCCCGTGGCAGACTGACTAGGGTCATTGCTTTTTTGTTAGGATTAAGGACTACCAATACCAGGGTGTCCGTTCGTCCCTTATAACTGCGGCCTAAAGCGCCTGTGTCAGTTCCTAAGAGCAGGATCGAGACCGGCTTGCCGGATTTTAACACTTGGGAAGTGTCCCGTGCTTTTTTTATCCCAGTTTCCTTGTGAAACTGAGTCACCGCTGTGTGGGCTGCTTGGTATTTGTGGTAGACATAGCGGCCGCCAAATATACAAATGACCACTGTCACTAACAAGAACCAAAAAAAGCAGCCTTTCAAGCGATGGTGCGGGGGTTTATGTTTGACCCGACGGAAATCGGTCTCTTCTTGCTGCTCTTCGTCTTCAAAATACTCGTCTTGATAATACTGTGACCTTCTGTGTGCCATGTATCTGCCTCCTATAGTTACAAAGTGCAACCAATCTAGAACCTGGCTATTATAAAGTATAACAAGGATCGCATTTTTGTGGAAATACCAAGTGATCTAGTAAGTGGCCGTTTTTAGTTGGTCACTTTCCTTCTCCCGATTTTGGACGAATTCTGACTAAATGATTGTGAATTAAAAAATTTACTTCTAAACTTCTTGTTTGTATCCTTATCTAGGTAATTTAACTTGTTTTAGACTGTTTCTTTTCTTTGTTGG
>NZ_BFFP01000008.1 GCF_003864415.1 Ligilactobacillus salitolerans
CCTGAGCCGCTTCAATGACACCGTGATCTACATCAAGCAGTGCATTTTGGACCTGCCGCGCGTAGAAGGGAAAGATCCCGAAAATCAGCGGAACTAGGGAAGCTGTGGTACCAACAGTCGTTCCAATCAAATAATTGGTTAGCGGTGAGATAACTGCCAGTAAAATAATAAATGGGATCGAACGTAAAAGATTAGTTACCTTGTCTAGGATCGAGTATGTGACCCGATCTTCTAAGATCCCGCCTGGTTGGGTGATCACCAAGAAAATTCCCAGTAAGAGCCCCAAAACCGCAGAGATCACTGCCGAACCAAAAGTCATATATAAGGTCTCAAAAGTAGCTTGTATAAACTGACTTTTCATTTGGAGAACGTTAGGAAGTAAATTTTCTATCATGATACTTCCCCCTCTCTTAATGATTTTTCACTCAGGATCTGTATTTTGACGCCTTGTGAACGTAAATCTTCAAGTGCCTGGTTAAACGGCGGCAGATTGCCTTCGATAATTGCGATCATATAACCAACATTTTCTCCGTCGATTTGGTCGATGTTGGCAAAAAGAATATTTTCAGCTACGTGATAAGTCTGCGATAATTCTGAGAGAATACTTTGCTTAGTCGCATTTCCAATAAAATTAAAATAAACCAATTCTTGATTTTCTGGCAGTTCATCAACCTTGATCGTTTTGGTCACCCGTTCAATAGCCGCCTTAACATTCGTAGAAGTCTCTATAAAATCAGTTGTCAGTTTTTCTTGCGGAGCGGTAAAAATCTGACTAACGGGACCACGTTCGATAACCCGCCCTTGATCCATCACTGCCACATTATGGCAAATCGACTTAATAACCTGCATTTCATGAGTAATCAAAACGATCGTCAGTCCCAACTCTTCATTGAGCCTTTTTAGTAATTCCAAAATCGACTGGGTGGTTTTGGGATCCAAAGCACTGGTAGCTTCGTCAGAAATTAAAACTTCCGGTTTTGTCGCTAAAGCTCTCGCGATCGCTACTCGTTGTTTTTGCCCGCCTGACAATCTTTCTGGATAAGTATTAGCGTATTCTTCTAGCCCGACCCGTTGCAGCAAGCTCAAAGCCTGTTTACGCCTTTCTTTTTTGCTAATTTTCTTTCCAAGGAGTGGATATTCAACGTTGCCCAGAACGGTGCGCGATTTCATTAAGTTAAAGTGCTGAAAAATCATCCCGATCTGCTGGCGGGCAAGCCGGAGCTTAGGAGCTTTTAAAGCTAGTATGTCTTGTCCACTCACGATCACTTTTCCTGCACTGGGTCCCTGTAAAAGGTTGATCACCCGGACTAACGTACTTTTTCCGGCCCCGGAGTAGCCAATAATGCCATAGATGTCACCCCGTTTAATTTGCAAGCTCACATCGTCTACTGCTCTAAGCTCTTGCCCGTTATTTTGGAATGTGACTCTAACATTTTCTAAATCAATAACGTCTTTAGTCTCTTCTACCATTTAGTTTCACACTCCGATCTCTGCTTTCTCACCGAAAATAAGCGGTCCAATTTCTGTTAGATATTGCGCATCAATTTCGTCAAAAGTGTCATATTCTGGGCTGTCTAAATCAAGCACTCCCCAGAACTGATCATCTTTAAAAATAGGCACCACCACTTCGGACTTAGAGGCGCTATCACAGGCGATGTGTCCTTCAAACTCATGCACATTAGGCACGATCTCCGGCTTTTTAGTAGCTGCAACTGTCCCACACACGCCGTTTCCCACCGCAATATGCATACAAGCCGGCTTGCCTTGAAACGGACCCAAAAGCAGTTCACCATCTATGTAGCGATAAAACGTCGTCCCGTTTAACCGCGGCAGCTCATTAAATACCAGTGAAACAAGATTGCTCATATTCGCGACTAGATCAAATTCATTATTCAATAACGCTTGCGCTTGTTTTTTTAATAGCTCATACCGTGCTGTTTTTTCACTCATTCAAACTCCACTCCTTTTAACGAATCAATCTCTTTTGCCTACAAAAAAAGCATTTTCTCCCCATCTATTTCTAGATAAGGACGAAAATGCTTTTCGTGTTACCACCTTAGTTTGACTGTCCCTCACGGAACACTCCTCATCGGGTACGCCAAACTAAAACTGTTCTTGAAATCAGTACTTACTTTTGTGCATACCTTAACGCTATAGCGGGCGTCCCCGTCAACGCCTAGCCGCAGCTCAGCGTTGAAACGAATTTTAAAGACCATCTTCGCTCAGCTTCCACCATTGCCTTCCACCATAAATGACAACTCTCTTGAGATTTCTACTGAACTACTCATCTTCTCGTTTGTTTCTCATATAAATTTAATAGGATTATTATGCAACTAAAATAAAAGGCTGTCAACCGTTAAAATCTGCCAAAGTAAAATATTACGCAAAAAATGAGCATCACAAAAGATAAGAGCACAACTCAGATTGACATCTGAATTGTGCTCTTATCTTTTTGGTGGTCAGCTTCCTATGAATACTGACTGCTTATTAATATGAACTAGAACTTGATTGCTTGCCAGTGACTTTGCCGTTTTCAACTTGGAAAACGTACTGTTTTTGATTGCCTGACCCATCCTCGATAATATAAAAATACATTTCTCTTGATGAATTAGAAGTGATCTGATATGGTGCTCCCAGCTTACTGATCAGTTCATCCGCACTAATTTCTTTATTGATTTGGTTGTATTTTTCAGCACTAAATTTCTTTTTATCCATTGCAGTCGGCTGGTACAAGATTTTAGATTGGACCTGTTTTTTATCATTGACCGACACGTATAAATAACTGGACTTAGCATAGTTAGTATACCAGGTATAGGTGCTAGACGAAGATCCCTCTGTGGAACTGTCAGGTTTGCCCATTGTTTTAGTTAACTCAGCCAGCGTTGTCCCAGTCTTATCATCATCAGCAAGTTTGATCGCATTATACTGTTTCATCGAAACATTTTTTCTAACACGTAAGGCTGACTTCGGCAGGCTCTTATATTTGCCGTCTTTGATCCGTTTGAAGCCTTGATCTTTAACCAGCTCTGCACTCTTTTTAAAACTGATAAATTGCTTCTTTTTTGAATCTGAAGTTGAAGCAGTACCTGAGAGCTTCAGAAAATCCTTAACCGAAGCCTTAGAAAGATCGACCGTCACATGCTCATCCAAATAACTATCATGGTAAGTAATTTTATCTGTCACGCCTTTAGTATCATTATACTTCTGAACATTAGACTTGATTGCCTTTTTGGCCTCAGCTGGATTGTTCACCCTTAAGGCAGAATAAGCGATCTTGTTAGTTGTTGTCTGCTTAACAACCTTATCATCTTGATAATAATATGTGACCCGCGAATCGACACCATTCGCAATTTTTTGGAAGTTCGCCTTTTCTGTTTTCTTCGCACACCCTGTTACAACTAACAGCAGCACACCAAGCAGCAGCAGTAATTTACTCCACCCATAAGCTCTATTTTTTTTGTTCATGCCAGTTCCTCCTCTACTAATTCAAAGCCCCCATATTCCAGCAGAAATTATCAAAAAAACTTCTGCGAAGCCTTTGTCCGTCTTCTACTTCACACCCAAAACTCAAAAAGCATTAAAATATACCGCTTACATTTTCAGCTATAGTCACTAAACCTCCCCCAATTGTATGTGTGAGAAAAGTGTGTCTTTCCCACAGACACGCTTTTTTTAGTTAAAGTCAACTTAATAAGTATAATGCTGCAAAACAGTTAACTAAAAACTTTTATGAAATAATATTTACACACTGAAATACTATATTCATAAAGTAACACATTTTAGAAAATATTAACAATTTTTAAGCTTTATAAAATTAAATAGCTATGTACAAAAAGAAAAGACCCCAAATTTTATTGAAGTCTTTTCCTGCTATCTGCTCTCTTTCCTGCCTGCATCCAAGGACTAGCTTTACTTGCTTTCTACCTGCCCGTCTGAACCCATCTTAACTTTCATACCGTTAATACTGTAGTACCCGAGCTTGGAAACCAATGATTTTTGGACACTATCTGAAAGAACATAATTAATAAATTTCTTAGTCAATCCTTTTGGCTGACCTTTAGTATACATATGCTCATAAGACCAGATCTTCCACTTATTGGTTGAAACGTTCTTGTAGTTTGGCTGAACATGATCGATCGACAGTTCCTGTAAGTCCTTATTAACATAGGCGAAAGCCAGGTAACTGATCGAACCCGGAGTCTGAGCTACGACCTTTTGCACGGTCCCATTTGAATCTTGTTCCTGGGCTTCAACTGGTTTGTCGTCTTGTTGCAAGACTGCATTTTCGAAGGTTGCCCGTGTTCCAGAACCCTTGGCCCGGTTGATCACTGAGATTTTCTCGTTCTTACCGCCTAATTGCTTCCAGTTGGTAATTTTACCGGTAAAAATCTGCCGCAATTGATCCATGGTGACGTTTTTGACACCGACATCTTTATTCACGACTGGAGCCATCCCAACGACTGCAACTTTATGGTCCACGAGTTTATCTGGGTGGATCCCCTCTTGCTGTTCGGCAAAAATATCAGAATTCCCGATCTGTACTGCACCCGACTGAACTTGACTCAGACCAGTACCTGACCCGCCGCCTTGAACTGTCAGGTTCGCTTTAGGATTGTCAGTCTTAAATTGGGATGATGCTTTTTCAACCAATGGCTGCAAAGCAGTCGATCCCACAGCAGTCACCTTTCCAGACGCATCATTGGAGGAACTGGAAGAATCTTTACTATTCGAGCCGCAAGCGGCCAAAAAGATCCCCGATAATCCAACAACTGTTAAAGCCATAGCAATACGTTTACCAAATTTCATTTTTAAACTCCCCTTTTCAGGTCAATCTTATTTTGATTACATACTTAAGATAAACCTTGAATGTAACGAGAGTTCTTTGACCCTGTAAAGAACAGGTAAAGAGATGATTACGTTCAAGTAAGGCAGTTCAGACTGAGCTTTGCAGGAAGCTGATCAGCCTGTCTCTGACACAAAGCCGGCTGCAAAAAAGGAGTTTGTCCAATCTAGTCTCTGGTTTGACAAAATCTCCCCAAATTAGTGAAAATTTGGGGAGAATTTTACGCGCAATGCTCCAGTCTGTTCGTTTTTTCTTGGACCTTAATATCGAAAAAGAGGGTCCAAGCCGGTGATTCTTGGACCAAAGTATTTGAAAGTTTGGTCCGAGCCTGCCTTTCTTGGACCAAAGTATTTGAAAGATTGGTCCAAGGGAGCTGCTCTTGGACCTTAATACAGGCAAATAGGGTCCAAGCCAGCTTTTGGCAGACTGACTAATTTTCGGATACTCACATCAGGTTATTCACTCGCATTCAAAGCACCGATCATATCGACATTTTGCAGCTTGCGGTGAGTCACAAACATCACAAAAGCCGAGAAGAATAGCGTCATTACAGCCGAAATAACATAGCCGGGCCACTTAATCACAACTGGAAAGACCATCATATTGCTGGAGGCATAAGCCAGTATAAACCAGTTCAAGAGCCAGCCAATAGCGAATCCCAAGACGATCCCGAACAAAGTAAAAATGATATTTTCGCGCACGATCACCATCGTGACTTCCCGATCAAAGAAGCCCAAAACCTTAAAGGTCGCCAGTTCTCTGCGCCGTTCTGAAATGTTGATGTTAGTCAGGTTGTACAGCACCACAAAAGCCAGTGTCCCCGACAAAACAATAAAGATCAAAACCACCGAGTTCATTCCGCTGACTGATTTTTCCAGTTTAGCACGTAAGGTCCTCGTATAAGTCGTGTTCAAGACCGCTTGCGTATCCGTTAGTTTATCGGCTAGCTCGGTCTGCTGGTGTTTAGTCTGCTGCTTTGTTTTGACAAGATACGCATTGATTTTGGGTCGTTTGCCGGTGACTTGAGCGTAGTAATCCGCGCTTAAATAGACATTATGACCGACGTAATTCTCGGTCAATTTGGCTAATTTTATGGTATACTCATGCCCTTTTTCGTCTTCAAAGTGTAATTTATCGCCACGGTGCAAACCATAAGCCTGCGCTAACCGTTGGCTCACGATCGCGCCTGATTGCGGCACCCTTTGCTTTTCTTTCGTCTTAGCATCATTCAAGGAAATATATCTGTCAAGCTGAGCTGGGTGTTGGACCACTGAAAGTGTCGCCGTCTGATTGCTGGCCTTTTTCTTTCTAAAGGTGACCTGCTCACTGTGAAGCGGCAGTTCTCCTGTCACTTGCCGGTCATCATTCAGCGCTTTAGTGACACTTTTCCTTTGGTCAGTACCTGCTTTTGCCTTAAGCGTGACTAAAGCTTGGTACTGGTTGATTTCCGTGTACTGCTTAGTACCAGGGGCAGGGATCGAATCATTTAATCCAAAACCCGCTAGCATTAAGCCGGTACACCCCGCGATCCCAAAAATCGTGAGAAACATGCGCGACTTGTAGCGCAAGAGATTTCTAGCTGTCATCTTTTGCGTGAAGGTCAACTTTTTCCACAAGGGTGTCAAACGCTCCAACCAGATCCGCTTGCCGGCTTTTGGAGCTTTTTGCGCCAGCAGTTCAACTGGTTTTTCACGCAGATCTCGCATCAAGACTAAGATCGCCGAACCTAGCGTTGCCGCCAGAGCCGCACACAGCGATAGCCAAATCAAATAACCATAGTAGTTAGAGACATAATCAGTAAAAATATACATCGAGCCCATCAACTGAAAAACAACTGGCGGTAAAAGTTTCGCCCCCACAACTACCCCTGCGGCACCGCCGATCACCACCGTTAAAAGTGCATATAAAATATACTTTATACTGATCTCTGTCTTACGATAGCCCAGTGATAAGAGCGTCCCAATTTCGCGCCGATTTTCTGTGATCATCCTTGTCATGGTGGTAAAAGTGATCAGGATCGCAATCAAAAAGAAGAAAACTGGAAAAATATTGGCGATCGCATCAATTCGATCGGAGAGGCTGGCATAATCATTAAACCCAGGCAGATCGGACCTTTTATTTTCCAAATACATTGGTTTATCAACTTTAGTCTGCTTCGTCAGCTTCTTTTGCCCTGCTGTCAACTTCTGCTGACTGCTCTGGAGCTGTTGTTCTTGTGCGTCTAGCTGCTGCTTTTGCTGGGCAATTTGCTGCCGCGCGGAAGCTAGCTGCAGCTGAGCCTGTTCTTCCCCAACTTGGGCAGCAAGTTGTTCAGATTGCTGGTTTAGCTGCTGCTCTTGTTGGAGTAATTCGCTTTTTCCTTGGGCGAGCTGTCGTTTTCCTTGGTCCAACTTCTGCTGCTGGTCAGTTAGTTTGCGGCGTGCTGGCGCACTCTTTTGGTCGGCAATTTTTTGTAATTCGCTTTGCCGTTCGCTCCTGCGCCGCTCAAAGACCTGTTCGACCCGCGTCATATCTTGCCTTAAAGTCTTTTTATAATCCTGCGCAGAATAGGTCTTGCCTTTTAAGTTAGCAAAGGTCAAGTACATGTGGGTGTAGGCAGCTGTCGTAAAATCGGCTTCCGGCAAATATGCAAAACCATCGACCTGTCCGTCGCCCACCGTAGTCGTGCCCCGCTCGTTGTTGGCAATATATAAAGGTGATTTAACATAGCCGACCACCTGGTAGCGTGTTTTTTTCAAATCTCGGCTTTTAAGGTTCACAGTTAAGCCAAGCGAATAACTGGCAGACAATTTCTGGTCGATCACGACTTGCCCGCTTGACTGCGGCAAATGGCCTTTAGTCACGATCAGCCGATTTTGCCGGTCCTTTGCAGAAAAAGAGGCGACCTGCAAGTTATTCCCTTGCTTTTTTTCGAGATATGCCAGGCTCTTGCTAAGTTGCGCTTTGACACCAGTAACCTTTTCTACAGCCTTTTTGTCAGCTTGCGTCAGACCGCCAGTCGAGATCACCTGCAAGTCGGACATGTTATTTGCTTCGATTTCATTTTGAGCAGACGTAGTCAGGTCAGGACCAACACTTTTGACCCCTACAAATAACAGCACTCCCATAAAAATGATCAAGGTAATGGCAATGAAGCGGCCGCTAGCAAAACGAATCTCCCGGAAGGTAGACTTTAAGTATGTTTTTTTCACGTCTCTGCCTCCTACCACTCGATTTCTTCTACTGGCGCTGGCTGTTCGTTGCTTTCGATCTGCCGGACTGTTGCATCGTTGATATGGATGACCTTATCCGCCATTTTAGCAATCGCAGAATTATGGGTCACGATCACTGCCGTTTGGCCCAAGTCCCGGCTGGCATGCTGCAATAGTTTTAAGATCTGCTTGCCGGTCGTATAATCCAAGGCTCCTGTTGGTTCATCACATAACAAAAGTTTTGGATTTTTAGCAAGGGCACGGGCGATCGCCACCCGCTGCTGTTCACCGCCCGAAAGTTGTGCGGGAAAATTAGCCGCACGTTTAGTTAAACCGACTTGTTCTAAAACTTGATCGACATCTAATGCGTCCGGTGCAACTTCCGTGGCCAATTCAATATTTTCGTGCGTCGTCAAATTAGGCACAAGATTATAAAATTGAAAGACAAAACCAACATCAACTCGCCGATACTGAGTTAATTCCTTAGCCGAAAACTGGGCAATATCAGTCTGATCAATGATCACTTGCCCGCCCGACGGCTGATCCATGCCGCCCAAAATATTCAAGAGCGTGGATTTGCCGGCACCGCTGGGTCCTAAGATCACGACTAATTCGCCCTGTTCGATCGTAAAACTGATATCATTATTCGCCGTGATCGTTGTCTCACCGGTCTTAAAGCGCCGAAATTCATTTTTAACTTCAATAAAGCTCATCTGATCTCCCTCCACAACCTTGCTGATCCCAACCTTTTTAGTTCATGCTCACAATAGTTCAAATTAATTGTAATATGTTTTACTTATGTTGCAAATTGCACTAGTTCCAAGTATGCTTAACCTGTGAAAAAAATATCATTGGAGGGTATACGTATGACCGAAAATAAATCACCTAATGAAGATCTTTTTGCGACAGGCGCAGTCGACACCACAATTTCTGACATTTCTAAGGATTCAGATACTTGGGTAGAGCAAGCAGCCAATAAGACTGACGCGGTTTCAGGCGACACCTATGTCAAGCTCGACTGTGGGGTCCTGACTGTCAACCAGCTCAACTACCTGCTAAATTCAATGCCCTTTGAAATTACCTATGCAGATGACAATAATCAATTCTTATACTATAACCACATGCTGCCCAAAGAAAAGATGCTCGCCAGCAGAGAACCAAGCCAAGTCGGCAATGCCATCGCTTACTGCCACCCCCAAAAAGCGCGTAAAGGTGCAGCCGCGGTCGTCAACATGCTCCGGACCGGTAAAACAGAGACCTTTAAGATGCCGATCCCAGGCAACGGGCCAGATAAGTATATTGTCCATGACTACACTGCGATGCACGATGCGAACGGAAATTATCGCGGCGTCAATGAACAGGTCTATGATTTAATGCCGACTATTAAGTGGTATCTCCAACAGACTGGACAGATGCTCGTCAAAGATCCGGATGCCAGACCAGATACGATCACCGGGGCTTCACAGAAACAAGAGACAGAAATTGAACCAGACACAACGACTGGCGCTTCACAGCAGCCAGAATCAAAACCTGAACCGCAAACAGATGCGACAACTAGTGCTTCACACACAGATTGATCGATTCACTTGACCACTGGGGAGATCCCCCAGTGGTTTTTTATTTCAGAGCTGAAAATATTTTTGTAAGTAGACAGCGACACCATCTGAGTCGTTATCCAAGGTGATCACATCAGCTGCGTCTTTGATCAGCGGGATCGCATTGTCCATCGCTACCCCGACTTGTGCTTGCATGATCATCTCCAGATCATTTTCCTCATCTCCAAAAGTCATCAGATTCTCCATTGATTCACCAAAATGAGTCAATAATTTGCTGAGACCGACTGCCTTATTGACTCCTTCTGGCAAAAACTCCAAGAGTTCGCGCCGCGATGGAACAACGTTAAAGTGCTCACTGATCTCAGCCGGGATCCCCGCACGGGTCTGGGCCACAACCTCCGCTGGAGCAGCACTGACAACTTTTCCGAAAGCTTCATTTTCCGGCAAGTCTGCAAAGTTAATGTGGGCAAACTTCAACTTCCCGTTCATGAATTTTTCGTATTTAGATTGGCCAAATTCGGTCAACGAATAAACTCGATCTGGACCCAAAACATCCAGAGGATAGTGGCGGACAGCAGCATCACGGGTCAAGAGCTCTACAGCTGCTTTATCCAAAGTCGTCTGAGCCAAGATCTCACCAGTCTGGTTATTTTGCACGAGTCCGCCATTAAAGGTGATCGAATAATCATTGGGACCCGTTAAACCTAACTGCTCAAGCAAATGCTCGATTGCAGGCAAAGGCCGGCCTGTGCACAGGACGATCCTTTTACCTTCCTGATGAAGCCGGGTTAAGACTCGTTGATTTGCTGCGGAAATCTCCTTGGCTGAATTCAACAAGGTGTTATCTAAATCTAAAGCAATTGTCGTGATCATAATTTTACCTTCCTGTTTGTCTTATTATTTGGAACGGTGATGATAGTAGACCCACATCGTTAAAACGATCAAAGCTAAGGTCATTACTAGCGTCCCCACCCAGGCAAATTCACCCCGCGCCCAAGGCAAGTGCATATTCATCCCGTAAAAGCCCGAGACGATCGGCGGAACAGCTAGGATCAAAGACCAAATGGTCAAAAATTTCATGGTGTCATTTAGGGTATTATTTAAAATATTGTTGTAGGTATTGGATAAGCGGTCGACTAACTCTGCGGCATCCTGGGTGATCTGCTGACTTTGTTTAGTTTCAACCTCGACGTCATCCAAAAAGTCCCGTTCACGCTGATCCATCTGAAATTCATCACTAGCAGAATTGCTGCTGAGTTTCATCTGCTGGATCGCCACTACATTATTATCCGCGGCAGTTGTTAAGTAGACCAGCTGATCGCTTAACCTCGAAAGAGCCTCGATCTGCGGGTTCGAAGGGTGCTTGCGGTAGACAGCTAATTCTTCGCGCCGTTTGTTGATCTCATCGATCTGGTCGACATACTGATTGTTGATCCGCCATAACAGCCGAAGCATGATGACCATCAGTGACGCTTTTCTTTCCTCTTGGGTAAGTTCGGCCAACAATTCTTCGAGTTCCTTTTGAACCCCTTTTGCCTTAGATGAAACAATAGAGATCAGGTGCTTTTCTGCGACAATAAAACTGACCGGAACCACCTGAAAACTATGTGCCTGCTGACCAGCCACCGCGACCCGCCAGATCAAAAGACCAGTTTTGATCCCATCGTTATAGTCAAAACGTGATCGTTCCCGCGGGTCTAACAGATAGGACCGATATTTATGCGGCAGCTTAAATTTCTGCTGCAATTTGTCCAAATCTGCTTCATTTACATCAACGACACTGGTCCAAGTGAGATCATCCCATAATTTTTGTTCGCGATACATTCATCCACCGCCTTTCGTTAACACCCCTCATTATAACAGTTTCAACCGTAAGAAAAGGAGTGAAGTGATCCGACCTGAAAGACCAACTGCTTAAATTTCGACTTGCATTTCTAAATAGTATTTGTTACTCTTTTAAATAGTAATTATTACTATTATCGAAGGAGAGAGTAATTATGTTACATAGTTTGAAAAAAGCTCAGTTACTGAGTGTCGTCTTTTTCTTAGCACTTTTAACGGGTGTTGTCAGCGGCTGCACGAAAAAAGATGCTGCCAGTCAAGACAAAATTAAGATCACAGCAACAACAGATTTTTACGGTGAAGTTGCCCGAGCAGTTGCTGGTAAGAAGGGAACTGTCACCTCTGTCATTAACAAGCCAAACGTCGACCCCCACGACTATGAGCCCACACCGCAAGTTTCTAAAACCGTGGCGGGATCTCAAATCGTGATCGCAAACGGTATCGGTTACGATACCTGGATGAATAAGCTCGTCAAAAACGATGATTCTAATGCCAAGTACATTAGAGTCGGCGAGGATCTGATGGGCAAAAAGAGCGGTGATAACCCGCACCTCTGGTATGACCCGCAGACAATGCCTAAACTAGCGCAAAAGATCGCACAGGAGTTGGGTAAAAAACAGCCCAAAAACAAGGCTTACTTCAAGAAAAATGCCCAGAAGTATATCAAGTCATTGCACCCGATCAACAAGCAGCTCACGCAACTGAAAAAAACAGCTGCAACAGCAAAAAATAAAGAAGTCTATGTTTCTGAACCGGTCTTCGATTATGCGATCAAGTCCATGGGCTTTAAAGTCGGCAACCAGGCCTTTGAAAATGCCATCGAAAAAGGAACGGACCCGTCGCCGCGAACTCTGTCCACAATGCAAAAAAATATTCGGCAAAAAAAGATCGCCTTTTTCGTTTACAATTCGCAAGTCAGTGATAAAACAGTCACGAACCTGGTCAAGCTGGCCAAAGAAAATCAGGTCCCAGTCCTCAAAGTCACTGAGACTTTGCCCGCCCACAAGAATTACCGGCAATGGATGACCGGCCAATACGCTAATTTGCTGAAGATCTTAGACAATCAATAAGCAGTCAGGAGGAACACAAGAAGGCAAAAAAATCCAAACTTGCCAAAGCAAAAAAACAGGAAGAATTAATTTCACGCTATGCTGACCAACGCAAAAAATTAAAGCTCCAAGGAGACTATATTACACTAGCCAGTCTGCCCAGGGACTCAAGCCCGACCCGTTATCGTCGTCGCGACCCGCGAGATGGGCGGCCCCGTTCATACATGCGTAAATTTGGCATGTCGCGGCTGAATTTTCGCCGGCTGGCCCAGCAAGGACTGATCCCGGGAGTCAAAAAAGCTAGCTGGTAATAAAAATACCGTTCACTTCTGACCAATCGATCAGAGATGAACGGTATTTTTGGACCCAATCTTACTATCTAGCTTTTGCCAGGCCTTTACGGACCAGCTTGTCCAGTTCTGCAATGATAAAGACAACGACCCCTGACAGCAAGGAAACGATGAAGGCTTCGATGCTGACTGAAGCAGTTGAGAACAGGTCTTGCATAAATGGAACATAGGTCAAGCAGACCTGTAAAACTAGCATGATCCCAATAACAGCAAAGGCTTTTTTATTGGAAAAAATATCCTTATTTAAAGCAAAGTGAGTTGTCCGAATATTAAAGAGATAGAAAATCTTTCCACCAATAATAATATTGACCATCAAGGTACTAGCAACGGCTGCACTGGCTCCTTGATCAAGCAGCCAGCTATGACCAAGCAGTCCAGTCCCTGCAATGATGATCGAAACATAGATCATTTGGAAGACATCGTGCTTGTTAACCATCGATTGGCCATTTTTCCGCGGCCGCCGGTGCATGATCCCAATTTCTGCGGGCTCAAAGATAAACGCAAACTGGATCGTGATCGCTGAAACCATGTTGATCCATAATAACTCACTAGGAGTCAACGGCAACGGCATGTCTAACAGGATCGAGAAGAAAACGATCAGACCTTCGGCAAATGAGGTCGGCAACAGGAACAAAATACTCTTCTTGATATTGTCATAGATCCGGCGGCCTTCACGGATCGCCGTGCCCATAGTCGTAAAGTTGTCGTCAGTCAAGATCATATCCGCGGCATAACGGGCAACGTCGGTCCCTTTGACCCCCATCGAGACCCCAATATCGGCGGTCTTCAGTGCGGGCGCATCATTGACACCGTCACCGATCATTGCCGTGACCATGCCGCTTTGTTCCAAGGCTTCCACGATCTCCAACTTGTTTTGTGGAGTCGTACGGGCGAAGACTTGGTTCTGACGGGCAGCTTGCTTACGCCCTTCTTCATCTAATTCATCCCATTCAGGGCCAGTGATCGCGCTGATACTGTCGGCAAGCCCCAGTTTTTCTCCGATCGCAGTCGCTGTGATTGGAGAATCACCGGTGATCATCTTAACTTGAACATGAGCTGCGTTTAACTGTTTCAAAGTTGCGATCACTTCAGGCCGCGGCGGGTCAATGATCCCGGCTAGACCTAAAAATTGAATCCCCTGCTGGAGCAGTTCATGGCTGACTTCCGTCACATCTGTGCCAACCTCTGCGACTCCGACTGCAACCACGCGTTTGCCAGAGCGTGCCAGTTTCTCGACCGTTTCAGTCCAGCCTTCAACATCAAAATCAGTTTCAGCCGCAGCCGCCATTTCAAAAATTTTGTCAGGCGAACCTTTAGTATACAGAAATTTCTTGCCAGTCGCTCCATCCCGGACTAAACGCGCAATATAGCGATATTCCGAGTCAAACGGCAGCATGTCCAGCGACTCGTAGTCCGGAGCCTCTTGTGTTTGCATGATTTTATGGTAAGCCGTCAAAAAAGCACCGTCAGTCGGTTCACCGTTGATCTGATATTCGCCGTTTTCGTCTTGGTCCAACTCGGTGTCATTCGCCGCAAAACCAGCCGTTAAAAAGGTCTGCACTGTAAGATCGGGTGCGACCGACTGTCCGGCTTGCATCAGCTCGCCATCCGGGGTATAACCTGTCCCGGTCACGGTATAATGCTCTTGTTTGGTAATGAGGTCGGTCAAAGTCATTTCATTTTTAGTCAAAGTCCCGGTCTTATCAGTCGCGATCACATCGACCGCGCCTAAGGTCTCAACCGCAGGTAAAGTCTTGACGATCGTTTTCTTGTTGCGGGCCATATCGGAGACCCCTAAGGCTAAGATCACCGATGTTGTTGCAGGCAATCCTTCTGGGATCGAGCCCACGACCATCGTGACCACCGACAGTGCCAAGACTGGCAAAGAATAAATCTTTAAGAAAAATCCCAGAATAAATAAGACGACCGCAACGACTAAAACGCCGATCGAGGTCCCTTTCCCCAGATTGCCGATCTCTTTCATCATCGGTGTTTCTTTAGGCTTGGCTTGTGCCACCGCCGTCGAGATCTGCCCGATCTCAGTTTCATTTCCGGTAGCGACCACTACGCCCAAGCCTGAGCCGTTCGCAACACTCGTAGAAGTAAAAGCCATATTAGTCTGGTCAGCCAGCGGAACTTTAGCCCCGCTTAACTCGTCCGCAGTTTTAGTCACTGCGTCAGTTTCACCGGTCAACGAGGATTCCTGGATCCGCAAATTAGCATCCTGTACGATCCGCAAGTCGGCCGGTACACTGTCACCGGCTTCCAGGTAAACAACGTCACCCTTGACCAGCTCTTCGGCAGGAATATCCAGCCGCATCCCATCTCGGTAAACGGTGGCTTCCAGTGCTAACATCTGCTGGATCCGATCCAAAGCGTCAGCGGCATTAGACTCCTGAAAGTAGCCGATAAAGGCATTGATCACAACCACCAGTCCAATAACTAAGGTGTCGGTTTGATCCCCGACAAGTAAGGTCATCGCCATCGCTGCAATCAAAATATAAGTGATCATATTGTCGAACTGACGCAAAAAAATCTTCCACTTAGGGGTCCGTTTGCTTTCCAGCTTATTCGGACCGTCTTTTGCTAACCGCTGCTTTGCATCTTCATTTTTTAAACCATTTTCAAATAAACCTTCAGCATAATTCTGACTCAAGTCTGAAGTTCGTCGTCGATAATGTTCCATTCTCTGATCCTCCTGAATTCGTTTTGATCAATAACACGTACAACAGTGTGTGACTGATTCAATAACTATTCAAGCAGGATACAAAACATATCTAAGCACCAACACGCGCCTGCGTCTGAATCCATTTTCTGCATCACCCCTGAATTCTAAATTCTTCTAAATTAACCATAGCAAACCATTCCAATAGAATGTTAAAAATTAATATTCTTAATCAAATTGTAATTTTTTAGTTAAGAATGCTTTGGTCCACTAAATTAATGTTGCCTGATTTTTGAATTTTCTTCAAGTTTTTACCCTTGTATTACTCCTAAAAATCAAAAAATCAGCAGCTCCTGACCAGTTTTACCAGTTCTGCGATCTGAGGCGTTATCAGCCTCTGGAGCTCTGATCCAGCCTATTCGCGGCAGGAAGTCGTCAACTTCTTGAATACAGTTGCCATGACTGGTCTGTTAGAATTCGCCAAAGCCAGTGATCCGCCAAAAGCCTCGAATTAAGTCAAGGTATATTAACGCCAGAAACAACAATGACACAACAAATTTCCCAAAACCTCTCCCCCACCACATGTAGGTATATAATAAAGAGGTGAGACACACTCTGATCAATACTCAAAGGAGCTATTATGCCGGAAATTCAAATCGTTTTTAGTGATGTTGACAATACCTTGATCACATCTGATTTCAAGGTTTTACCAAGTGTAAGCTCTGCCGTGCAAGCATATGTTGCAGACGGCGGGATCTTTGTTTTAGCTTCGGCTCGCCCGCCAGCAGGGATCCAACCTTTAGCACAGCAGTTGGGATGCGATTCGTTGATGGTCTGCTTGAACGGAGCCCTAGTTTTACAAAATACAGAACAAACAGGTCAGCTGACTACTCTCTTTGAAAAGCCGATGAAAGCCAAGGTTTTAGCCCAGCTGGAAAAAATCATTGCAGAAAATGACTTATCTGTTAGCGTCAATGCCTTTTCCAACCAAGATTGGTTTTCTTCCAGCCATGACTACTGGGTCAAGCAAGAAGAAGAAATCACTCGAACCAGTGCGACAATTACAGCTTTGAGCGATCAGGCTGGGACAATGATCGAACCGTTACATAAAATTTTATGTATGGGCAAACCTGATGCGATCGATCAGCTTGCATTACTCTTGGACCAAAAGCCAGCTCTGCATCTGAGCTATTTACGTTCCAAACCTACCTACTTGGAGATCGTCGACGCAGATGTTTCTAAAATGCGCGCTATCAGAGAAGTCGCTGCGAACTTTAACATTCCTTTGAAAAACACCATGGCCATTGGGGACGGCGAAAACGACCTGCCAATGATTGAAAATGCGGGTATCGGGATCGCGATGGGGAATGGAATTCCACTAGTGAAGCAAGTTGCGACCCACACAGTTGCGTCCAATGATCAAGGCGGAGTTGCCGAAGCACTCAAGAAATATACCGGTACCATTCCAGAGTAAAGAAACAAGCAACTCTTTGTCATTCCTTAATACTAAAAAAGCCCCCGCCATTAGAGACACTCGGTATCTAATGGCGGGGGCTAAGCTTGTATCCTACTCAATTTTTCTTTAGTAGGAATAGTTGCTTTTATTTATTTTTCAAATCCTCAACTGAGTTAATATTCTTCATATATTTTGGCACAGCAAGACCAGTCTTGGCACCAGGCAAGTTGACCGAGATCTGATCATATTTACCCTTATACTTCTTGGCATAAAGTGCATGAGTCACTGGTAATTCAACTGTAACTGAAGCATCAGATGAACCGTTAGCCAATGAGTTCCACATCACACCAACATCCAGCTGCCGCATCGTGGACTTGTAGCCCTTTTGCTTGAGCAGTGTATTAACTAAGGTAGTTGTCGCAATTTCATAGTCATAAGGCGTATAAACTAAACTGACCTTTTTACCATGACCTTGCGGAACGCCCTTCGTCCACTCCTTGACTTGCTTAGGATGAGTCTTGATGAACTGATCAACAGCTTTTTGTTTATCCATCCCGCCGTTGATTTTAAGCATCAGCGGGTTAGACATTTTGATCGTCCAATGGAACTGTTTTAACAGCTTAGCGGCACCCGGGTTATCTTTAGAGAAACCCTTGCGTGTCACAGTCCGCATCGATTCACCTTTACCATAGACATGCTTAGGATCCTTCAAGAATTTAAGCGGGTATTTAGCGAACATCCAATGCGGCTGCCAGCCAGTTACGACGATCGGTTCTTTATTTTTCACGGCCTTATCCAAAGTCGAGATCATTGCGGCGGTTGAACTTGGCATGATCTGCCAGTTAGCCTGCTTCAAACCATATTTGCTGAGCAGAGTCTGGGTATTGCCCATCATCCCGGCACCAGCTTCGATCCCGGTGATCGTATAGTTGATCTGGGGGCCTAATTTCTTATTAGAGTCATAGCTGGCTGGTTTAGCACAGGCACTGACGATCAAGGCCAAGCCGGTGACCATAGCTGCTATTTTCAGATAACGGAGGATTTTTTTCTTCAAATTCACCACCCCTTATCTGGATGTCTTGTTCAACGATTGTGTGATCCGATCCAAGATGATCGCCACGATCACCACGGCGATCCCGGCAGCAAAACCTGCCCCGGCATCGTTTCGGCCCACGGCGAAGTAAACTTGTGTCCCGAGTCCCAAAGCACCGATCATGGATGCAATAACAACCATCGAAAGACCTAACATCATCGTCTGGTTGATCCCAGACATGATCGTTGTCTTAGCGAGCGGCAGCTGCAAGCCAATCAATTTTTGCCAGCTGGTCGAGCCAAATGAATCTGCAGCTTCGATCAAGTCTTCTGGGACTTGTTGGATCCCCAAGCAAGTCATCCGTACTGTCGGCGGCATTGCGAAAATCACTGAGGCTAAGACGCCGGGAACCATCCCAATACCAAAGAAGGCAACGGCTGGGATCAGATAAACGAAAGCCGGCAAGGTCTGCATGAAGTCCAAGATCGGTTTGATCACAACTTCAGCCTTGCTGCTCTTAGCCATCCAGATACCCAGCGGGATCCCGACAATGATCGCGATCAGACTAGAGGACAGCACTAAGGTCAAAGTCTGGGTCATATCGCGCCAGAAACCAAGGTTCCAAATTAACAATAAGCCTAAAATTTCAAAGGTCATAAAGCCAAACTTCTTTTGGTTGCGTTTAAGCCAATAAGTCAACGCTAAAACCAAGATAATAAAGAGCCATTCAGGCACAAGATCAAAGACCCACTGGATGGCATCGATGATCGCCTGGAAAAAGGCTGTTACTCCATTAAAGAAGCCGGTAAATTGGCTTAACCAGTCAACACCTGAGTTGATCCAATCAGCTAATGGTAATTGTCCAATTTTCATTAAGCGGTCACCTCTTCCCCAGAAATAGCTGCCAAGACTGACCCACGCAAGATGATCCCTTTGAGATGATCTTCATCATCAACCACGATATAAGGGATCGGTGTCTTAGAAATATCATTGATCAAATCATTGATCGGTGTATCAGCAGTCGTCTTCGGCACATCAGTCTTCAAGACCGACTTCAAGTCTTTGCTGCCTGCTTTGATCAGATCAGCTACATCATGCGCATCTGCAAAGCCAACGAAACGATCTTCGTTATCCACGACATAGATCGAAGAAATTTCGTTTTCGCGCATCCGCCGTAAGGCAACACGAGGACCGGCTTTAGAAATATTGACAGTATGCGCCTTAGCCATTACGCTGCTAGCAGTCAGGACCTGAGTCCGGTCAACGCCTTCGATAAAGCGTTCAACGTAATCATTAGCCGGATGAGTCAGGATGTCTTCTGGTTCGCCGATCTGCTGCACAACACCATCGCGCATGATCATGATCCGGTCGCCTAATTTCAAGGCTTCGTTCAAATCATGACCGATAAAGATCACTGTTTTATGCATCTTTTCTTCGATCTGCAGCAAAAGGTCCTGCATTTCCTTCCGATACAATGGATCCAAAGCTGAAAAGGCTTCGTCCATCAGTAAGATCTCCGCATCATTGGCAATGGCCCGCGCCAAACCAACACGCTGCTGCATCCCACCGGAAAGCTGGCTAGGCAACTGGTCGTCATAGCCCTTCAGACCGACCAGATCCAACGCTTCTCGTGCTTTTTGTTCCCGTTTTTCGAGGGAAACTTTCTTTAATTCCAAACCATAAGCCGCGTTTTGCAACACAGTACGGTGCGGGAAAAGCGCAAAGTTCTGGAAAACCATGCCGAATTTATCCTGACGCAGTTTCCGCAGTTCTTCTTTGCTTAATCCCATCACGTTTTGTCCGTCAATTTCGACATCACCATCGGTCGAATCGATCAAACGGTTGATCATCCGGATCAGAGTAGATTTACCACTACCTGAAAGTCCCATCACAACGAAGATCTCGCCTTCATTGATCGCAAAGTTAGCATCGTTTACACCAACTGTACAACCAGTTTGCGCCAAGATCTCTTCTTTGGACTTTCCTTCTTTTAATAATTTTTTAGCTTGAGGGATCTGTTTGCCAAAGATTTTAGTTAAATTTTTAACTTTAACCTTTTCTGTCATTCCATACCTCCAATATGTCCGTGCTTTCTTAGAACCAACCTGGCTTGCTTATTTAAAAAGAGCATCGACTGCATGGCAAAACTTCGCAACTGCTTGGCTTGCCTTGTCCAGTAGACTGAACCTGCCAGCTTAAGAAAGGCTTTGACTATTTGACTCCCACCCAAATATTTGGCGTCATTTGTTTGCGGTCTAAACTTCGAAAACAACTTCTCCGTTTTAAAAAAAAATAACCGTTCCAAGTTATTTTGCTTTGACCGGCTAAACCTAAATTAACGAAATAAGTGGTGGTGTTGGTTAATATTACAAAAATGTTACAGCCGAATCACTATATCCACCGTAACATAAAATTAATAATAGACCGAATAAAAAGTCCGAGATACGGGCATTTTTAAATTTTCTTAAGGTTTTCTTAATAATTTAAATGTAAAAATTTCGTTAATTTTATGGTCTTTAAGGCGCATAACAGCAGCAATGAAAGCCCTTATTTATGGTCGCATAATTATCCGCAGCAGCTAAACCCCAAAAATTCGGCCAAAAACTAATGAAATTTCATAAATTTGTCTAAATTCAAATCACTTACGGCTAACTTTGACGATAAAAAAACAGGCACCTCGAAAGGTAGCCTGCATTACTATTTGACTTATTTATTTTTTTCCGGTGCTAATTTTGCCAGCTCATCGATTTTATCGTAAAAAGCACTCGCATCGACACTCGTCACAAAAGTAACTTCTCGTCCGACCTCACTGCGATAGGTCCGACCTTCTGATTCACCTGTCGTAATAACTGCAGTTTTGACCTGCTCTGATTCAACCAAATCAGGGTAGTTGCTGGCCAAGGTCGTTAAAACATCCCACAGGTAGTAGATCGAGTTAGCCTCAAACGAATGGACCAGTGAATAGCCCAACCCAATCAGATCAAGGGCTGGATACTGTCTCTGGCTCGCCCAGCGTAAACGCAGCTCACTGGTCAGCGGAACTTGATCGGTACTATCTAAACCAACCATGACGATCTCCAGATCCGAATCCCAGACTTGCCCTACAGCCTCGGCATCCCAATAAGCGTTCCATTCCATCGTATCATCCGCACCCGGAGCGGCAACGTTGCCTTTGCTGTCTAGAGCCCCACCCATCCAATACAATTTGTCGATCTTTTTTTGAATCGTTGGATCGACTGCTAGAGCACGCGCTAAGTCAGTCAGCGGACCGGTCATGACGAGCGTCACTGGTTGATCTGAGCCCTGCACTTTTTCGATCAGATCCAAGTGACCCGGCTTTTTAGCCAGCGGTGTGACTGGCCCTTGCTGTTCGTTTAAAATTGGAAAATCATCAAAAGAAAATGCACTTAAACGCCAGGCATCAGGAAATTGGTGCTTAGCCCGAGAGTTAGACTTGGCGACATCTACCGGGCGCCGTCCTTCGTGACCAAAGAGATCAATGATCTTCCGCGAAGCAGAGCTTGCTGGATCCACGTAACCGTCAGCATCTGTGACACCGACTCCCAGTAAATTAACGTCTGGCATCTGCAGCAAAAGCAGTAACGAGACTAAGTCATCGACGTTTCCATCATGGTTAAAATAAAAGTTGCGCATTGCTGTAACCTCCACTGGTTGAATTAATTTGCTGCCCAAGAATCTCTGGTTTGCCTATTTCAAAAAAGACAATAAATAAGCGACCATCAAGACCAATAAGAGTACATCAACTCCAAGATTGGCCTTGTTCAAAAATTTGCCCCGTTTGGATAATGGTTTACCAGCAGGATCCGTGCCTGCCAGAAAAGTCTTAGTATCATGAATGCTCGCCCAAATATCTACAGTTAGAATAAAGGCGAACAAAGCTATCGTTGAAAACTTCATTTTTTCACCTGCCGTCTTTTGACTGCTACTTGTATTATACCTGACCGGCGGCCAATTTAAATACGAATATGGCAAAACGTTCTTGACCCCAGCAAAAAACCAGCAAATTTTCTAACTTTTCGAAAATTTGCTGGTATTTTTGCGGCTAATATTTCGGCTGACTTCCATTCAAGTTCAGCCCTAATATAAGTAAAACTTTAAAAGCTACCAACCAATCTGAGCCGCATTGACAGGCAAAGCTAGTTTGCCGGCTTCCAATTCACTAAAGGCTTGGTCCATGATCGTAAAGGCTTGCTCCAATTGTTTCTCAGTAATGACCAGCGGCGGCTGAAAGCGCAAAACGTTTTCTTTCAAACTAATGATCAGCACCCCTAGTTCAAACATGCGATAGATCACCTTGGTCGTTGCCTCGCGGTCAGGCTTGCCAGTCTCTGGATCGACGATATCGATCCCGCCGTTTAAACCGTACATCCTGACTTGACCGATGCACGAGTGCTTTTCCTTGGCTTGAACAAAGAACTTCTCTGCAACTTGACCCAGTCGGGCAGATCGTTCGACTAATTTTTCGTCTTCAAAAACGTCGAGCGTTGCTAAAGAGGCTGCCGTTACCAGTGGATTACCCGCAGTCGTATAGACGTTAGCTGGTGAGCCCAAGCTGTCCATAATTTCTGCCCGCCCGATCACCGCGCTCAAAGGCAGCCCGGAAGCGACTGACTTGCCCACGCTCATCAAGTCCGGCTCAATCCTTGGGAAATTTTGGATCGACCACCATTTGCCAGTCCGGCCCATGCCCTGGTTGACTTCATCGACAGCAAACAAGATCCCGTGTTCATGTGCGAACTGATAGACCTTCTCCATATACTTCTGCGGAGCCTTGGTGATCCCACCATCGCCTTGGATCGGTTCGATCAAGATCAACGCCGTCTCTTCGGCTGGAAGATAGGTCTCAAAGGGAAGTTTAAAGGCGGCAAACATCCGCTCAACGAATTCATCTTCGGATTCCCCTGGTAGTTTAGCCCATGCATCCGGATAAGGGACCTTGATGACATCTGACAGTAACGGACCCATTTTGCGGGCCATATTGAGACTGCAAGCTGAGAGGCTCATTGAACCATAAGATGAGCCATGGTATGCGCCGGTATAACTAACTAAGTATTGGCGCCCAGTATAGGCGCGAGCAAACTTAATGATCGCATCGTTGGCCTCAGAGCCGGAATTACCCCAACTTAATTTGACTGGACCAGAGATCGGAGCTAGAGAACAGAGACGCTCGGCTAATTGAGCTGCAGGAACGTTAGCAAAATAAGCCGGTGTGTATTGGATCAGTTTATGCGCCTGGTCTGTGATCGCCTGGACCACGTGCGGGTGGGTGTGCCCGGTATTAGTCGAAGACGCACTGGCTAGCAGATCGATATATTCCTTGCCGTTTGCGTCTTTGACGATGGCTCCGTGACCAGATTCGATCGCAATATCATAATATTGCACCCGTTGTGCTGCTGCATAGTGGCTCTCATTTTCCAAGATTTCTTCATTAGTTGCCATTACTTAGTACCCCCTAAATTTTTAAATTTTACTGCTCGTCTTTTTGCTGTTTGGTCAAATCCGAATGCTGCATTCCATAGAAAACATAAATCAAGATCCCGATAATGAACCAGACCAGCGAATAAATCTTAGCCTGTTTATCCAAGCCCATGAAAACTGCCAATGCACCTAAGAAGGCCAAAGCTGGCATCACCGGATACCACGGCATCTTGAAGCCTGGCTGTGGCAGATCTTTACCTTCACGCGGACGTAAGCGATAGATCCCAAGCGAAACGAACATAAAGGCGATCAAGGTCCCGGCGGAGATCAACTGCGACAAGGTGACAAAAGGCAAAACTGCACCAATGACCACCGCGATCGTGGTTAAGAATAACAAAGCATGGTTCGGCAAATTATTTTTGTTCAAGACACCCAGCCATTTTGGCAACATGCCGTCACGGCCAAAGGAATACAGCAAGCGTGAACCCGCCAGCATCATTCCGATCAGCGCGGTAAACATCCCGACGACTGCGATCGTCTGAACGACAGTGGCAACGATCGGATGACCCGCTGTCCGCAAAGCCCAGCCAACAGGTTCAGCGTTGTTGGCATAATTGCTGTACTTGAACATGCCAACCAAAACCAAAGCCACGGCGACAAATAAGGTAACGGCAATCACTAAAGAACCCAAAATCCCGCGCGGCATTGTTTTAGAAGGATTTTTTGCTTCAGCCGCATTGGAGGCGATCGAGTCAAAGCCGACGTAAGACAGGAAGATCGAAGAAACACCGGCATAGATCCCCTGCCAGCCGCCAAATGAAGTTCCGTCTGGATTCAAACGATGTTTAGGAATAAAAGGAACATAATTTTGGCTCTTAACAGCCGTGACACCAACCACCAAGAAAACCAAGATCGCAAAGACTTTTAAAATAACCAAAATATTTTCGACCCGCGCTGCTTCAGAGGCGCCCCGCGACAAAATGAAGGAAACGATCAGCATCGCTACGATCGCTAACAAGTCAAACCAGCCGCCATTCGTCCCTAAGGTATTGGCCAGCTGATCAGGCAACTTGATGCCTAGCGGTGTCAACAAGCCGCGCAAGTTGGCCGATAAGCCGGAACCCACAAAAGCAACTGCAATAAAGTATTCAGCTAGTAAGGCCCAGCCGGCGATCCAACCGAAACCTTCTCCAAAAACAACGTTGATCCAAGAATACGCGGATCCGGCAAACGGCATGGTGGATGACATCTCTGCGTAAGCAAAGGCGACCAGTGCAGCCACGACCGCCGCAGCTAAGAATGACAAAGCAACCGCAGGACCGGCATGTTGCGCAGCCACGACCCCTGGTAAAGTAAAAATCGAAGTCGATACGATCGTCCCAACACCAAGTGCCAGGAAATCCTTGACTTCCAAAACCTGCAATAAGTGCTTATCCTTGCTTTGATAGACCTTGGGATCTTCCTTGCGAGTTACTTTCTGCCAGAAATTGCTCATAAAATTTCCTCCTGCTTTCCTATGTATTATTAAAATGAATAAATGTATTGACCCATCGGCAAATAATTAAAAATTAAATCAAAAAAAGCCCCACAAAGCCGAGACTTTATAGGGCGTAATTATCACGCGGTACCACCTATTTTTATTTTGCACTGCTGCAAAACCTTTAGTTGCCGGGAAAACTCCCAGTACCAGCTCCAGGTAATGGTGGAGGACCATTAAAAGCTACAATTTTATGTTCACTCTTACTGCTCAGGGGTGAGATGCCAGTTGGTCAATTGATTTCTTTCAGCGAACGAAACCTCTCTGTGACGATGCGACGCAGGCTAATCCCTTCAACACATTTTCATCTTAATCTAATTATATGCTAATTTAACGCTTGATAAATGAAATGTCAACCCTATTTTTTAACCTAGCATCGCCGATTTCGTAAATAGTCTGCTGGATACCGCTTGTTTACAGGCAAAAGCAGGTTCGCAATAGTGGCATTATTCTAAGAAACTGTTGTCAACAGAGCCATTTTAATAAGTACTTTTCCAAAAAAATAAAAAAAAACTTACACGCAACATTTTTTTCTGCTATGATAATCACATTGCGCTAAAAAAACGCATAACCACGCGCTTTTTAGTCATTGGGCAGCAAATCAAAACTTGCCGCAATAAATATTTTTTTGAAAAGTGAGGAATTTTCAGTGGAATTATCAGCATCACCATCTTTAGCAGAACAAAAAGCCCGGGTCGAAGTCAAGCACCCGTGGATGGCCATGGCCGGCATTATGATTGGCGCCTTTGTCGGCATGTTGTCAGAAACATCTTTAAATATCGCTTTGCCGCAATTAATGAAGATCTTTGGCTTAGAAGCCGGTACAGTTCAGTGGCTGATCACGGGTTATATGCTTGTGATCGGGATCATCTTACCGTTCTCTAGTCTAATTACCAAATGGTTTACGACCCGCCAGATCATTCTCTTCGCCTTGGGTGATTTCATTGTCGGCGCAGCTATTTCAGCTCTGGCACCTAATTTTGCAATTTTATTGGTCGGCCGCTTGATTCAAGGGATCGCTACTGGCTTAATTTTACCTTTGATGTTTACTGTCGCCATGACAGTCTTCCCGCCCTATAAACTTGGGACAGCTATGGGCATGTGTTCATTAGTAATTATGTTTGCACCTGCAGTTGGCCCGACTATTACCGGTCTGGTCTTAGGCAAATTATCTTGGAACTGGATCTTTTGGATCTTTATTCCCTTTTTAGCAATTGCTTTGCTTTTTGGTATTTTTGGCTTAAAGAATGTGGGACACATCACCAAGCCCCACGTTGATTTCTTATCCTTGGTCGAATCGATCGCCGGCTTTTCTTGCTTAGTCATGGGTGCCAGCTTTGCTTCGACCTTAGGCTGGCTTTCACCAGCAGTCTTAGGTTTACTGATCGTTGGTCTTATGATCTTAGCTCTCTACGTTCATCGTCAATTGACGCTTGAACAGCCGATTTTAAACCTCCGTGTTTTTGCTAAACCAGCCTTCGTAAAAGGGACTCTCTGTGTGATGATCGATTTTGCGATCATCTTGTCTGCGATGTACCTCTTGCCCCAATATATTCAACGTGGAATGCTGGTCGCAGTAGCATTGACAGGAATCATCATGCTGCCTGGCGGAGCAATGAACGCGCTGGTCTCTGCGCTCGCTGGGCGTCTGTATGACTCAGTCGGTGCCAAGGTTCCAGCGGTCCTTGGCTTTGTTATCGCCGCAATTGGTACTTTGTTGTTGCTTTTTGCTGACAAAGGCTCTTCGATCGCCTACGTAATCACCGCTCACGTGATCTTGATGATCGGCTGTCCACTGGCGATGTCGCCCTCCCAGACCCATGCCTTAAATTCTCTGGCAGGAATCGAATCAGCTGATGGCAGTACGATCTTAAATACTCTCCAGCAGGTCGTAGGCGCCATCGCAACAGCCTTGGCAACGAGTTTCCTAGCAATGGGCGAACATGCTTATCAAGGGGCAAATCAAGCTGCAGCTTTCACCAACGGTGTGCACTACGGCTTATACTTTACCTTAGCTTTAACAGTTGTCGGCATGTTGATCGCCTTAACTTTTAAAAAGACTCCAAACAAATAACTAACGGTTCCAAGTCACTAGA
Organism: Ligilactobacillus salitolerans; assembly: GCF_003864415.1. Classification (GTDB taxonomy): domain Bacteria; phylum Bacillota; class Bacilli; order Lactobacillales; family Lactobacillaceae; genus Ligilactobacillus; species Ligilactobacillus salitolerans. Next base: position 27,058 of record NZ_BFFP01000008.1, read on the forward strand.
AGATGGCTCCAAACAGATTCAGTCTGGTTCCAAGTCGCTCGGAGATGGCTCCAAACAGATTCAGTCTGGTTCCAAGTTGAGCAAAGTGAGAGCCAATTGTCTGTATATTTTTTCAAACTAACTACCAAAACACCAGCAAATTTCATGCTTTGAAAATTTGCTGGTGTTTTTTTGAAACTGATCATAAGAAATCTAGCTGGAAAGCGAACTAAAGGCTACCTCTTTGAATTTTTTAATGAGTTCAAAGTTACTTCCGTCGACAATAAAAGGTTTGAATCTTCCAATTTAGCTTTCAACCCCTAGACAAATAAATAAAAGGTCAGCAACTTCCAAAAAATTGGCGGTTACTGACCTTTTTTCATTTACATTTATCCAAATCAGGCTTAATTTAGGGGGGAAAGAAGTGAATAGATATGAGCGATGAAATTAAAAAGATCCCGCAGCCGATCCGCGGCTACTGTCCTCGTTGCGGCCAGCCAATGAGGATCAACCATGGCTGGAATTCTTGTCCCCACTGCCACATGATTTTTCAGTCTAACTTCAAATGACTATTCCTTGAATTTGATCCCTAATAAACCAACAAAAACTGCAGCTTGCGGGATCGAGATCTGACAGCCTTTCAAAAGTCTTGGATCAACGTTTAGACTATCAAAAAAGCTGTTGGACAAATCGACTCCTTTGAGCGGGGTCCCCAAAAAATCGGTTCCATTCAAATCACAGCGCTGAAAGGTCAGCCCCTTCTTGATCTTGACTTCTTGAAAGTATGCTTCTTGCAAACTACTGTCCAAAAAACTGCATTCTTCGAGCTTAGTGGCAGATAAATTCAGATAATCAGCCTTAGAGTCCACGATCGTACTTTTCAACAGAGTACTGCCGGAAAGATCAGCCCCCATCAAGCGGCACTTCCTGAACTCAGTCTGGTAAAAGAAGCTTTCCGTAAAGGTATTATTTAAGAACTCACAACCTTCAAAAACACAATTATCCCATTCACTGTGTGAAAAATCACTTTGGTCAAAGGTACAGTTTTTCAAGCTCACCTCTGCAAAACTCAATTTTTCGTCTGAGTATGTGAAATGACATTTTTCATAGCTCTCGCCGGCCTCGAGCTGATCCAAGCTTAATTGTTGTGCGCTGATCATTGATTGACCCTCCCTATGCATGAGCATTAACACTTTATGTTCAACACTAACATAAAACATTCATCGGTTGAAACATAATAACTGACTAAACTTGCTGAATTGGGAAAGAATAATGCTGTTACTGAAAAATTGTGGGATCTCTCAGAACGACCATTTCTGACCCACTAAACAATTTTGGTTTACATAACTAGACTTATCCGTAGCAGTGAGTATATTATAGCTCTTCAATTCCGTTTTTTACTAATTTCCACAAGAACTCAAATCTTCTTTGATAGTCGGGTAAATTCCAACTGTCTTTAAAGTTAGCTAATGTAAAAATTGAAAAAGCTGCAAGAATAGCTTCTGCACGTTCAAAGTTAGGGTCATTATACTGCATGATTTGATTAATAATCTGATAAGCAGGAATTAAAACTGAATGGAGTGCTTGAGAGTTATTTTCAACGTACTGTGTGTTTAATAAAAACATTTTAGGGTCCTTGTTAAAGGCTCCTTTTTTTGCATTGACAAAATCCCAAAGCCAGTCGTGTAGTTGTTCCTCTTTATTAACCGTTGTATCTTCATTGAGCTGTACTTGTTCAATGATATTTTTTTTAAACCAAGCAGAAGTAACAGCTACCCACAGAGCTTGTTTATTTCTAAAATGTTTATAAATTGCCGCGTGAGTTACTCCAAGTTTAGTTGCAATTTGAGTCAAGGAAATCTTGGCAGACCCGGTTTCTTCGATTAATTGACTAGCAGTAGCAATAATACGTTCTTGTGTGATTTTTTCCATAGCATTACCTCAGTAAATACGGGCCTAATTAATTTAGTTGATGTTAGGATCTATAATAGCATAGGAAACCACAGGTAACAATCTTTGACTTTTGTAACTAAAATAATTATAATTCGAGCTAAATTAGACTTTCCAAAAAAGTAGCTGAAAAAGACATGTTAATTGGAGGTAAGTTATGAAAGCAGCACAGCTAGAAAAATACGCAAAAGATTTCACTTTACAGGTTAATGAGATACCAGTACCAGAAATTGGCGCAAATGATGTGTTAGTTAAGGTAAAAACGGCAGCTGTTAACCCAGTAGACAGTTTAATTGGGACTGGCAGTCTCAAATTGATCCAGAATTATAAATTTCCCTTAACTATGGGTAATGAGTTAACGGGAATTATTGAAAAGCGAGGTAGTAAAGTTACAGATATACAGCTAGGCGAAGCAGTTTACACACGTCTACCGGTACAGAAATTGGAGCGTTTGCAGAATATGTAGTAATAGATAGTGGTGCTGTTGCACCTTTACCAGCTAATTTAAATTTTGTTACTGGAGCGGGAGTACCGCTTACAGGTTTAACTGCTTATCAAGGCCTATATGAAGAGCTGGAGGTAAAACCAGGGGAGACAGTTTTTATTGCTGGTGGTTCTGGGTCGTTTGGACAAATGGCGGTACCACTTGCTAAGCATCTTGGTTTAAAAGTAATTGTTAGTGGTAATACCAGTGCTAAAGAAAGAACTTTAGCACTTGGTGCAGATCAATACCTTGACTATCATAATGAAAACTATTGGGAGAAATTGGCAGATGTTGACTATGTGATTGATGCTTTAGGGCCAAATGAATTTGATCATGAACTGTCAATTATCAAGCAGGGTGGTCGGCTACTTTCTTTAAGAACGGGACCTAATAAACGCTTTGCAGTTGCTCATCATTTTTCTTGGGCGAAACAAAAGTTGTTTAGTTTGGCAGGTGCAAAATTTGATAAAAAAGCGGCCGAGAAGAATGTTGAATATCATTTTATTTTTGTTCGTAGCAATGGTAGTCAGCTAAAGAAAATTACGCAAATTGTTGAAGAAAATAACCTCATTCCAACAATTGATCCGACAGAGTTTCATATTGAAGATATTAATGACGCTTTTAATTTGATCGCTAGTGGAAAAGCTAAAGGGAAAGTTGTGATTAAATTTTGAATCGTGTTAATGGGTAATTATGGTGGACGATACAAAGCATACAAGTTATACAAGGAGGAGAATTAAAATTAAGGAGACAACAAAAATCGGCTTAGTTGGTTTGTCTGCTGGCCTTGTATTCGGGAAATATCGGGCAATTAAAGAACAACGAAGTTTTAGAAGTTTAGTGTTGGAGAGATTACTCCCTCACATTCCAGCACTGCCGGAAATCAAAACAGAGCAAGATTTTCAGGAGGCTTTAGAAAAAAGTAAAAGAAGATACCAATTACCTAAAGCAGTCGCTGCCCTCTATCATGTTCATTATATCCAAGGGCAAAAAGGAGTTTTAGAAATGAATCCCCCGATTGTAAACAGCAAAAATCAAGTGATTTTCTATGTGCATGGTGGTGGTTACTGGGAACAACCTACAATAGCTCATTTTGCTACAATCCATCGACTATCTACAGAATTAGGTTTAAGAGTAATTATGCCGATTTATCCTAAGGCACCAGCGTATAACGCCTATGATGCTTACGATATGGTTTTGAAAAGTTATTTGAGTTTGCTTAATGAGCAGCAGGTTGATTCTGCAAAGATAATATTCATAGGAGATTCGGCCGGAGCGGGGTTAATTTTGGCGCTTCTTCAACGGTTACGTGATAAGCATTTACCGTTGCCCCAGCAGGCATTCTTACTTTCTCCTTGGTTGGATATTACTAATAGTAACGGTCAAATGGCCAAAATTCAGCCGGTTGACCCGATGCTTGACTTGTCAAATTTAAAGCTATTAGGAAAATATTATGCTGGTGACCTTGAGCCTAGAGATCCCCTTGTCAGTCCGCTATATGGAGATTCAGCTGCATTACCGCCAATATATGTCTTTACTGGGGATCATGATATTTTGAATGCTGATGCTGTGAAATTCCAGCAGATGGCTAATAAAAAAGGTTGGAACGTGACGACATTTTATTATCATGCTATGAGTCATGTTTTTTCGCTTTTTCCTACCCCTGAAGGGCTTGATTCACTGAAGCGAATAGTACGGATCATTCAAACAAGTAATTAAAAATAATGGAGGCCTTTTATTTATGGAAAAATTATGGGAGCCATTTGAGCTAGGTAAACTTCAACTAAAAAATAGGCTTGTTATGGCACCAATGACTCGCAGTCGTGCTAAAGAGAACGGTACGGTTAATGAGTTAGCACCTGAATATTATGCCCAACGTGCCTCAATGGGATTGCTTATTAGCGAAGGTACCCAGCCGTCACCTGAAGGGCAAGGGTATCCTAGTACACCGGGGATTTATACTAATGCACAAATTTCTAGTTGGAAACAGGTTACTCAAGCGGTTCATGATGCAAATGGGAAATTATTTATTCAGTTGATGCATGTTGGTCGGATGGGACACCCTGATAATATCCCTACTCATCAGAAAGCAGTGGCACCATCAGCAATTGCACCTGAAGAAAAAATTTTTACGAAAAAGGGAATGAAAGATATCCCAGTACCTCGTGCGTTAACAGTTGACCAAATTGAAGACACTATTAATGCTTATCGCAAGAGTGCCAGAGCAGCCATTGAGGCAGGAGCGGATGGTGTTGAAATCCATGGGGCTAATGGTTATTTAATTCACCAGTTTTTGGGTGAAAATTCTAATAAGCGTCATGATGAATATGGTGGAAGTATTCAAAACCGGGCACTTTTTGCGCTAAAGGTTGCCAAAGCAGTGGTTGAGGAAATAGGGCCACAAAGAGTTGGGTTTCGGATTTCACCTATGAATATGCTTGGTGGTGTAAATGAAGGCGAAAATGGAGCAGCCTTATATCATTACTTGGTATCAGAATTAAACAAGTTGAATCTGGTCTATCTCCATATGATGCATGTTGGCCATGAAGAAGTTCTAGCAGATATTAGAAAAACATGGAAAAATTCATTGATTGTAAATCGTGCTGGACGAAAAATGACTGATGTTAGTCTAGATCTAGATAATGAGAATGCAGATTTAGTTTCAGTTGGAACGTGGGCCCTAGCTAATCCAGATTTGGTAGAGCGATTAAAGATACATGCACCACTTAATGAAGTGGATAAAGCTACGGTGTACGTTAATAATGGTGCAGTTGGTTACACAGACTATCCAACTTTGAACTAACCAATATTATCGGTGTTGTATCGTTGTGTTTTTGAATAATTAGTCTTTCAATTGTTCATTTTAAGTACTGAAGAATAAGAGGAGGAAAATATGGTTAAACGTTTAAAAGACAAAGTTGCTATTATAACAGGTGGTATTTCCGGGATTGGAAAAGCGATTGCCCAGGATTTCTTGACTGAGGGTGCCAAAGTAATCATTACTGGTCGCCGTGAAGCATTGGGTGCCAAAGTGGCTAAAGAGTTGGGCAATCAAGAACAAGTCCAATATGTTAAGCAAGATGTTACTAGCGAGTCAGACTGGGATAATGTTGTAACAACGACGTTTGCTAAATTTGGTCGTTGGGATATTTTAGTTAATAATGCCGGAATTGGAGGTTCAGGCCATCTGATTGTACAAACAAGTTTGAAAGAATGGCAAGACGTTGTTAATACCAATTTAACAGGAAACTTCTTGGGTGTTCGAGTAGCTTTGAATCGGATGGATAGTGGCGCGATTGTGAATGTTTCTTCGGTACTTGGCATTTTTGCTCCAATGCCAGGGATAGGAAGTTATGCAGCAGCTAAGGGAGGTACATGTGCTTTAACAAAAGCTGCCGCTGTTGAAGCAATTAAAATGGATAAAAAAATTCGGGTTAACTCAGTTCATCCAGGGTTAGTTAAGACGGATATCGTTTCTGATGATATAAAAAAGGCTCTTAGTGAGTCTAAAGATCCTATCCCATTAATTGGGAATCCGATTGATGTTGCTAAGGCAGTAACTTATCTGGCATCAGATGAGGCAGCTTACACGACAGGAACAGAATTAGTAGTAGATGGGGGATCACTGGCTGGAAGGCACTAGAATAGTTTTACATCAAAAAGAGCAAACCAGGGTTATTAGGAACGTTGGTTTGCTCTTTTTGATGTTAGTAGTTTTTTGATTAAGGGTCCATTTATAACAAATGGACCCTGGAGTTGATTCTTTCTTGAAGAAGGAAAACAATCAGGTACTTTTATCAAAACAATCTAGCCATTTTAGTATATTTAATGCATTCCACCGAATATCATTCCAAAACCTGCACCAGTAGAACTAGTTCGATATTTTTCGCCAGTAATTTTTAGGTATATTTCTTTAACCTTCGGGGACAAAGCTGATTTCACTGCTAGAGGAGTTAAATCTGTCCGCAAATCGCTCGTTATTTTTGGTAAATATTCTTTATTTTTCAGTGCATGCGCAGCTTTCTGTAAGATTGGGGTTTCCTCACTAGTCACTGACTCTGCTAAAGCTTCTCTAATATCAACAAATAGTTCGTCTTCTGGAGAAATTTTTTTTGCTTTGTTCTTTTTTGAAAAAATGCTCATTTATTTAGCACCACCTTATTATTCCTTCCAGCTTCCACCTAGTGCGCCTTCCCATCCATGTACAGATACACCAAAAGCAGCTTCAAAAGGAGACTTAGTAACTACGTAATGCCATTTTCCTTTTTTTGTCACGGTATTCATAACCATTAGCACAGTAATAACCCTGAATAATTCATAGTTCTCGCTTGTAACAGTCGTTTTATTATTACATCAATGATTTTCTAACATTCAAATTTCACCTTCTGGGTGTACAAAAAGAGCACATCCTGTGCTATGGTTAAGTCGACCAAAACCAACCTAGAATAGGAGTGCTCCATATGTCGACTTTACAACAAGTACCGCTTAACTTCAATAAAAATCTGGTTATTTCTAATACTGGGGGCACCTTAACCAATGATGGTGGCTTATTACTAGTATCCGAATTTATGCACCAGATTAATTTTTCGCAGCTGGTAAAAGATAACTTGCATTTTCAAGAGGAACGCAAATACTTTAAACACTCTAAAAATCACCTTTTTCAACAGTTATTGATGCAGCTGCTTGCCGGTTATTCCAATGATACCGCTGCCAATACCTTAGCCAAAGATGTATCTTTTAAGTTAGCTTTGGATCAGTTGGTCTCCTCACAACCGACACTATCCAGATATATCAATCGAATTAGTGAAAACGAGTTAGACGGAGTCGCAAGACTAAGTCAAAAGCTAGCTCAGCTAGTCATCAAGCAAAGACAACAAGCACAGTTAATTTTGGACTTGGATTCAACTCATTCAGATACCTATGGCAAGCAAAAAGCAGTTCTTTTAATGCGCACTATAACAGCAATGGCTACCATCCTTTATTGGCCTTTGACCAAATTTCCGGCTGCCTCTTGGGGGCTAAATTGCGTCCTGGAAATCTTTACACCTCTAATGGAGCTGAAGATTTTTTACGGCCAATTTTGCAGAATTATGCAAGCCAAGATGTTTTAGTACGGGCTGATTCCGGTTTCGCAAAACCTGCAATTTATGCGGCTTGTGAAGCTGTTGGTGCCAAATTCGTGATTCGTCTCAAAGCGAACCAAAGGCTACGAAAGATTGCCGAGCACTTGATCACGGTTGGCAATCAGGATTGTGCTGAAACTGAAATCCAGTACCATACCCTGAGAAATTATCGAGTCGATAGTTGGGATAAAGCTTACACGGTGATCGTGAAATCAACTCGGCAAGAAAGTGAGTTTCTCTTTCGACATGAATTCATTGTATCTAATCTTGAAAAAACATTTCCGCAAGATGTATATCAACTTTACCAGCAATGTGGCACAATGGAGGATCTGATCAAAGAAGTAAAAGCAGGTTTTTTCTTCAATAAAACTGATAGCTCGACTTTTGTAGCCAACCATTTTCGGATGTTGCTCAGCGGCGTCGCCTATAATTTGATCCAGGCAATGAAAATGCTTATTTTACCAGCTAAGCTCGAGAAAAACGACTATTTCTGGTTTGCGCTTTAAGCTCATGCATTTAGCGGCGAAAGTAACTCGTCATGCCCATAAAGTTTGGGTGCAATTATCAAGCGCAAATGTTTTTGATGATCTGTACTGGCAGTGCCTGTTTAGAATACAGCATTTGAATTTGATACCAGCTTAACTACAAAACGAAAAAAGAACTTGGTAAGGTCAAGGGTGTAGTTTGCACTTTTTTAGGAACATTTCTGGCCATTTCAATGGATGCGACATTTCAAAGATAATTCTGTAAGATTGAGCGATCCTTTCATGGCAATCTTGGCGCATTTAAGGTTGTTAGGATTAAAATCTAGTGCATGAGCCAAAGTATGAATTATTCAGGTTTACAATTTCTCGCTCGTTTCTGATCTGATAAATGCCGTTGTTGATCTACTGTATGGAGCAGCATTAAAAGCAAGTATCGATCAAAGACGGTTACTCGAGCAAACTAACCCCTAAATTATTAGATAAAAGAAGTACAACCAAGTTAAACAACAAAAAAAGCCCTCTCCCTGCAATGGAGAAAGAGCCTCTGAATTCTAATTTAATTAGTCAACGAACTTAGCAGCAAATTCGCTAAATGACTTGCCAGCACCAGCCAAGAATTCTTTGGTGCCTTCGTTAGTAATGTTACCTTCTTCATCAGCTAATTGCATTGTGTTGCCGATGTAAAGTTCTGGTTGCTGCATTGTTGGCATGTCCAAGAAGACCAATGTTTGACGCAATGAATGATGTGCCAAAACGCCTGAGATACCAGAGATAGACTGGGAAGCAACCAAAGCAGGCTTGCCGGCCCATGAGTTCTGGCCCCAAGGACGTGAAGCAACGTCCAAAGCATTCTTTAAAGCAGCTGGGATGTTACGGTTATGTTCTGGAGTAACGAAGATGAATGCATCCTGTGCTTGAACAGCTGCACGGAATTCATCATAAACTGCAGGAGAATTAGCATCAAGATCTTGATTGTACAAAGGAAGATCAGCAATGTTTAAGTAGTTAACTTCTGAACCTTCTGGTAAACCTGCAACGATTGCCTTAGCAACGCCTTCTGAGTATGAATTTTTACGAGTAGAACCTACAACTACACCATATTTTGTCATGTTATTATTTCTCCTTTTCTTACTAAAAGTAACTAAATTGTCGATAAATTTATTCTACCATTTTACTTACAAAAAGCAAGTGTTTTTTTCAAAAAAATTCTAAAACTCCGCCTAAGTGCCGTCACAACAACTCTAATCACACTTATTTTACAGTTTATTTCGCATTTCGGCAAAGAAAAAGACCGCCTACTTTGAGGCAGCCTGGGAGAAAAAATTAGGGTTGCCGAATACAGTTTCACTCATCAACTTCACCCAAAATTTCAACTTCAATTTCTTTTTTTATTTTTTCTGCTTGGATCGGATCGCTGCTCTGATAGAGTTTAATAGCCTTCTTTAAGGTCTCCATGTCTTCTTGATCAAAGGCAAAATCCAGGTCAAACTCCTGCCAGCTATTGGCGATCCCCTCGTTAAACCGCTGGATCACAGCATTATCATCATTGACGTACAGATCATAATCTGGGAATTCTGCCAGCAAGCGATATCCATTCAAGCCATCATCGTAATTAGGATCCATAAACTTCAATTCCTTCCTGCACTAAACGATATTCAGCGCAAAAATTCTTCACAACCATAAGTCTAACAGATTCTAGAGATTTTTGCCTACTAATTCGCAAGATTTTCTCAGCCAAGCAGCAAGATCTTCACCATAAATCAGCAACATATTGTTCTGTTAACTGTAACTGTTTAATTTCAGGCAACGGCTGCCTGATGTGTTGGGAGTCGATCACTTGAGTCGGCTGTTTTTTTTCATTGACCTGCAGGCCTTTGATCCGCAGCCAAAGTGCTGCCCACAAGAAATCGTTGACCGCTTCTGTCACCTGGTTTGATTTTTCTGCTGAGCTGCTGTTTTCCGGCAAATGATATTCTTTTAAGACATACCGATAAACGGTCGGATAGACGCGATAATTGAACTGCAGCGGTCCGGCCGTTCCGTCATGGTCCAACAATAAATCATCGAGATGCAGTAACTGCTGGTAGATCCCGTTTAATTCTAAGTTAAAGAGTCGTTGCTGTTCCTGATTTAGCTGGCTGAGAGCGCGCAGTTGTCGTTTAGTCAGCGGCTGTTTCACGGTCCCATTATTTTGCAGGTTGTCTTGATTGGGACGATTCAACTGGATCAGCAGCTCGCCTTTGGCAAATTGAGGCTCCAATCCAGTTTTCAAAGTCAGTTCATTAGACTCTGATAAACTTAAGATAAACTGGCTGGAATAGGTTAAACCATGCGTACGCAAAAAATTGAAGATCGCAGCATCATCAAACTGCAACAGTCGTTCTTGGGCTGCCAGAAGCGGTCCCACGAACTCCAACTCTTCTATCTGATTCAGCCAAGACAGATCTTGGTGCTTAAATAAATCAACTGGCATTAACTCACCCCCTTAGTTCAAAGTATAGTTAGCTAAGGACAAAAGCTTTAAATTACGCGGTTGCTGCCTGACAAGTTGTTGAATTGCCGGCATTTGATTTTGATACATTCTTTCTTCATTTGAACGGTAAAGGTTCATAAAAATGACCTTGCTGGTGCGTAAGCGCCGTTGATATTCCGTCAAATCAGCCAGTTCAAAACAAAAATCACTGATGATCACGTGAGTAGCTTGCGGCTGAGAAACGATCGCCTCAAAAACGGGACGCAGGTCCGTGCCGCTGCTGGAAAAATGAGCTAATTGCTCTTGAAGGCGGGCAAAATCTCCTGCAAAAGCAGAACGTCTCGCCCGAAAGAAAACGGGATCCGCCAATGTATTAGCGAATAAACGAACTGAAAAAGACTGGCCTTCCAGTGCCGTTTGCCTGAGGACAGATAAGATCTTAGACAGTTGCCTACTAGAGATCGAACCTGAAACATCAACGTAAACGTCTAATTCTGAGCTGGGCTGCTTTTTTTGACTGATGTGAGCCATATCTAAGCGTTCTGGAAACGCATAGTGGCGCCGATACCACTCGATCTTGCTATTTTTAGCCAGGTCCCTTTGTAATTTGCTAAGCTCCAAGCGCAAGGGAGGCAGCGGTCGTGCCGGTCTCAACTGGTATTTAAGCTGCTGGAGCCTTCCGCCGTATTTGGAATAATCGATCCCTGGAAACTCGACCTGCGCTTCCCGCACGGCGTCACTGGTCAAGGCCAGCAATTGACGGGCCATCTGTTCCGCCCGATTTTTCTGCTGACTCTGACCAGACTTGCTCAACTGGTCAAAGTAACGCTGGTTGAGCTCGAAAACGTCCCCGCCGCTCAGACCGATCTTACCGCCGCCGCCAGGACTGGCAGGCTGAGAGCTAGAAGCAGTCTGCTGCGATTCCTGGCTGCCCTTTTCATTGACAGCCTGCTGCCAAGCCTCTTTCTTGCCAGGATCCTTGTGACTGCGCGGCGACAAATGCGGTTGGTAACTGGAACTCGCCATCTTCTGCAAGGTGGTCAGCAGCAACGATTTTTGCTCAGCTAATAAGTTGGTCCCCGTGCTGAGATAAGTCGTCAGCCGCTGATAACCAGCCGCATTCAAACGTGCCTGAACTTCTGTTAGCTCGGAGGTTTTCACCGCTTGATCCAAGGTATCCAGGTCGGCTTGGGTCAACAAATTTGTCGGGCAGACCTGAGTTGAACAGAATGCAGCTGAACTGCCAAAGGCTGTTTGTTGCCCGAGATCTTGTACCAGGGAAGAATTGATCGCAAAATCAGTCAAGATCCGGTCCAGCTCGCCGCTGCTGTTGACAGGAAAGCCCAAGACCGTCAACTCTGGGTGATCAGCGAAGAATGCGGCTGCAGCCTGATTTTTATTAGGTGAACCCGGAAAATAGCCAGGCTGACTCAGCAAGTCTCCGCGTAAGACATGGCGGGCTTGGTTTAAAAGCAGCGTCAGGAGCGCATGTTCGGCCGCCTGCGTGTCCTTTGGCGCAAAGTAAGCTAAGACTAAAGCCAAGAGACGACTCGGCTGATAGAAAAGATAATTATCGCTGGCTTTTAGTTCAGGTCGGCTGCCGATAGCCTGGTCAAATAACTCGTCTGGTCCTAAAAGTGAGACGACGACCGGGGCTAAAAGCTGCGGGGTCTCGGCATAAACCGGTTTAAGGGCAGCCAAGAGATTCAACTCGGGTGCGATTTTGCCGACATCAAGCTTGGGGTCGTTTTTGACCAGCAAAGGCAATGCACTGAGGTAAGACTGCCAGACTCGCGGTTCAAACGGATCAGCTAAGACGTCGGCGAAAGTTGCAAGCGCCCCGCGTTTGATTTGTTCAGTTCCTAACACCCCATTCAAAGAAGCATTGATCTTTTTCACATATTCGTCGCTTCCCGACTCGGCCTGGGTAGCCAGCCACTGCTGCTTGGTCCGCTGACAAAAATCAAGATACTTTTTTTGCAGCTGAGGCTCTGCCAGGTAGTGGCTGCCATCGATCTGTAAGACCCGTGGATCCAGCAAGTTGAGCGCATATTCATTTTTTAAATGCTGTCGTTCTTGGCGGGTAAAGATCCCCTGGGCGGCCGGAACAGCTGCCTGCTGGTAGGTCGCGTTTCGAACGTATTCCGGAAAGATCCCGCCAAAATAGAGGATCGCTTCTTCTTTTGAGCGCAGCTGCATTTAGCTCACCTTACTTAAATGTTATTGACTGACATTTCCATCACTAACTGCATGAAAACCGGTTGTTGACGCAAGTATTCGTTCGTTAATGGGTACCTCTCTTGCAAGACCCCAGTTTCCACTTGCGTGTGCATGAAGCGTGCAACCGCAGTCTGATCATCCGTTTGCAGATACTTGGTAAAAATTTCAGCGTAGCCGCGCGGACGCGTGCTGGTCAGGTCCTGTTCGACCGGCCGTAACGCTGAACTGAAAAACGCCATCTTGCTGCCGGTCGCTAATGCAGCAAATTTAGCCTGATCCGGCTCCCGCAACAAAGCGAAAATATCCAGCGGATCCCCAGTCGTGAGATAGGTCAAAAAACGGTTGCCGCAGTCATTGCCGATCATGGAAAAAATCGCGGCTTTCAGCAAGACTGGGTCGTTTTTGATAACTGGATCGGCTAAAAAACTCGACAAACGAGTCCAGGAACGCGGTGTGGCGCCAGTTCCATCCGCACTTTTGGACGGCTGGTACAAAAGGTCTCTTTGCTCATTGTAGGATTTGCTGCCAATAAAATCGACAACCTCCGGTGCGACCTCATTTTGATAGGCCCAATCCAGCCATTCCTTAGGTTCAAGCTGGATAAAAAGCGGATTGATCCGATCACGAGTTGCTGTATCCAGCTCATTGACGTCATTTTCCACTGTTTGTTCATCAGAAAAGATATTTTCGGCAGTATTACCGGCACCAACCACAAAGATATTTGCTGGCAAGGGATTGCCCGGCAGCCGATTTTCTAACAAGAGCTGCATGATCGTCTGCTTCATAAACTCATCGCCGCGGTTGAACTCGTCTAAAAACAAAAAGTGCGCGGTCTGCGGTGCTGACAAAGCATGACGTCTCAACCGGGCGATGCTAGCGTTCAAAGCATGCAAAACCTGGGCGGTCTGTTCTTGTTCATTGACATGCGAAATTGGCATCGCTAAGGAACCGCCAAATTCAGCGTTAATATCAATGATACATAACTCTTGTTGATCTTGAACCAGCTCGCGGATGCCCTGCGTTTTGCCGATCCCAGGCAGTGAATAGAGCACAAAAGTGTGCTTATCGACCTGACGACCAGTCAGGAGCTGCTGCATTTGAAAGTCTGTATCTGCTTTAACCAAACGCAAAGCCGTATTCAGTGAAATAAAATTCTGCTGTGTGTTTTCTTCAAACATTCTGCTGCCCACTCCTATTTGCTTTCTTTCATTTATCGGCTATCTTAAGCGCTGTGCGGCTCAAGTTCAAACAACTAAACTCAGTTGTCGTTTTCATTTTCCAAAGGTTCATTTAGTTCCCGCAACTGTTCGCGCACACTTAAGCTGAGATTACGGTCGGTCAAGATCAGCAACGTATCGCCGGCACGAACCAACGTGTCGCCGCTTGGGATCGCCGTTTTTTCGCCGCGCCTGATGCCCACTAACAAGGTATGCTTGGGCCAATGAATATCTCTGACTTGCTGACCAACATAGCGGCTGTCGTCAAAGACCGGAAATTCCAGCTGCTCATTCTTGCCGCTGATGACCTTGAGCTTTTTGTTAACAGTCATCCGGTCTAAAAGAGATTCATAGATCGGTGCTCCGCCAAGGAGATCAACGACGATGTAGGCGACCAAGGAAGTCAGCGCTAAGGGAACTAAATGCTGGAGCGAACCGACCATCTCGGTCACCAGCAAGATCGCGGTAAAAGGTGCTTTCCCGATCCCGGCAAAATAGCCCGCCATGGCAAAGACCAAAAAATCGACTAAGTATTGACTGGGCAGCACCCCTAATTTGCTGGCTATAGTCCCATAAATCATGCCGATCACAGCCCCAAGGGTCAGAATCGGCAAGAAGATCCCCCCAGGCAGTCCCGACCCATAAGAGACCATCGAAAAGACGAAGCGTAAAATAAAAAGCAAAACCAGCATCCCAACGGACGGCAATAGTTGCGGCATGCGGATAATGATCCCGTTACCGCCGCCAAGAAAATCACTGAAAAAATAACCGACCGGCAGCAGCAAGGCCAATGGGATCAAGCCGTGGAAAGCACGGGGGATCCGGTCAAAAAAGCGCTGGTACCAAACCGAGCTGTGTAACAAGACCCACTGGTAACAATAGCCCAGCAAGCCTAAAAGCGCACCCAAGACAAGCAAGTGCCAGTAATATTTGAGCGGCAAACCAGGCACAGAACCAACATGCAGGACCGTGATCAGACCAAAAACTTTCATGGAGACCACATCAGCGGTGATCGAGGCTGAAAGAGCCCCCATCCAGACGAGTGGTGAAAAGTTATGGTAGACTTCTTCTAAGATAAACAAGGTCCCCGCGATCGGGGCGTTAAATGCGGCGGAAAGTCCGGCTGCTGCCCCGCTGGCAATTAAGACCCGCTGTCCGCGGCGAGAATCTTCCGTTAACCCGGCAACTCCCTGACCGATGGCACCGCCCAGTTGGATCGACGGCCCTTCGCGCCCTAAGAAAAGACCTGACCCGATCATCAAAACACCGGCGACAAATTTGCGCCATAAGATCGCCCACCACTGGAAGGTAAATTTACCGGCCAGCTGTCCTTCGATCTCTGGAATACCAGAGCCGGCAATGTGGGGCTGTTGCGTCACTAATTTGCCCACCAGCAGACCTAACAGCATTAAGATCACAAAGATCAAGGCCAAGTACAGCGGCTGTGTGTGCGCCAGGTGATAGGCATGCTGCCAGACTAACAGAGACTTTTCGATCAGCCAGCGAAAAGCTCCTACGACTGCCCCAGTCAGTATGCCGATCAAAACTCCTTTTAAAATATAGGTTAAATGTGCCGAATTCACGTTAACTTTGCGCTTGGTCTTGTCCATCTATTTTCCCTCGATCATTTTCTGAAATTAATACTTCCTAACCATTATATGCCCGGAATTATGAAAGGCAAAATGCAAGTAGATCAGCGTGCCTTGGGGGCATGTGAGTCGGCCTGGCTTGTGCTATAATGAAAAACGTTGAAAAAGCAAAGTTAAAACTAGCAAATTGACAGGGCTGATCACTTGTAGATCGGCTCTTAAGCACTTTAAATTTGCATGAAACTTTTTGAAAGCAAACAATGCAAACTCAGTGGAGGTTAATGAATAATGACTGAGCAGAGTGATTTAACGAAAAAAACACTTCATCTCTCAAATAAAAACCATATGGAGATCCCTTGGGCCAAGGTCATCGGCGACCAGAACACCACGCCTGCGATCAATTCATCTTTAAGCGAAAAGGCTGCGATCATCGGCCGGGTCGGGATCATTATGTTGTCTTGCGGGACCGGTGCTTGGCGCGTCCGCGATTCCATGAACACCATCGCACGCATTTTAGGCGTGACCTGTTCGACTGACATCGGCTTGGTGACGATCGAATATACTTGTTTCGATGAGCATCACAGTGTGACCAATTCCCTCTCCCTTGCCAGCAGCGGGGTCAACACCGACAAGTTGGCGGAGATGGAATACTTCGTCCAGGCCTTTGAACAAGAAGGTGCTTTTTTAAGCATCAAAGAAGTCCATCACATGCTCAATAAGATCACGAAGAAACCCACCAATTACCGACCGTGGTTTCTCGGATTGGCAGCAGCGATGGCGTGCAGCGCCTTTGTCTTTTTACTAGGTGGCGGTCCGATCGAAATGCTCTGCAGCTTCTGTGGGGCCGGCTTAGGAAACTGGACGCGTGCCACACTAAACAGCAAGCATATGACCCTCTTTGCCGGCTTAGCTGCTGGCGTTGCCGTCGCTTGTTTCGTCTATTTAGTGATCTCGCGTGGTTTAGAGCTTGCCTTTGCGATCAATGTCGGACACGAAGCCGGCTACATCGGTGCAATGCTCTTTGCGATCCCGGGCTTTCCATTCATTACCAGCGGCTTGGATATCGCTAAATCTGATATGCGCTCTGGAATCGAGCGCCTGGTCCATGCGGTGACGATCATCCTCGTTGCCACCCTAGTCGGCTGGATCGTGGCTTTAGCCAGTGACCTTAAACCCGACCAATTTATTCCGCTTGGTTTGAGTCCACTAGCCGTGATGCTGCTGCGACTACCAGCGAGCTTTGTCGGAGTCTTTGGTTTCTCGATCATGTTCAACAGCCCGAAGAAGATGGCAGCCACAGCAGGACTCATCGGCGCGATTGCTAATACTTTGCGCCTAGAACTAGTCGATCTCTCACCGATCCCGCCAGCAGCCGCTGCTTTCTTCGGTGCACTAGCAGCCGGTTTAATGGCTTCATTCATTCATAAAAGAATGGGCTATCCGCGGATCACTTTGACAGTTCCTTCCATTGTGATCATGGTCCCGGGGCTTTACATGTACCGGGCGATGTATTACATCGGGGTGGGTACGATCGGCAGTGGTGCTCAGTGGCTTGTTAACGCCGTCATGATAGTCTTATTCTTGCCGCTTGGACTAATCGTGGCCAGGATTTTGATGGACCCGGACTGGAGATACTCAGGCTAAAAATAAAGACGTTGAATTTTCATTTAGTAAGTGAAAATTCAACGTCTTTTTGGTGACCTGTCAAATGTTTGACGGATCAGTCAATTTTATTTTGCTGCCTCTTGAGTCTGGGCTTTTTCCAAAGCATCTTTGACCGCTGCTTTAAGCGCGCGACTGGTTGACGATGCACCAGAAACAACATCAACATCATAGGAATTTGCGGCTACCATCTTTTCTGGCAGCTGTTCAATGGCAGAAAAACCATGTTCAGATTCGGATTGCTGAAGTACTTCGATTTTTTCTAGTGCAAGTTCGCTATCAACGGTGATCCTAACGACCATCTCGTCCCCAATTCCACCAGCACTTTGACCGATGAACTGGTTAGACTCAGTCGAATAGGCAGCAGCTGCTTCTTGATGCACATCACTCTGGAGTGCAGCCGACTTAGCGCTGCTGGCTGGAGACTTGTGTTCTTCAGTAATACTTGCACTGGTCATTGTATCAACGTCTCCCCTAGCCGCATTTTCACCGGCAATCTTCCCGAAAATCAAGCACTCTGCGATGTTACCGCCGCCTTGATATTGGTTGGCGCAGATCCCGCCAAGTTCGCCCGCACTATAGAGGTGTGGAATCGGTTCGTTGTTGATATCCAAGACTTCAGCCTTGCTGTTTCTAAGCGGGCCACCTTGGGTATTCAAGACTGTCTGTTCCAATGCTAGAGCGTAGTATGGGCCAGCACCTAAGGCTTTCATTGTTTGTGGATCCCTATTATAGCGATAGTCTCTGCCTTGCTCCGCAAAGAGGGCAAAGTCTGCCACTTCATTTGCCAAAATCTCAGGAACAGCACCGATTTTTTCAGCGAGATCAGCGATTGTATCTGCAGATACAGCTTTTTCTAAGAGCGGTTTTAAGAATTTAGCTGCCGGTCCGCTGACAATCTTATCGTATTGTTGCTGATCAAAGATCAAATGCGGGTGATCTTGATTCTGCGGAACAGCCCAAGTTCCATGATTATAAATATGTCCGTGGCGATTCCCTTCACTTTCATTAAAGTAACGCGAGCCATCATCCCCAGCAACAAAAATTGATCCAATGTGAAATTCATCGGTTCCCATATCCATGGCTGCCCTGGATCCTGGTTCGACCCGAACTGCCAAACCATGCATCATCCCCAGAGATTCATAGTTTCTCATATGCCAGAGCTGAGCCCCAGCTTCGATCGCCATATCGATCCCCGCGCCTTGGTTATATAAGGAACCTAGTGGAGCCAAGCTTGAAGCACCCAAGTAATCTTGGATCTTCTGTTGGTCATTTTCAAAGCCGCCCAGCGTCAAGATAACACCATTTGCGGCTTGAACATTCAATTCGACACCCTTGCGCTTGATTTGGACCCCAAGGACTGTTTTATGTTGTTCATCTTGAATTAAGTGTAATGCTGGTGATTCATACCAAACATCGATCTTGTCACTGCGGTCAGTGACTTTTTCTTTGAGTAATTTCCACAAAGCAGCATCAAACATTCCATCATGAACAGTTAAGAAATCATAAGTCTCTACCCCTGGAAATTCAGGATATTCATGAATCGCATCTTTCAAGATTTCGTTGTACTTCGGGCTTTGGTCGAAGCTGTACGGTTCAACCTCCAAATAATCTTTGATGTACTCTTTCATGTGGAACATTCCGGAAACAAAAGTCTCTTTCATTTCTTCGTCCAGATCCATTGGTGCCGTTAGCTTGCTGTAATAGCTGTAGAGTTGATCATAATCATTCCCTGACCCAATCAGCTGAGCACAATAGCGCGTATTGCCGCCTTCTTGTCCTTCAGGTGCAGAATCCACTAACAGAACTTTCGCCCCATTGTCTGCCGCAAAACGAGCAGCCGTAGCACCAGCACCCCCAAAACCAACTACTACTACATCATAAGTTGTATCCCATTCGATTCCCGTATTTGCCTGCACGTCAAAGCCCTCCTTATATTTAACTTTGTTTATTTTATCACAAAAGGAGCGGCTTTTGACAGCTTAACTTTTAAGATTTAGCAACGCTTTTCTGTCTTTTCATTACCTATGTTTTCACAACTGTACTAAAAGCTTATTAAACTTTATTTCATATCTACGTTAAGATTAAAAAACGTTTTCAACCGTTATCATCACGCGTATAATATTAATAATAGGAGCAAATTAATTAAGGGGATGAATAAGATGACACAAAATATTAGCTTAGGCTTGGATATTGGTGTTTCTTCTGTCGGTTTCAGTATATTAGACTATAAAGCTGGCGAAATTATAGAACTTGGGGCAGATCTTTTCAAAGCTAGTGATGCAGAAAAAAACCAAACAAGAAGAGTACAAAGAGGCGGTCGCAGACTAGGTCGTAGAAAACAAAATCGGCGTATCGATGCTGTAAAATTATTTAAAGATTACGGGCTAATCAATGATAGTATATTTGGCGGATTTGAAATCACTAAAGAGAACTATTATCTTCCATTTAATCACAACCAAAACCCTTATGAATTACGTGTTAAGGGTCAAAAGTCAAAATTGACAAAGGAAGAACTGTCTTTTGCCCTCTATAATTTAGTAAAACGCAGAGGCATTAGTTACACATTAGATGATGAAGCTGAACAAGAGCAGGATTCCAGTTATTCAAAAAGCTTAGAAATCAACAAAAATTCCCTTGAAAAAAAATCGGTAGCGGAAATCCAATTGGCGCGTCTGAATGAAAATCACAAAGTTCGAGGACAAGTTAATAGTAATGATGACACTTTGTTAAATGTGTTCCCAAATTCAGCTTTTCTTCAAGAAGCAAAGTCGATTATTCAAACACAACGACAATTCTATCCCAATATTCTCACCGCTGATTTCGAGGAAAAATATTGTAACATTTTGACCCGTAAAAGAGAATATTTTGAAGGACCAGGGAGTGATAAATCTAGAACAGATTATGGTATTTACAAAACTGATGGCAGAACTTTAAACAATTTGTTTGAAGAATTAATCGGTCATGATCAAATTAACCCAAAAGAATTACGAGCACCAAATAATTCATACACTGCCCAGTTATTTAATCTTTTAAATGACTTAAACAATCTCACAATCACAACTTATGAGGATGGCAAGATATCTTCAGCAGATAAGCAAGAAATAATTACGACCTTGAAAAATGCAACTGGAAATGTACAGATGCTTGCTACAATAAAAAAGGTAGCTCATTGCACCGATTCAGATATAAGAGGCTATAGAACTGATCCATTGAACGACAAACCGGATATTAGCTCTTTGGCATCATATCGAAAAGTAAAAAAAGAATTTGCTAAAGAAGGAATAGATGTCGATCAATGGCCAACAGAGTTCTTTGACCAATTATGTTTTATTTTGACTTTAAATACCGAAGATGGCGAGATTCGCAAGCGTATAGAAACGGGCTTGGCACCAAAATACAAGTTTTTAAACAAAAGAATCGTGCAAACAATAATCGATTTAAAGGATAGCTTTAAAACTTCAAGCAAAAATAAATGGCATAGATTTTCTCTTAAAACAATGAATCAGTTAATTCCTGACATGCTGCAAAGACCTGTCGAACAAATGACTTTACTATCAGAACTTGGTTTAATAAAAAATGATCACAAAAAATTTAAGGACAATTCGTATCTTCCTTATAAAGAAATAGCTGAAGGCATTTTCAATCCGGTTGTAGCAAAATCTGTTCGTGAATCATTGAAAATCGTAAATTATTTTATAAAGAAATACGGAACTCTTGATTACATTGTGGTCGAAATGCCACGGGATAAAAATGAAGAAGAGCAAAAAAAGTTTATTCAAAACTTGCAAAAAGAAAACGCGAAAGTTAAAGATATGGCTATAACCACATTTAGCCAATCCCTTAGCAATCCCCTTGACCTTGAAAGTACATTAGCCAAATCAGGCAGTGGAAAATTGCTGACAAAAATCCGATTATGGTATGAGCAAGATGGGAAATGCCTATATAGCGGCAAAACCATTACAGCCAATGACTTACTGCAAAACCCTAACATGTTCGAAATAGATCATATTATCCCACAATCTGTTTCCTACGATGATAGTTTGGCTAATAAAACGCTTTGTTATGCAGGTATGAACCAAGCAAAGAGCCAAAGAACCCCCTATGAGTTTTTGATTACAAAAGACACAAAAGGTGCACAGACTTGGGAACAATACAAAGCAATGGTCAAAGCTAACCGTACTTTCTCAAATAAAAGCAATAAAGCAAAAAAAGCCAATCTGCTATTTAAAGACAGCTTAAACTCAATTGAAACCCGCAAACGGTTCATTGCGAGAAATCTAGTTGATACCCGTTATGCTTCGAGAGTAGTTTTAAACAACCTTCAAGAGTTTTTCAGTGAAAAAGAAACTGGCACCAAAGTCTCAGTTGTTCGTGGAAAGTTCACATCAACTCTTAGAAAAAAATGGCATTTAAATAAAACACGCGAAACTTTCCATCACCATGCTGTTGATGCATCCATTATTGCCACAACACCATTTTTAAAAATTTGGAATAGAGGCGGTTCAATATTTGCAAAAAAAATTGCAGAAAATACAATTGACATTCAGACTGGTGAAATACTGAATAATACAAAGTTTAATGAATTAGCTTTAAGTTTACCTTTCAAAAATTTTACCGATCAATTTGAGAATATAGAAAGCAAAATCAAGTTTTCCCACCAGGTTGATAAGAAAATGAATCGTAGACTAAGCGATGACACAATACGTTCTGTTCGAACTACGCAAATAGATGGTGAAACAAAGTCGTTTGACTATATGACTTGGAAAACCAAAGACATATATACAACTGAAGGTTTCAAAAACTTCAAGGAAATATATGATAAAAATCCAAACAAATTTTTGATGAAGCAGATTGATCCTTCCAGCTTTTCAAAATTAGAAAAAATTATGTCCAATTACCCTGCTTTTGAAGAACTATTGGACCAGTCAAGTAAAGTTAAGCGTGTTGATGTCAGTCCATTCGAATTATATCGAAGAGAACATGGTGATATCAAAAAAGATTCTAAGAAAAATAAAGGCCCAGTGATTCGTCGTTTAAAATACTATGATAAAAAAGTTGGAACAAAGATCGATATCACACCATCATCCGCAAAAAATAAAAAAGCAATTTTAATTTCACTAAAGCCTTGGAGAACGGACGTGTTTTTCAATAACGATACACATGAGTACGAAATTATGGGAATAAAATACTCTGATTTATCAAACGTCAAAGGCACACTAGGTATTAAGAAACAACGGTACCAAGCTATCAAAAATAAAGAAAACATATCCAACAATTCTGAATTTAAATTTTCTTTATACGAAAACAATAGAATTAAAGTTTTAAATACAGAAACAAACGAATCTGTTGAAATGCTTTTCTTATCCAGAATAAAAGAAAATCAAACTTTATATGTTGAATTAAAAATGATCGATTCAGATAAACCGCACGATACAACACTCCCCATTTATGGGAAAGTTAAAGAAGGAGGTCGTATTCAAAAAAGATTGATACCTAAAAAATATAACAATGTCTGTAGGCTTTGGAAAGTTAATACTGATATAGTTGGAAATACATTTTATATAGAAAAAGAAGGAGATATTCCAAAAAATATTCTTGTCTAGATATCATCTTTTTGATACAATAGAGTTCGTAAGGGACGCCTTATATGTTTGAATATTCATTCGCTACAGTTTTACCATTGTTAAATCTTTAAGGATCTACAGAAATAAGGGTTTATCCCGAATTTCCCGCCTATCTTTGATAGGCGGGTTCTTTTTGTCTACAAATAAACCGGGAATTTCTAAAAAATAAATGAAAGCCTTTTATAAATAAGCTATACTATATCTATATATCCCAATTACATTTTTTGAATATAAAGGGGCGATGTTATGGGGTGGCGAATTGTACATATTAAAAATGGGGATTATCTGAGACTTAGACTTGACAACATTGAGATCACTAAATTGTCTCAGAAAGTCTTTATTCCCTTGTCTGATATTATTATGATCGTAATGGAAGGTAATAAAACATCAATTTCAACTAAACTTCTTAGTGCACTTAGCAAAAATAATATTGGTTTGGTCATTTGTGACGACAAGTTTTTGCCAAGTGGCCTATTTTTGCCATACGGACAGTATCATCATGTCAGCAAACGTGTAATTGCTCAATCTGAATGGAGCAAGTCACAAAAAGATTTACTTTGGCAAGCTATTATCAAACAAAAAATGGTCAATCAATTATCTTTCGCTCGTTACCTTGGAGTTGACCAAGATAGAATCGATATGATGGATCATTTAATTTCAAAACTCACGATTGGTGATAAGACTAATCGTGAAGGACATGTTGCTAAAGTTTACTTCGACTCACTTTTTGGCAATTCATTTACGAGAGACGACGATATACTGATTAATTACGCGATGAACTTTGGTTATTCGATCATTCGATCAGAAATCGCAAGAATTATCGTTGGTAATGGATTAGTTACTATGTTAGGAGTATTTCATCGTAACGAATTTAACAGCTTTAATCTGGCAGATGACCTCATGGAACCATTTCGGCCATTAATGGATTACTGGATAAATACACTTCTGGATGAAAAAGATACGTACCTCTCTTATAAAATCCGTTTAAAAATCATTGATTTCATAGATCAAACAATTATCTTAAATGGCAAGACAGTAACTATGGATGACGCAATGCAAAAATTTGTACAATCATTTATCGTTGCAATAGATAGTGAAGACCCAGACTTATTAGTTAAAATTGAACTAAATAATTTTATAGGAGATTAGGGTGAAATATCAAAATATGCGCTTACTATGTATGTTCGACCTTCCCATGGAAACCACCGTTGATAAAAGACAATACAGAATTTTTCGCAAAGAACTAATTCGAAACGGCTTCGTTATGTTGCAATACTCTGTATATTATCGGACCATTCCAAATCGCTCTGCTGGCAAAAAATACAAAAATGCCTTACAAAAATTTCTCCCCAATAATGGAGAGATTCGTCTACTGGCGGTCAGCGAAAAACAGTTTGATGATATGCAAATTTTGGTGGGTCAAAAGAGCCATCAGGAAATCTTGGTAGGTAATAAAAAGTTGGTGGCTATATGAATTTAAAAGTTGAAGTTGAGAACTCAGCCTTTTTAGATGTCGATATAAAAAACATTTTATATTTCACTGGATCTAATCAAGACTTATTATGGAAATTTTTTCGCAGTTTCTCACATTATGAAGAAAGAAACAACGAATTAACTAGCAATGTATATGGTGAAAACGGAATTGAAATTTCGCTGGGAGATCAACCCTTATCACCGAAAAACAATATCTTTCATTTTATTGATAGCAGAGAAAGCATCTACCAACAAATGACCTATCATAAACCTTCGCTGCTCTTCTCATATTTAAACAGCTTCGTTGAAAATAATTCAGTAAGTAAATCAATAGAACGGATCAATGACGAACTATATAAACTTAATTTTGTTCTTCAAGACTTAAGTCATCAATTTTCAGATAGCTTGAACATTGATTTGAAAGATATCGACTATTTAAGCTTGTTAAAAAACAATCTGCAATTAGGTTATCTTGAAAGCGATAAATTTCTACCTCTTGAATTTATGAACACTGACGAATTAGTGGACGAGTACCTTAACCTTATTAGAAAAAGCCTTGCTGAAAACTCAAATACACACTGGATCATTTTGTATAATTTGGACAACTATATTTCTAAAAAAAAGAGTAGCGAACTAGTAGATAAACTAAAGGAGCTCAGCCAAAGCTCCAACTTAAAAATAATCTATATAAATAACAATTTGAATGCATTAAAGCTTGATCCAACTGACATTGAAAAAATCGTTGTCGTCTCAAAAGAATCCACACAATTACCACCATATGATTTACTTCTTAACTCATTTAAATTACATTATCCCAATAGTTTGCTTATTTCTGATCAAGACTTTGTTGATAGCATCTGCAGGATAGTACCATTTATTGGAAACAAGGGGGAAGATGTTTACCTGACCGGCAAAGATTTGGTACTATTAAAGATAGCAAATATATTATTTGACTACGAGACGTCGTTTGATCAAAAATATATTTCCTTAACAACTTCTGAAGTTGAGTTTCTTAACAAACAAGAACCTTAAGAAACATAAATTTTACCATAATACCACTTTTTTGCATCTTCTTTGCATGATTGTTCGGTTTTAAATTCCTTTGAGGTTTCTGTACCCTTAAAGATTTAACAATGGTAAAACTAATTTTAGCAACGTCTACATCGTAGGGGGTTTCTGTACCCTTAAAGATTTAACAATGGTAAAACCTTTAGCTTGCTCCGGAGTTAATTGTTCTCGTTTCTGTACCCTTAAAGATTTAACAATGGTAAAACATCCTCTCTTTCGTCCCAGTCGTAATCGTAGTTTCTGTACCCTTAAAGATTTAACAATGGTAAAACGCATTTCGCTGATACTGACAGCGACAGCTTGTTTCTGTACCCTTAAAGATTTAACAATGGTAAAACACTAAATCACGCAATCTTCTAGCAATCGCAGTTTCTGTACCCTTAAAGATTTAACAATGGTAAAACCCTGATATTGAAACATCTAGCGTTATTGTAAAGTTTCTGTACCCTTAAAGATTTAACAATGGTAAAACATTACGAAAACAAACAGGGGCAGAAAGTATGTTTCTGTACCCTTAAAGATTTAACAATGGTAAAACCAACCACCGACAACAAGACGTCTCCAATCAGTTTCTGTACCCTTAAAGATTTAACAATGGTAAAACTGAACCACACACTTCTCAATGTCATAAGGTTGTTTCTGTACCCTTAAAGATTTAACAATGGTAAAACCGGTAAGCAGAAGGCTAACACTCTGCTTACGTTTCTGTACCCTTAAAGATTTAACAATGGTAAAACAATGCGATCATTTTTTTGTACCATGATTGGGTTTCTGTACCCTTAAAGATTTAACAATGGTAAAACTCTGAAAACAAATGATGTGCCTGTTGTAGTGTTTCTGTACCCTTAAAGATTTAACAATGGTAAAACTTAAGTGTCTGTAAAATATTATGCAAGTATGTTTCTGTACCCTTAAAGATTTAACAATGGTAAAACTATTTCTGGACTTGGAAAAGTTAGAGATCCGTTTCTGTACCCTTAAAGATTTAACAATGGTAAAACCGATTGTAGATGAGCCTACGATTGACCCGCGTTTCTGTACCCTTAAAGATTTAACAATGGTAAAACTGACAACCTAAACATGTATGCCAAAACAGAGTTTCTGTACCCTTAAAGATTTAACAATGGTAAAACGGCAGAGGTTGCCATGCGTTGTTTGAATAGGTTTCTGTACCCTTAAAGATTTAACAATGGTAAAACCGAGGTAACTAGGAACATTGCTCAAATGCAGTTTCTGTACCCTTAAAGATTTAACAATGGTAAAACTGACACTGGCTTTTTTCTTCATCCACATGTGTTTCTGTACCCTTAAAGATTTAACAATGGTAAAACCACTGATGGAGTCTTGTTAGTTGATGGTGAGTTTCTGTACCCTTAAAGATTTAACAATGGTAAAACTTCGATAAGCATACTGGTCGAGCTATGGGTGTTTCTGTACCCTTAAAGATTTAACAATGGTAAAACTGGATGAGTATGAGATAACTTATTGGTGCGGTTTCTGTACCCTTAAAGATTTAACAATGGTAAAACTTGTCAACAATGCCGGTTAAATGCTTAATAGTTTCTGTACCCTTAAAGATTTAACAATGGTAAAACAAAGTATCTGGTAATCATGAATCAACTCAAGTTTCTGTACCCTTAAAGATTTAACAATGGTAAAACACAACAAGAAGTTTAGAGATTGGGCTAACAGTTTCTGTACCCTTAAAGATTTAACAATGGTAAAACCCTGCGATCCTGGATGCATCTCGGGCTTCTGTTTCTGTACCCTTAAAGATTTAACAATGGTAAAACTTGCTCTCGATGTAGACGATGGATCCTGTGGTTTCTGTACCCTTAAAGATTTAACAATGGTAAAACTTGCCAATGATACTCAAGAAAATGTAGTCCGTTTCTGTACCCTTAAAGATTTAACAATGGTAAAACATATTGTTGGCGAATGTTAGCTTATAACTTGTTTCTGTACCCTTAAAGATTTAACAATGGTAAAACCAAACAAGCCTTGTTCCTGCAAACCTGTTTGTTTCTGTACCCTTAAAGATTTAACAATGGTAAAACACTTAGTGAACGTTGGTGTTTCATAAACGTGTTTCTGTACTCTTAAAGATTTAACAATGGCAAAACAACAATATGCCTTTGCAGATCACTGGTATTGTTTCTGTACCCTTAAAGACAAAAAGAAGTAGCTCACTATTAGCAGGCTACTTCTTTTTTGTCCCTACCTCACCGGGTATCCCCCGCTCAACCACAGTCCAATGACTCCAACAACAACGACCAGTCCGATGGTAACCCACAAAAAGCCAGCGGTCAGTTCATTGCGCTTCTTTTTGCTGAAGGCTATTTCGATCCAGCCAATTGCCATCAATGCCAAAAAGATCTTAATTGCAGTTAGCCATGGATTTTCACTCCAAGCATACTTGGCGATAAAGCCCCCACTCACGATCAAAAACAAGTAACAGAACCTTGCGACCATGACCGACACCTTCGCTGTACCTGGTGCACCAAATAAACCAATCACTACTGCCAACAATAAAACGATTCCAAAAACCAGATGAACCCATGCCATACTTGTCATCTCCTCGTATTCGAATTCACCCATTATTATACACTCTACCTGAAGTTAAGCAGCACACCTTTGCCTTAGTCCATCAAAAGAGGCCCTCCGAGTCCGGAAAGCCTCATCCATTCTATTCCAATGTCAGTGTTCCATGGTATAAGTCATAATACATCCCATGCTTTTCCAATAACTCTTCATGGTTGCCAGCCTCAATGATCCGACCATCGTCAATCACTAAGATCAAATCTGAGTTGAAAATCGTCGATAAACGGTGCGCGATTGCAAATGAAGTCCGTCCCTTCATCAGATTCTCCAACCCTGTCTGGATCTGACGTTCCGTTTGCGTGTCAATGTTAGATGTTGCTTCATCCAAAATCAGGACCGGCGGGTCTGCTACCGCTGCTCTGGCGATTGCCAGTAGCTGCTGCTGGCCTTGTGAAAGATCCGAGCCGTTACCGTCAATTTGTGTCTGAAATCCTTCCGGCAGCTGTGCGATAAACGGTGTCGCTTGAGCCAAGTCTGCTGCCTGTTTGATTTCCTCTTCACCGGCTTCTAAGCGGCCGTAACGGATGTTATCCGCAACTGTCCCTGTGAAAAGGTGCGTATCTTGCAGGATCAATCCCAGAGAAGTGCGCAAATCATCTTTTTTGATCGTTTGAATATCGATCCCATCGTAGGTGATCTTGCCGCGCTTAATGTCATAAAATCTGTTCAAAACATTGATGATCGTCGTTTTACCCGCGCCGGTCGGCCCCACCAAGGCCACCTTTTGTCCAGCCTGCACATCAAAAGTGATATCATGCAAAACATCACTACTGCCATAGGCAAAATCCACGTGGTCAAACGAAACATTACCAGCCAGCAAGGTCAATTGGTCCTCACCGTTTGCTTGCGGTGCTTTCCAGGCCCATTTGCCAGTATAATCTTTTGTCTCAGTCAGGTTGCCGCTAGCATCCTCTGCGACATTAACTAAGGTCACAGTTCCCGGATCCTCTTCTTCTTGTTGATCCAGCAGCTCGAAGATCCGTCTGGTCCCAGCCATTCCTTGGATCACAAAGTTCAATTGCTGCGACACAGCTGCAATTGGCTGACTGAAAGAACGGCTGAGCTGCAGAAAGGCGGCGATCGTGCCTAAGGTTAAAACTGATGAGCCATTCAAAGCCAAAGTCCCCCCGATGATCGCCACTAAGACGTAGAGGAAGTTTCCAACATTACCCATGATTGGAAAGACGGAGGTCGAGTAAATATTGGCTTTCGCCGCAGCATCCTGCCACTCGTCGTTATCGGCGTCAAATTCTTTTTGGGCTGCCGGTTCGTGCGAGAAGACCTTGATCACTTTCAGACCGCTCAGCATCTCTTCCACGAACCCATCGATTTGACCAATCGCCGTCTGCTGTTTTTGATAGTACAAACGGCTGCGATAAATCAGGAAACGGACAATGAAGAGTCCGATCACGAAAATCGCCACTGAGATCAAGGACAGCTGCCAGCTAAGCACAAACATCATAGTTAGCGAAAACAGGAAACTCAAAACAGAATTGATCAGCTGCGGAAAAGACTGCATGATCATTTGCATCAGGGTATCGATATCATTGGTATAGGTACTCATTAAAATCCCGGTATTCGAATGGTCAAAGTACTGCTGGGGCAGCTTTTGCATCTTGACAAACATTTCATCGCGCAGACTTTTCTGGACTCGCTGCCCTGTGGCTGCCATGATCTGCGAGTAGGTCAGTGAGGCCAGGACCCCCAGCAAGAAGATCGAACCCATCAAAAGAAGCGCTCTGATCAGCGGGCCAAAATCCGGCTGACTTTTACCGACTAGCGGCAGGACGTAACGGTCGATCAAAAACTGCAGGAAATAGGAGCCAAGCACCGTCGCCAAACAGCTGACAATGATTGCAAAGATCGCCGTGCTCAAGCGGATCCCGTACTGGCGAAACATCATCTTTAAGAGCCGGTTGAGTGTCGGCCAATCGACAGCGCTTTTTTCATCCTTGGCTTTCATGTCTCCACCCCCCGTTCACTGCGTTTCTGCGAGAGTGCCATTTGACGGTAGTGTTCATTATGCTTCATTAATTCTTCGTGCGTGCCGCTGCCGCTGATCCGTCCGTCTTTCATGACGACGATCAAATCCGCATCGGCGATCGATGCCACTCGCTGCGAAATAATAATTTTAGTCGTCTGCGGGATCTGGTCGCGCAATGCTTGCCTGATCTTGGCATCAGTATTAGCATCTACTGCACTAGTCGAGTCATCCATGATCAAGACCTGCGGTGATTTCAGCAGGGAGCGTGCGATACTTAGACGCTGCCGTTGTCCGCCCGAGATGCTGGTCCCATTTTGCCCCAGCAGCGTATCATATTTGTCAGGCAGACTCTGGACAAAATCATCAATTTGCGCGAGTGAAGCCGCATGCCGCAGGTCCTGTTCCGTGGCATTTTCGTTACCCCACAGCAGGTTTTCTTTGATCGTGCCCGAAAACAGTACGCTCGATTGCAGGACCAGTGAAACATTGTCACGCAAAACCTTTAGCTCGTAGTCCTTCACGTTGCGACCCGCCAGCAAGACTTGCCCTGCCGTCGCATCGTACAAACGCGGCAGCAGCTCCACCAGCGTGGATTTGCCAGAACCGGTATTGCCGATGATCCCCACCAACTGCCCGCTTTTGATATGGAGGTTGATCTCATGGAGCTGTTCGCGCTGCGAATCAGTGTCATAGCTGAAACTGACATTTTCAAAGTCGATCTGTCCGTTGTCGACTGTGGTTGCCGGTTGATTTTTTTCTGTGATCGTTGATTTTTCGTTCAGTGTTTCAGCCAGTCGTTCCGACGAAGTCTGCGCGATCGTGATCTGGTTAAAAATCATCGATAACATCATCAGACTAAACAAGATCTGCATCCCGTAAGCCGTCAGACTAACTAATTCACCGGTCTCCATCGAGCCGGACACAATCAATTTGGCACCAAACCAAAAGAGCGCCAGCAGCATCAAGTTGCTGACCAGCTGCATTAAGGGCTGGTTAAGTGCCATTAACCGTTGCGCCCAGGAATAGTTATGGTAGATCTGTTGCGAGACATGGGTAAATTTTTTCTGTTCCAGCCCTTGTCTGACATAGGACTTAACAACTTTAATGCCATGAATATTCTCGCTTAAAATATTGTTTAACCAATCGTAAGCCCGAAAAACCTTGCGAAAGAGCGGGTGGGCGGCGCGGATGATCAGCCACAATCCGACAGCTAAAAGCGGGATCGCAACCACGAAGATCAGCGCCATTTGCGCATTGACCGCAAAAGCCAGCACGATCGAAAAAATCATCATGGCTGGAGCCCGGAAGCCGCCGCGGATCAGCTGCTGGTAAGCATTTTGCAGGTTGGTAATATCTGTGGTCAGCCGTGTCACTAAACTGGCATCAGAAAAATGGTCGATATTTGCAAAGGAAAATTTCTGAATATGCGCATAGAGATCATGCCGGATATTGTGAGCGACCCCCACCGCTGCAATACTGGATAAACGGCTCGCGCCAGCCCCGCAAACCAAGGAGATCACCGCAATTAGCAGCAAGATCCCTCCAGTCTGGTAAATTACCGCCAGATTGCGCGCCGTGATCCCGTCATCGATGATCCGTGCCATCAAAAATGGGATGATCGTCTCGCAGGCTGATTCGATGATCACCATCAATGCCGACAAGATCGAGGCTGTTTTATATTTTCTGACTGACCGGGCAAGGACCTTGATCATGGAACTTCACCACCCTCCTGAATTTAGCAATTACACAATATTATCATATACACTTTTGGTAGGGTTTTCTAATAATTTGCATTAAAAAAGTTGAGGTTCAGGCTCTGTGAAGCTGGGACTCGTTAGGCCTCAGTCTTGGACCTTGATCCGTTAAAGTTTAGTCCAAGATTACACATCTTGGACCTTAGTTCGCTGAAGTTTGGTCCAAGCTTACACGTCTTGGACCTTAATTCGTCAAAGTTTAGTCCAAGACCACTCTTCTTGGACCAAAGTTCGTCGAAGTTTAGTCCAAGCCGTAATTTCAGTCGCGATTTCATCATTTATGGTAAGGACTGCCCGCGTTGATCATGTAGGCGCGGTAAACCTGCTCGGTCAAAACTAAGCGCATCAGCTGATGCGGCAAAGTGAAGCGGCCAAATGAGATCTGAACATCAGAACGTTTCATGACAGCCGGGCTTAACCCCAAGGATCCCCCGATCACAAAGGTAATGTCGCTGTGACCATAAGTCGTTAAACGATCAAGTTCTTTAGCGAATTCCTCCGAACTGCGCTCCTTGCCCTCGATTGCCAGTGCGTACACATATTCACGTTCCTTAATCTTGGCTAAGATCCGCTCACCCTCGCGCTCTTTCACGCCTTCCATTTCTGCGGAACTCAATTTTTCAGGAGCCTTTTCATCAGGAACTTCGACAACTTGGAACTTACAGAACTTGCTTAAACGCTTAGCGTATTCTGCAATTCCCTGTTTCAAATATTTTTCCTTTAACTTACCCACACCGATTATCTTGATATTCACACTAAATCACATCCTAAACACATTTTATCCACAAAGTTATCCACAGTTTCCACAGGGTTAATCACAACATCTTGGTACGAACTAATTTTCGTCACTATATTTATTGTTTTCCATATTTTCAACTTATCCACAATTATTAACACCTTGGGCTAGTTTCTATATTTTATAATTATACGTCGTAATTGCCTTTACATCAACAAATATCAGCTTTAACAAAAGTTAAGAAACTAGCTTTATCCACACCTATCCCCATCCCTGTGCATAACTTGTGCACATATTTTTTCATTTTTTTCTTGGAAAGCCAGCACTTCATCTTACATATATTCTTTCAATTCTATCAAGTTATTCACAGGTCTAGCGCTCTCATTGTTAATAACTTAGGAATCGTCACCGCATCCATCATAATTGGTCCAAAGTCAGCTTTTGAAAACAGACACGGCAGCAATCTTTCTCATCTCACTAAAGACGCGCTTTTGTGCTGACCAAACCTGTATTAAAGAATTTAAATTAAAAATAGGATCAAACGATGCGCTTGGCACACCATCGGATCCTATCATTACTTGATTAGCTTATTCTCCCTCGTTAGAAGCTGAAGAAGTATTTGTATCATTGGCCTCAAGGCTTAATTTAGCATTAGTCGTCTTTTCCTTACCGTTATGGTAATACTTGATCTGGACGGTATCCCCGATCTTATGGCTATACAATGCCTCACGTAAGGAGACAATATCGGTGACTTTCTTGTCGCCTAAGCCGACGATCACGTCATATTTACTGATGCCGGTGCCCTTGAGCGGTGAGCCGGAGTTGACCTTCATCACAACGATCCCGCTAGTTACACTATCCGGCAGCTTGAGCGTGCTCTTGCGGTCGCTAGCCGAAACATAATCCAGATCGATCAAGGAAATCCCCAGCGCTGGCCGGCTGACCTTGCCGTTTTCAGCTAATTGGTTAACGATCTCGACGACTTCGTTACTTGGGATCGCAAAGCCCATCCCTTCGACCGAAGTTCCAGATGAACCATAACTAGAAGAACCAGTGCTTGAAAGTTTCATCGAGTTGATCCCGATGACTTGTCCAGCGATGTTAGTCAGAGGGCCGCCGGAGTTGCCTGGGTTGATTGCGGCATCCGTTTGGATAACTGTCGCTTGACCTGTTGCGACTCCAGAACTGTTAGTCACGTCGATCGTCCGTTTCTTGGCGGAAATGATCCCCTGTGTCAGCGAGGTCGCATAGTCTGACCCTAATGGCGAGCCGATCGCCAAGGAAGTCTCGCCGACATTGATCTTGTCTGAATCGCCAAACTGGGCAATTTGGGTCACATATTTGGCATTAATTTTCAAAACGGCCAAATCACTGATCGAGTCATGCCCGACAACTTCTGCATTTAACTTGTGTCCGCTGTTCATCAAAATTTCGACCCGATCGGCACCAGAGATCACATGGTTGTTGGTCACAATATAGGCGGTATTGCCGGATTTCTTGTAGATCACACCCGATCCTTCACTTGCAGACTCAGAACTCTCATCACTCGAGGAAGAATCCGAGCCTGAATCTGATCCGCCGTAAAGCCCATCGATCGAGCTAGAACTCGTGTCCTTGGAGTAGGCCTCGACTGAAACGACCGCATTCTTAATTTTCTTAAACGCAGTTTCCGCGTCTGTGGAAACATTGACCTTAACGTTGCTGGTTTTAGTCTTGGCCTTAGAGTTATCTTTTTCCACCGGCTGATTTTCCTGGTGCTGTTGATATAAGTAACCTCCGCCAACGGCGATCCCGCCGCCGAGAAGACCAGCAACTAGGGCAATTAGAAATACCTTCCACAACTTCGGCCCGCCGCTGGGTTTTTGCGGTGAACCGTTCCCATTTTCTGGGTCGACTTCTTTATACTCTCCATCGAATTGCTGCTTATTCATCTCAAAACCCCTTTCAAAAGACATATTCAGCTTAACTATAATTGAACTAAATGCCTCTTGGTTAATAATACTTAAATATTACCATAAATTTTAAAATCTTAAAAAGAACTCAGTTTAATTTGCGAAAATAAAAAAACAGCCGTCAAAACGACTGTCCAGCTGCCAAATTATTGTTAGATCACCGTCAACGGTGTCGCGTAGTTCGGGTCCGTATCGAGCAGGGCAAAATCGTGATCGACCGCTAGATCTCGGCCTTGCATCATCGTTTGGACCGTCATGTGTGCCAAAGCCTTGACATTATTTTCCTGGCTCAAATGCCCGAGGTAGATCTGCTTAGTCCGGTGACCCACAACATCGATCAAACCATTGGCACCATCTTCGTTGGACAAGTGCCCAGTATCGCTTAGGATCCGCTGTTTTAGCGGCCACGGATAGCCGCCCATGCGCAGCATTTCCACATCATGATTGCATTCAAATAAATAGCCGTCGGCATCACTGATCGTCCCGCGCACCCGATCTGAAACATAACCGGTATCCGTGATGATCGCAAAAGCTCTGTCATGGTAATGGACTTCATAAAATTGCGGATCGGCCGCGTCATGCGAAACGCTGAAGCTCTCAACATCCATGCCGCCCAGCGACTGGACCTTGCCGGCAGGTAAAATATGCTTCTGTTCACCAGGGATTTTGCCGATCCGCTGGCCCATCGCTTCCCAGGTGCCTTCGTTGGCGTAAACGTTCAACCCGTAACGCCTGGCTAAAACCCCAACACCCTTGCTGTGGTCAGTATGTTCATGCGTGACAAAGAGACTGTCGACGTCCTTTAATGTCCGGCCGATCGAATTCATCAATTCCTCGATTTTTTTGCCCGACAAACCGGCATCGATCAGGATCTTGTGGTCGGGCGTCTCAATATATGTAGAGTTCCCGGTACTCCCACTTGCTAAAATACTGACCTGTAAATTATCTTCTTTTTTTATCTGCACCATGCTGGTTATCCCTTTCAGAAAAGTTTCCTTGTCTATACTACCAGCTTAGCCGGCTTTTTTCCAATGCTGATCATTCGCGGCCAAAAAGTGCACTGCTGTTTCAAAGACTTCAGCTTACATGTATAATGTCACTATTGTTATAGTTTTTTGAAAGGAGAATTACTTTGATCTCTTCAATACTGCTTTTAGCTGCGGTCGGACTATTTGCCGGGATCTTTGGCGCAGTCTTTGGTATCGGCGGCGGCATGATCGTCACTCCAGTGATGACGATCGGCTTAGGTCTCGATATCAAATACGCGATCGGTGCCAGCGTGATCGCCGTGATCGCCACCAGTTCCGGTGCTTCGATCGCTTACTTAAAAGATGACATGCTTAATTTGCGTGTGGCCATGTTTCTGGAAATAGCTACCACGATCGGGGCGATTTTCGGAGCGATCCTGACCGGTGTTTTACCTGCCAAGATCCTCTACGTCTTATTTGGACTGCTGCTGATTTTTTCTTCCTGGAATATGCTGCGCAAGATGCGCGCTGGTCATGAATCTTATCGTAATACGAAGCCTGATGGACTCTCGACTAAATTAAAACTGAACGGCTCTTACCATGACCAAGCCACCAACCAAGACATTGATTATCAGGTCGCCAACGTTCCTGGCGGCTTTGCCATGATGCTCGGGGCTGGTTTGGCCAGTGGACTGCTCGGAATCGGCAGCGGTGCTTTTAAGGTCATTGCCATGGACACGATCATGAAAATGCCGTTGAAACCATCGAGTGCCACCAGTAATCTGATGATGGGTGTCACCGCCGCTGCGAGTGCTACCGTCTACTTTTTTAACGGCTCGATCAAACCAGAAATTGCCGCACCGCTTGCAATCGGGATCTTAGTCGGTGCCACCATTGGCTCCCGGATCATGCAGCACTTACAGGCAAAATTATTAAGACAGATTTTCGTGCCGATTTTATTTTTGATTGGCTTACAAATGTTTCTTAAAGGATTTGGGGTGAGTTTTGGATGACAGAAGAAGAAAAGAAAAAGCGGGCAGAAATGGCCGACATCGAAAAGATAATCGGGCATGTTTTGCGGATCGGTGTCCTAACTTCAGCGGCCGTAATCATTTTGGGGCTGCTGCTCGCCCTGATCACCGGCCAAACCGGCTACCCAACCAATGAATTTCCAACGACTTTCACAGCTATTTTCCAAGGCATCATGGTCTTTAAGCCGTTTGCGATCACGATGCTCGGCTTATTCTTGTTGATTCTAACACCAGTACTGCGTGTCGTCGTCTCAATTTACGCTTTTGCCAAGGAAAATGATCAACTCTATGTCTGGATCACAACCTTGGTTTTAGTGATCTTAGCAATTGCCATGTGGATCGGCTATCTAGGGAAATAGCTCAAAAATTACCGCTTCAACAAAGCAGGTTTTGTACTGCTTAGATTCAATTCCAGCTCTAAACTAACGGTCGCTTGTTTGTCAAACCTTATACCAAACGAAAATCGGTTGGTTGCCTCTTTGCCTAAGTACCTCTCAAAAAAGGAGAACGAATGCTGCACAATAACAGCACTCGTTCTCCTTTTCTATCTTAATCCATCACTGCTCCGTTAAAGGCATTGATTTTACGGTACAGGGTCGAGTTGCCTGAATTGATCAAAAAGCTCCAAGCTGGAATATAAACCGTGCTGCCGTTAACGCTTAGCAGTTTTGAATAGCCGAGTTCGATCCACTTAACTTTTGAATTGGCCGGCAATTTATTATATTGATACAACCAGATCAAAGCCCGTTTCTGACTGATCGTGGCTTTCTTTTCACGCAAAATTTGGATATCCTGCAAATAAGTCTGCGAATAGCCGGTCACATACCCATTGGCAACGACGAATCTGATGCACCCTTGATCTGAAGTCACCCTTTTGCCATAAACCATTTGGGTATAAACAACTTCATTGTCAGTCGAAAGCCTTGGGTCATAGCGATACTCATCGCCCTCCAAGATCCGGCTCTTGTCTTTGATGATCTTGTTGATTGTTTTTTGCGGGTTCTTAAGACTATTCAACTTGATTTTATGGTCAAATGTCACCGTCAACTTGTGGTCAGTTTTGGAGTAATCAGTCTGATTATCCGCCAATTGTCCAGACTGGCTCAGCAGGTAATCATCATCTGCGCTGGAAATATAAAACCCAGCGTTCGGTTTATTGGATAGCTTTTTAGGATAAGAGATCTGATCATCTTTCAAACTGCGCAAGACCGAAGTCGCAGTCTGTGTGTTGGAAGAGTTATTTTCAGTTTGGACCCCGCTTTGATTATAATAGGCTCCGATCAAAAAAATATCCAAGGCGATAAAAGCAATTAAAAAGATCCATTCAATTCGCTTAAAATTCAATACTTTCCCGCCTTTCTTCTAAGATACTTTTCCGTTAAGGATGTCCTGATAAGGAGTCCAACTGCCGTTATACAACACGAAGTAGGTTGGTACTAGATCGACGACCTGCTTAGAAGTATCGTTGACCGCCCGCTGGTAGCCAATCCTGATCCCATTGATCTTCTTTTGACTGATCCCGCTTTGGGTCAATTTATCCAAAACTTGTTGAGTCGGCGACAGTTCCACCGATTCTTTACTGGATGGGACTGGAACTTGCAGGAAATACAAAGAAAAACCGATGTGTTCGCTGCCTGTTCCTCCGAGACTGAGCTGATAGGTCCCATAGTTATCATCTGCCAAGATCGGGTAAGTGTTGATATAGGTCCGGTAGGTGACCTGACGATTGTTGGCATTATACTCATCATAACGGACATCGTCTAGCTGCCGGTCAGTATCCTGCAGCCGTGAGAAGCCTTGCTTTAGTTCACTGGAAAGCGAGTGATTCGCTGTGGAATCGCGGGAATAGCTGGAGTAATCCACGGCTCCTGTCTTGCTGGAAACTGCCATTCTTTGTCCCGAGTTATCATAATAGATCATCTGCTGATCTTCACGGCGCGAATTGACCGAAGAATTGCTGGATCCCATCAAACGGGTCACGAAGATGCTGGCACTATCCTTAGTTGCCAGATAGCTATACTGTCTGACGTTAACGCTGGATAAATAAAAAATGACGTATTGATCATTTAACTTTTTAATGTCAATTGGAGTTTCTTTAGTTTCTTTGGCAGCCACTATTTTTCTCAAATTAGTAAACGTGCCCTGGCTCAATGAAATTTTAGTCACATGTCGATCAGCATCATTTAAGAGATAGACCTGCGGCTTTTTCTTATTGAATTGGATCGCAACTCGGTTGAATTTTTTCCCGCGTAAAGCCTGAACTGTTTTTTGCTGCAGATCTGTAACTTCGCTCGAAGTGATCTCATCAGAAAAAGTCAAAAATGCCATTTGATCGCGCCGCAACAAGCTTTGATACTTTTTCTCGGAGTATTTCTTAGTTGACCCGGCGTCCTTGACTTTCCAAGTTCGTGTATCTTGGCGCACTTTTTCGATCACATCAAGTTTGACACTGCTTTGCACGTAGCTATGACCACCGTGATTATAAATCACACTAGTTGGTTTATAAATATCCGACAATTTTGTTTTTGTAGTTTGGTCGTCGCCTGAGCCGTTACTCTTGCTGACACTCGAAGTGGTCTCCTTGCTGTTATTTTGCAGATAAGTCGGATTGACCCAGAGGATCGCCGATAAGCCGACGCTCAAAACTACCGCCGCACCCAAAACGAAGTGCAAGATATTATCTTTGATCTTCATTCCACAGATCCTCCTCCTGGTATTCCTGGTATGGTAGAGAAATATAGAACGTCGAACCCTTGCCTTCCACTGAGTCGACCCAGATCCGGCCCTTGTGCAGCTCGATCACTTCCCGCGAAATCGCAAGACCTAAGCCAGTCCCGCCTTGGGCACGCGAACGAGCTTTATCGACCCTAAAGAAGCGGTCAAAGATCCGGCCGATATCATCTTTCGGGATTCCCAAGCCTTGGTCAGAAATGCTCAAGATCACGTGGTTTTGTGTCTCCAGCAAGCGACAGGTGATCACACCGCCGTCTGGCGAATATTTGATAGCATTATTCATAATATTGTCGATCACCTGAATAAATTTATCCGGGTCCAAATCGACCCACAAATCGCGGTGAGTAAATTCACGTTTGATCGTATAACTCTTGGCCTGCTTTTCTTCTTCAGAATTCTGGTCACTTTTGATCATCATGTCAAATCTGTTCAGAATATAGGTAAACAATTCATTCAAGTTGACCAGTTCTAAATCAAGCCGAGCTGTGCCAGAGTCCATCCTAGATAAGCTCAGCAAGTCATTGATCATCCGGATCATCCGGTCGGTTTCATCTTGAGTAACTTTCAAAAATGAAGGAGCAACTTCAGGATCTTTCCAGGCACCATCGTTTAAAGCCTCAATATAACTGCGCATACTTGTCAGCGGTGTGCGCAATTCGTGCGAAACATTGGAAACGAACTGCTTGCGCTCACGGTCGATCTTCTGCTGCTCAGTAATATCATGCAAAACACAAACGAGTCCGGAGATAAAGCCCGATTCCCGCTGGATCAAAGAAAAATAAGCGTTTAAAATCTGCGCATGATCTTTATCGGACATATCCAACACAAGGGTATCCTGATTTTCCAGCAGGTCCCGCAGCGTATAATTTTCACGGATCTTCAGAATATCCAGGATCGAGTGCCCCTTGGCATCACTGGCAGTCACATTTAAGAATTCAGCCGCCATATCGTTAATGATCGTCACATTGCCCCGGCGGTCGGTCGCCAAAACACCGTCCGACATATGAGTCAGCACCGAGTCTAACCGGCGCCGCTCAGATTCCGATTGTTCCCGCGACTCTTCCACCCGGACCGAGAGGTTGTTAACGGCCTGGGCTAGTTCCCCCAGCTCATCGTTGCCATACACATGGACGTGCCCGGAATAGTTCCCTTCTGCGATCTTAGCCGTTTGTTTCTTCATTTCATCGATCGGCCGTGTGATCGCACGGGAGATCAAAATCGCTAAGCCCATTCCGATCGCGGTCGCCACGAAAGCTGCAGTCGCAAAGATCAAGGTGACCCCATCGATCGAATCGTAGACTGATTCAAGCTCAGCCCGCAAATACACCGCACCGATCAAAGTATTACTGTTCCCGCTGGAACTAAACAGGGGCGTGATCGAAACGTAATAATGTTTGTCATCTGCCCGATTATAGGTCGTCTCGCTAAACGAACGGCCGGAATACAGCACCCGTTTGATCCGGCTGTCAGTTGTTTTTTGTCCGACCAAAGCATGACCATTAGCACTGGTCTCACCACGGATATTGCCCTTGGCATCCACAACTTGGACGTCAGAAATATTCTGGTTGTTGATCCCGGTCAGAGCAGAATTCACCCGCCGGTTGGCTTGTTCAGCGTTTTCTAGACTCAAACTCGTGATCAAGGAGTTATCCACGTAAGGGGTCAGTTCGACCCTTTGCTTGAATGACTTTAAGTTCTCGCTTTTTAGTCGTTGGACAAAAACTGCCCCGACGATCTGAAAGGCCAGCAACAGCAACAGCACAAAAACCAGCGCAATTTTAAAATGAATGGATTGGAAGATCCGCAGTCTTTTTCTCACTTTTTTCTCCTACTGCTCTCAAGCTAAAGCATAAAACGCCGGCTGTATCGCTACGGCCAGCGTCTAAATTTCCTTTATGAGTACCGTGCGCTCATGCATCCCTTAAACATCTGAGGCTAAACCAATTTCGCCCTTAATCTGTTTCCGGATTGCGCAAGTAGTAACCAACACCACGACGAGTAACCAGCCAGACCGGCCGACTAGGATTGTCTTCGACTTTTTCACGCAGACGGCGCATCGTTACATCGACCGTCCGAACGTCGCCAAAGTAATCATAGCCCCAGACCGTCTGCAGCAAATGTTCTCTGGTCATCACTTGCCCCATATGCTTAGCCAGGTAGTTCAGCAATTCGAACTCCCGGTGGGTCAGTTCGATTTTTTCGCCGTGCCGCGACACAGTATAAGATTCTGGATGAATTGTCAGATCGCCGATCACGATATCGCTATTTTCTTCCTTCTCTTCATTTTGGGCAGCCTGAACCACCGTGTTTTGCCGGCGTAAGTTGGCCTTGACCCGCGCCACTAATTCACGGTTAGAAAACGGCTTGGTCACATAATCGTCAGCGCCCATCTCTAGGCCTAAGACTTTATCGATCTCAGTATCTTTAGCTGTCACCATGATGATCGGCATTTCATGTGTCTTGCGGATCTCAC
Source organism: Ligilactobacillus salitolerans (assembly GCF_003864415.1). Taxonomy (GTDB): domain Bacteria; phylum Bacillota; class Bacilli; order Lactobacillales; family Lactobacillaceae; genus Ligilactobacillus; species Ligilactobacillus salitolerans. The sequence goes on from NZ_BFFP01000008.1 coordinate 68,640, forward strand.
GGGCAACTTCTAGGCCGTCGACTTTCGGCAGCATCAAGTCCAAAATGATCAAATCAGGCTTAACTTCTTCGACCTGCTTGATAGCATCCTCGCCATCATAAGCAACGTAGGCATCATAGCCTTCTTTATTTAAATTGAATTTAATGATATCAGAAATTGGTTTTTCGTCATCTACCACTAAAATTTTCTTCATATTTTTAGTCCTCCTTGGTGAACATTGCCACCAGTCAGTTTTTTCTTCGATTATCATCAGGTCAAAACGCCCCAGCCGCTCGCAGTTTGCGCAAACTCTCAGGCGCTACACCCTTATATTATAAACCAGCTAGAATAATAAGCCAAATTTAACAAAATGAATAGCATTTTCCGTCCACCCTTGCCAAAATTCAGCACTGACCTAGTGAGAATTACCTTTTAGTCCGCTTTTCTTTCCAAATGGTGCTATACTCATAGTTAAAATAATTTTAGCGCAGCAAACTTATAACAAACTTAAAGGAGGTGAACGCGTGCCGCAAAATATCTTAGTCAGTCAAGACCTCTCCAGTTTTGGAGATGTCTCTTTAATGACCGCCGTTCCATTGCTGTCTGCTAGCGGATTGGAAACTACTGTCTTGCCCACTGCCCTGCTTTCCACGCACACCGGCGGCTTCGGTCAGAATACATACCTGGATCTCAGTCAGGAAATGAAACAGATCATTTCGCACTGGCAAAAACTTGAGCTTAAATTTGACGCCGTTTACCTCGGCTACTTGGGACAAAAGCCGCTGCAGCAGCTGCAAGCAAAGTTGGCCTCACTGTCTGCGCCTGATTGTCTAACACTGATCGACCCTGTCATGGGCGACCACGGCCGGCTTTATTCCGGTTTTGATGACCAATATGTCAGTTCTATGCGCGAACTGGTCAAACAAGCCTCGATCCTAACGCCTAATCTGACAGAAGCAGCCTTCTTGTTAGATTCGCCTGAGCTCATTGACGGCGGTCTAGCTGGCGCCAAGAAAGCCAGTTTTTTGCTTCACGAAAAATTTCAGATCTCCACGGTGCTGATCACGGGTGTTGCAACTGAGGCCGGACAAATCGCCGTCGTCGGCTATGAGGGACAGCGCCACGAGTACTGGAGCATAAAACGGCCACTTTTTGCTGCCAACTTTTTCGGCACAGGCGACCTGTTTGCTTCAGCCTTGATCAGCGGACTTTTGCACAAGCTGCCGCCTTATACCGCCGCTGAAAGTGCGATGGACCTGATCAGTCAGGCCATCGCCAACCGTGACCCGCAGACTGACCCGCGCTTAGGACTCAACTATGCAACCGCACTGCCAGCATTCATTCACCGCATTTTACAGGAGGAATAGATAATGCTTAAAGAAAACAAAAACTCATTACGTGCTATTATTTTGACCGGTTTATTTGCAGCAATTATTTACATCGGGATCTGGGTCTTACGTATTCCGATCCCGGCAATGATCGGTCGGCCATTCATCCATTTTGGTAACACCTTAACTGCCGTTGCGATCCTTTTTCTTGGCTGCAGAAATGGGATGCTAGCCGGGATCATTGGCCTGGGCGGTTTCGACATCTTAAACGGCTACGCAGCTACTTCATGGCTGACAATGCTCGAAGTTGTCGTGGTTGCCCTAGTAATCACAGGTGTCTTTAAACTTTTAGGCTCTAAAGACAGCAGCCGTAACATCATTATCATTGCAGTCGTTGCCGGGGTCACCAAAATCTTCACGACCTACTGTGTTTCGATCGTCGAAGCCTTGATGGCAGGCTCAGTGCTCAAGGCGGCCTTGGTTGCTTCCTTTTTGAGCTTACCGGCAACTGTGGTCAATTCAGTTTCAACCGCGATCCTGACACCTATCCTGTATTATTTTGTCAAAAAAGTTTACCTGTCCCTGCGCAAAAATCCTAGTCGGACAATTTAAAACTCAAGGTTGCAGTTAAAATTTACAGGGACTTGAACAAATCTAAGATATTATCTAGTTGATTTGTGAACTGGATCTAAGTCGGGCAAAGTTGGATCCAGTTAGAAACAGTCTGGCTCCATGTCAGGCAAAGTTGGAACCAGTCAGGAACAGTCTGGCTCCATGTCAGGCAAAGTTGGAACCAGTCAGGAACAGTCTGGCTCCAAGTCTGCTAAAGTTGGAACCAGTTAGAAACAGTCTGGCTCCAAGTCAGACAATGTTGGAACCAGTTGAAAACAGTCTGGCTCCAAGTCAGACAAAATTGGAACCAGTCGGAAACAGTCTGGTTCCATGTCAGCTAAAATATCAAGCGCAAAAACACCACCAGCTTTTCAAAGTGGTAAAGTGCCCCCCAGTTAATTGTTCGCCAGAGAAAGAAACGAACAGTTATGGGACTGCAATGAAATCAAAGTTGCTTTCATCGTTCAAAAGCTTTGAGTCTGCCAGCTTAATTTTCAATTTCTAGTTTAAAATCAGAACCGCTCCAAGAAGTCAGTTCAATTCTTCTTGAAGCGGTTCTGATTTTGTTTAGCTGTTAGATTTTTTCTCCGTTTGATGCAATCACATCTTTGTACCAGTAAAATGAGTCTTTGCGACTCCGATCCAAAGTTCCGCTGCCGTCATCATTGCGGTCAACGTAGATCATGCCGTAACGTTTGGACATCTGACCTGTTCCGGCAGAAACCAGGTCAATGCAGCCCCAGCTGGTGTAGCCGACCAGGTTGACCCCGTTTTCAATTGCATCTCCCATTGCTTTAATGTGTTCTTGCATGTATTCGATCCGGTAAGGGTCATGGATACTGCCGTCTTCTTCGACTTTGTCGATCGCTCCAAGTCCATTTTCCACGACCATCAGCGGTAAGTGATATCTATCATTAACGACTTCAAGATAGTATTGCAGCCCCATTGGATCATCGGCCCACTCCCACTCTGAATATTGCAAATATGGGTTCTTAGCACCAATCGTAAAGTTGCCGCCGACAGTTTCTTTAGTTTCATGTGTTGTTACGGCACTCGACATGTAATAAGAGAATGTATACAGATCGACTGTCCCTTGCTTGAGTTCTGCCAGGTCTTCATCTGTGATATCGAGCTTAACATCGTGCTGCGCCCACAAACGTTTGGCATAGCTTGGGTACTCGCCAAAGCACTGAACATCACCGCTATAAAAGATATTTTGTTCCCAGTCATGCCGGTTTTTCAAAATATCCTGCGGGTCTGGTGTCAAAGGATATGAAGTGATCCCGCAGATCATGCAGCCGATCTGGTTGTCAGGATCGATCTTGTGTCCGATCTGCACCGCTTTAGCGCTGGCAACATACTGGTAATGCAGCTGCTGGTAGGCTGCCTGGTACTGTTCGTCTTTAGCATTTGCAAACAGGTCCAAGAACATGATCGTATTATTGATCTCATTGAAGGTCAGCCAGTACTTGACTTCATCTTTATATTCAGTAAACAGTGTTTCAGCAAAATGCACGTAGAAATCAATCATCTTACGGTTATTCCAGCCGCCGTAATGTCTTTCTAGGTACAGCGGATTCTCGAAATGGGAGATCGTCACCAGCGGTTCGATCCCGTACTTGTGCAGTTCCGCGAAAACCTTGTGGTAAAAGTCTAAGCCAGCTTGATTTGGCTCTTGTTCATCGCCATGCGGAAAGATCCGCGTCCAAGAGATCGACATCCGGTAAACCTTAAAGCCCATTTCAGCAAATAGGGCAATATCTTCCTTGTAGTGGTGATAAAAATCAACCGCAACTTGGTTAGGGTAATATTCTCCGGGCAAAACTGCACCGGCGGCATCTTGGGGGATTTCAGCTTCCTTACCAGTCATGCCGTCTGCATATTTATATGTTTGCTGCCGACCTGCGTGTAAGCCGCCCGCCGTGGTGACGTCAAGGATCGTCATCCCGCGCCCATCTGCATCATAACCGCCTTCAACTTGGTTGGCAGCTGTCGCGCCGCCCCATAAAAAATTCTTAGGAAATTTCATTTTAAATTTCCCCCTTCGCTAAAATTAAACACTTGTCTCATATCAAGATTATATCAAACGCTTTCATCAATTGAACAAGAAAAAAGGAGATTTTGAGCAAGCTCACTTACTTTTCCTTGCCTAACGGTGATAATTTGGCACCGATCCCCGCCAAAGTCCGTATGCTCCCTGCCAGCAAAATAACAGTAAACATAGGTTGACCGTGTTCCAACAAGGAGCCGCCTAACCATGAACCTACTGGGATCGATGCATAAGAAATCATCAGTGTCACTGAAACAACACGCCCTAAAAGTTTTTTGGGGATCGTGCGTTGCCGTAACGTAAAGTAAGTAATGACATTGATGTTGCCGAAGAAGCTGATCAATCCTAAAATCACGCCAATATAAATGTAGTTGGTGTTGAGCAGCAACAATAGTGTGCTGAGACCCGCTAGGATGGTACTATTCGAAAGTAAGAAACCGGCCCGAAAACGAGCAACAATTTTGTCGCCAACTAACCCCGCTGCCAATGCCCCGCATCCGCCCAGCGACATGGCGAACGTGGCATCAAGCACAGGATAATGCAGCGACTTGGTCATGTAGAAGATGAAGTTGGCTTCGAACATATTCAGAGCAAAATTGGTAAAAAGAAACATTAACGATCCGCTAAAAATCACCTTTTGCTGGAAACTGTATTTGGCACCCTCCACAATATCATTCATTAATTGCAGAAAAATTCCAGCACCTTTCTTAGGATGAGTCTTCTTTTGTCTAGGCAATCCCAACAAGGCTAGAGACGCAATCATGAATGAAAACAAATCGAGCCATAAAGCAGTTCTTCCTCCAAGCATGGTTACGATCGAACCGCCCAACAACGGGCCCAAGATCGATAAAGTATTGTCAATCGTCTGAATTATTGCATTAGCACTGGCAAATTTTTCAGGTCGGACGAGCTCTGGAATAATACTTTGAAAACTCGGATGAATCAGCGGATCGACTGAGGCTAGAAGTAAGATCGCCGCATATAGCAGGCTGAAGTTGCTTTCCTGGGCAGATAAAATTTCAAGCAGCATCAAGCAGACTAGCGTCGCAAAAAGATTCCCGCTGATCAGGATCTTCTTTTTATCATAATTGTCAGCTAAACTGCCGCCTAACAAAGAAAAGAAGACCCAAGGAACAAATGAAACGCCAAATGTGGCAGCGGCGTGATAAGCTGAGCCCGTCTTATTCAAAATAATGATCGGGATCGCCAACTTATACAACCAATCTCCAACCGATGAAATCAGAAAACTCAACCACAGGTAACTAAAATTTGAATGCTTGCTTTGCATATTTTTCCTCCATTTGCTTAATCCATGCTTTTATCTTAAGTTAGCGTTAAAATGGAGAGTATCAAATTTGCATATAGGATAAAAATTATGAAGATCGGACAAATTTTTAAAGAGTTTAGAACCGCAAAACACATCACTTTAAAAGAGGCTAGCACGGGTATCGTGTCAGTCCCATTTTTATCGCGTTTTGAACGCGGGTTAACTGACATCTCCTTTACTCATCTTTTAGAACTGCTCAACCGGATCAATGTCCAATTAGCGGAATTTGAATTTCTCTATCAAAAACGCAACGCTGACAATAACGATCTTTTGCCCAGATTTCAGTCAGCATATCAGAATGGAGATATTCAGCAGCTGCAACAATACTTAGCTGATTGGCAGAACAAACCCGGAAAATTTGCTCGGCTGCAAGTCATTCAGCTAAAAATGATGCTGACGACACTGGGTGCTGCACAAATGGACTCAGCGGAATTATTAATTCTGGAAGAGTATTTTCAAAGCATCACCAGCTGGACTTTTTTTGAATTATACTTATTCGGTCACGCGATCCCTTTTTTGGAACAAAGATTCATGCTCACGCTATTTGCTGAACTGCAAAAAAAAGAGCTCATTTACGACCACTTTCGCAATGATTCTTTTTCTATGCTCTTTTACCTCTATAACAATGTGATCTTGTTTTTGCTCAGCCACAAAGAGCTGCACCAAGCACAGCTCTTGCTGGGTGACTTAGAAAGTTATTTTGAACAGCGCGGCAAGGACTATTACCATAAGGCTCGTATCTTTAACTTGAAGGGACTCTTGCTTTATTTGCAGGGGCACAAGCAAACAGGCCTGCAATTGATCAAAAAAGCAAACATGCTCGCGTACCTGACTGAACAAGAACCTTCTTTCTTGAAAAATGAAAAACATTACTTGGAGAATTACTTAAATGAGGCTGAACTTTTGTCGGTCTTTGACTTCTCACAGCTAAAAGAATTCTGACCCGCAAAAAATGCAGTCCACAAGTCGTGCTTGACTCTGTGAACTGCATTTTTTTAGTGCTATTTAATTTTTATTCGCGACTTCGCGTTTACTCCGCAGCGATCTCCACCGTAATATTTCCGGCCACAGCTTTGGAATATGGGCAGACCTTCTCAGTCTCTTTCATATACTTGATGGTTTCTTTGCGGTCGACCCCATCAATGTGACCGACTAAACGAACCTTAAGGTTATAATCGTTTTTGCCGGCTAAATATAATTCAACATCGGCTGTGACCGTCCGGTGCAGGTCCTCCTTACCGGCCTCCTCAAGTACAAAAACCATCGCGCTGTTGAAACAAGCAGAAAAGCCCGCTGCGAACAGCATTTCCGGCGTTGTTGTTCCTTCTTTATTAGACATTGAGGTTTTGACGTCAAAACTGCCATCCGGAGCAACTGACTCGCCCTCTCTGCCGCCAGTATTCACCGCTTGGAAAGCACCGATTTTCTTCATCGAATCATAGTCTATTTTCATCAAAAAGCTCCTTTCAGAATGGATCCAAGTTTAGCTTCGTCAACAAGAAAGATAGCTGTCTTTTGTACTCTTTATACCGCAAAAATTTACCAGTCTCAATCATTCTGCTTATGTGGCGCAAAACTTAATCTTGGTCCAGACCTTTTTCCTGCATAATTTGATGATACTTGTAATATTCAGCGCGCCATGAACTAACATATTCGCCCTCTGTCACCCAGGGCTTGCTGAAGCCGGTGTAATGGATCAGGACCGGATCTTGTAAGGCCGCCGCTGCGAGTTGTCTTTCCTGTGCGTTTGGACTTTGTTTTTCGTGTCTCATCAACGGGGATTGCACGTTGAATTTCGGCGGTAAAGGCTGCCAGTGGTCGGCCAGCACCGCGTTTAAAGTATCCTGGTCCTGAAAATCTAAGGCATCTGCGTGACTCCGCATAAAAACACGGGCTTTCTCAGTGATCTGAGAATCAAGCCACTTCTTCCGGTCGATCAAAAGCAGCCCGGCATTAAAATAGCGGGGGATCTCATGGGGAACACCCAGGATCTTCAACCGGTCGACATACATTTGCGATTCCACAGCTCCGATGATCTGTCCGTGCAGATCAGCATGGAACATTTCACTGAGATTTCCACGGCAGATCATGTCACAATCTAAATACAGCACTCGCGGCTGCTCGACTAAACGCGGCAGTTCGAAGCGGTAATAGGTATTTTCCTTGATCAATGAACGTGGTGATTTGACGTTCGCACCGTGGTAGAGTTCAGCAAAATCACTGCCTAAAAAAGCGACCCGGGCGCAATTCGGATAGACCTTCACTAATTTTTGCAGCCGTTGCCGGTCTTGTTCGCTCAGATGGTCATCAATGATATGGAAACTAAACTTCTCCTGCGGATTATTCTCCAGCAAAGAAACATAGCTGGTCAATAAAACTTCTGTGAACGCACTGTCAGTTGTCGAACCAATTTCGATCATAACTTTTCGCTCCCTGCATTCTAAAAATGGACAAGTTTTCGACTCTTCTGCTGTCAGTTTAAGTGATTTGCAGCAAAAATTAAAGCGTTAGCTGTTCAAACAAAAATCCTGGCAAGATCCTCAGTGCCAATTGCCAAATCTAGCAAAGTGTAGTAAACTACATATTTAGCGAAGGAGGGAAATTCATGCCGCACAACTTACTAGCAGCCGTCGGACCGCAAATCAAGGTCGCCAATACTTTGATCGAAAAAGAACTCAATAATCGGATCGCCAGTTTGATCACTGAATACAATCTGACTGGTCCTCAGATCACTTTGCTGGTCTATTTGTCTGAGGCCCAGGGTCAAACTGTCACACAAAAGGAAGTGGCAGACAAATTCGTCTTAAGTCACCCGACGATCCGCAGTATCGTCAAGCGCTTGGAAAAAAATCATTTGATCGAACTGGGACAGCTCGCAAACGACAAAAGACAAGTTACTTTGCTCTTAACAGATCAAGGTGCGCAGTTATTAGCTAAACATATCAATGAGATCAGAAATGTGATGGAGGATGTCAACCGTAAAATAGTTGGCCAGCTTAGTCCGCAAGAAACACAAGAATTACTAGAGATCTTGGCTAAGATCAAGCAAAATTTCTAGTTATTTTTCCCATAAAACTGTAGCTTGCTACAAAAAAGGAGAAAACATGGAAACTGAACCGCAAAAATTAACGAACAAAAATAAAACGCTCATGATGGCCGTTTTATTGGCAGGAGCTTTTACCGCCCTGCTGGCTGAAACTTTTCTAAATAATGCTTTACCCACGATCATGGATGCTTTTCAAGTCAAGCAGTCAACCGCTCAGTGGCTAACGACCGCTTATTTGCTGATCGTCGGCTTAATGATCCCGCTATCTGCCTGGATCTTCGAATCCTTCAACTTAAAAACCAACTACATAGCCATGATCGTAATTTTCTTATGCGGGTCACTGCTATGCGTTTTTGCCCCGAATTTCACGTTTTTATTGACCGGCAGGATCATCGAAGCTGTTGCGGCCGGCGGATTGATGCCTTTTATTCAAAACGTCATTTTACTGCTCTTTCCACCAGAAAAACGCGGCTTGGCGATGGGGATCACCGGCTTAGTGATCGGTTTTGGACCAGCGGTCGGGCCGACAATTTCGGGCTTGATCTTAAAGTACTCCGACTGGCAAATGCTTTTCATCGTCCTGAGCTTATGCAGTGCGGTCATTGGTATTCTAGCGGTCTTCACCGTCCAAAACATTACCGTACCGCAGCAGGCAACGACTGACCTGGTATCATTTGTTGAATCGATCCTGGGCTTCGGTTTACTGCTTTATGCCCTCTCGGAAGTTGGTAATACTGGCCGGTTCAACCTCAGGCTCACAGTGATGTTTTTCTTAGGGTTACTCGTCATTGCCCTTTTCTGCTTGCGTCAGCTCCATTTAGAAACACCGCTCTTGGACATCCGCGTTTTTAAAAACCTGCAATTTGATTTATGCACGCTGCTGAGTATGATCAGCAACATCGCTATGGTCAGTATCGAGCTGGTTTTACCCTTGTACTTACAAACAACCAGAAACGAATCTGCGCTAACCAGCGGCTTGATCATGATGCCTGGTGCCTTAGTCATGGTGCTCTGCAACCCGCTTTCTGGTGCTTTATTTGATAAACTGGGGATCAAAAAGCTCTCTTTCTTCGGTTACTTTGTCCTGTTGCTCGGAACACTGCCGATGCTTTCTTTCAACGCAAAAACTAGTCTGGTACTCATTGCTTCGTGCTACACCTTGCGCATGGTGGGCATTGCCTTTACCATGATGACGACCTTCACCGCTGGGATCAACTTGATCGATCCCAAACTAACTGCCCATGCCAATGCTGCCTCGTCCACCTTGCGCCAAATCGGAGGTTCTTTGGGGACCGCATTAGCAATGCTAGTCGTGACAATTGCTGCTGGTCAGTACAAAACCAGTCCAGGTTTGGGCTTAACGCAGGGCTTTCATTGGAGCTTTATCCTGATGCTGCTCTTTGCCTTAGTTGGTTTCATTGCTTCCTTCTTCTTACCAAGTGCTCGCAAGTCAGCAGCTTAGGCTTCAGCTCAATTTCTTTTCCAGCCAAACATCACAAGTCGTATGTGCAGTCCCGCTTTTGGAGGCTGTCAAACGCTTAAAGCCCAGGTGCTCGTATAGTCCCTGGGCTTCGTTCATATTGGAGATCGTCTCAATATAGAGCGAGCGATAGCCTTGTTTACGTGCAAATTTTTCTGCGGCCTGCAGCAATTTCTTGCCCCAGCCTAAGCCGCGCGCTTCCGGCAGCAAGTACAATTTTTGAACTTCGGCTGTTCCTGTTTGATCAAATTCGGCCACGCCACCGCCTCCAACGACCTTGGAACCTTGGCAAACGACCCAGTACTTGCGTTTGGCATTGGCCTGATAAAAACTGGAAAGTCGTCCAAGTTCCGGGTCAAAGTAAGCCGTCCCAGGCAATGCATCGTGATATTCTTCCAGCACGCTTTGCACGATTTGTTTAATTGCCTGATCATCCTTGCTGGTCAGTTCGCGTAATGTCAAGTTCTGTTCTGTCAATCAGACCGCCTCCTCTTAGTTAGCAGGTATTATACGCCTATGTGTGAAGTTTTGGTTGGTTTTGCAAAAATTAAAGCTCTTTCTGAGGGCTCACAAAGTTCTCAAGGCCAAAAAGGACAATTAGCCTTTGATATTGATTGTGTACAACTGTTTTTTATAGGACTAGAATTAAAGTATACAAACTAGATCAAAGGACTTTTCATTATGCAAAATCAGTTACGCCAAGCCTTGCGCTTAAAAAATTTAGTGATCCTAGCATTAGCTCTGATATTTATGGCAGCCGGAGTTTCTTTAGCTAAGATCGCCAGCTTAGGAACATCGCCGATCGCCAGTATTCCCAATGTCTTGAGTTTCATTTTTCCGTTATCCTTAGGAACATGGACAATTATTTTTATGTTTGTTTGCGTCGGCTTCGAGGCCCTGTTTTTAAGAAACCACTTTTCATTTACAAATATCCTTCAAGTACTTCCGGGCTTATTTTTCGGTCTTTTTATCAATTTGTTCGTTAAAGTCTTCTCGTTCATTCATCCTGACTTTTATTGGCAAAAGCTGTTATTGACACTGATCAGCGTTTTGGTATTAGGCTTTGGTGTTTTCTTAGAAATTTCATCTAATTCTATTATTATGCCAGGAGAAGGTTTGGCGCGGGCTGTTTCAATTGGGGTCAAAATACCCTTTCCAACTGCGAAGATTTGGGTCGATAGCAGTATGGTCGTGGCAGCCTTGATACTTGCTCTGGCAGTATTTCATTCGTTAACCGGGATCCGCGAAGGTACAATTATCGCTGCTTTGTTAGTAGGTCAGGTTGTTGCGGGGATCAAGAAATTGGTTGATAAAAAATAAGACAAAAAAACTCCGTAGTGCCAAAGTATCGCTGAGCAAATTTAGTGCTATTTTTTTCAAAGTCAACACAACTAAAATTTGCTATAATAAGCGGTAAAATATATCCAGCAAGGAGGGGTATACTCCTTCTTAGGTAGACAAGCTAAATAATTAAAGCTTGCCTACTTTAGGGAGGAGTATTTTTATGGGGAAAAATGGATTCAGATATACGTTAGAGGAGAAACTCTTTTATATTAATCTGGTTCAGGCTGAATCTATGACCGCATACGCTATTCAACATCAATACGGGG
>NZ_BFFP01000009.1 GCF_003864415.1 Ligilactobacillus salitolerans
CACTCATTGTTAACAGATTGCGTTCGACTTGCCTGTATTAGGCACGCCGCCAGCGTTCGTCCTGAGCCAGGATCAAACTCTCATTTTAAAAGTTTGTGACTCATAAATTTTACTAGCGAATTGACTTCGCAAATGTTGTTTGCACTTACCTTTCGGTAAGCGACCTCACACATTTGATTTGTCGAAACTTTGTTCAGTTTTCAAAGATCTACTCGGTTATCACTCGCAAGTGACAACTTTATTAGTTTACCACGCTCAGCAAAAAAGTCAACCATAAATTTAAATAAATTTAGAAGTGGATATTTTCGCGTCTCACAGCAAACAAAAAGCTAATAACGAATCAATTAGCATAAATAAATATACAGGTATTTAACGAACTCGTCAACTATCCGTTGTTTAGAATTAGTTGGTCTTAAATTTTAAAACCAAACTTAGCAGCATTCTGACCTGCTAAAGTTCATTTTTTAATAAAGATCAGTCCATATTTTTGCATGCAAAACGTCAGTTTACTGCCGAATAACGGACTTTAGCAATTTTAAAAAATATTTTAAAAAAGTGCCAGCGTTATAAACACCAGCACTTGTTTAATATCATATTATTAAGCTTAACGTTCTTCGGGTCTTAACGTTGGGAAAAGTAAGACGTCTCGAATTGAAGCTGCATTAGTCAGCAGCATCACCAGCCGGTCGATCCCGATCCCCAGACCGCCTGTCGGAGGCATACCATATTCCATTGCTTCAATGTAGTCTTCGTCGATCCCTTCAGCCTCTTCGTTACCTTCTGCGCGTTCTTTAGCCTGAGCCTCAAAACGAGCACGTTGGTCGATTGGATCATTAAGTTCAGTAAAGGCGTTAGCATACTCATTACCCAAAATAAACAACTCAAACCGATCAGTGAAGCGCGGATCATCAGGATTTTTCTTCGCTAACGGAGAAATTTCCACTGGATGGCCATAGATAAAGGTTGGATCAACGATTTTATCTTCACAGAATTGCTCAAAGAACTCATTAATGATGTGTCCAACTTGCCAATACTGCTCGTAATGAACACCATTATCATCAGCCAGTTTGCGTGCTTCTTCTAAGGACATTTCTTGCCAGAAATCGATCCCTGTAACTTCTTTGATCATATCAACCATGTGTACCCGGCGGAATGGCTTGTTGAAGTCCACGCGACTCCCCTGGTACTCAATAGTATTATCATCTGAAACAACTTTACATGCAGCTTTAAAAATGCCTTCTGTCTCATCCATCACGTCAGTAAAGTCAAAATAAGCAGCATAAGACTCGAGCATTGTAAACTCAGGATTATGCTTGGTATCGATCCCTTCGTTACGGAAGACGCGTCCGATCTCATAAACTCGTTCCATCCCGCCAACGATCAAGCGTTTTAAGTGGAGTTCAAGTGCAATGCGCAAATACAGTTCAATGTCCAATGCGTTGTGGTGTGTCTTAAAGGGACGAGCAGAAGCCCCGCCAGCCTGATTATGCAGCACTGGTGTTTCAACTTCTAAAAAGCCTTCCCCATCTAAGTAGTTGCGGACTGCGGCAACAATTTTGCTGCGGTTAACAAAGCGTTCATAGCTTTCTCGGTTCGTGATCAGATCGAGATAACGTTGACGATAGATCTGCTCCACGTTTTGCAAGCCATGATATTTATCCGGCAAAGGACGTAAAGCTTTAGACAAGAAAGTTAGTTTAGTGACACGCAGGGTCAACTCACCCATATCAGTTTTAATAACTTCCCCTGTCACACCCAAAAAATCACCCAGGTCTGAGCGCTTAAAAATATGGTAGTTTTCTTCGCCCAAGATATCCTTGCGCACGTATAGCTGCATTTTGCCTGTCCGGTCCTGGATATCAGCAAAACCAACCTTACCTTTGCCGCGTTTAGCAACCATTCGACCTGCGATTGTTGCAGTGATCCCTTTATCATTTAAATCTTCTTTAGTTGAATCTTCGTATTTTTGGTGTAGATCCTCATTGTAAGAATCCCGTTCAAATCTGTGTCCGAACGGAGCGATCCCTTCTTCATACAATTCGTCTACTTTTTGTCGCCGCACACGCAACTGATCATTCATTGACTGTTGATTAGCCATCAAATATCCTCTCTTTCCACTTTCACATATAAAACAGTATATCACATCATCATTTTAAAATTAAATCAACTTTTAATCTTTCCTGGTCTTAAGCACGCGCATTAATTTCGATTTGACGCAGTTCTTCTGCTGAAAACTGATATTTTTTGCCGCAAAAATGACAAATTGCTTCTGCGCCATGATCCTCAGTGATCATTTGCTCAATATCAGCACTACTCAAGGATGCCAAAGCTTCTGCAAAGCGTTCTTTACTGCAATCACACTCAAAACCGACAGGCATTTTGTCCAAGATCTGCAAGTTTTCTTTGCCAAAGATTTTCGCCAAGATCTCTTCTGGATGCAGACCTTCTTGCATCATCGAAGAAACCAGCGGCAGCTCCTTTAACTTCTGCTCAAGCTGATCGATCACCTCGTCAGTTGCCCCCGGCATGACTTGGATCATAAATCCGCCCGCACTGCCAATTGAATTGTCGTTTTCGACAAAAACTGACAAGCCCACAGCAGATGGGATCTGCTCTGATTTAGCGAGATAATAAGTAAAATCATCGCCTAATTCCCCTGAAACTAATGGAACTTGGCCGGTAAACGGTTCTTTTAAGCCAAGGTCTTTGGTAACTGAAAAAGTTCCCTGGGTCCCCACGGCTCCCCTAACATCAATTTTATGCTTGGCATTCAATGGTAAATGCACGTGGGGGTTTTGCAAGTACCCTTTGACCGTCCCCTGAGCATTGCCGTCCACAACAATTGCCCCCACAGGACCATCGCCTTGGATCTTGACTGTCATCTTCTCATCACCCGACAATGAAGCAGTAGCCAGCAGCAAAGTGCCAACTAGACTTCTTCCTAAGGCAGCTGAAGCAGCGCTCCAAGTATCATGATCTTTTTGCGCTTGAGTCACGGTTTCCGTTGCTTCAACGGCATAAGCGCGCAACTGACCGCCAAACGCCAAGCTCTTGACTAAATAATCAGACATTTCTCCTACTCCTTTATCACACGGCCCCTATTAGCAGACTCATAAGAGCTAATTGGGGGTTCTGTGATTTCAAACCTATAGTTATATTTTAATTTTTTCAGACATTCTTTAATTTATCCTGACAGTTTTTGACTGCAAGAAATGGCACTTTCCTGCAGTTCGCACCGTCAAATTGTAGCATATTTGAATTTCAAAGAAAATAAATAGTGAACGAACTTCTTATCAAGTCCGTCCACTATTAGAATTACCACAAACTAGTTTTCTTGATTGTGATCATCATCCGGATAGAAGGTCTCAGTCGGTTGTTCAGCTGATTTATCTTCAGCTTGGTCACCTTGTGATCCCTGGTGTCCAGCACGTTTTTCTGCTTCTTTGCGTTCCAAAGCCTTTTTCGATTCTTCAAACGATGCGGCTTTTTCACTTGGAAATTCGTCTTGCTCTCCAGATGGCATTTCACCCGTCTTATAGAGACTCAGGATCTGTTTTTCATCCAAGGTTTCATATTGGAGTAACGCTTCAGCGATACGCTTATGCTGCTTGCGATGCTGCTCGATGATTTCTTTAGCCCGTTTCATCTGTTCATTAGAGATCCGGATCACTTCGTCATCGATCACATTAGCAGTCTGACCAGAATAGTTCGGTTGACCAGCATATTGACCAGCTGTCATTGCACTTTGGCCTTCATATTGCACCGGACCAAGCTTCTCGCTCATCCCGTACTCAGTGACCATCGCCCGTGCCATTTGTGTGGCCTGCTGGAAGTCATTTGATGCACCGGATGATTGAACACCGAAGATAATTTCTTCAGCGGCACGACCACCCATCAGCCCAGCAATTTGGTCTTCAGCATCTTTCTTAGACAGCAGTGCCTGGTCTTCTTTAGGAAGCATGATCGCATAACCGCCAGCACGTCCGCGCGGTACGATCGTAACTTTATGCACAACTCGTGCCTCATTGAGGACCAAACCGATGATCGTATGACCAGCTTCATGATAAGCCACAGTCTCGCGTTCTTTCTTATTAACCACACGATCCCGTTTAGCCGGCCCGGCGATCACACGGTCTTCTGCTTCATCTAAGTCCGAAGCGTCAACCGCTTTCTTGTTACGACGAGCAGCCAGCAAAGCAGCCTCATTCAGTAAGTTTTCCAAGTCAGCTCCGACAAAACCAGGAGTCTGTTTAGCGATCATCTTCAAATCAACGTCTTTAGCCAATGGCTTGTTCTTGGCGTGAACTTTCAAGATCGCTTCACGACCCTTAACATCCGGCCGGCCAACCAGGATCTTCCGGTCAAAACGGCCTGGACGAAGCAAGGCTGGATCCAAGACATCGGAACGGTTGGTAGCAGCCATCACAATGACTCCCTCATCGCCTTGGAAACCGTCCATTTCAACCAGCAACTGGTTTAAGGTCTGTTCCCGTTCATCATGACCCCCGCCCATGCCACTGCCGCGTTGACGGCCAACAGCATCGATTTCATCGATAAAGATGATCGAAGGGGCATTTTTCTTGGCATTTTCGAACAAGTCACGTACACGACTGGCACCAACACCAACGAACATTTCCACGAAATCAGAACCAGAGATCGAGAAGAATGGGACCCCAGCTTCACCAGCAACTGCTTTAGCCAGCAATGTTTTACCAGTCCCCGGAGGACCCTCTAACAAGACCCCCGAAGGAATCCGGGCACCCAAGGACAGGAACTTGCGGGGATCGCGCAGAAATTCAACGACTTCCACCAATTCCTGTTTTTCTTCTTCTTCACCAGCAACATCGGAGAAGCGAACCTTGTTGTTCTTTTTATCAACTGGTTTAGCCTTGGACTTGCCAAAGTTCATCACCTTGCCGTTGCCGCCGCCTTGACCGGCCTGCCCGATCATCATATAGAAGAAGAAAATCATGAAGACTACTGGTAATAAGTAAACTAGTAATTGGATCCAAATGCTGCTGGATTCTTCTTCCTTAGCACCATTCTTCACGCCGTTCTTCTGAGCATATTTCTGAATCTGACTGACCGAGGAATCATTGGTCAAGACATTGGTAGAAAATGACTTCACTTCGGATGGCGCAACGTTGCCGAAACCATTAAAAGCATTGTTGGTTTTTGCCGACTTATGAGCTTTTTTTAATGTTCCGTTGATTTTATAAGTGCTGCCGGAGGGCTGCATTGTAAAATCTTTAACGTTGTCCTTCTTAAGTTCAGTGATGAATTGACTGGATTGGATCTGTTCTGTGCTTGTATTCGACTTAGAGCCGAAGAAATAGTACATTACACCCATTATTCCAAGGAAAATCACAATATAAAACAGACTATTTTTTAGTAGTCCATTTTTCTTGTTGTTCATAGGTTTCCTCCTTACAACTTTTCAGCCGAAGATTCGGCTACTGAAAACATCATATCACATTTGACCTTTTTTGACTATTATTGACTATTAATTTTCGGAGTAAATTTCAGGCTTCAAAATGCCAACATAAGGCAGATTGCGATAATGTCCTAAATAATCAAGACCGTAACCAACTACGAATTCATTAGGAACTTTAAAACCGATGTAGTCTGGCTTGACTGCCTTGACCCGACGCTCCTTTTTATCCAGCAAGGTGCAGATCTTAACTGACTTTGCCTTGCGGTGACCAAAAAGATCGACCAAGGTCTGCAATGTTTGACCAGTGTCAATAATATCTTCAATGATCAAGACATTTCTGTCTTCGACTGAAACATCCAAATCTTTAATGATCTTGACTGAACCTGACGAGACTTGAGCATTGCCGTAACTTGAAACCGACATAAAATCCAATTCACAATATGTATCGATCTGACGCACAATATCAGACATAAATAAGATCGCGCCCTTTAAGATACATACAACCAACGGATTTTTGTCAGCATAATCAGCAGTGATCTGTTTGCCCAGTTTTTTTGCAACTTCGTGAATATCGTCTGCACTGTAAAGTATTTTTTCAATATCGTTATTCATGAGGTAACCCCTTTTCCCTGCTTATTTTCCTATAAATTACTATGTAATGAATTTTATCATTTACACTTTGTCGTGACAAATCAGATTTCTTTGCCCCGACCACCCAGAGGATCTCCCCTGCTTGAAGACTAACGACCCAAGTATGGTCTCTTTGCCAAAAGGGGACCTTCTGATCGATCAAGATCTTCTTAACTTTTTGCTTGCCTGCAGCAGTCAATAATTTATCGCCCGGCAGTCGATGACGCACGGTTAACTGCGGCTCTTTTTGTCCGAGTTCCAAAACATCATCGCTTGCTAAGATCGGTGTCCCGGCAGGAAACAAGCCAATTTTTTCCCCAGCACTTAATGTTTGCCACTGGCCCAATTGCAAAGGGTACTCCGCCATTGAAATGTCAGCCTGCTTTTGCACATGTTCAAAACGAAAATAATCATATTCTTTGATAAAAACATAATTATGCTTTAGACGGATCATTCCTTGCGGCTTGGCTGGATTTTCTAATAAGGCTCGCTGCTCTCGGACCTGCTGATCATTGGTCTCGCTCAAAAATTCTGCGCTTAATGCCCGCAAGGCGGCATTTTTTTCGGCAGATGGCAATTGCTGAAAACGAGAAACTGAGTAGCCTTGTTCCACTTTAAGCAGCTCCAGCACTTGCCTGGTCCGAACCTTTGCGAGTTGAAGTACATCATCTAATTGTTCCTCAAACGAAGCAATATGTTCCAAGAAACGCGGATCTTCCTGTTTCAAAAGTGGAACTGCTTGGTGTCGCAGTCGATTACGTAATGTGTCATCTTTAGCATTGGTCTGATCTTCAAAATAAGTCAGCTGATTAGACCGAGCATAAAAATAGAGCTGCTGCTTGCTAAAGTACAGCAGGGGTCGGCATAAAGTAAACTCAGAGTGAAAGGACCGCTTTGACTTGATCCCTGTCAATTGAGCCAAATCCCCGCCCCGCAGCATTTTCATCAGAAAAGTTTCAGCTTGATCGTCTCCATGATGAGCAGTCAGCAAGACCTGCGCACCAGATTTTTTCATGACTTGAGCAAAAAAACGGTACCGGAAATCCCGGGCGGCTCCCTCGATCCCAGTCTGCGGGTGATCATCTGGCAGCCACCGTGTCGTTTCAAATTGCAAGGACCGTTGTTCACAGAACTTTTTTAAATAGGCAGACTCAGCCTGACTTTCTGTGCGCAAACAATGGTCAACGTTAGCCACGATCAGTTCGGGGCTAAGATCGACTGGCAGTTTTTGCAGCAGATCTAACAAAACAACTGAATCAACACCGCCTGAGACTGCCACTACCACTCGCTGTCGACCGATCCCCAGCTGCGACCAAATTTGAATAAATTGAGCACCTAGATTCACTGACTCCAACTCCAAATAAATAGTTATTAATAAAGCAAAAGGTACGGCAAAGTTCCCCCTGCTGTACCTCCTTTAAACTGAATAAAACCCCGGCAGGCTAGCTTCTTCGGCCACCACGACCACCACGTTTTCCTTCAGTATTACGTTTCAATGAAGTTAAACGTTCGTCACTTTGTTTCATGAAGCCAGCCAACAAGGAATCAAAATCTCCCTTGCCAGCTTCATGCTTGTGCGAAGCATAACCTCGTTTATTGTTATGATTTGAGCGTTCATTAAATTTTTTAGCACCATTGTTATGCGGACGAGGTTTAGAGTTGCTCTCTTCATGATGATCATTTCTCCGATTATCATGATTGTGCTGTTGCTGTGAGTCTGCTGCTTTCCGAATCGACAAAGCAATCTTGTTGTCATCAGAAACAGAGAGGATCTTCACAGTCACCTCATCGCCAACTGAAAGGACATCGTGAATATCTTTGACAAAACCGTCAGAAACTTCACTGATATGGACCAAACCGGTTTTACGTTCACCTAAATCAACGAAAGCACCGAAGTTTGTAATACCTGAAACTTTACCAATGACTTTTGAACCTACTTCAATTGACATATAAAATTTTTGTTCCTCCTAAGATAATGTCTATAAAGTAGTATACCACGACCCTAGACCGATTTGTATAGAAATAACAAACCAGTCGCAATTAGAAAAGAACGCACTTTTTTGCTCATCTGTAAGTTGCGTCAAAACAGTCAGTTATTTTTGGTTGTTCACACCCTGTGAGCGGCTTTCCGGTAAGTTATAGATCGTCTCATTCTTTTTTGAATAGAAATAGCGCTCGCGAATAAACTTCTCTAAGTATTCCGGGTCTTTTAACTGCTTGACCTGTAAACCAAGATTTTTTTGCTGCTCTGTTTGACCCTTGAGTTCAGCCTTAGCAGACTGAGTCTGGACCTGGATCTGTCGCGCACTTAAGTAATTTTTTACGATCTGAACCGAGCAGATCAGTGTTAGTACGATTGCCGCCGCTAACAGCAGCTGCATACGCCTGCGATGCTTTTTTTGCAGCCTTTCATCGTCTGTTTTCTGATTAGCAGCAGTCGTCTGCTGCCGGTAATAATCGTTATTTAAAACTTTAACAGTTGAATTTTTTTGAGCCATCAGCAAACACCCCCCTCAAATCAAAGCTGCTATGGCTGGCACAATTCCCCCTATATACCGCTATATTATAGCAAAGGCTTGCTTAAATAGCCATTAAGAACTACTACAGACCAACGATTTAAGAATTTTTTAGTCGGCTGCCGCCCAAGCATGAAAACAAAACAAAAAGTGCTGTCCCTGTCAAAGCAGTGAGCAACACTTTAATTTTAATTTCTATTTCAAAAAGTACCTTGCTGTACGGCCAAAGAGTTCAGCCAGCAAGTAGCCCATCAATACCCCCGCCATGTTAGCTATGACATCGTTAATGTCTACGAAACGCGTCATTAACCCTAAATTATCCAGCAAAAATTGCGTTCCTTCGATCATTGCCCCGATCCCGATACTTATTACAAGCAGCTCAGCGCGACCCAAATATTTTTGGAACAACAGAATAATAAAGCAGCCTGCTGGGATCGTCATCAAGATATTTAAATAAAAACTAATATCGTAAAATTCGGTGAAGGGTTCTAAGATCACGGGAGCTTGCCCCAGGACATGGAAAGTAACACGTCCCGTTGCCGCGGTACTTAGGTCAGCAGTCTGGGGGTAAAAGCACAGATATAAAACGCACAGAATATAACTGCCAAACAGCAATGTTGCTATCAGTTGGACAAACTTTGAGTATTTCAGATCTAAGGTTTTTAACATTTTCTTTTTCCTCCCCTGCAGCTAAATACGGATCATGAATTGTCTTCATCATAACCAGCAAAGTTTAAACCAACCTAAAAAACCGGCAGATCTCCAACTGTAAATCCAGTTAAGAAATCTGCCGGCCGTTAATTATCGCTAACCTTACATTCTATAGTCTTCTTTATAATCCTCTGAAACGATCTCGTAAAGGTCTTCTGCCTCATCCTTTTTAGTCGTATCCTTGATATCACGAACTTTCAAGGTCAGGGTTTTATTACCAAAGTTGATCACCAGTGTATCTCCGATTGCCACATCACTTGAAGATTTGGCAACCTTGCCATTAATAGTGATCCTCTTTTGATCTGAGATCTGTTTAGCGACTGGCCGCCGTTTAATGATCCGTGAAACTTTTAAAAATTTATCTAAGCGCATTTTCTCACCTTATTGATGTTTTTTAATGTGATTTATTTTCGCAACTAACTTGCTTCCTCCTGGAAGAGCTTCCCACTCTGCCAGAGTGAATAAATGGGTCTGAGTCGCCGTTAAGACAAATACAAGGACTCCCAAAATAACGGCACACGGTACAAAGATCAGCACTTGAAGCCGCCCAAGCTGAAATAATTGCTGGCAGATCCAAGCAGCTCCAAAAACAACGCTCATCATCGCTGCCACACACAACAACAGTTTGATACCAAAATTTCTCTGCCGCTTTCCTTGTTCCCGGTAATTTCGCGGCCAAATCAGGGTCAAAGCCGCGATCCCAGCAACCAAACCTAGTGCCGTACTCAAAGCAGCTCCCATGATCCCAATATGACTGATCAGCCAACTATTCAAGAAAATTTTCACTGCTAAAGTCAAGATCACAGCCAACCAAGTTCCGCCAAAACTCCCCTTACTTTGCAGGATCGAGTTTAAAATACTGAGCGTAGAGATCAGCGGAATGCTGACAATATAAATGCAGAGAGTCAAGCTCAGCTGTGAATCACCGAATAACAGCAAATTGACCTGCGGCATTAAACTGATCAAACCAGCAGACGCCGCTGTTGCCAAAGCGATCCCGCTGTGCAGCATGGTCTGTGCAATTTCATGAAACTCTTCTTTTTTATCGGCTTTTAAAGTCGCGGTCAAAGAAGGCAAAAGTGTCGCGGAAAAACTCAAAGCAACCGTCATTCCAACTTGAACCAAAGGCTGCCCACGATCATAGATCCCTTTGATGAATTTCGCTTTTTGACTGCTCATACCGAAATCCTGCAGGCTTTTGAGAACAGTAAACGAATCAACTAACTGTAATAATACCATAAGAGCAGCGAATAAGCAGAGGACTGCACCCTCTTTAAACAATGCTTTCAGCAAGAGCGAGTAACTGATTTTTGCTTTTTTAGCAGGCACATAGCGTAAAAATTTTCTCAAGGTTGGCAAAAGGACCAGGACAGCACTCGCGCCGCCAAGAACTGAAGCCAACATTGCGACCGAACCAGTCTGATAGACCGACCAGCTTAAATGCTGTGCCGCTAATGCCGCGCCAATGATCAAACCGACCCGGACCATTTGTTCACTGACTTGTGAAAGCGCAGTCGGGATCATATCAAATATTCCTTGTCCATATCCACGCGCACTGGCTAAAAACGGCATTAATAAAAACATCCAAGAAACACTTGTGATCAGCGACGCGAGTTTAGGGTCGCCCATCAACCTGCTCAAAAGCCCAGCCCCAAGCTGCAAGAGACCAAACAGCAGAACTGCCAGAACTGCTAAGAGCACAAAAAGCCGCGCGGCAACTTGCGCTTGCTTTTCTTCATCATCTTCTTGCGCGACCAGTTTGGAAATAAAAGCAGGCAGACCATTTAAAGCCAGCGTCATGCCGATCCCATAAAGCGGATAGATCTGCTGGTAAACGTAAAAGCCGGTGTTGCCGACAATATTCTGAAATGGTATCCGATAAAGAGCACTTAAAACCTTGGCGGTCACTGCCGCTAAAGTCAAGATCAGTGCCCCTTTCATGGTCTTTTTCATCTGCTCGTTTTTCACTATTTTTCTGCTACTTTCTGCTGAATTTTTGCCGCTTGCGCTGCTAAACTTTTCGTCAAGGCTTGTAATTGCTCCAAAATATCTTGTTCATTCATCTTTGGCTGGATCACTAACGAAAGTGTTGTTTGGTCTTTATCCGGCTCTAGTGAAGCATTAAATTTAGTTTCAGCTACAGCTTTCAACAGCTGTTTAGCACTGTAAGTCTGAGTAGCTTTTTTGCTGAGCTTGACTGCGATCTTCTTTTTTTGTTGTTTGATCGACTCGATCATCGCCTGGTCAGAATACATTTTTAAAAGTCCAATATCAAGCAAAGCAGCCACTTCTGGCGGGTATTCTCCAAAACGATCGATCAAATCGTCTTGCACTTCAACATATTGTTCCTGTGACTCGAATTGACGCACCCGTTTATAGATCTCGATCTTCTGGCGCGGATCTTCGATATAAGTTCCAGGCAAGTATGCTTCAATGTCCAAGTTGATCTCAGTATCAGTCTTAGTCGGTACATTTTTCCCGCGTTTTTTGGCAACGGCCTCATTTAACATTTGGGTGTATAGATCATATCCGACCGAATCAATAAAACCGTGCTGCTGTTTGCCTAAAATATTGCCTGCTCCGCGGATCGAAAGGTCACGCATCGCGATCTTAAAACCAGATCCAAGTTCAGTAAAATCCTTGATCGCTTCCAGCCTTTTTTCACTAACTTCGTTCAAAATCTTATCTGGCTGATACATAAAGTAAGCATATGCCACACGATTGGACCGGCCAACACGCCCCCGCAGTTGATAGAGCTGCGCCAGACCCATTCGATCAGCATTTTCTACAAACAAAGTATTAGCATTCGGAATGTCGACACCAGTTTCAATGATCGTAGTCGTCACTAAAACGTCGTATTCTCCGTTAATAAAGTCATACAAGATCCGTTCCATTTGAGTTTCTGTCATCTGTCCGTGGATATAGGCGATCCGAGCCTCAGGAACTAAAGCCTGTAATTCATCAGCGGTCTTTTCGATATCAAAAACACGGTTGTGCAGGTAAAATACTTGCCCGCCGCGAGCCATTTCGCGTTTGATCGCATCTACGATCACGCCATAATTTTGCTCCATCACATAGGTCTGGATCGGATACCGGTTCATCGGAGCCGTTTCGATCACAGATAGATCCCGCACTCCAAGCATTGACATGTTAAGTGTTCGTGGGATCGGGGTCGCAGTCAGGGTCAACACATCAACACTGGCCTTGAGCTGCTTCAATTTTTCTTTATGTTTGACTCCAAAACGCTGTTCTTCATCGATGATCAGCAAACCCAGATCGGCAAATTTGACATCTTTCGATAGCAAACGGTGCGTCCCGACCACGATATCACACATCCCAGCCTTGAGATCCTTGATCGTCTCATCTGCTTGGCTTTTAGTCACAAACCGCGACAAGATCCCGATCTCAACTGGAAAGCCATTGAACCGATCAACTAAAGTTTCATAATGTTGTTGCGCCAGAACAGTTGTCGGCGCCAAAAAAGCGACTTGCTTTCCGTCCTGGATCGCTTTAAAGGCCGCACGCATGGCAACTTCGGTCTTGCCGTAACCCACATCACCGATCAATAAACGATCCATCGGCTTGGGTTTCATCATATCTTGCTTAATTTCAGCGGCGCTCCGTAACTGATCAGGTGTCTCGGTGTAAGGAAAGGCATCTTCAAACTCAGCCTGGTAAGGATCATCTGGGCCAAAGGCATAGCCTTTTTCAGACTCGCGTTTAGCATATAATTCGACCAGCTCATCAGCGATATCTTCGATCTTACCCGCAACACGTTTCTTAGTCTTGGTCCATTCACTACCGCCCAGCTTGTTGACGTGCGGTGTTTTTCCTTCTGAAGAAACATACTTTTGCACGCGGTCTAACTGGGTGACTGGAATAAACAGCTGCGCGTCGTCTTGGTAATCGATCGTCAGGTAATCTTGATGCTTGCCGGAAACTGTGAGGGTCTTCATCCCCATAAATTTGCCGATCCCATGGTTGACGTGGACCACGAAGTCGCCTTTTTTCAGATCAGTATAACTGCGCAGGCGTTCTGTATTCTTCATGGTCTGCCGTTTAGGCTGCTTTTTTGTCGCTTTCGCAAACAATTCGTGCTCGGTTAATATAACAAGATCGGCTTGCGGTAATTCAAAGCCATTTTGCAAGCTGCCTGCCACGACCTGGATCGCGTGTTCCTGCAAACTATCGGACTTAGTCATAATGCTGGGAATTTCAAAATCGTCCAGAGTTTGCGACACTTTTGCTAGCCGCTCATTATTTGCGACAAAGATCACCACGGTCTGCTTTTGCTTTTGCCAACGATCCGCTTCCGTTTTGAGCAGCGGCATTTGTCCAAAGAACTGCTGAACCGCCCGTGCCTTAATGTCTGTCATCTGGGTAAAGCGCAGCTGCCCCATCCCTTTTTGAAACAGTGACAAGAAAAGCTGCGGGTGTTGATCAGCGCGTTGCCGTCCCCGAACATCTGCGGCTAAATTCATATTGGGCAGCGCGTTTTGCCGTCCCAATTCGGCGGTCAGCCATTCGGCATTTTGCGCGTTCAGATCATTTTCTTTGTCCAAGATCCGTGAATAATCATCAAAAATTACCAGACCAGAAGCTGGCAGGTAGTCTAATAGACTAGTCTTTGTGCCCAAGATTTCGCTGGCAAATAGCCGATCAAAGTCATGCAGCATTCCGGCAGCAAGGTCCGCGAAAATTGGGGTAAAATTAGTTTCCAAACGCTGCTTCGCTTCTGTTTCATGCAGCTGGCTAAGCTGTTTTTCATAGGCCTGCTTGATCACTTGCTCGGCTTGCTTTACTTCAGACTCTTGTGCAATAAAATCCGTTGCCGGGAGAACTAAAACTTCTTCAGTATTTTCTACACTGCGCTGATCACTAGCGTCGAAGAAACGCAAAGAATCGATCTCAGTGTCAAATAGATCACAGCGAACCGGATAATCCGCATTCAAACAATAAATATCCAAAATGGAGCCGCGCACCGCAAAATCGCCTGGTCGTTCAACCATCTTCTGCCGCGTATAACCCATCGTAGTCAGCAAGGCGGTGGTTTCCTTTAAGTCGATTTGCGCACCGACTTTTAGTTTCAACCGGCTTTCCTGCCAAACCTGCGGCTGGGGCAAAAATCTTGTCAGGCCAGCAGTTGCAGTCACGATCAGCGTTGGTTTATCTTGCTGCAAAGCCTCCAGCGCCAAGACACGTTGCCTCTTGAAATCAGGTGAACTGGTTGCAAGCTCTTCGGCCATCATTTCATCGACAGGAAATAAAAAGACCGAATTTTCATCCAATAAGTTTGTCAAATCATCACTGAGCTGCTGGGCATGAAACAAGTCATCCGTAATGATCAGCTGAGTGGTCTGTTTTTGTAAGAACAACTCGGCTAGCATCACAGTTTTCGCTGAGCCGCTCAAACCAGTCAGCAAGTGATGCCCGCTCGTTAAGTCTGCCTGCCATTTTTGGTATTCAGGGATCTTTCCAAATAGATCCGTAACCTGCATATTTAAATTTCCTCCTATAAAGTAAGCACCAAATAATTGGCTAATTGAACTGGTTCATTGCGTTCATAAAGGTGTTTCCAGCCAGCCAGTACTCAATTGCGTCACTGGCATGGTCGATCGCTGCTTGGATCAAGGGCCGCTCGTTTGCGGTAAAGGTCGACAAGACCCAGTTGACCACAGTCATCTGGGCGGGATGGCCGATCCCAACTTTGATCCGTTTGAAGGTTTGGGTATGAGTGTGAGCGATAATGCTCTTGATACCATTATGCCCGCCAGCAGAACCTTTTTGTCGTAATCTGATCCGACCTAACTCCAAGTCCATGTCGTCATGAATTATGATCAAGTCTTCAACTGCGACATCAAAATAATTCATTAATGGTCCAACTGCTCTGCCAGAATCATTCATAAAAGTCGTTGGTTTAACCAGCAGCACTTTTTCATTGTTGATAAATGCTGTCGCGATCAAAGCCTCAAATTTTTCTTTGTCAAAAGAGACATTTGCTCTGTGAGCAAGTTCTTCAACGACCGCAAAGCCGATGTTATGCCGTGTATTTTCATAATTTTTCCCAATATTCCCTAAACCAACGATCATTTTCATTTTTTGTAACATCCTTCATTAATTGTTTTTTTGCTTTGTGTAGCATCATACTTATTTCAATGCATTCCTTAAAACGCTTACAGCAATGCGGTGCGACAGAAATTAGCTGGGGATTAGAAAAACCCTCAGCTAATTGCGTTTTCAAGTCCCTATTATAGCACATCCGCTTAGGCATCCTGAAAAAAATGCTTCTTTTTTGAAAATAAATTCTCAAACTTTCAGAAAACATGTTATACTATCAGTGTGTTAAAAATGTCACTTAATGAGAAAGGACGATATATTGTGTCAATTACACAAAATCATCAAAAAGTTATCTTAGTCGGCGACGGAGCTGTTGGTTCCAGTTACGCATATGCCATGGCTATTCAAGGAATTGCAGAAGAAATTGGGATCGTTGACGTTATTAAAGAACGTACAGAAGGCGATGCCCTAGATCTGATCGATGCTACAGGCTACACTTACCCTAAAAAAATCTACTCAGCAGAATACTCAGATTGTGCAGATGCTGATTTAGTTGTTATCACTGCTGGTGCACCACAAAAGCCAGGTGAGACACGTCTTGACCTTGTCAGCAAGAACTTAAACATCTTATCTTCAATCGTTAAGCCTGTTGTTGATTCCGGCTTCTCAGGTATCTTTTTGGTAGCTGCTAACCCTGTTGATATCTTGACTTACGCTACTTGGAAATTCTCTGGTTTTCCAAAGGAACGTGTTTTAGGTTCAGGTACTTCTTTGGATACTGCACGTTTACGTGTCGCTATGTCAGATCTGACTAACATCAAAGATCCTCGTTCAATGCATGCTTATATCATGGGTGAACATGGTGACTCAGAATTTGCTGCATACTCTTCAGCAACGATCGGCGGCGTTCCTTTCTTAGATTGGGCCAATGAACACAACATTTCAGAACAGACTTTAGCAGACATGGAAAACGATGTCCGCAATAAAGCTTATACGATCATCCAAAAGAAAGGTGCTACTTTCTATGGTGTCGCAGCAGCCTTAGCCCGGATCTCCCGTGCTATCCTACGTGACGAAGATACTGTTTTGCCAGTTTCCGTCTATATGGATGGTCAATATGGGCTGAACGATATCTATATCGGAACACCTGCTGTTGTTAATGCTAGCGGTGTTAACCAGATCGTTGAAGTTCCTTTGAGCAAAAAAGAACAAGATCAGATGACTTCATCTGCTACAACTTTGAAAAAAGTTTTGAATGACGGTTTGGACAACTTGAAAAAGAGCCAAGCAAAATAATTAACAATTTAATTATTCACAAACAATGACTTAGGAGACTAGGTCATTGTTTTTTTGTACTCAGGCCATTATTTGTGTCCGCCAACACTTATTTGATAGTCAGCAGGCTGAAGAATATGTTATCATTGTTTTATAATCTTATTCGTTAAAGCGAGGAAAGCATATGCTGTTAAAAACTCTGATCAAACCAAAAAATGAACTGACTACTGTGCAAGAAGACTTCACATTAGCACAAGCCTTAGATGTTTTAGAAGATTCTGGCTACCGGTGTGTGCCGATCTTAGATAAGACCGGCAAGATTTTCCGCGGCAACATCTACAAAATGCACATCTACCGCCATAAATCACGCGGCGGCGACATGGCTTTGCCTGTCACCCACCTGCTAAAGAACGCCACTAAATTTATTTCCTTAGATTCTGCTTTCTTCAGCGTCTTCTTTACGATCCGTGACCTGCCTTACATTACTGTCTTGGATGAGAAGAATAACTTCTATGGCATCCTGACACATAACAGATTACTGGAAATGCTGTCACAATCTTGGAACGTCAACATCGGCAGTTACGTTTTGACCGTTGTTTCCAGTGATGAGCGCGGAGATCTGGTCGAGATGTCTAAGATCATCACTAAGTATACCTCAATTTCCAGCTGTATTACTCTTGACGTCCAAGCCGGTGAATTAGTCCACCGAACCATGTTCACCTTACCAGCTGATGTCACTAAAGAAAAACTAGATAAGATCGTCGCTAATCTTGAACGTAAAAACTTCAAAGTTCCAGAAATCGAGGACCTGCAAGCATAATTTGCAATATAAAATAACTCTCTGCCAGCAGTTAATTGGCAGAGAGTTATTTTTTGAGCTCTTGATCCTTTTGGACCGGATTATTTTTCAGCTTGGCTGACCTCGATCACGAGGTCAACGAAATCCCGTTTCGGATGAAAATCATCATGAACAATATAAGTCACTTTGAAAACCTTCCATTGGACTTGATTTTCGCCGAGGAGCAAAAAGTCTCCGGCATGCGGCACGAATGGCAACTCGACCGTCATTTTCCCTGAACCCTTTTGCAGTGGTGCATTAGCATTGATCTGTGCCCGAAACATGCTTATTTTCCTCCTTTATCATTTGTTCTTGCAAACTTCAAACCGGCTGGTCATTTTTATCCCTGATCCAGGCAGGAAAGAAAGCAGTCATTTTTCTATGTATTTCACTGCAAATCAGCGCTTGCTTTTATGTACTGGGGATAAACCCACACTGACCTCGAGAGCCTGGTCGATCAAATTCATATTATGTGCGTCTAACCGCATGATTTTTTCACGCAAGCGTTGTTTATCGATCGTTCTGATCTGTTCTAACAGAACTACCGAGTCGCGTTCCAGACCGCCATGCGACTTTTTCAGGCCAACATGGGTCGGCATCTTAGGCTTGGCGATCTTCGAAGTGATCGCTGCAATTATCACCGTTGGGCTAAATTTATTTCCGACATTATTCTGAATGATCAAAACCGGCCGCATCCCACCTTGTTCTGAGCCAACCACTGGCGAAAGATCTGCGTAATAGATATCGCCACGTTTAATTTCCTTTTCTGTCATTCACTGTCCCCCCTTTCTTCTTACATTCTTAATTAAATTACACTTAAATCTTTATCGCAAGGCAAAAATTCCTGACAAAGCGCTTCATTGATCTCAGCCATCTCACAATATCCCAAAGCCAAGCTCCGCATTTCGCCCCATCTGTGTATTACCTGCTCCCACAATACATGATCGTCAAAAAGCTCCTGTTCAGTGAGCGAAAAATAATCACAGCACATTTGATACTCCTGCTGACTCAGTACTTCTTGTTGTGCTTCACCATTCTTATCTTGCATAAGCTCCCCCACCAATATCTCTATCAAGTGACTTAAATCATACCACTTATTTCACAAAAATTAAACTGCGACGATTTAATGGATCATCATTATTCAAGCTGGTGCTTGCATGAAAACCAGGGACACTTTTATTTTTTCGCCTGATTTCAAACATCATTTTCCCTGTTTTTCCAGACATATTGCCGCTCAACCCGCTCAGTTAACGCACTAAGGATCTCATAGTGGATCGTCCCGGCATGTTCTGCTGCCTTTTGAGCTGTGATTACTTGCCCATTATTTTTTCCGATCAAAGTCACTTTCGTTCCCAGTTCAAACCGCTGCGGCAGGCGTACCATGAACTGATCCATACAAACGCGGCCGATGATCTCACAATATTTGCCGTCAACCAGCACAGAAAAGCCCTGCATCCGCCGGGACCAACCGTCGGCGTAACCCAATGGGACCGTCCCGACCCACTCATTATTTTGCGCGGTGTACGTCTGCCCGTAACCAACTGAATCTCCCGCTTTGATCTGTTTAACTGCTACAAGCTGGCTGACTAATTCAAGTGCCGGCTGCAGGTTCCTTGGCTCTTTCAATTCTGTCCCAGAAGGATTCAAGCCATACATCCCGATCCCATAACGAATGATATTTCCTTGATACTGCGGATGCCAAAAAGCAGCGGCAGTATTAGCAAAATGAACGTAACGTGGGCGCTTTTTGACGACAGCTAACATTTGTTCCAAAGCAACAGTCTGTTTCTTTAAATAGCTTTGGTCCGCAGTATCTGCGGTCGCAAAGTGGGTAAAGATCCCTTCAAAGTCAAATTGCTCTGGCAGCTGATTCACAGCTGCTAATGCTGCAGTCAGCTCTTCTGCGGTCCGAAAACCAATTCGCCCCATCCCAGTATCAAGAGCTAAATGAATTTTCAATTTCAGCCCAGCTTGTTTTAAGAACGGCGCTGCCTGCTCAAAAAAAGCAACATCGCCGACTGCAGCAGCTAGGTCATTTTGCGCCATTAGCACAGCTTCCAAGGGACTATTTACACCCAAGATCAAGATTGGCTGAGTAAAACCGGCTTGGCGCAAGGCTAGACCTTCATCGATCAGGGCGACGCAAAAACCGGCTGCTCCTGCTTGACTAGCCGCCTGAGCAACTGGGATCAAACCATGACCATAAGCATTGGCTTTCACAACTGCGAATAATTCTTGCTGTGAAGTCAGGTGTTCACTTTCCTCTTTCACATTATGATAAATCGCTCCCAAGTCAATGACAGCCTTAGTTCCTCTATGTCTTCCCGTGACCATAATTCCACCAATCTTTCCTTATCGTTCTAATATTACTTCAGTCATTACCAGTTGCGCTGTGTGCGAGATCGAAACCAGCACATTGACATCGTCTTTGAGCAAGGGACACACAGCTTGCGGCTTGCCTGCTTGATCTGACAAGATCTCGATATCTTGAAAACCGATTTTTTTGCCAATTCCTGTCCCGTAAGCCTTGCTGAAAGATTCCTTAGCCGAAAACCTGCCGCCGAGAAATTCAACTTGTCTGCGCGGGACCAGCGCTTGGTATGCTTCCATCTCATTTTCTGTCAGTACTCTGCGAGCAAAGTGGCTGCTTTTATCACTGGCACTTCTGATTCGATCTAGGTCAGTGATGTCCACTCCCAATCCGATAATCATGGATCGTCCTCCTCATCCGCATTAGTTTCTTTTTATTTTAGCAAAATTTTCAGTGAATGTTTAGTTTCTGCCCAACAAATTTTTGTGCATAGAAAAAAGCCGTCAACAAGATGTTAACGACTTCGTGTCAAACTATTTCTTTCTGATCGTATATTTTCTCTTAGCTGATTGATCACGATCATACTTCTTTTTTGAGCGGCCTTTGTTGCCATATCCGCCGCCGTTATGTCCGCTGCGATGATCATTATACTTACCACCGCCGCGACGACCATGATTGTAGCCGCCAGAGGAACGTTTGCCCTTCTTGTGCGGCAATGGTCGTTCAGGTGTGATCTTGACTGGTACGTTTTGAGCGTCATCTTTAGTCAGCTCATTCAACAAAGCAGCCGCGATCTGTTTAGCATCATATTTCTCGAGAAGCTCTTCTGCTTGTGCCTCATACTTGTCGCTATCAGAGTCTTCGATCAGATCTTTAACTGCATCCAACGCGGATGAAACTTGGCCAATAAAAGCTTCTTGCTCTGTCGGCGGCTTCAAAGGCGACATCCGTTTCTTAGTCAGACGTTCGATCACGCGCAGATAATCCATTTCATTTGGTGTCACGAAGGTGACAGAAACTCCATGATGTCCTGCACGACCGGTCCGTCCGATCCGATGAACATAACTTTCAGGATCTTGCGGAATATCATAGTTATAGACATGCGTCACACCTGAAATATCCAGTCCACGTGCAGCCACGTCAGTCGCTACTAAGATATCCAATTTACCGGCTTTAAACTTATTCATGATCGACATGCGACGCTGTTGAGTCAAGTCACCGTGAATCCCGGCAGCGTTGTAGCCGCGAGCTTCCAAGCCCTTGGATAATTCATCGACCCGTCGTTTGGTCCGGCCGAAAATGATCGTTAGTTCAGGTGCTTGAACATCAATGATTCGCGTCATTGTATCGAATTTTTCAAATTCACGTGCTTTAACATAAAATTGATCGACCAAATCGGTGGTCAGCTCTTTAGCCTTGATCTTAACCACACTTGGATCTGTCATGAATTTCTCGCCGATCCTTAGGATCTGTTTAGGCATGGTGGCTGAAAAGAGCAAAGTCTGTCTTTCATCTGGAACAGCGGAAATGATCGACTCGATATCTTCTAAGAAGCCCATATCCAACATTTCATCAGCTTCATCCAAGACCAACGTCTGAACGTGACTGAAATCAACTGTTTTACGACGCATATGGTCTAACACACGTCCGGGTGTCCCAACCAAGATCTGCGGTGGGTTCCTAAGGTTCTGGATCTGGCGTCTGATGTCGGCGCCGCCGTAAACAACTTGAACTTTCCCCCGCTTGTCCTTACTTAAACGGAACAGTTCTTCTTGCGTCTGGATCGCTAATTCACGCGTGGGCGAGATTACCACAGCTTGGATCTGATGTTTAGCTGTATCCATGCGCTGGATGATCGGCAAACCAAATGCTGCTGTTTTCCCCGTACCTGTCTGTGCTTGTCCGATCACGTCTTGTCCCTTTAAAACCAGAGGGATAGTTTCCTCTTGGATCGGTGTAGCTTCTTCAAAGCCGCTGCGCTTAATGGCCTTTAAGATATCGGCATCTAAGCCTAATTCACTAAATTTCAAATACTTCTTCCTCCTACACTGCTTGTTGCAGTTGTTACCGACCTGGATTCTTTTGCAGGTCTAACTTTACAACACAGTTTGTTGGAGTCTTCCTACTTCTGTCTTGCAAAGTCGCTATATTAAATACGTATCCTTAAAATAGTAGCACTATTAAAGATGTAAATCAACTATTAGTTAGCTGAGCCAAAACTTTTTCTAAGGCGATCCCATGACTACCCTTGATCATGACAATGTCATTACCGGTGAGTTCAGCCGACAGATCACGGGCTAACAATTCTTTATCTGCCACGCCATAGTGATGCAGATGTTCTGGTGCAAACTTGTTTTGCAAGCTATCCGCCAGGTTTTCCATCAGATCGCCGCATAAATAAACACTGCTGATCTGAGCTGGATCGATCACTTCTGCCAGACCCGCATGCATTGCCGGTGAGGCTTCACCCAGTTCAAGCATATCACCTAAGACGATGATCCTTTGACCATCAGTCTTGATTTGACTAAAGGCCTCGATCACTTTTTTAGCGGCGGTCGGGTTAGAATTGTAAACATCACTAAGGATCTTTTCCCCCTTGCTGCCTTGGACCCATTCAGCCCGGTTTTCAGTCACCCGTAAATCTCGCAAAGCATGCTGCATGCTGGCTGGATCGACCCGAAAAATTTGGCCGACGCTCAGTGCCGCCAAGGCATTATTGACATTGTAAGTGCCTAGCATTGGGATGCTGAATTTCAATCCAGGGTAACTTGCAACCTCAAATTCTGTCGAACTCTCATGGCCCACAATATTTTGCGCCTGCAAGTCATTTGTTTCTTGCAAGCCAAAAGTCAACTGCTGGTTGGAATTTTCTGCAGCCCGTGTCGTCAACAAAGGCTCATCGCCGTTATAAATGAAAAAGCCGTCTTCCTTTAGGCCATGAGTGATTTCCATCTTGGCATCGGCAATCTTGTCTCGGCTGCCAAAAAATTCAATGTGGGCTTCGCCAATCATCGTGATCACTGCTGCATCAGGCTCAACAAGCTGGCTGAGCAGCTCAAGCTGTCCTTTACGGTCCATCCCAAGTTCAACAACCAGAACTTCTGTATTCGGCTCCATCGTGAGGCATGTGATCGGGACCCCAATTTCATTGTTAAAATTGGCTGGTGTTTTTTGCACATGAAATCTGGTAGAAAGAACAGCCGCGGTCATATCCTTAGTCGTTGTCTTACCATTGCTGCCGGTAATAGCAACCACCCGTGGATTGATTTTTTGCAAATAATAATGACCTAGCTTTTGCAGAGCTTTTAATGAATCCGCAACTCTTAATCTGGGCAGGTCCACTGGTTCATTACCATGATCTGCTTGCCACAGAGTTGCAACAGCACCATTTTTTTTGGCCGCCTCAACATACTGATGCCCATCATTTTCCCCCATGAGAGGAATGAACAGTGCCCCCGCAGTGATCTTGCGCGAATCAAAACTAACGTTGGTGACCGTAATATCATCCCAGCTCGCATGCGGTTCAATTTCTAGTGCACGAGCAATTTCTGCTAATTGCATTTTCATAACTGATTTCTTCCCTTCGATCAATCGTCGGCTTCAAGCCGCGACACTCTTACCATTCGCTATTTTATCACAGAAAGGTCCTGTTTTAAATAAAGCAGCAGCCAAGCCGGACTTATTAAAAAAGCCCGAGTAAAAGTTGACTTTTACTCAGGCCAAAATCCGGTGCTTATTGTTAAATAAACAGAGCTCAAACACTCCACAATGTTGAAACTCAGGCACGCTGCATTCCGGCAGTAAAAAGTGTCCCGGTTCGATCAAACCGCTAGGCGCATCTGCGCAACGACTATTAGCCGTCCGGTTGTTCTCGACTCATCGCATAAATATAGCTTACTCTTAAAACTAAAATTTTTCAAGCTATTTTTTTAGTCTGTCTGGTTTCCTGCACTGCCAATATGCTTGTTCATAGTATGGTGTGGGATCCCGGCATCTAAAAAGCCTGCACCTTCAACTGTAAAACCCTGTTTTAAGTAAAACTTCTGTGCCTGATCTTGCGCACCCAAAGTCAGCCGGCTGATACCGTACTTCTTTCCAGTCCGCTCGATCTCAGCCAAAATTTGAGCTCCCACTTGTTGGCCTCGACAGCTTTTGATCACAGCGACCCGTTGGACATGCCAGGTTTGTGCCGCTTCTTTAAGCACACGCGCAGTAACTACCGGCTTTGCACCTAGATAGCCGACAAAATACAGCGGTCCCAATTCGCCTTGGAGCTCTTCATCTTGTGAAACATGCTGTTCAGTAACGAAGACCTCAGTTCGGATCCGAACTGCATCCGCGTAAACTTGGCTGTCTAGATCATGAGATTTTTTAAAAGTTAGCATTCAATCCCTCCCAAAAAGTGATGTCCAAAATAAAAACACCTTATTTCTTTAAATCTACTATACAACGACCTATAATGAAAGCGAGATGAGGAAGTCTCATGTTGTGCAATTGAAAAGAGGCGAAGAAACATGGCTAAAAAGCTCAGCAAGGAAGAACGCAAGGCTATGGCCCAAAAGGCTCTGGAAAAACGTGCTAAGCAGCCGCAAGCTGCCAAGGGCTCAGGTTTCGCTAAACTTGATCAGGATGCCAAAAAGCTTGGTTAAGCTTGGTTGCCACAATTCTTATCGGATCATTTGTACTTAGCGGTACAAAAAAGGATCGGCTGATCAGAACCGATCCTTTTTTATTTTTTTAATTTTAGTTTTGCACTGGATAAGAACTGCGTAAAAGTCTCAGCAACCGCTGGTTCATCTAAAATGTCAAAATAGATCTCGTCAAATGCTCCCGCAAATTCATTTCGCTCGATGACATCTTTAAAAAGCTTAGCGGTCATTGCGGGATCATTGGCAAAAGTCCCGCAGCCAAATGCGCCCAAGATGAGATTACGAACGCGCTCATTTTTAAAAGCACGCAGTGTCCGCAAAATTTTGTCATAAAGATCGACTTCCACGTGCTGCCTGCTGATGGGCAGACCAGCCTTTTGCATCGCAGCCAAATTGGGAGCTGCGATCGAAACAAAATCAGGATAATGATAATGATTCGCCAGACCATACTCCCGTTCATCGCGCAAAACTTTAACGTGATGAGAGTAGATCAACGACCTGCTGTAGTAAAAGCCGTTGTCGTTACGGCGGTTAACGGCATAATAAGTCTGTTGAAACTTCATTAGTTCAGGATACAAAAAAGAATTACGACACAGCGTTTGCTCCTGCGCATTGATCCCATCCTGGAAGTGTCCGCCCGGTTGCAGCGGATCTGCAAAATTCATTACTCCCAGTGACTTGTCGTCAGAAAAGCGCGCGATTCGGGCCAAAACATTTTCTGCGCGCACTATGATCCGCGGTTTTTTGGTTCCCAGGGGGCTGGTTTCATCCTGGCGGTTGGTGATGAGCATTGAGTCTTGCCTAAGATGATTCATCTCAACTTGAAACAAATTCATCGCTTTATGTCCCAAAGCTTTCCGATAGACAAGCAGCTCATCTTCCTGACTCTTCTTAGTGTCGCCTATTTTTTCTGCCATACTGAATAGGTTAACCCCCCATATTGTTCCAATTTCTGCAGTGTCATCTCCGGCCGTTGTAAATCCGGGTCAAAGAGCGGGATGCCGCCGCCTAGCTGAACGGGCACGGTCGTGAGACGGATCTCATCGAGGGCATTAACGCTTGACAACTGGTTGATCACATCGGGACCGCCTAAGACCCACAGGTTGCATTGCAGCCGTTTCTGGATCCTCTGCCAGGCCTGTTTCAGGTCCCCTTTGACCAAGATGAGACTCTTGGGAGTTTGCAGTTTGGTGCGAGTCGCAACGATCAGCTGCATCCCGGATCCAGCCAGCTTTTTGACTTCGTCCCCATATTGCTCATACGCTTTCCTGCCTAATAAAACCGCTCCGCAATCTTTAGGAGCTAACAACTCGACTCCAGCTGGAACAAACTCTTGGTAATACTGACGCAGCAGTGAGGTGCTGCCGTTGATCGCACATGCATAGCCGTCCACACTGACCATTACTGAAAGAATAATTTTACCTGCTGCCATCGCTCATCTACCCCACCTAATTTGATTCTTACATCACTAATTTTACACTACCTCTGCTGAGAAAAATAGCCATTTATTAACGCCCTTAACTTTTAGGACGATCTTGTCAGCTTCACTGACCGATCTGTTTAATGTCCGTTCTATTAATAATATTATGCCATATAATAGAAAAGAATACATTTTCAACAACTGGTTAAACACCCTTGTGACTGAAATCTCGCCAAAGAAAGAAGGCTCTTCTAAAATGACAAATTGCCCTTTTGCAGCCTCTGTACCGGCGAAGCTGACCCTGCCGGAAATCTACCAACGTCTGAAAGTCCACAACCCTCGCTAGAGAAAAAAATCATCCTGCCTGATCAGGTCACAGGCAGGATGATCAGACTTAGATGTAGACGATACTTATTTGGGCAAAGTTAACGTTCCCACGTAAATGAACCATGGTAGTCTTAAGCTCAGGTTTTGCAGGGAGATCGATCGAACTGACACTATAGTCCAATTCATTGGAAATTTCCCACTCTTGCGGGATGAAAAGCTGGGCTTCTCCCATCATAACATTCAAGTTAATGGTCAACTCAGGTCCCGCCGGTTCAACGTCATCAAAAAAAGCCTTGAGTTCCCCCATACTAACATCAAAGGTGACCTCCTCTAAGTTTTTATTGTGCAGGTAACGCGTACTGGAAGAAACTTTATCCGCAAAAAACAACTTACTCTCATTATCATCATTATGCATGTCGCGGTGACGCTGATGAATATTTTTTTCAATATGAACCTCTTGCTTATTTCCCTGTCCATTGATAATTGTAACTCTGCTTTTGTGCCGGCGTTTTAAAAATGGGTGTAAGAGCAAGGAGAGACCAATATCAAACAAAAGCGCGATCAATAAGATCATCCAGGTTGAAAGCTGGGTCAAATGCAAGGGCACAGCATAAATAATGCTTAATCCGGCTAGCGAAAAAACGATCCCCGTCAACCATAAACTGACCAGACTAGTGATCAGCGTTGCTGCTAACAGCAGCGTCAGAACAAGGCTGGCTGGACTAAATGAATAAGAAAACCAGCCGACTTGACTTCCCAGTAAAACACCTGCTCCAATGAGGGCAAAGCTCCCCCAAAACCATCTGCTTTTTTTCAAATTAAACGACTCCTTTCATCTAAACGATGCTTGAATTCTTGGTAATAA
This sequence comes from Ligilactobacillus salitolerans, assembly GCF_003864415.1. Lineage (GTDB taxonomy): Bacteria > Bacillota > Bacilli > Lactobacillales > Lactobacillaceae > Ligilactobacillus > Ligilactobacillus salitolerans. The sequence goes on from NZ_BFFP01000009.1 coordinate 27,034, forward strand.
CTGCGCGAAACATATAGCTGCTTATGACTATTGCGAAATTTGACTAAATTTCCGCGTAAAGAATGATCAACAGAAAAAATCTGTTTTAAATTAACGATTGTTGATTTGGAACTCCGCACGAAGACACGCGGCAGGCTTTCTTCAAGTTCATAAAGTTTGAGTGAAGCAGCATATGTACTCTCTGCTGTATGTGCGATCACCTTTCGGTCTGCTGTTTCAAAAAATAAAATCTTATCCAGGTCCAGAAAATAGCGCACACCTGCTTGATAAAAATCGATTTGCGGTGCCGTTTTCACTTGGCGCGAAATTTCTTTGACTGTTTGCGCTATGTGTTCGTCTAGCCGCGGTGTTCGGATCACGATTTCCGTGTCAGCTAGTTTTTCATCAACTTCAACTTTGATTTTCACTCGTTTCCCCCCGCTTCCACCTGACAATAATTTAATTTAACTATGAAAGTTGGCAAAAAGAAAGTCCTCTGACGTATCTGGTATTAATTCCTGCCTAAGAAGTCAAAAAAAGAGAGCAAAATTCTTAGTTTTCTAAGAACTTTACCCTCTTTAAGTTACTATTTTTGTTATTCGACGTTTAAGATCCACAGGAAAATCAAGAAGACAAAGAACATCGCATACATCAAAGCAGGAACCTCTTTACCGCGTTTAGCCGCCACCATGGTGATCGGATACAAAACGAAGCCCAAGGCTAACCCGTCAGCGATACTATACGTCAAGGGCATTCCAGCGATGATCAAGAACGAAGGGATCGCGATCTCCATCTCATTCCAAGAAATTTTGGCCATGTTTTGAGCCATCAAGACGCCCACGATGATCAGTGCCGGTGCAGTCACTTGGGAAGTGACAACACCCAATAATGGTGAGAAGAACATGCCGACAATAAAGAGCAGGCCGGTGACAACCGCAGTCAATCCCGAACGGCCGCCAACAGCGATCCCAGCAGATGATTCAACATATGCCCCGACTGGAGATGTCCCGAATAAGGAACCGGCTAACATCGCAGTCGAATCGGAGATCAAAGCTTTCCCAGCACGCGGCATTTTGTTGTCTTTCATGAATCCGGCTTGCTGAGCCAAACCGACCAAGGTCCCCGCCGTATCAAAGAAAGTAACCAGCAAGAACGTCAAGACGACCACAACCATTTGTAAGGAGTTAATATCACCCACATGTTTTAACGCGACTAAGAATGTTGGCGACATGCTTGGAATACTTGAAACAAAGGTATGCGGCATCGAAATAAAGCCTGTCGCAATTCCAAAGATCGAAGATAAGATCATCCCAATAAAGATCGAACCCGGCACGTTAAGGACCATCAAGATCACTGTCACGATCAAACCAAAGATCGTGACCCAAGTTGAACCCGAAAGCGAACCTAAGGTGACCAAAGTTGATTTATCCCCGGCGATGATCCCACCGCCTTGCAGACCGATAAAAGCAATGAACAACCCGATCCCGGCTGAGATCGCGTATTTCAAATCGGCAGGAATGGAATCGATGATTTTTTCACGCAATTTGAAAACCGTCAATAAAATAAACAGCAGTGATGCCACAAAAACCCCGGCCAATGTTGTCTGCCACGGGATCTTCATGCCAATGCAGACAGAGTAAGCGAAGAAAGCGTTGATCCCCAGACTTGGCGCCGTAGCGATCGGGTACTTGGCAAGAACTCCCATTAAAACGCAGCCTAAAGCACTCGAAAGAGCAGTTGCCGTAAAGACTGCTCCCTTGTCCATACCGGATGCGCCTAAGATCGAAGGATTAACGAATAAAATATATGCCATCGAAATAAAAGTCGTAAAACCGGCCAAAACCTCTTTTTTGATCGAAGTGTGCAACTTCTCCATACCAAAAAATGAAACGATTGAATTTTTCATACTAAACTCCTTTTTAGATTGCAGACCTGATCTGACCTTAAGCTGGCGTCAACGGAAAAATTCTGGCAAAGTTTCTCTATGTACAGTTTGCCCTGCCCGTTTTTGGCTGTTTGTCTCACCAAGCTGCATGAGCTGTTAAAGACTAGGTACAAAACTCTCTTGTTCTGAACGAAGCCCCTCTTTCAAGAGCTAAACACGAACATTATTGCTAGATGTCGCTCTCACAAAACACTGTATACTATACTACTTAGATAATTAAATGTAAATATCCGTTTCGAACTTTAGAAAGTTCGTCTTTTTGGTAACGTTCCCCAGTGCAGCTCTTGCAAAAAAATGCTAGACTAGATGAGAACATTCACTAACGAAAGGTTAATCTAGCATGAACCAAAATTCAATTGGGATCCGGCAAATGGTGGAGTTTATCCTGCGTGGGGGTGACTTGAACCCGGCAACAGCCCGCTCGCAAAATACCGCTCAAGAAGGAGCACGGATCCACCGTAAATTACAAAAAGACTGGGAGCAAAGCTGCAAAAGTGAAGTCTATCTGAAAAAAAACTTCCAAGTGGCAGATAATGAATGGACTATTCATGGCCGGGCAGATGCCATCCATCAAGTCGATGAAGTTTATGATGAGATCCGTGAAATCAAAACTTCGACTTTAGCATACGAGGAACTGAGTCAAAATACCTTAACTCTTTATTTTGGGCAAGCGAAAGTTTACGCCCACATTTTAATGGAACAAAATGATCTAGACGAACTGAAACTCTCCCTTTATTATTTTCAAACCAGCACTGAACAACTAACGATCAAAAGCATCAACTACACCCGTGAACAAGCAGCGGAATTTTTCACTGAACTGACGGCCGAATTTGCCTGGTGGATAGAATTTAAAGCTCAATTACGCACTAAACGCAATGCTTCTTGCCACAAGTTAAGCTTTCCTTTCAACGAATATCGCAAAAATCAACATCAATTGGCTGGGGCAGTCTATAAGTCGATCCATCTGCACAAACGCCTCTTCGTTGAGGCCCCGACCGGCACTGGCAAAACAATTTCAACTCTCTTTCCGGCAGTCAAGGCTTTAGGGGAAAAAGAAGCAGAACGGATCTTTTACTTAACTGCCAAACAAAGTACCCGCAAGGTTGCAGAAGAAGCCGGACAGTTAATGGAAGAAAAAGGTGCGATCCTCAAAGCAGTCACACTCACTGCCAAGGATAAAATCGTTTTTCCAGAAGAAAAAGATGTCGCGGATACTGAAAACCCCTACTTTTTAGGCTACTATGACCGCCTGAAACCTGCTTTAAAGGATATCTTGGCCAATGAGACGCTCATGTCCCGTGCAGTCATTGAGACATATGCACGAAAACACAATATCGATCCCTTCGAGTTTTCCTTGGATGTCAGCCTTTTTTGCGATTTAATTATCTGCGACTATAACTATCTTTTCGACCCGCAAGTGTACCTGCAGCGTTTCTTTACAGACAAAGACGAAGCAAATATCTTTTTGATCGATGAAGCTCACAACTTGGCAGACCGCGCACGGTCAATGTACACCAAAGAAGTCTCATCAAACCATCTTGCCAACTTGCTTTCCAGCTGTCAGGCTCAACCCAAGGCGACTGCCCGGCTGACCAAAAAGCTGGAGAAGTTAGCAACACAATTTGAAACTCTGAAGGATCCGCTGCGTAATTATCAGCAGGAGTCGCTGATCATTGAAGAAGAACTCGATGGTCTGACGCAAAAACTGACGCAACTGACTGACTATCTTTCAACTTGGCTGCAGGAAAATCCTGAATCAAGCCTGCATGATGAGGTACTCGACTTTTTCTTCGAATGTCGCAGTTACCTTAAGATCAGCGAGTTTTACGGCCCAGAATTTAGAACTAGGCTGCAATATGACTCTGCAGCCAAAAGTCTGAGAGTTAAAATTTTCTGCCTAGATCCCAGCCGTTTAGTTGATCAGCAGCTTAAACTGGGCGGCAGCAGCATTCTTTTCTCCGCCACGCTTTCTCCGTTAGGTTATTACCAAGAGATTTTAGGCGGAGAAAAAAACAGTCTGGCTTACCAACTGCCTTCCCCTTTTGCACCAGAAAAATTGGCTGTTATAACTACGCAATATATTCAGACGACTTATAGGAAAAGAGAGGCTAACCAAGCCAAAGTCCTCGGCGCGATCCATGAGCTGACACAGGCTAAGATTGGCAACTACCTAGTTTTCCTGCCGTCGTATTCATATCTCAAGCAGATCTGCCTGGCTTATCAGGAACAATATCCTGGAGAAAAAGTGATCTGGCAGGAAAATGAAATGGACGCTAACGCGCGGGAACAATTTTTGACAACTTTCACAGCACATCCCACCGAGTCCTTAGTCGGTTTCGCAATTTTGGGAGGGATTTTCAGTGAAGGTATCGACCTTAAAGGGGAGCGTTTAAGCGGTACAGCCATCATTAGTGTCGGCTTGCCGCCCAGCGATCCGGAACTAGATGCCTTAAAAGATTATTACACAGCTCAGGGAAAAGACGGTTTTCAATATGCCTACCAGCTGCCCGGAGTCAACAACATCTTTCAAGCTGCCGGGCGTGTGATCCGTGGTCAGCACGATACCGGGGTAGTCTTGCTGCTTGATGAGCGCTTCACTCAAACACGCTACACCAGATTCTACCCTGCGCACTGGCAAAATTATCAGATTTTACACGATCAAAATGAACTGACCAGTACTCTGCACGGCTTTTGGCAAACACAGGAAAAAAAGCAGCAGCTTTCTGAACATTAAGCTCCAAAAAACGGTCCCCGCACCCTAGCCGCATTTAGCGGACAGTGCCGGAACCGTTTTTTATTTATTTTCAATTTCAATTCGGGGCTTAACTTTGCTTAACTATCCATGGAGCTTTTCTTGTTAAAGAAGAAAGTTTTTAATGACCCTGGATCTCTTCTAAACTTAAAGTACAGATAAATACAGAAAAGCAAGGCACCAGCAAAGTCACACAGTAAATCGGTCATCGTGTCCATCAAAGCAGCCCGGCCAACTTTAGGGTGACCATTCAGGAGATAACGCTGCAGGTTCATCCCGAAACTATCACAGGTAAATTCATATAATTCCCATAGCACCCCGCATAAAAGCGAAAAACAAAATGCATAGAAAATTACGAAAGTCCTTGAGATCTTAGCTTGGATCTCGGGTGTGACCAAGACAGCAAATAAAGCTAAGCCCAGACAAACCTCTAAACTCGAACTGACTAAATGTAAGCCCTTGTCCCAAAAAGCAAAGCGATAAAAATGCTGCAGCGTCCCCAGATAAACCGAAGCAAATAAAAAGGTGATAAAAAAAGCATATAATTGCCTAGGCACCTGATAATTAAGCTTATTGGCAACCCAGACTGGGAAAAAGCCAACGATAATCCCGGCTATGATCTCGATAATGAGTAAAATTGCCTGCCCTTTGCCACTCGACCCGCTTGCAAAATATTGCATAAAAGCTAAGATCAAGGCAAAAAACATCAGCACCTCATAAACCCAAGCCAAGCCCTGACTGAACGAAAACTTCTGGATAAATTTTTTCATTGTCTGCTTTTGCACCAACCTTTCCCGATCCAGATCCTATTTAAATCATAACGAATTTTAGCAAATGTGCAAATTTCAAACACGAACTGCTCAGTTATTTAATTCAATTTTGACCCCAAGTACAAGGAATGTGCTTATTAACCAACGTCCGTGTCAGCCTTAAAAGGCCCATGTAAGCAGCACTAATTCAATAGCGTTAGGACTTTTCCTCGGATGAACGAGTGAATCATAATAAACACTAGCGTTCTGCCATCTATCATTCTTTTTGACGTTTTTCATAACCAAAGTATACTACTCCTGCGGTAAAAGCGGTTGCAATTAGTGCTGCAGATCAGGCAAGGAAACAGGACTCGTTTCCTTGCCTCTTTTCAAAAAAACACCTGGATCCAACTTGGATTCAGGTGAAATAAATTTCTGCTTATTCTTGAGCAAAACCGTATTTTTTGTTGAAACGATCGATCCGACCATCGACTTGGTTGAACTTCTGACGTCCTGTATAGAAAGGATGTGAATCACTGGAAATTTCAACCCGGATCAATGGGTAAGTCTCGCCTTCAAATTCAATCGTTTCGCTTGAGTTCTTAGTTGAACCAGAAACAAACTTGTAGCCTGTTGCTGAATCCATAAAAACTACTGGATGATATTCTGGATGAATTCCTTTTTTCATTATAATACTCTCCTTTGCCCTGAGTCATTTGCTGAGACAGAGTTGATTTTTCATTGTATGCATATGACAACAATTAACATAGTACCATGAATATCAAGGGTACGCAATCATTTTCGCCAAAATTAAAAGACTGCGGTCAACCCAAACTGACAGTCATTTTTAGTCCAAGAAAAACAGTTTTCCCTAAAAACGACTGGGTTTATCCGCGACGATTACGTCCCTTAGCGGTCAGTTCCCACTTAGAAGCTTGCGCATAAAATTCTTCGTTGTTTTTCGTTTGTTTGATCAACCGCAAGACCTGCGGTGTATCATTTTCCGGTTCTCCGCTCATCATTTTGCGCAGCTTCCAGATACTGTTTAATTTTTCCGTTCCCAGCAACAGTTCTTCTTTTCTAGTCCCGGATCTTTTAATATCGATCGCTGGGAAAGTTCTCCTCTGGGCAAGCGAACGATCAAGCTGAAGCTCCTGGTTACCGGTACCCTTAAATTCTTCAAAGATAAAATCGTCCATCCGACTGCCGGTATCTATCAGGGCGGTCGCTAAAATCGTCAAACTGCCCCCTTCTTCGATGTTTCTAGCCGCGCCAAAGAAACGTTTAGGTTTGAACAAAGCAGCTGGATCGATCCCGCCAGACAGGGTCCGGCCGCTAGGTGGTTCAACCAAGTTATAGGAACGTGTTAATCTGGTCAAAGAATCAAGCAAGATCACGACATCTTCTTTTTCTTCTACCAGCCTCTCTGCTCGTTGCAAAACAAGTTCGGCGACCCGCACGTGATTTTCCGGTTTCTGATCAAAAGTCGAGTAAACGACTTCCCCCTTGATCGTTCGTTCCATCTCCGTGACCTCTTCTGGGCGCTCATCGATCAAAAGCATGATCAATTTAGCCTGCGGATAATTGGTCGAGATCCCTTCTGCGATCTGAGCCAGCAAGTTAGTCTTGCCGGTCTTAGGCGGTGCGACGATCAAGCCCCGCTGCCCAAACCCAATTGGAGCAAAGGCATCGATCACACGCGGAGCCAACCTGTCTTGGGTTGTTTCAAGCTGGATCTGCCGGTGCGGAAAAAGAGGTGTCAGTGCCGGAAAATGCGGCCGCTTCTTCGCAACTTCAGGATCCTTGCCGTTCACTGAATCGACATGCATCATTCCGTAATACCGTTCGTTTGTTTTCGGGGCACGAACTTTACCGGCAACTAAATCGCCGCTGCGTAACCCAAAACGTCGGATCTGAGAAGCAGAGACGTAAATATCTTCCTGCGAAGGACCATAATTGATCGGACGCAAAAAGCCATAGCCTTCATCATGAGAAACAATGTCCAAGACACCATTCATATAATAAAAGCCCTCTTCTTGTGCCTGTGAACGAATGATCGCCAATGATAGTTCTTTTTTGTTCATCTGACTATAATAAGGGATCTTATATTCACGAGCATAATTATAAATTTCTTTGAGCGTTTTGTGCTCCAAGTCTGTCACTGTTAAATTTTCGGACATTTTGTGCTCCCTCACTCGGTCTCAAGCTCATCAGCTGCGGTCAAAACCCGCAGTTCGACATGCAACCCGTGAAATTTCTGCACGATATTATCATAACCGCGCAAGATATTATCAGCTTTTAAAATCGTTGTTTGCCCCTGGGACATTAAAGCTAGGCCAACTAAAGAAACCCCAGCGCGGATCTCATCTGCTTCAACGGTAGTTCCAACTAAGGTTTTGGCTGGAGCGACCGTGATCATTCCATCCTTGCTCTTGATGTTACCGCCCATTCTAGTCATTTCTGAGATATGTTTAATTCGTTCTGGGTATAAAGTATCGATGATCGTCGAGGTCCCGCGTGCTTTCATTAACAAAGGTGTGATCGGCTGCTGCAAGTCCGTGGCAAAGCCCGGGAATGGCGAGGTTTTGATCGTGATCGGTGCCAGGGTATCACCGCCCGGAATATAGACACTATCCTCATCAATTTCAAGCGTGACACCCATTTCCTGCAATTTGGCAATAAATGGGTCGAGATGTTCTGGGATCACGTTTTTAACTAAAACTCCGCGACCGATTGCTGCAGCAAAAGCCATATAGGTCCCTGCCTCGATCCGATCTGGGATGATCGTATGTGTATTCCGCGCGTTGAGGTGCTCCACACCTTCAACTCTGATTTCATTAGTCCCAGCGCCTCGGATATGCGCTCCCATGTTGTTTAAAAATGTCGCTAGGTCGATAATTTCTGGTTCACGAGCAACATTTTCCATGATCGTAGTCCCCTTAGCTTTAACTGCAGCTAACAAAACATTGATCGTCGCCCCAACAGAGACCAAGTCAAAGAAGATCCGTGCACCTTGCAAACCTTCGGGGCCCGTAGTGATCTCAACAGAATTTCCTTTTTTGGCAACTTTAGCACCTAAGGCTTCAAAACCTTTAATGTGTTGGTCAATTGGACGGGGGCCGATGTTATCACCGCCGGGGAAGCCAACTGAAGCGCGTCCAAATTTACCCAGCAAGGCACCCATGAAATAGTAAGAGGCACGCAAACTTCTGATCGCGTCTCCAGGTAATGGGTTAGGCTGGATCTGGGTCGGGTCAATATCCAAAATGCCATGGCTAAAAGATGAGCTGACATTCATTGATTTTAAAATTAACATTAAATTGTGAACATCTAAAATGTTTGGAACTGAATCGAATCTAACAGGAGTATCAGCCAAGATTGCGGCTGGGATCAAGGCAACAGTACTATTTTTGGCACCGCCAATAGTAACTTCGCCGGACATTTGCTGTCCGCCTTGGACAATCATTTTTTTCATTTGTATAAGTCCTCACCAATATAAAAAGCAATTATTAATATCATCATCATAAAATGCACGCTTAATCGCTGGATCAGCTTCAGCGTACAGAAAGGCAAAGAAAAGTGCCTTATTTCATAATACAAGATACTAATAATTGTTTCAATTGATTTTACCAAGTTATCTTAAATTTTGTAGAATTAGTCTCGTTGAACCATGTCTTTTTTTCTTTCAAAGCACTTTTTAATTACGAACGGTAGTGAAGAAATTAGAGCCGTGCCGACTTGGAACGCATAAATTTTAACAATGCATCCTCTTCTTCTTTAGTCGGAACTGCCCCAGTCATCGATTTAAAACCATGGATCTTTTCCACAGTAAAATGACTTGCCAACGCGAATTCAGCGTCGGTCAAATGTTGTTTTGACTGAAAAGTAATGATTTTTTCCGCGATGTTATTAAGCCCCTGCTTATTTTGCATTAGGATCATCCTCCCTGAATAACTGACCTTCACTTTCTTCGCCTTCAGCATAGCACATTTTTCCGTCACTGCCTAAATTTAAGCGCACGTTTCAAAACTAAAAATTAGGGCTGTTTTTGCCCAAAAAAAGAGCTTAAAGATCGAAGTTGATCTCTAAACTCTGCTTCTAGCAATATTACTTATCAAAAAGTCTTCTCTGCTTGATTTGACCAATTAGCCTTGAGCACTTGCTTTTACAAATTCTGCGAACAAGCCTTCTGGTTTCTGCGGCCGAGAAATAAATTCCGGATGATACTGAGATGCCACGAAAAACTTATGCGAAGTGAGTTCAACCACTTCTACCAAATGGTTATCTGGTGATGTCCCAGCAAATGTCAAACCATTTTCTGTTAAGACCTCACGGTAAGCATTGTTAAACTCATAGCGATGACGGTGGCGTTCTTCGATCAGTTCAGCACCATTGTACGCAGCTTGGGCACGGGTGCCGGAAACCAGCTTGCAAGGATACAAACCAAGCCGTTGAGTCCCACCCATGTTTTCAATATCGGCTTGGTCTGCCATCAGATCAATAATGTTGTTCTTGCATTTAGGATCGACCTCGGTCGAATTACTGTCTTCAAGTCCAGCAACGTCACGAGCAAACTCGATGCATGCCAGCTGCATTCCTAAACAGATCCCCAAGAACGGAACATTATTTTCACGTGCATAACGGATCGCCTGGATCATTCCCTCCAAACCGCGATCACCAAACCCGCCTGGTACCAAAATACCATCGTAAGCACCTAATTGGTCGGCAACGTTGTCTGCGTCCATCTTTTCAGCATCAAAATAATCGATCTGAACATCCTTTTTGATCTGATAACCAGCATGCTTCAAGGCTTCGTTCACTGAAATATATGCATCCGGTAAAGAAGTATACTTGCCGACCAGGGCGATCTTGACTGTACCGTTCAAGCTGTTGACAGTTTCTAACAGATCAGACCAGTTCGACATATCGGCTGCTGGCGTTTCAAGGTGCAATTTCTGACAGACAATTTCATCCATCCGCTGTGCTTTGAGATTCATTGGGATCTCATAGAGCGTCGAAACATCGCGCGATTCGATCACAGCTTCCGGTTCCACGTCACAGAAGTTGGAGATCTTGTTCCGCATTTCCTGGGAAATAGGTTTTTCGGTCCGCAAAACTAAAATGTTTGGCTGAATCCCTAAACCACGGAGTTCTTTGACACTATGCTGTGTCGGCTTGGTCTTCATTTCGCCGGCAGCGTTCAGATATGGGACCAAAGTCGTATGGATGTATAAGACATTTTCAGCACCGACATCAGCTTTCATTTGACGCAAAGCTTCCAAGAATGGCAGGGATTCAATATCACCAACAGTCCCGCCGACCTCAGTGATCACAACGTCAGCATCAGTTGTCGTCCCAGCGCGCATGATCTTTTCTTTGATCATATCGGTAATATGCGGGATCACCTGGACCGTGCGCCCTAAGTAATCACCACGCCGCTCTTTTTTGATCACTTCTGAATAGATTTTACCCGTAGTTACGTTGGAATACTTATTCAATCTAATATCAATGAAGCGTTCATAGTGTCCAAGGTCTAAGTCAGTTTCAGTACCATCATCTGTGACAAAAACTTCACCGTGCTGATAAGGACTCATCGTGCCTGGGTCAACGTTGATATATGGATCAAATTTTTGAATCGTTAACTTTAAACCACGATTTTTCAGTAAACGTCCCAACGAAGCAGCAACGATCCCCTTACCTAAAGACGATACCACTCCGCCAGTTACAAAAATATATTTGGTCATTATAAATGCCTCTCCTTTGATTAAATTGCGGGGTAAATTAAAATAAAAAAGAAATAAGCTCCCTATCCGCAAAGGAATAGGGAGCTTATTTAACCGCTCATTTGACTTCAAACATCGTCTGAAGCGCCCAAACAGTATAATACAGAACAAATCTGCATCCGTCAAGTAAAAACATTATAAATCTACTTCAAGGAGCAGCCAGCGCTTAATTTTCGCTGTCATCCTCATCTTCATCGTCGTCATCATCAAGTTCAGACAACTGACCTTCGATCCCGTCTGGCAATTCATCTTCATCGTCGTCATTTGAATCATCGATGTCGCTAAGATCTTTACCATACTCTTTTAGCTCTTCGGACTCATCATCAGAATCATCGTCATCTTCATCATAATCTTGATCTTCTGGATCATCGTCATCATAATCGATCACATCATCATCGTCAGTCTCATCGTCCAGAAATGCATTGACCTTTTTGCGACTCTTGCGTTTTGGACGTTCTTCATCATCTTCATCCTCAGAATGAACAAGTGCTTCATCGATCGATTCGTATGGGTACCATGAACGTAAACCCCACAGATTATCGCCTAAAGAAATGAAACTGCCGTCAACGTTTAAATCGGTATAGAATTGCGGCAAACGATCACGAATTTCTTCGTCACTCTTACCCAAGAACTGCTGAATTTCATTGGTTAGATCCGCAAAAGCCATCACATCGCCTTTTTGGTTTAAAATTGCCCGTGCCACTTCGATCATTGATAGTTCTGTTTTATTAGCGCCGTTAAACTTTTCTAGCTCCAAACTGGTACACGTCCTTTCCACAGTTTACTCCTCATCATACAATATCAAGCTGTAAATTGCAATCGAATTTTATACTCGCCCAGTTCCTGTCCCTGTGAGAACAGACCATAATCGATCGAGATCTTTCCGCGGACCGGATAATCTCCCAGTGTAATGTTCATCCGGGGAGTGACGGTCGTTAAAGGCAGGTCGCCATATGGGGTCTGATAGTGTGCTTCCAGCTGGTGATCAACCACAAAAAACATCCGTGAACGATTTTCGCCCTGCTGGCGCGTGAGCTGAACCTCACCCTCACCGCTAAATTTAAAAGTAACAGTCGCCGCTTCGTTATCCTCTAAATTTTCTTGATAACGCAAATAGAATGTTTTACCAATATTAAAAAATTGTCCTGGGACGTCTTGGACCAGGTTTTGTGTTTCCCCATCCTGAATACTCTGGGTTTCAAGGTGGATCATGACTTCAGATTTTTCTGTGCGTGCCGTTTTGATCAATCCCTTCGAGAATTCCTCGCTCATACTGCTGCACAAAATAACAACAGTCTGACTTAATAATTTAATTCTATTATATAGCCTTGTCTGTGGTTTCAAAAGTCTTTCGTCTGAAATTCACTCTAAGCATTGTCCTATTGGTGATCAACGGCGATTCTAGTAGACAAGGCGGATAAGATAAACTAAACTCAAGTTAACTAGTCTAAACCAGCTTGACTCGCGGCAGCTATCAGCGTTGCGCCTGTCCAAGCTTTTAAATCAGCAAATTAAAGGGGGAAATTCAGTTTGCATTATTATATTCAAAAACTCCCAATGGAAAAAGTATTACGCGATCCGATCCACAACCATATATTTATCCAGCACCAAGTGATCTTAGATCTGATCAACACCAGGGAATTCCAGCGTCTGCGCCGGATCAAGCAGCTGGGCACGACCAGCTACACCTTTCACGGAGCGGAACATTCACGCTTTTCCCATTCTGTAGGAGTATACGAGATCACCCGCCAGATCTGTGATCTTTTTGAAAGAAATTACCCTTCAGTGACGGATAACGACGGCCTTTGGAACGACGATGAGCGCATCGTTGCTTTATGTGCCGCCTTGCTTCACGATTTAGGCCATGGTCCCTATTCACATACCTTTGAACATATTTTCCAGACCAATCATGAGGCGATGACTACTAAGATCATCACGTCCCCTCAGACCGAAGTTAATCAGGTCTTACGTCAGGTTGGCCCAGATTTCCCGGCCAAAGTCGCCAGCGTGATCGAAAAAACTTACCCGAACCCGCAAGTTGTTCAAATGATCTCCAGCCAGATCGATGCAGATCGTATGGACTACTTATTACGGGATTCATACTTCACCGGCGCGAATTATGGTAATTTCGATCTCACCCGGATCTTACGTGTCATGCGGCCATACAAGGGCGGAATCACCTTTGACTTGTCCGGCATGCACGCCGTCGAAGACTACATTGTCAGCCGTTTTCAGATGTACCAGCAGGTCTATTTTCACCCGGTCTCCCGTTCGATGGAAGTTATCTTAAGTCATCTGTTAAAGCGGGCTCAGCATCTCTATGCCAAAGATCGTTTACAGCTCAAAGGCGCCTCCGAATTTTTAGTCCCATTTTTGACCGGTGACCATACCCTGACCAATTATTTAGAATTAGACGATGGGGTCTTAAATACTTGCTTTGCAGTTTGGCGTAATTCCGGCGATGAGATATTGAGTGATTTGGCCTGTCGCTTCTTAGACCGGCACCCATTAAAGTCTGTCAAGATCACTCCTGCTGCTGAAAAATACCTGCCGACTTTAGAAAGTCTGATCAACCAAGCGGGATATCCGCCAGAATATTACATGGATACCAATGACAGCTATGATTTACCCTATGATGCCTATGACCCCAGCGCCAGCAAACCGCGCACGCAGATTGAATTGAGCCAAGAAGACGGCAGCCTAGTGGAATTATCCGCTGTTAGTCCGCTGGTCAAATCGATCACCGGCAAGGTTTCCGGCGACAACCGCCTCTTCTTTCCCCGTGAAATGCTGGCCATGACGGACCAAAATGATTTATTTGCGCCAGTCTATGCTAAATTCAAGCAATATATCCACAATGGCGCAGTCGTCAAGCCCAGTTAAAAAGCTTTTAAATGATGAAGTGCCCCGCAACCGTTCAAAAAACGATTACGGGGCACCTCATTGCTTTAGCGTTGCTTAAGCTGTTATTAAAATTGCACACACGATCAGCCAAACACCGAGCAAGACACTATTCACGGAAAATTTATCCCAGTGCAGCGGTCGATTTTTGCGACTGCCGACTTCATGCACATTAATTTTACGTGCCTGATATTCTTCCGCGGTTTCACCCCGCCGCTGATGTTGAAACCAACCGGTCATCAAACTCGCATGGACCAAGATATCCCCGACAGCTAAGCACACTAAGGCCAGTCCGGACATGAAATAGATATCGGAAAAAAGGATCCGCAGTTTCAGCACTGCTGCCAGGACCGCGGCTAGTGCGCTTACTACTAGCACGGTCAGATCCAGCTTGACCAAAACCTGCTCTTTAAACTTATTCATTTAGTTTCCACCACATTCGCTCTAGTTTCTAATTCATACAGCATGTCTGCATTATATCATGAAAAGCTGCCGGGCCAGCTAAAAACCATATTCTTCACGCTGACCTTCCCTAATTTATGATTCCTTTTTAGCTGGCAGCTTGCGCCCCATCAGCCATGTCGTAAACAAGATCACCAAGATCACTGCGATTGCCGAATACAAGACCAGCAGGCACTCCGCCACAAAAATCTTAGAATTTAGGTAATAGCTGAAACTATTATGCAGTTTATTCAGCAAAATAAACAAGGCCAAGTTGCCGCCAAACATCCCAAAAAAGAGTGTATTGAAAGTCATTCCCATGATTTGAAACCCGATATTGCGTCCGCTGCGAAAAAGCGCAGCTCTATTGATCTGTTTATTTTCTTCGATCACTTCTTTTAAACCGCTAGCGATCGCGATCGCAGCCTCAGCGATCGCACCCAAGGTACTTAACAATGTCGTCGCAACCAAGATCTGTTCGAAGCTCACACCGATCAACAAGTTAAAAGCTTCAATTTCCTCTGACTGTTCGTTTGCAAAGCCCTGCACTTGCGCCAAATGATCAAAAGGAATGATCAAACACAACATCACTAACATGACACAGATCGTCGCTAAAAATGCGGTATTGGATGTTTGTTCGTCAGTATTTCCCATGTAGATCGTGATCGCCAAAATACAAATCGCGCTAAAAAGCGCTGTTGCCAGCGGCGGAAAGCCGGAAGAAAGCAGCAGGATCGTAATAAACAAGAGACAAAAGTTGATCACGACTGAGAAAAAAGCCATAAATCCCTGTTTGCCCGCGATCAAAACCATTAACAAACCGAGGATCGCCGCTAGAATACCAATAGTTTCCATCCTAACCCTCCTTCTTCAAGCTCCAGGCCGCAAGGACACTGGCAGCGGGGATCACCAGGGCAATCCCGATGCCGCTGATCAGCGACTGCACAACGCCCAGGGTCATCGTCCAATCAAAGGTATAAGCAATACTGTTGCCGGTCCGGAAAAATAACACGGCCAAGGGAACTGTTTCCGCGAAAAAAATCAATAACAAAACATTGACCAGCGGTCCTAAGATCGCACGTCCCACACTTAAGCCTGACAGCGACAATTGCTTGACTGAAAGTTGCGGCTGTGCGCGTTTTAATTCAAAAATCGTGGAAACAATATCTGTCGCGGCATCCATGACCGCTCCCAGCAAGCCAATGACAGTTGCCGATAAAAAGAGCTGCTTAGGAGCCTGCGTGGCAAAATCCAGTGATTCATAATGGAGGCTGCTGCTGGTCGCTTTTAAAACTAGGACACCGATCCCTAAAGCCAAGGCAGTTCCGGCTGTGATTGAGGCAAACGTGACGACACACTGCTTGTTCCACCCGATAACTATCGCTAGTGAAAGTGCGGTAAAAATCAGCGCGCTTAAAACAAAAAGCCAGAAAAAATTATTTAAATTTAAACTAACGTCCAAGTTGACGAAGAAAATAAAAACGCAGAAGTTAATGATCACACTGAATAGAGCCTTGAGCCCAGCAAATTTCATAGTTAAAAAAAGTAAGGCGATGACAAGCCAGCAAAGGAGCAGCAAGTATGTATCCCGCTTAAATCCTGAGATCTGACCGGTCAAGCCGTGCGCAGATTTTTGCAGATCCACAAAAACCTGCTGACCTGCGCTAAAATTCTGGTCAAAAGCCCCTGAATTCGACCACGTATTTTTGACCGTGACCTTTTTATCGGCATGTTTGCCATTTAAAAGCCGCAAATGCACTTCTTGTCTGTGGGTCTGATCTGAGTTTTTAAATTCATCTTGTGTTTTATGACTGGAGAGCGGCGTGACTTGGGTCACTTCTGCGATGTCTTGGTGGTATAAGAAGGCATCATGCCAACTCAGAAAGTATATTAAGCCCCCGACCAGCAGCAAGCAGCACGCGATGAGCAAGCTGCGTTTATTTTTAACACTCATTTCATCAGATCCTTTCACTCATCCATTAACCTTAGCACGATTGATCGCCAAGATAAAGCTGCTTAGCTCAGCTGGAATCCCGCTCAAAACCCTGCATTCAACCACTTTCGGCGCTTAGATAGATTTGTTTAGATTTTGTTATATTTGCCAGATAGTCAACATCGTTTTACAATTTAGTTAACAATTTAAATTTGACAGGATGGACAGTAAATATGAAAACGACAGAAGAGGTCCTCGCCTATTTAGAGCAAAACGAAAGCCCCGTCTCCGGACAAGAGATCGCGGACTCGCTGCACATCTCACGCACAGCCGTCTGGAAAGCAATTCAAAGTTTGCAAGCAAAAGGATATTTGATCGACAGCAAACCGCGCGTTGGCTATCTCTTACAAGATCCACCGGCTTTATCTGCGACTTTTATTCAAAGAAACTTAAAGCAGCCCCTGAAACTAGAGATCCACCAAAGCCTCTCTTCAACCAATGCGCGTGCTAAGGAGCTTGGTACCCGGGCGGAGCATGATATTCCTCAAGTCATTATCAGCGAGCAGCAGACTAAAGGCTATGGCCGCTACGGGCGGGCCTTCGCCTCACCCAAGAACACCGGGATCTATCTGAGCATCCTCATGCAAAACCAGTTCAAACATTTCGATGCCGGGTTATTGACAACGGCGACAGCTACGGCTTTATGCCGAGTAATCGAAAAAACACTCCAGATCAAACCGGAGATCAAATGGGTCAATGACGTCTTGGTCAACGGCAAGAAAGTCAGCGGGATCTTGACCGAGGGTGTCACTGATATGGAAACTGGCCAGTTAAAACAAGTTGTCGTTGGCGTCGGCATCAATTATTTGACTGACACAACGCTCTTTGATCCTGAATTAGCACAACGAGCAGGTTCCTTACGCCAGGCGGTCCTTGCGGCTAAAATCACGCGCAACAAATTCATCGCCGCTTTTTTAAATGATTTTTTTGCCCTTTTCCCATCTTTTTTAAGTTCGGACTTTATGGATGACTACCGGAAATACTGCACTACACTAGGTCAGCAGGTGACGATCACGCAAGGCTCTCAGCAAATCACTGGGTTGGCAAGTGCGATCACTGATAATGGTCAACTAGTCTTAGCTGACGGGCGAACCTTTTCTTCGGGAGAAATCACCAAGATCAGGCGCAAACCATAAAAGCAAACTCCTTGTGCGGATTGCATAATCTTTTTATTCTACCGTGCTGCATGCTAAAATAAGGGTAGTAAAAGTCAGTACAACTGTGAGGTGTTTAAGATGAGTGAAGATGTATTCTTCAATCCTGGACAATCAATTTCAAGCGACTACGATTTTAACAAAGCATATGTTGCGGCACAGATTTATCACAACAAGTCCAATAAACCGGTCTTGGTCGTCCAAGAAAGCGACGGCAACCCGTACTTTATCTTTGACGAAGAGGCATTTCCAGCCGCAGAAAACGCCAAAACGAAATACTCAGTTATTAAACGGATCAAATAATTTTTCTAGCAAAAAGAGCAAGACGCGTCACCTCAGTGTGAAATGCGTCTTGCTCTTTTTGAATGTCTGAATTAGTTATTGGCATGGAAGCGTTGTTTAAATAACGGACTGACCGGTTTATTTTCATGGATCCGCTTGATGGCGTCCCCAATGATCGGTCCAACAGAGATCTGAACTAATTTATCGATTTGTTTTTCTTTAGGCAGCTTGATCGAGTCAGTTACGACTAGTTCCTTGATCGGTGATTTTTCGATCCGCTCGATAGCTGGACCAGACAAAACTGGATGGGTCGCTGAAGCATAAACTTCGGTGGCGCCGGCATCCATTAAGGCTTGTGCAGCCAAAGTGATCGTACCGGCAGTATCGATCATATCATCGATCAAAATACATTTCTTGCCTTTGACTGAGCCGATAATGTTCATGATCTCAGCCACGTTAGCCTTAGGCCGCCGTTTGTCGATAATTGCGATCGGCGCCTTCAAAAACTCGGCTAACTTGCGCGCACGAGTCACGCCGCCGTGATCTGGCGAAACAACAACGGCGTCCTTATCGATCCCTTTAGTAATAAAGTAATCTGCGATCAAAGGAGCACCCATCAAGTGATCGACCGGGATATCGAAGAAACCTTGAATCTGTGCTGCGTGCAAGTCTAAAGCAATGACACGCTGTGCTCCGGCTTTTTGCAGCATATCTGCTACTAATTTAGCAGTGATCGGTTCGCGTGAGCGTGCCTTGCGATCTTGACGCGCATAACCGTAATAAGGGATCACGACGTTGATTGTATGAGCACTGGCACGTCTCAAGGCATCGATCATGATCAAAAGTTCCATTAAATTATCGTTGACAGGTGCAGAAGTAGACTGCACGATAAAAATATCGCACCCTCGGATACTTTCTTCGATGTTGATCCGAATTTCACCATCGCTAAAACGATCAACTGATGTTTTCCCCAATGGGACCCCTACAGCATCAGCAATTTTTTGTGCCAAAGGTTTATTGGAATTCAAAGCAAAGATCCGCAGCTTCGAATCACTATAATGTTCAGACATGACAACCTCCATTAGTCCTTAGTTTTCTTTACTCACCTTTAATCTTATGCATTTTTGGCAATAAAAGCAAGCACTCGCCCCGTAAACTCTTAATTATTTTTAGCTGCTTCTTCCGTTTGCTGAGCAGCTTTTGCAACCGGATATTTATCGTAGTAACCAGCCTTATTGACCTGCCGGCCACGGCCAATAGCCATCGCGTGCGGCTCAACATCAGCAGTGATTGTTGACCCTGCTGCAACGTAGGCATGATCGCCGAGCACAACGGGTGCGATAACGTTGCTGCCAGAACCAATAAAGGAATAATCGCCAACAGTGGTCTGGTGCTTGTTGATCCCATCATAATTAACAAAAACCGTTCCGCAGCCGACGTTGATCTCCTTGCCCAGAGTTGCATCGCCGACATAAGTTAAGTGGCCGACCTTGGTATTTTGACCAACGATCGCCTTTTTAACTTCCACAAAGTTTCCAATATGTGCTCCTTGGCAGATCTCGGCCTGTGGGCGCAAGTGACTGTACGGACCGATATCTGTATTAGAATGCATCACAGCATTTTCAAGCACCGATGATGTCACCGTGACATTATCGCCCACAACAGAGTCTTTGATCTCTGAATGAGCTCCGATCAAGCAATCAGCGCCGATCTTGGTCGATCCTTTCAACTGGACTCCGGGCTCGATCACCGTATCTGCGCCGATCTCTACGTCCACGTCAATATAAGTATTTTCCGGGTCAACTAGCGTGACACCATTAGCCATATGTGTACGGTTGATCCTCTTTTGCATCACCTTGCCCGCTTGAGATAAGGCGATCCGGTCATTGACACCCATTGATTCTTCAAAGTTTCCCATCTGATATGCTGCAACTACTTTGCCGTCCTTTTTGAGCACTTCCATGACATCGGTCAGATAGTATTCTCCCTGAGCATTATCATTTGTGATCTGATGCAAAGCTTGGAATAACTCGCGGTTATTAAAGCAATAGACCCCGGTATTGATCTCAGTCACCGCAGCTTCTTCTTTAGTTGCATCTTTTTGTTCTACGATCCGCTCCACGATCCCTAAGTCATTGCGGATGATCCGTCCATAACCGAAAGGATCATCTGCATTGGCTGTCAGTACCGTTGCTGCAGCACCTTGTGACTGGTGGTACTCAAATAGTTCTGCAAAAGTTGCAGCTGTAAACAGCGGCGTGTCGCCACAAGCGATCAAAGTCATCCCGTCTTTATCACCCAGCAGGCTTTCCGCTTGTAAAACAGCGTGACCTGTTCCAAGTTGTTTTGACTGAACCGCATATTCAGTCCGCTCTTTCAGCGTTTCTTTGACCATTTCTGCTCCATGACCGATGATGGTCACGATCTGGTCCATCTGATTTTTTTCAATCTGCGTCAGGACATGATCGACCATCGGCTTGCCGCAGACTGGGTGCAGCACCTTATAAAGTTTAGATTTCATTCTGGTCCCTTGACCAGCCGCCAAAATTACAGCATATTTTGCAGTCATTTATATCTGCTCCTCTATTTAATTTCTGAATTTATTAAGTTACGGTCCTTGAGCCCAAAGCCATCTGAAACTGGCTGTTGCTATCTTCTGAGCCAACTAGACCATTTTAACCCCACTTTTGAATGATAACCCAGTTTTCACTGGTATGCAACTGACTCTCAGCCCGACTGGCACAACGCTAATATTTTGTGCATGCAAAAAGAGCCTAGCGACCACTGATCACTAAGCTCTGCTTTGTTTTTAGCACCGAAACGGATAGTTCGGGTTATTTTGGCAAATAACCGATCTCTTCCAAAGTTTCGCTGGATTTTTTAATATTTTCCTGATTACCGGTAAAGGAAGCAAAAGCCCACGATTTCAAGAGGTACTTGATCGCGTCACTACTCCATTCACCATTCTTATCATGAAGGACCAAGGCGTTGGTGTAATACAAAGAATCAATGAAGACCGGTGTAAAGTGCCGGTTAGAAAAGGCTTCTGCCTGCTCCAAGATCTCCATACATTTATCAAAATCCATCATCCGATAATAATACAGGGTCAAGCTCTTCCAGATGAATAAGGTCCAAAAGACATAATCATCCAGGTTGATGTTAGCCAACAAGTCAGGGACTTGCTCGAAGTAGAAACTGGCCTTATCATTTTCATTTCTTTCTAAATAGACCACACCCAACTCGCAAGTTGCCAAGACTGTGAAGATATCGACTTGCTTATTGCGCATCTGCAAGATCCGATTAAAGCCAAATAAGGCGTCTTCGAAATCCCGGCTTTTCCACATATTCGCGTTCGTTTTTAAGAACAGGTAGTGAGCTTCTTGCTCCTTATCACCCAAGCTCTCGATTTTTTCCAACGTCGCCAGCGCGGCATCATAATCGTTGCTCATACTGAAATTATCTGCCTCATCTAAAAAGCGTTGGGCGGTCAAAACTTCATTATCAACAACCACATCTTCCAGCTTTAATCCGAGACGCGAAATGATCTTGGCAAGAATATCCCCTCGCGGAGAGGTCGAATTTCTTTCCAATAAACTGATAGTGCCTTGCGTTGTGATCCCCTTAGCGAGATCTTGTTGAGAAATACCTAGCTTCTTGCGTGTATCTTTGATTTTTTGACCATCTATCATAACTATTTCCCCTCTTAACAGGTAAAATTTTTAGAATTATTAATTACAGTATAAAGCGCAATTAAAAAAACTGACTGACATTACTTAATAAAATAAATAATTATAAGCTTTTTGTCAAATAGTAAGCCTTGGATATTTAAAAACTTTAATCATTTTGGCTAACAGAAGAAACAACTTCCCAATTGTTAAATCTTGCTAGCTTAAGCTTAATGACAAATTTTCATCGTTGAACAATCAAATGTATGATTAGGCACGCTCATAAATAATTTTTTTAGCCCATTTGCTTAAATCAAAGAAGCGACCAGATTTTAAATTATAAAATTAATATTTAAGTGTTCAGCTGCTACAAAAATTCCCCCAGAAATCACCAGTGGATTTTTGAGGGAAAACATCGTCATTATTTCTGATTGCCAAAAACTCGGTCCAGATAGGTCCCCGCACTCACGTGGATCGTCTTATCCTGTGAGTTAACTTGGTCGACCCGCAATAAGGAAGTATAGTCATCGACCATTCTCTGCCCGGCAAATGAACCTTCTGCAAAAACCGTGATCCCGACTAACTCAGAATCAAACTCTTCGATCATTGATTTCATCCCGTTGACGGTGCCGCCGCCTTTCATGAAATCATCCACAACTAAAACATGCGAGCCGCGTTTTAAACTGCGTTTGGATAACTCCATTTTTTCGATCCGTTCACTCGAACCAGAAACATAATTGACAGAGACTGTCGCGCCTTCAGTGATCTTAGAGTCGCGCCGCACGATCACAAACGGAACATTTAAGTATTCCGAGACACTTTGCGCGATCGGGACACCTTTCGTGGCTACTGTCATGACTGCGTCGATCTGCTTGTCAATATACTGGCGGGCGATCACACGGCCAACAACGCGTAAAACATCTGGCCGGCCCAATAAATCGGATAAGTAAACATAACCCCCGGGCAAAAGACGGCTTTCAGCCGACATTTCTTGCACCATCTCGGAGATAAAGCTCCGTGCTTCATCTTCATTAATTGAGGGAATAAAACGGGCACCACCAGCAGCGCCGGGAATAGTTTCTAAAACTCCGATGCCGCGTGCCTGAAATGTTCGTTTTACGATCGCCAAGTCTTCTGAGATCGATGATTTGGCAGATTCGTATCGTTCAGCAAAGAAAGTCAACGAAATTAAGGTATGCGGCCTTTCTAAAAGATAGTTAGTCATATCGATCAACCGATCGCTTCTTCTTGTTTTCAATTTTTGTCCTCCACTTATTAAAAACTCTACCAGTCTTTTTCAGGTTATTATACGCCGAATTTCAAGATTTTAGTAGTTTATTTACAAATTAGCGTGAAATAGTTCGGCTTTATATCTAACTGACATTAAAATAAAGCATTTTTACAAAACAATCTCACTAAAGATTAACGTTCGGTAATTATTGAACAGCAAGATAAAGATTATCATTTTTTTGCCTTTCCGTCAATCTTTTTTTGCTTCAAATCCTGAAAAACCAACGAAATCCCCAATTATGACTTTCTTTTCGTCCGAGTTTCAAAAAATTAACTTTGAGCCCCAGTTTCATGCTGATGAAAGCCCTTTTGCTGGTCTTTCGGCTTTTAAATTATTACTATTATAGATATAATAAAAAAGAATAATTGCTAAGAAATCAGGTGAGATCTTGGAGATAACGGAAAAGGCCGCGGCTAAATTAAACCTCTGTTTAGACACACCCTTCCGTCACTCGGACGGCAGTCTCGAATGGAAGATGGTAATGACGGCGATCGATCTTGCCGACTATGTGCACATACAGACGGTTACTAACACAAATGAGATCAGTGTTCAGACAGACAACGGTTTTTTACCCTGTGACCATCGCAATCTGACCTACCAGGCCGCGCACAAAATCAAACAACTCTTCCACATCAAGACAGGTTTAAAAATTTCAATCAAAAAAAATATTCCCGTCGCCGCTGGCATGGGCGGCGGTTCTGCGGACGCAGCCGCCGTTCTGAGAGCTTTGAATCAACTGTGGCAGTTACATCTCTCACAGGCTGAACTTGCTGCGATCGGTCTGAGCATTGATTCAGACGTTCCGTTTTGCATTTACAGTGAGCCGGCTTTAGTCACCGGGCGAGGCGAAAAAGTCACTCCGCTGGGACCTTTGCCTAATATGTGGTTTGTGGTCGCGAAACCGCCTGCGAGCGTGTCGACCCCCACGATCTTAAAACAAGTCGACCACGCCGAGTTTCAACATTTGGATGTGGACTCAGTGGTCACTGGGATCAAACAGCAAGATCTGGCAATGATCACCGCTAACATGGGCAATGTTTTGGAAAATTTGACCACTAAACGCTACCCTGACATTGCGCGCATTAAAAACAAGATGCTGCAATTCGGCACACAAACCGCTTTGATGTCTGGAACCGGCCCCACGGTCTATGGAGTTTGTCAGAACTATTCGCGTGCCGTACACGTCTATAATAGCCTACGGGGCTTTTGCAAGGAAGTGTACCTCGTTTCACCCTACACACTGCCAACAAGCCAACAAAAATAACCCTGCTTTTTTCTGCAAGAACAGAATAAAGCAGGGTTGTTTTATGTAAAACACCAACACCGAAATAATCTCAGCACAAGTATTCTTTAAATTTCACCATCAAAATCTAACTCAATATTTCTTGTCAAAACATCCGTATAACTGAAGGAGACCCGTTTCACCGCGTTCTCATCCTGGTCCAGATCGACCACAAAAACCGCAGGGAAAGTTTCACGTAAAACTCCGTGTCTAGAGGTCACCTTTTTACGCCCAACTTGAGTTGTCACGGTTAAATTATTGCCGATCCGATTATCAAGTTTAGTTTTAATTGTCGCTAAAGTAACAGGCATTTGATCCACTCCTTCTATAAGGAATAGTATACCACTTTTATACAAAAACCGCAATTATACCATACAGATAATTGTTCAGCAACAAAAATAATAACTTTTTTATTTTTTATTTTGGCTCAAGCGCTTCATTTTCCAGGCTGTCGCTTAAGCGGATAAAATCAGCCACACTGAGGCGTTCTGCGCGAATCCCGGGTGCGATCTCGGCTGTTTCAAGCGCCTGCTCAAGCCGCGTTTTTATTTCTGGTTCTTTCCCATATAAGGCAAGTAAATTATTCCAAAGGCTTTTTCTCTTATGCATAAAACTGCCGCGGATCAGTTTTCTAAAGTTTTTCTCATTTTGCGGTTTTTGCTGCAATTCTGTCCGCTTTTTCATCACCACGATCGCCGAGTCAACTTTAGGGCTCGGGATAAACACGGTTTTAGGGACAGTAAAAGCGATCTCGGTTTCGGTGGCATAAGTCACTCCAACCGTCAAAGAGCCGTAGTCTTTAGTGCCCGGCTGGGCTGTCAGCCGCTGGGCTACTTCTTTTTGCATCATTACCGTGATCGAGCTAAAGGAAGCTTGCTCAGCCAACAAGTGTAAAACGATCGGAGTCGTGATGTAATATGGTAAATTCGCAACGATCTTGACCGGATGCTGCCCGTCAAAATGCTCGGCTAAAACTTCCGCCAGCTGCACTTGCAAGATATCGCCGTGGATCACTTGAACATTGTCGTAATCAGCCAAGGTCTCTTTTAAGACCGGTAAGAGCCGCTGATCAAGCTCGACTGCCAAGACTTGGTGTGCGTTTTTAGCAAGCTGTTCGGTCAAAGCCCCAATCCCCGGGCCAATTTCCAAAACATCATCGTCTGCACTGATCTGTGCTGCGGCAACAATGTTCTTCAAGACGTTCAAGTCAGTTAAAAAGTTTTGCCCCAAGCTTTTTTTGAAGGTCAGGCCATAGGTTTCCATAATTGCTTTAGTCCGAGTCACCGACCCGATCTCAGGTTTATTGCTGCTCATCTTGTTCCTCCACTTCTCTGACATGCAAAACAGCCGCACCAAATTCTTGCGGTGTTACTTGAAAAAGGTTCAGCCTTTTATATAGCTGCTTGCCGTTGACATAGCCGATCCTCAGATACTCGCATAAGATCTCGCGTCTGATTTTTGCCTTTGGTCCTGAGATCAAGCCGGCCGCCAGCAGATCACTTTGCGAGATGACTGGCTGCGCGTCTGGGACCTCAGTATAAAGGTGGGCTAAAGCCTCCCTGATTGCAGCCGGACTGGCATGCTCCACTCCCAGACTGCCCTGACCGTCCGGAACCGCGTCTTTCTTGCGCAAGAAAGCGTGTTTGACCCCGGGGACCGCTGCTTGGATGGTTTTCCGGATCTTTTCCCCCGAAAAGTCCGGGTCGGTAAAGACGATCACACCGCGCAGCTCATTGAGCTGGTCGATTTGATCCAAAACCTCATCGCTGATCGCTGAACCGCGTGTTTCGATCGTATCAGCGTTAACGGCCAAGTTGATCCGCTTGGTATCGTCCTTGCCTTCCACCACGATCACTTCTTGGATCTTCATTTTTTTACTCATTAATTCTTAAAACCCTCTTCGTATTTTGATCGGCAGCTTCAGCCAGTTCTTGCGCCGTAATTCCCCTTAACTGTGCAAGGTACTCAACGGTGTAGCGCGTAAACCCCGGTTCATTTTGCTGCCCGCGATAAGGAAGCGGAGTTAAGTATGGCGCGTCTGTTTCAACCAAGAGATGCTCTAACGGAGTCTTTGCTGCCGCGTCTTTTACCTCTGTGGCCGAATTAAAAGTCACCACACCACTATAAGACAATTCCAGACCAATGTCCAAGAACTTCTCTGCCCACTCCCAATCGCCGTTAAAACTATGCATGATCCCGCCATAACGGCCGACATCTGCCTGGCGCAAGATCTCATAGCAGTCTGCAAAAGCATCCCGGTTATGGATACTAACTGGCAGGTGCAGTCTTTGCGCCAATTGCAGTTGCCGCAAGAAAACTTCTTTTTGTAGGTCATGGTCGACATCACAATGATAATCCAAGCCGATCTCACCTAAAGCGACCATTTTGTCATGGGCGAGATAGGCAGCAAGCCGCTCTTCTAGTTGCTGGTCATACTTGGCACTGTCTTCTGGATGGCAGCCGGCAGCTCCGTAGATCTGCGGGTAGGTCTCCAGCAAGTCTAACAGTATTTGACAGCTGCTTTGATCATAGCCGATCACAAGCATGGAAGTCACATCCAACGCCGCCGCTCTGCGTACAACATCAGCGCGGTCATTTGCGAACTCGGACGAATTGATATGGGTGTGTGAATCAAAAATTTTCATTGGGTTGCCCCCTCTTTACATCTTGATAGTTTGAAAGAGGCTCGAGAAGAATTCTCCTCGAGCCTCTCTTCTTTAGCTGATTGATGAACCGGCAGGAATATTCTCCGGAACGGTGACTAATTGAACTTGCTCGCCGTATTCAGCCGACAAAAGCATGCCTTGGCTGACTTCGCCGCGCATCTTACGCGGCTGCAAGTTGACCACTGCGATCACTTTTTTGCCGACCAGTTCTTCTGGATTCGGGTACCATTGAGCAATCCCAGATAAGATCTGGCGGTCACCAGCATCGCCTGCATCCAGCCTAAAGCGCAGCAGCTTGTCCGCACCTTTGACCCGGCTGACTTCTTTGATCAAAGCGACCCGCAATTCAACCTTATCGAACTTGTCGAACCGGATCTCCTTTTTATTCAAAGTCAGTTCTTGGGCTTGGGCGGCGTTGATTTTCTCAGCCATCGCCTTGCGCCCTTTTTGCTTCTCATTTTTAGTCATTTTCGACTTGATATATTCAACTTCTTCAGCTGCTTCCAAACGTGGGAAGATCGGTTCTCCCTTCGCAACTACATGGCTGCTTGCTGGCAGATCCATGTATGAAACACCATCGATCTGCAAAGCTGAGTCAGCTAAGCCTAACTGAGCAAAGATCTGCTGCGGCGCGTGAGTCAAGACCGGCTGCAGCAAGATCGCACTGAGGCGCAGTGAAGCTGCCAAGTGAGCTAAGACACTGTCAAGCTCTGCTTTTTTAGCATCATCTTTGGCCAAGTTCCACGGTTCGGTCTGATCGATGTACTTGTTGGAGCGGGCGATAAACTTCCAAACTGCCGCTAAGGCATTGGAGAAACGCATCTGATCCATTTCTTCCTGATAATCAGCCAGTGCTGTTTGCGCAGCTTCTTCCAGCTCGCTGTCAAACTCTGTGACTCCGCTGACCAAGGCTGGGATCTCACCGCCACGGTACTTGTTGATCATCGCCACGGTCCGGTTCAAGAGGTTGCCGAGATCATTGGCCAAATCAAAGTTGACTTTGTCAATAAAGTCTTCTGGAGTGAAGACGCCATCGTTGCCAAATGGCACGGCACGCATCAAGTAGTAACGCAATGCATCTAAGCCGTACCTCTCGACCAGCATTTCCGGATAAACGACGTTGCCTTTCGATTTAGACATCTTGCCGTCCTTCATCAACAGCCAGCCGTGACCAACAACGTGTTTTGGCAAAGGCAAGTCTAAGGCCATCAAAATGATCGGCCAGTAGATTGTATGGAAACGCACGATCTCTTTGCCCACCATGTGAACATCAGCCGGCCAGTACTTCTGAAAGAGCGAATCATCATCAGTCCCGTAACCTAAGGCCGTGATATAGTTGCACAAAGCATCGATCCAGACATAAACGACGTGCTTCGGGTCGTTAGGGACCTTGACTCCCCAGTTGAAACTGGTCCGCGTGATCGCCAAGTCTTCCAGCCCCGGCTTAATGAAATTATTCAGCATTTCATTCTTACGGGTCTGCGGGATAATGAAATCAGGATGTTCATCATAGTACTTAACTAAACGGTCAGCATACTTGCTCATCTTAAAGAAGTAGCTTTCTTCTTCGACCAGCGTAACTTCATGCCCGGATGGGGCTTTGCCGCCAGTCATGTTACCTGCTTCATCGCGGTAGACTTCGGCTAACTGGGATTCCGTAAAGAACTCCTCGTCAGAAACAGAATACCAGCCCTTGTACTTGCCCAAGTAAATATCGCCTTTATCCAACAGCTTCTGGAAAATTTTCTGGATCGCTTTTTCGTGATAATCATCTGTTGTCCGGATAAACTTATCATTAGAGATCTCCAAGGTCTGCCAGAGATCTTTGATCCCAGTCACCATCTGATCCACATAGGCCTGCGGACTTAAGTTTAATTCTTCAGCCTTTTCCTCGATCTTCTGGCCGTGCTCATCTGTGCCGGTCAGAAAAAAGACATCGAAACCTTGCAGACGCTTGTAACGCGCCAACACATCACAGGCAATTGTTGTATAAGCATTGCCAATATGTAATTTTCCCGATGGATAATAAATTGGTGTCGTAATATAAAATGTTGGTTTTTCAGCCATGAAAACTCTGTCCCCTTTACCAGTTCTATTTTTGCTATTTATTTGCTTAAATTTAATCTTAATTCCTTACATTATAGCATACTCCGTCCGTTTCTCACTACCTCCTCATAATTTTCTTGCAGGAGCCAAAAAAAGCTCCAGGATCACTCCTAGAGCCGGCTCAGCGTTATTCGACTGTCACCTGGGCAAATTCCTGCTCGGCATCATTTTGGATCATTACTCCGTCTGCCGGTAATGCGATCGCCTCACGGTTGACGGCGACTAACCGCGCGCCAGGATCGCGGTAAGAGATCAAACCAGCGAAAGGATAAACCACAAAGGAAGTCCCGACGACCACGATCAGGTCCGCGGAACTGATTGCTTCTAACGAACGGCGCAAGTTGTTTTCATCGATCGGTTCGCCGTACAAGACGATCTTACTGCGCAAGATCCCGCCGCAGCCCTGGTGATGCATGTCTTGCAGGTACTCGGTCAAAGAAGCCGTCTGCCCGCATTTTTGACAGTAAACATCTGCGAGGTTGCCGTGAAATTCAACTAAATTGGCAGCCGGTGTCCCAGCCTGACTGTGGAGACCATCGATGTTTTGCGTGATCACCACGGCATCTTTTTGACGGGCAAATTCTGCCATTTTGGCATGGATCACGTTGGGTTTAGCATCCGGATAGATCATGCTGCCGGTCACGAAACGATAATACTTTTCCGGTTCTTGAGATAGGCACTGGTCGCTTAAGAGGTATTCGGGTGCCTCTTGTCCGGCATACAGGCCGTTTTTAGACCGATAGTCGGGGATCCCCGAAGCCGTTGACACGCCAGCACCGGTCAAAAAGACGATGTGTTGCGCCTGATTTAACAAATCATTGAGTTCTGTCATTTTAGCACCCTTTCTTTTGCAAACTATACTTAGCGCTGTAAATAATCCACGTGGATCTGCGGCAAGATTTCCCCGATCTTAGCGGCATAAAAGGAACGGAAAAATTTTTCCTTGTCCCCCGCTGGTTCCGGGAGAATAGATGAATTTTGCCGGTCTGACTTGTAGCGCACGATGTAAGCCGGTTTAAAATGCAGGTTGTCTTGCAGCGAGGAATGGTAGACTTCAAAAAGCTGGGAAACAAAGAGCCGGGTCTGGCGTTCGCTTAAAACAGGTTCTAAGCTGATGAAATCATTCAAGCCTAAGGGGTTTTGACCCCATGCGCTTAATTGCTCGTCAAAGCCGCGCCAGAGTTTAACGATCGCCGCCCGCATTTTCTGCGGACCGCTCACCGGTTTTTCTAAGAGACCCTGCGCCAGTTTTTCAGCCGCCGCCAAGCACTGCGGGTACAGTTCTTGAAGCTTGGGTCTGATTTGGTCTTGCTTATCAGCAAAAAAGACCAATGCATCGAGCAGCTTGACCGTGCGCAAAACCATCCATTCATCGACTTGGTCTGGTTGTTCCGGCTGCAGCTGAGCCAAAACACCCTGAAAATACAGTTCACTAACATTCTCGTCGATCAACCCCAGTTTAACCTGCTGCGGGTAGATCTGCAGGTGCAAAACCGCGTCATATAATTCCGTCCCAGCCGCCATGATTTTGGCATCACGTTCATCATCCCCAGTCGTCATGTGAAAATTGATCTGCGGTGTTTGCTGGCTCATGCTCAACATATGCAGCAGCTCATGGGAAACGGTGTAATCGGGCGCGGAGATATCATAAACATCCAGCTGCAAGTTCCGTCATGGAGATAAAACTGTGCCTGATCACTAGCCAGCCAGCCCTTTTTTTCTTCCTTAAAACTTAATTGGACCGGCTTTTGAGCAACCTCTTTGACCTGTTTGAGTAATTTTTTCACTTCAGAACTTAATTGCGTTTCATTCATCTTTCTAATTTGCACTCCTTATTTCTGCCAAAATTTTGCGCGCAGAACTTTCATTTTGCTGGTTTCTTGGCAGCTGCTTGAGAGCCGAAACGACCTGGTCGACCTCTGGTCCAGCAGCTCCGACTCCAGCGGCCAACGACTTCATCTGTAAACTCATGTGCCCCTTTTGGATGCCATCTGTCACTAACGCGTATAAAGCAGCTAGATTTTGCGCCAGGCCGACACTCACCAGCATTTTCTGCAAGGCGCTGGCGCCTCTTTCTTGCCTTAAGGCTGAATTGACAGCGAGCAATGGGACAACGCCGATCGACCCGCCAACCGACCCGACCGGCAGCGGGATAGTCAGTTCACCGACCAGGTCTTGGCCTGCGACCTGCCAGCTGCTCAAGCCGCGGTATTGACCATCGCGAGCTGCATAAGCATGGACTGCCGCCTCAATGGCGCGCCAATCATTGCCAGATGCCAGCACGGCCGCATCGACGCCGTTCATGATCCCCTTGTTGTGGGTGGCTGCCCGGTAAGGATCGAGTTGCGCCACCCGACTGGCTTGGGTGATTTTTTGCGCGATCTGCTCTCCTTGAATGCCGTTTTTAGCCAGCTGCGCGACTGGAATCCGACAGGTCGCACTGACCAGGCACTCGGTCGTGTAATTGGATAAGATCGCCATTAAGACGTCTAAATGCCACTCAGACCGCAACTTCTCAGCCACTGCTTCTAACATGGTATTGATCATGTTAGCACCCATCGCCTCTTTGGTATCGATGATCAAGTCAACTGACAACAGGTCCTCGGCTAACTTTCTGACCGCAAGTTCCAACGGTCCCCCGCCGCGTTTAACGATCGAAGGATGCGCCTTAGCAGCAATTTGCAGCAAAGAGTCGGCTTGCTGGGCGATTTGTGCAGCCAATTTAGTCGGCTCCTGCACATTTTCCAAAATAACTTGCCCCCGCATCGCCCGTTGTCTGCTGGCAGTCGTGAAACCGCCCGCTTTTTTGACGATGGCCGCGCCATGACTGGCACCGGCGATTACGGAGGGTTCTTCTGTCACCATTGGGAGCAAATATTCTTTGCCATCGATCACGAAGTTCAAGCCCAGCCCTTCCGGCAGCTGGTACTGGGTAATAAAGTTTTCGATCTGAGTTTCCCCGACTTCCGGTGTCACTGCGTTAGTTTTTAATTGTTCGATCTGCTTTTCTGAAAGTGTCTGTGTTTTGCGCAAAACTTCCAATCTTTCTGCCCAGTTTTTGCGGTAAAACTTTTCAAATCCCTGCATATACTCCCTACTTTCAACATCTCGTTTAAAATTTCATAATTTTGCTTAAATCAACCAATTCCTATTATATAATAAGTCAGGAAGCGACCTGCAAGTTTTTTAACTGCAGCTTCACTAATTCATCTAGCAAAGGAGGGCTCTTTGTGAGCTCTAAGCGTCATAAAATCATTTATCTAGGCTTGGCTTTAACACTCTTACTTGGCCTGATCATTGGCGGAAAACTTTCTGCCCAGGCCAATCAAACCTTAAAGATCGGCATGCTGGCTCATGACCAGCCGCTCAGTTACCAGTCGAAACAAAAGGTCCGGGGTGCAAATGCTGTCCTGGCGCGGGCTTTAGGCCAACAGCTTGACCGCCCAGTCACCATCGTGCCGGTCCAAACAAAAAGGCAATTACAAAATAAGCTGCGTGAAGGCCAGCTCGACTTGGCTTTAGGTGCTTTCACTCAGACCAAACATTTTCAACAGACAAAGCCTGTCTTTTACGTCAGAAATATGCTTTTTCGTCGCGGCGACAACAAGAAACGCTCAGTCGAAAAACTAGCCGGTCACAGTGTCGGCATGTTAAAGAATGGCTCGCAAGCAGAGCTGTTAGCCCAGCTAGAAGTCAAGGCTAAAAGATATCGCACACTGCCTGACTTGGTTCAAGCACTAAAACAGAAAAAGATTTCGGCGGCGGTCGTGACGGAACCGCAATACACCAAGTATTTGCAGAAACATCCGGAATTGGTCTCTGCCAAAGATCCGGCTGACGAAATCCAAACCGCGCAAATCCTGCACCGGATCTCGGGACCAGAAGTCACTGCGCAAAAGGTATTGGGCTTGACCTATAAGGATAAGCACTTGCTGAGGCAAGTTGAACATGCTTTAAATCAATTGCGTCAAGCTGGAAGTCTGACCCAAATTTCACTTAAATATTTTAAAAAAGATATCAGCCAAGAGTAAGAAAATCGGGTAGGAGATAGTTCACACTATCGACCTCCCACACCACCGTACGTACGGAACCGTATACGGCGGTTCAACAACTTAAGCTTTTGCTTGAATTGACTGATACAACTGGGACATGTTTAATAGTCCTCGCTGTGTCAGTCTTTTGTTTGTTATGGATATACACAGTGTTTTACTATGCGCATGGCGCCAGTACCCT
>NZ_BFFP01000010.1 GCF_003864415.1 Ligilactobacillus salitolerans
TCCCAATTTTTTACTAATTCGGTAAGGACTTTCATGATTCTTAATGACTGCTTCTGCCGCTCTAATTCTTACTTCAATTGGAATGTCTACCCGATAGTTTCGCATTGCTAACACCTTCCTAACGTTAAGATGTTTTCGTTTATTTTAACTGGAAATCCATGTTGGTAGCATACCACTGGTGATTCTTGGACTAAAGTATTTGAAAGAAGGGTCCAAGCCGGTGATTCTTGGACCAAAGTATTTGAAAGAAGGGCCCAAGCCGATGATTCTTGGACCTTGATATAGCAAAGTGAGGTCCAAGCCAGTTCCTGTCCAACAGGCTGTTGCGAATTCCAAAAATAGCAGAATATTTTTTTTGCTGTTCCTAGTTGTCTTTTATAGACGTTTGGAGTATATTATGGACTATTGAAATCCATTAAGGGGTTTAATTTCAGTTGAGGAGTGAGATTTGGTGAAGATGATCCAGAAGGAGTTTGCCATGATTTGGCGGCATAAAATCATTTTGGCAACGATATTAGGAATTATGCTGATCCCGTTTTTATATTCGGTGTTCTTTTTGAAATCGGTCTGGGATCCCTACGGCAATGTTGATAAATTACCGGTTGCTGTAGTGAATAATGACCGTCCAGTTGAGTTTCGCGGACAAAAACTCAATGTTGGGCAGCAATTAGTGAATAATATGAAGAAACAGTCTGGTTTAGACTGGCATTTTGTGACAGAAAAAAGGGCTCAAGACGGGATGGCGCACCATAAGTATTATATGGTGGTCAAGATCCCAGATGATTTTTCGCAAAATGCAGGAACTGTGTTAGACGAGCATCCGCGTAAGATGAACTTGCAGTATCAGACCAATGATTCGTTGAATTATATCGGTCAAGTGATCACCAAGGAAGCTGCTGGCGAGTTAAATAGTAAAGTCTCCCGCACAGTTTCTACGGCATATGCCGATACAATGTTTGGCGTGGTCAAGCAAGTTGGCACTGGTTTTGGCAAAGCTGCCAAAGGAGCAGTTAAATTAAATGACGGTTCTAAGGCCTTGACCAATGGGTTAACAACATACACAGCTGGAGTCAAAACTTTGAATAATGGTGTGATCACCCTGCATTCTGGGGTTGAACCGTTGAGTGCGGGGATCGTTCAGTTAGCAGACGGTTCTTTAGCCTTGGATCGCGGCTTGCGCACCTATACTGGCGCAGTTAGTCAAGTTAATTCTGGTGTTCAAACCTTACAGGCTGGAGCCAGTCCTTTAGCACAGGGCGTTAGTCAACTAAATGGCGGTGCGCAGACTTTGAATAGTGGAGTTCAGCAATATACAGGTGCCGTAAGCCAGTTAAATGGCGGTTTGCAGCAATTGGCAGGAAGCACTGATAAATTAGCTGGGGCTGCGCAGCAGCTGCAAAGCTTACCCTATGGGGTTGCTGGCACATATGTGTTGGGACAGCAGGTTTCTTATGCCGTTAAAGAACAGATCGTGCCAACCTTAAATAAGTTTTCAAGTATGTTGACACCTGAAAATAAGCAAGAACTACAAAATCTTCAAAACACAACAGTTGCCATGAAGTCGCAGTTGGCAGATTTTGGAACTACTATGACTTCTTTAGCGGGTATCTTGGGGAAAATAGGTACAAATGATGCTGAAAGTGGCACGAAAGCTGGCACAGCTTTGCAAGAAATCAAGAAGATGTCTGCAGAAGACCAGCAAAAATTACAAAATGCTGGTGTAATCGAGGCTTTAACTACAACGGCCAAGAATGCTCAAGCTAACGGCGAGATCCTAAATGAAATTAAACAGTCAACGAGTGGTGTCAATACTAAGCTTTCGGCAGCAAAAGACCAGCTAGATGCAGCTCAGAAGCAGCTGACCGAGCTGAATACTTTGATCACTTCATTAGAGAGCGGCGGCGATAGTTCAAACAGTGTTGCGCAGTTAGCAGCAGTTGCAACTCAATTACAGACAGCTACTGCCAAGTTGAATGGCTCGGTAAATGGTACTAGTCAAAATACATTCAAACCTGCAGCTAGCGGTCAACAGCTTGAAGCACAGATCGCAGCAATTACGAAGAACTCGCAGTTTAATACGGTTATTCCTGGACTAACGCAGTATTTGAATGGCGTTAAGACTGCGGCAAATGGGGCCCAAAAGCTTAATCAAAATGGGACCCAGCTGCGCAGCGGAGCGGGACAACTCAGTAATGGCTTGAATACGATGAACGGCCAAGTCCCAACTCTAGTCGGAGGGATCAACACGTTGGCCAATGGGACTAGCCAGTTAGCTGCAAATGGCGGCCAGCTGGTTTCAGGGTCAGACACTCTCGCTGGCGGTTTAAGCCAATTGAATGGTCAAGTCCCTCTTCTGGTCAACGGCCTGGATACTTTAGCCAATGGTGCCGCTAAATTAGCTGGCAATTCTGACACGTTAAACTCTGCTTCCGGCCAGGTTGCTGCAGGGACCGGAACTTTGGCTCAGAATTTGCAGGACGGAGCTCATGAAGTCAACTCGACTAACTTGAAAAAGCAAAATGCGCAGATGTTCGCTGCTCCAACGAAGTTAGCGCACAGTAACTACAGTAAAGTGCCAAATTACGGTTTTGCCTTAGCGCCGTACATGTTATCTGTGGCACTCTATGTTGGCGCGTTGGTCTTTAATTTAGTTTATCCACTGCGCAAAATGGGCAGTGATGAAAGCACGGCTACTGAATGGTTTGGCAGCAAAGTGATCATTGGCGGGCTAGTCGCGATTGGTAATGCTTTAGTTGAATTATTACTGATGATGGTAGTTGGCTTGCATCCGCAAAATGTCGGCGGCTTTCTGCTGAACGGGATTACCTTCTCCTTAGCTGCAATGTATATCGTGATGTTCTTAGCGGTTGCTTTGGACAATCCTGGCCGGTTTATCGGAATGATCTTACTGGTGATTCAATTAGGGGCAAGCGGCGGTTCATTCCCAATCGAGATCACCACAGGCATGCACGGCTTCTTCCAAGCCATCAATCCCTTCTTACCAATGACTTATTCAGTCTATGGGTTCCGTGAAGCGCTGACTGGTGGTTTTGGTTCTGGGCAGATCATGACGTCCTTTGGCATCATGCTGATTTTTATTGCGGTCAGCCTGATCTTGTTGTGGGCAGTCATGCAGCTGCTGCATAATCGTGTGACCTACGAGCCTGGTCCAAGCTCAGTTGTGCAAGAAAGCGGTAATGGTTCCGAAAATGAATAGGTAGTTTTAAGAGCCCATGGTCGTTAGGTAAAACTGATGATCATGGGATCTTTTTTGTTAAAAAGCTGATTGAGCAAGCTGAGTGACCATTTATAGTTAGGCAGGCTATAATAAAAGCAAATATTAACGACTGTCGTTTTGAGTGAAAGGGGGAAGCGAGATGAGCGTCGCCCAAGCTGAAGTACTCAAGCAAATTTATCTGACAAGGAGCAAGAGCCTGGCAGACCTAGTCAAGCTAAGCAAACTTTCTCTGGGTAAGGTTAAAGACTGTGTTGCCGAGCTGATCAGACAGGGGCTGGTGACTGAAAATTTATGTGTGACCGAAGCTGGTCGGAAGCTGATGGAGTTTTCACGCCCGCAAAAAGCTGTGATCATGGCAACTGAGCCGAGTCTGAGTGTACCAGAAAGTACTTTTGACCAGCAAAGAGATTTGTTAGAAGCTAAGGGTCAAAGAACGGTTGAACGATTAATCAAGCAGCTGCAAGAAAAAAATATTACCAAAATCGTGATAATTGCTGACTCTAAGGTCGAAAAATATCGTTATTTGAAGAAAAAATTTCAGGTTGAGCTAGCAACTGATCTGGATACAGGACACGCCGACAGTTTAGCGGCTTTGGCGGCTTTGAACGAGCAACTGGAGAATTGTTACCTGATTTCATCTAATCTATATTGCGCTGCGGTGCCTTTTTCTGAGTACGAGTTGTACTCATGGTATGGGTTGCGGAGCCCAAATAGGCAGGTCAGGCAGGAAGAATTGGAAGCGTTGGGTCTTGCTTACCTGACCAAAGATGATGCGGAAACGATCCGGTTGAGGTTGATCAGGCTGGCCAATGATCCCCAACAAGCTCAATTGCGGTGGGAGACTTGCTTAATGGACGGACAGCAGGCTAGCGTTAACTTGAAGATCTTTCCTGCCCAAAGTATTGTCAGGTTTAACAGCTACCGTGAATTGAGAAAATTTGATCCCGGATCGCGGAGTCTGCCGAATAAAGCACTGGAAATTGGGGTCAAGCTCAAAAGTTTTCTGACTGAAAAGCATTTTGTCTAAAGAGCAAGGTGCATATTTTCAGCTGAGGATATACAATAGAAATTGGCACTATTTTTCAGAACACAAAATCGCAGTTGAAACTTAATTGATCAGGGCTGCTGCACCGTTATGCAACAGCTCATGATTTCTTTTCAGGAGGCTTATTTATGTTTGAAAGGAATAGTTTACGGTTAAGTACCAAGGGAAAACAATATTTTTATCAAGCGGAAGAGCTTGGCTCTAAAAAAGAAGATTGTGAGCGTTACGCTATTTTTTTCACTGACTTAGCAGCTGTTCATCAGTTTGAAAAAAGCAGTCGGTCTGCGACCTTGACAGTCAAAAATTTCTTTGGGTCTTACCATCCAGTGGCAGTTAAAGGATTTGAATATCATCAGTCTAATATATCTGATTCGAAGCACCAGGAGCTTTTTACCGGCGTGCTAACGGTTCAGCAGATAGGAAGAAAAAGTTAATGAAATTGAGTATCACTAAGAAAATTGCAGCCTTTTTGATTTTGGCGTGCGCGACTTTCGCGGTTTTAGGCTATATTCTGTATGTTTGTACTTATTTGGTCTTGAACTTTAACGTGGAAACAGTCCTGCTGGCGGTGATCACTTTGCCGCTATTCTTATTTTTTTTCAGATTTTTATGGTTTGAAGTGTAGGACGATAGCGCCAAAAACAGCAATTTTTGCCTAAATTTGGTGAAAATATATTTTTTTTGCGCTAATTTTGGAAATTTTTGTAAAATTAGCAGTTGAGAAATGGATTTTCTGTAATATTCCAGCTGGCTAGAGAAATGGTTCAGACCAGTTTTTTGGTCGAACAAATCCAAAATTTGGCCAGCGAACCGTTACAAAAAATTACAGAAGTCGGCAGGTTTTACAAAAACGAGCTTCTTTTTAACTCTCATGTTATTTGCATGTAACTTGTCTTGCTTATACTAGTCATCGTTGAAGCAATTCAGCGGGTCCTTAGTGACCTGCAAGAAACTAAGTGCAAAATCATAGGAGAGTAGAAAAATATTATGAAATTTAAGAAGACTTTATTAACTATCTCAGCAGCTGCCGGAATGATGGCAGCAGGTTCCTTGGCAGCTAGTGCCGACACTGTTACTGTTAAAGCAGGTGACACACTTTCATCGATCGCTAAAGAACATAACGTTACAGTTGATTCGATCGAAAAAGCTAACAAATTGTCTAACATCAACTTGATTTTTGAAGGCCAAAAACTGGAAGTTGGGACTGACGCTCAAGCTGCAACTTCACAAACACAGCAGGCAGCTCCACAACAACAGCAAAAGGCTTATGTTCCAGCTCAGACTCAGCAGCAAAAACCAGCTCAAGCACAGCAAACAGCTAGCGCTTCAACACAACAACCAGCTGTTTCGCAACAAAAGACTTCAACATCAACAACCACTAACACAAGTACATCGAGTTCTACTACTACTTCAAGCAGCTCATCGAGCTCCTCTGAAGCAGCAGCTAAAGCAGCAATTGCAGCACGTGAATCTGGCGGTTCATACACTGCTTCAAATGGCAACTACTACGGCAAGTATCAGTTGACCAAATCAATGCTGAATGGCGACTATTCAGAAGCTAACCAAGAAAAGACTGCTGACGCATATGTTTCCAGCAGATATGGTTCATGGGCTAACGCTTTGAAGCATTCTGACCAGTACGGTTGGTATTAAGCAGTTAGGTCAAATAATTTCTAAACCCGGGTAAATTGCTTGCCTGGGTTTTTTGTATTTCATCAAATAAATTGCAAAATAGTTTTGAAAAAAAGCTCAATTTTTGTTATTCTAATAAAAAGATTAGGAATATATTAGAAATAGGCGGTGTGGTCATTTGAAGGTTGTTAAGTTTGGTGGTAGTTCGTTAGCGGACGGGACTCAGTTGGCTAAAGTTTTGAATATTATTAAGGCGGATCCAGAACGGAAAATTATTGTGGTTTCTGCTCCGGGTAAACGGTTTGACAAGGACAAAAAAATTACGGATCTCTTAATAAAACTGGCCAAACAAGTCGCAAACAAAGTTGACTACCAGCAGACTTTGAATGCTGTTAAAGAACGTTATCAGTTGATCATTGACCAATTATCTTTGGGTCAGGCAGCCACAGATTTGATTGAAACTAATTTTTCTGCGCTCCTAAGTCAAAAATATGCCAGTTTTCCAGAGCAGTTAGATGCTTTCAAAGCTAGTGGAGAAGACAATAATGCACAGCTGATCGCGTTGTATTTTACACAAAGCGGCCTGCCGGCTAAATACGTTTCACCGCAAGCGGCTGGACTTTATGTCAGCGATGAACCTGGACACGCGCAAGTCTTGCCTGAAGCTTATCAGAATTTGAAAAAATTAGAGCTAGGTGCGCAAAGAATCGTATTCCCAGGCTTCTTTGGGGTTTCAAAAAGCGGGAAGAAAGTGACGTTTGCACGCGGCGGCTCAGATATCACTGGGGCAGTACTGGCAAATGGGGTGCACGCGGATCTATATGAAAACTTTACGGATGTGGATGCAATTTATGCCGCCAATCCCAATATTATCTCCCAGCCAGAACAGGTTCATCACCTGACTTACCGAGAAATGCGTGAACTTTC
This sequence comes from Ligilactobacillus salitolerans, assembly GCF_003864415.1. GTDB lineage: Bacteria > Bacillota > Bacilli > Lactobacillales > Lactobacillaceae > Ligilactobacillus > Ligilactobacillus salitolerans. The sequence continues at coordinate 6,843 of NZ_BFFP01000010.1, forward strand.
CTACGCTGGCTTTTCGGTGTTTCACCATGAAGCGGTCCGGCCGGCAATTATGGCAAACATTCCGATCGAAGTTAAAAATACGAATAATCCGACAGCGCCGGGAACACTGATCACCAAAAACAAACCGATCGGTGATCACGATGTGACCGGGATGGCCAGTTCGCATGGTTTTGAGTCGATTTATGTTGCCAAATATTTGATGAATGATGAAGTCGGGATCGGCTATAAAGCTTTGGGAGTTATGGCAGATCATGGTATCAGTGTGGAGCATATTCCGACTGGGATCGACGAAATGTCTCTTGTTGTTAAGGAAAATCAAATTCCTGCTCAACAAGAAGAAGAGCTTTTACATGAACTACAGGAAAAATTAGAAGCTGACGACGTGCACCGACAGACTAATTTGACATTGATCATGCTGGTGGGTGAAAAGATGGCCACAACGATCGGTACCGCCGCCAAAGCTATGACAGCACTGGCAGAAGCCGGGATCGGGATCCGGTTGTTTAACCAGAGTTCATCAGGGATCAGTATCATGTTTGCGTTAAAAGAAGAAGACGAAGAAACGGCGATCAAGGCGCTGTATCAAGCCTTCTTTTAGGCAGATTCAAAAATTTCTCAGTACTAGTGAAGCGCCCCATAACTGTTAGTTTGTCTGGCTAACAATTATAGGGCGCTTTCGCGACGAACAGGGAAATTTTTTGCAAAGAATAAAGCCGTCCAACTGCTGGACGACTGGTGTAGAGAACTATCAAAGACTTAACTATCCTCGCCTATAAGATAGCATATTCCAACACAGAAGTAGATAAAAATGCTCAAGAGTCGGTTTGAGAATAGGTAAAATGCTAAAATCATGTAAATTAGTCGAAGTAACGCGAGAATAGGAGCTAAACTCGCGTAGAATAGGGCAGAGTCTCGCCTTGCCAAAAGAAGGTGAGATTAGCGCGTAAACTCCACCTGTTTTGTCAAAAGAGGGTGAGATTAATGCCTAAACTCCACCTATTTTGTCAAAAGAGGGTGAGATTAACGCCTAAACTCCACCTGTTTTGTCAAAAGAAGGTGAGATTAGCGCGTAAACTCCACTTGTTTTATCAAAAGAAGGTGAGATTAACACGTAAACTCCACCTGTTTTACCAAAAGAGGGCGAGATTAGCAACTAAACTCGTGTAGATCGGGCAAAGTAACACAAGAATAAAAACTAAGCTCACAAATGTTGAGAACACATTGATGTCCATCGCGTGCAACGTATGCTAAGCTGAAGTTAATGAAACCAGAAGAGGAGGAGGAACCGTGAGAACAAATGATTTTAGGTACCCAGATAAGGCAGCGCATGATTTTGTTACTGGTGAACTCGCTGCACGCGGGATCACTTTAGAAAAGATTGCTGATATTGCTTTTGATTTGCAGAAGGATTTTTTCCCCGAGGCCAAACGAGGAGAGTTTTTGGATGCAGCTAATGCAGTTCTTTCCAAACGCGAAGTACTTAATAACGCGATGGTTGCCTTAGAGTTGGACAGACTGGCAACTGAAGGCCAGCTCAAACAGCCGCTGCAAAACATTATCGCCAATGATTCGGGTGTTTTTGGCGTTGATGAATCCATTGCTGTTAGTATCGCCAACATCTATGGAACGATCGGAGTGACCAATTTTGGCTATTTGGATCGTGTTAAACATGGGATCATTAAAGAGCTCGATACGCAAAAAAATGGCCGCGTCAATACATTTATTGATGATTTAATTGGCGCTTTAGCTGCTGCGATCGCTGCTAAGATGGCGCATGAATATGCATAATTAGCAGGGATCTGCTCGAATTGTTACAGCAGCTCGGACGTAATTAATAGTGAAGTTTATAGATAAATGCCAGTAAACTACTGGCAATAAAAAAGACTGGAGATAAACTCCAGCCTTTTTGTTAGCTTAAATTAATGCCAGTATCTGCGGTAGCCAGCATATTCAGCGGCAAATTTTGGTTCTGTAAGAGCCGCAATGTCAACTTTTTTACCCGGAGTCCGCGACTCGATCATCTGACCGTTGCCGATGTACATACCGACATGGTGAACATTACCAGTGCCATGCTCATAGGCGAAGAAAATCAAATCACCGGGTTTAATTTCCGAAACATCGATCGGATCGCCATTGACCTGCTGGTCATCTGCGTCACGGGGAAGAATAATTCCTAGCGCACGGTGTAAGCCGCAGACTAAACCAGAGCAGTCATACCCATAGGCACTGATCCCGCCCCAAAGATAGCGCATCCCTAAGAATTGTTTGCCGATGTTGACCATCGTTTCGCCGTCGTTTGCACCGACCAAGTCAGCGGGGACCTTGACCGCTTCTGCGTCAATATAGCCGATACCAAGCGGGGTTGCCACTTGAATCTTACCGTTTTCTTCAGCCAGCTTTTCCAAATCAGTGCCAAGGCTTAATTCAGCCAGCGGCTTGTTTTGTGCGTCAGAGAGGATGGCGGTTTTAACCTTGATAGTCACTTGGCTTTTGGCCGTCTCTTGTTCTGGAATAGCCGGGCCCAGTGAAGCACTTGGAATCCAGCCGGGATAGCCCAATTTATTCTTGTGGGTCGGTTGATTCAAAACGATAACTTTGATCCAGCCATCCTCTTTATTTTCCACCACAACTTCATCATTGAACAGCAGCTGGCTGTCGATCATATCGTCATCACAGAGCTGGATAGTTTCTTGATCGGACATGCCCGCGACCCAACCCTTAGCATCACCTTGCAGGATTTTTTGGTCAACTTCACGTGGTGCATCTTTTGTACGCCATAGATTGGCAACAGGTACTTTTACTCTCAGTTTCTCCATCGGTTCTTATGATCCCTTCGTGCAACTGTCAGCTTTGATCTTGCGCAATTGTCTCGGCAAATTTTTGCTTGATAAAATCAGCTGACAGCTGTAATTTTTCTTTTTCATCTTCAGTTAAGTCTAACTGAATTTTTTCCTCTATACCGTTTTTACCAATAATTGCGGGATATGACAAGTAAGTTGCATATTCTGCGCGATAATTCGAGACTGGCAGTTCACTGTGGGCATCGCCAATGATGTCTTTGGCCAAATGAACCGCTGCGGCCGAGATCCCGTAGTTAGTGCAGTGCTTGCCTTTTAGAACAACAAATCCTCCATCCCGTGCGACTTGGTCAAGCGTGCTCAGCGAAATATCTTTTTGCGGTGCGATCTCGCTGATCGAATGTCCTAGAGCACGCACCGTGGACCAGGCGGTGAACTGCGAGTTGCCGTGTTCGCCCAAATTATAGCCGGAAACCGAACGCGGGTCTAATTTGAGCTCGCCAGCTACTGCGCGTTTCATCCGTGCTGAATCTAATAGGGTACCTGTTCCGATGACCTGGTTTTTGGGCAAATCAGTATACTTCTGGTATAGGGCAGTGATCACGTCACAGGGGTTGGTGATCACGATCAAAACGCCGTTAAAGCCGGAAGCTTTGATTTTCGGAGCAACCTCGCGCACTGCCGCGCTATTGTAGGGCAGCTCAGCAAAACGATCATTGGTTTGATTGTCATTAGCCAGCTGGATATTACCGATCGAGGAAAAGACTACGTCTGCATCGGCTAGCGCAGAGAAGTCATTCACGATGATCTTAGTGTGGTTTTCCAAATTAGCCAAAGCATCTGTGAAGTCCATTGCATCAGCCTCAACCTTAGCAGTGTCTTGATCGATCAAAACTAATTCATCAGCAATTCCTTGCACGATAATGTGGTGGGCAATGGCGCTGCCCACGTTGCCGATCCCGATCACACCGATCTTTCTAGCCATTTATTGTTACCTCCTCTAGCAAATGCCTTAGTCGATAGTTTGAACCCAACCTTCTGGAGCTGGAGCATCGCCGTATTGAATAGCGATCAATTCATTATAAAGCTTGGTTGTCACAGGGCCTGTCTTTTCTTCATCATAAAAGACGTGCTTTTTTCCCTGGTAAGTGATCGAGCCGACAGGTGAAATGACTGCAGCAGTACCCATCGCACCGGCTTCAGCGAATTTGTCGATATCGGCGAATTCAATTTGTGTTTCGATCGGATTCAAGCCTTGACGTTCTGCGACCTCTAAGAGTGAACGCTTAGTGATCGATGGGAGGATCGAGCGTGACTTAGGTGTGACAAACTGCCCTTCTTCAGTGATCCCGAAGAAGTTGGCTCCGCCGAATTCATCAATGTACTTATGTTCACGCGGATCAAGGAACAAGCAGTCAGCGTAGCCGTCTTTATGTGCTTGAATTGAAGCAATCAGGCTGCTGGCATAGTTGCCGGAGGTTTTGGCACTCCCAGTTCCAGCGTACGCTGCGCGATCGTACTCACTGACCGTGTAAGCTGCTGGATTGAGCCCGTTGACATACGCCCCTACCGGAGTTGCATAGACGTGGTATGTATATTCAGTAGCCGGTTGCACCCCAACGACAGTACTTGTCCCAATCAAGAAAGGACGAATGTAAAGCGTCGCGCCGCTTTCGTATGGGGGAACGAATTCTTCGTTAGCTTTGACGATTTGTTTGATAGAATCAAGAAAGTCATCAACCGGGTAGGCTTCCATGCCAAGGCGGGCAGCGGAGTTCGCCAGTCTTTGACCGTTTAGTTCCGGACGGAACAGGTTGATCTTGCCGTCCTTGCGCCGGTATGCCTTCAAGCCTTCGAAAACTTCTTGCCCATAGTGCAGGACTTCAGAGGCTTCTGAGAGTTCAATGGTTGATTTCTCTGTCAAATGGCCTTTTTCCCATTTGCCGTCTTTAAATTTAGCTTCAAAGCTGTATGGGAGATCGTGGTATTCAAAACCCAAGTTATTCCAATCCATATCTGCTGCTTTTTCTTTCATCATCAACATCCTCCTTTTGATAGTAGAACAAGGTAAATTTATAAAAATCAACAACGATAAAAAAACGCCCTAAGAGGTCTGAGACCTGATAGGGCGTTTCCACGGTACCACCTATTGTTTCTCATTGCTGATCCAATGAGCTCGGTACAATTAATCATTAATTGCATTCCCAATAATGGTGGGGCAAGCCAGCAAAGGCTAATATCACTTTTGCCGCGTCGAAGGTGAGTGGTCTTTATTTAGCCATACCTCCTTTCAGCAAGCGGAGGCTCTCTAAAAAGCCGAAATAAAAACGATCCTTGTCAAAGCGTTTTTCATCGTTGTTTAATTAAAATCTAATTTAACGCAGCAGCTATTGGATGTCAACATTTTTTTGCAAAATAAAGTCGGCAGGTCAATAAAAATTGTTCAGAAAAATTTTGTGATATAGTATGCAAAAACGAAAAATCGTGCTATACTAATTTCAGTGATATTTTTCACATAAATTTCTCTCTCTTGCCTAGCCGGGTCACGGTTAGGCTTTTTTTATGTTTGAAAAAGACTTTTTTAATGTGTTCTATCTGGAAGTTGATTGTGAACAACGTATCTAATGGGAAAATTACAGTTCAAAATCATCTGCTTTTTGAATTTTTCTGCAATTAAAGTGGTGGAGGTTATAATGAATTATTGCTGGTGTGTGAAGCCGAGGAGAAAAGATACAATGATATGAAAAAAGACTTGCTGGCCGATGGTTAGAGCACACTTTGGCTGAGAATCAACTTTTTGGGGTCAGAAAGTACTTATTATTTGAGCCTGGGGCTGATAATTGTTATAATTCTCTTAGTTACTGTGTGTATTTTGTCATTTTACTCGGGTCGAACCAGCCAAACTTTTCCGCCCAGCCAGCATAATGTGGAAGACAGAAAATTCTGCGGCTCTCCGTTTTTGTTCTGCCCGGTTATTAATCGAGGTTTTCTATGAAATATGGGTATATTCGCGTTTCACTTTGCGGCTCTGGCCAGCCTGAACAACTACAGCTTTTAACTAGTCAAGGTATTTCTAAACAGAGGATCTACATCGACCAAAGTGATGAGATTTCTGAAGATGGGACTTCTTTTGGTCAGCTGCTGGCCGTTCTGCAGCCGAATGATGTCTTAGCCGTAACTACTGTTGACCGAATCGCTGATTCAACCAAACAGCTGGTTGAGCTGTGTGATTTATTGCTCGCCAGAGATATTTTTGTCGAAGTCTTAGATCTTGGGTTGATCGATAAGTCTGGGCGGGGGCAGTTGATCCTAAAAACGCTCAAAAAAGTTGCTCTCATGGAAAAAATTGAGTACCGTGAGCGTTCGCTGGCCGGTAAAAAGAGGGCCAAGATGCTTAATTCGAATTATCATGAAGGGCGCCCGCCAGCTTTGATCACCGAAGAAAAGCGCCAGGCTTATCTCTTATTACGTGATTTTACTTATCAGCAAGTTGCTCAAAAGACAGGCTTTTCCGTGTCAACTTTAAAACGAATCAAAAAGAAGATCGAAAACAAGCTGTGAACGCATAATGCAGCCTGAAACTAATTTTGGAGAGTGATCTTATACGTGCATATCATAGAAATTATTATCATATTGGCACTGTTGATCTTGGTGTCAAATGTGATCAGCCATTATTTACCCGCGGTCCCATTGAGTTTGATCCAAATCGTCTTGGGGCTGCTGACGTCCTTAAGTGGGCAATTTGAAATTAATTTAACGCAAGACTGGTTTTTGCTGGTCTTTATTGCACCATTGCTTTATACCGACGGCCGCCGTTTTCCTAAACGCGAACTCTGGCGGATGCGGGTCCCGATTTTTGGAAATGCAATTTTGCTGGTCTTTTTAACCACGATCGTGGGCGGCTACTTAATTTATCGCTTTATACCGTCGATCCCTCTAGCAGAAGCCTTTGCTTTAGCTGCGATATTGTCGCCGACTGACCCGATTGCCGTGCAATCCATTGCCAAACGAGCCAAATTGCCGGATAGTGTTCTGCACTTGGTCAGCGGTGAAAGCTTGATCAACGATGCTTCCGGCTTGGTTGCATTTAAATATGCTTTAGGTGCTGTTCTAACTGGAACCTTCTCCCTTTCTTCTGCAGCCGGCAACTTTATTTATATTAGTATTGTCGGAGTCATCGCAGGTTTTGTCCTATCTCAGCTGCTTGATCTACTTCAAGAACTTCTTTTAAGAAACGGTGTCGACGATGTTGTTTTTCATACCGCGATCCAACTGATCAGTCCCTTCCTAATTTACATTGTAATTGAAGAAGTCTTACACGCCTCTGGTGTGATCGGTGTTGTCGCAGCCGGGGTCACAACCCAGTTCGGCAGAACACGTTCCGTGGAATATCGGCCGGAACTTAGGGTCGTTTCTACCACAACTTGGGACGTTTTAAACTATTTACTTAACGGATTTGTTTTCATGTTGTTGGGGAATGCTTTGCCGACAGCAATGCGCAACGTGATCGAAGGTGAACGTTTCAGCACAACACAGGCGGTTGGCTATGCTTTTTTTGCTTGGCTAGTGATCTTATCCATTAGGATCATCTGGACTTATGTCTACCAGATTTTTCCAACTAAGAAAAATAAGGGCCAAAAGAAAAAAGGTGCCTTTCGCTACGCCTTACTCTCTGGTTTATCTGGTGTCAGAGGTGCCGTGACCATGGCAGGGATCTTATCTTTGCCGTTAAAAATGCCAAGCGGTGCAGGCTTTCCGGAACGAGACCTAGTCTTGTTTATTGCTTCAGGGGTTGTGATTTTTAGTTTGATCGCAGCCGTTGTGACCCTGCCGCTTGTTGCTCCAAACGCTGGTCCGATCGTGACTCGAGGCAGCTCAATTGATGAGGTCAATGAAGAAGAGGAAGATGAAGAGGAACTGCCGCGTTATTTGACAGAAAATGAAGCATATCTGATCATAACCCGGACAGCAATTCAACGCCTAAATGAAAAAGTAACCACTAAGAACCAACGAGCAGCATATGAACTCATCCTCGATTATCAGAATTACGAACGGCAGATCGAAATGGAGATCAGGGATGATGATCAAGTGGAGACTGCTGTTCAAAATGAAATGACCTTGCGCAGAGTGGGAATCGCTGGTGAACATGAGGCCGTTGACAGGCTTTACAAAAATGCTCAGATCAGTGAGGAAGTTTATCAAGAGTCCTTATACCGTCTTGATCAGGAATTAAAGAACGCAGAACGGTTAAGCGGGCGCTCGAGTTTAAATATCGTGCTCGATTTCCGCCGCATGCGCAGGCTGTTTCATAGGTATTTCCATGTTAGAAGATCTGATAAAGAAACTGAGGATCTACTGAAAGAGACCCGCTTGGCGGACCGCGAATCAGCCAAGGCAGCCATCAAGGCTTTGTCACGTTTTGTCTCAAATGATAAGGTCGATAATAAAAAAATTAACCGTAATGCGATCTATCATCTGGTGATCATGTACCGTAACCGGATCGAGCGCATCAAAGGCAAGTCCAACTTTGAGTTTGCCGAGTATCAAAAACAGCGTTCGCGTTTGCAGATCGTAGCGCTCGGTGCTCAACGAGCTTCAGTGCAATCTATGCTGGAGTCAGGCCGGATCACCCGTAAAGACGCCGTCAAGCTCCGGACATATATCAACTATTCGGAAAATGCCTTGACGCTAGGTGTTGGCGGAGATTAAGACATTGTTTCAGTGTTGGTGTGTTAAGCACCAGCACTATTTTTTTGCAAAGATTGGTCTAACAAAATTAAGTAGGTCACGCTGAGAAGCAGGAGCGGCAAAAAAACCAGTAAGGTCATACCCCAATTGGAACTGCCAGCTTGTCTTGGAGCATCGAGCGGGACCCAATCGAGCAAAAAATGCAGTAAGATCGGCAAGAATAAACCATTGCTTGTGATCCGTAAGGCTGCCAGAAAGACTCCCAGTGCAAAGGTATAGCAAATTTGCAGAAAAACTGCTGAAGGGTTGGCTCCTAGTAAATTAAAGAGATGGAGTCCCCCAAAAAGCAACGCGGAGTAGACAGATGCCTTGGTTAATTGATAGTGAGAGCTTTTGTAGGCACCGAGTCCTACGAAGCCGGAAAGAAAAAGACCGCGACAGACCGACTCTTCCAGGATCGCGGCTGCCAGTGCAACGACAGTACTGATTACTGGGGTTTTTGATTGAAAGACTGCCACGATATGAGCGGGGCTCCCGCCGACGATAAACATGAGCAAGCCTGCGAGTACAGCCAATCCTCCGGTGATCTGAAGAGGCTTATCAAGATGGATCTTGCTTGATAAAAGTTTGAAAGTTCGAGTAGACAAAAAGAAAATAAAGAGGGCAAAGGAAGCGATGACGAGGTTAGCGATGCCTTTAAAATCCAAGGAGACATCGTAGAAGAAGAGACTCGCAAAGAAAAACAGCAGAAACAAAATAACTCCCCAATACAACTGTCGGCCCCATGACCAGCGATTTTCAAGCAGCATGGATCAGACTCCTTTCAAAAATTTAATATCATAATGATATCATTGATACTTCGAAAAGTTTAAAGTTTTGCCTGCAAAAAGTATTGGATGCCAAAAATTCTCATATTTTTAGGAGAAAACCATAATAAAATCAAACAAAAATAACGCAAGCTGCTAGTTGCACGGCTTGCGTTATTTTGCGTTTTTGTCAAAAAAATTTGTGAAGCTATTCATTGAGGCGCTTTTTTTCTCAGCGTTTTACCGAATAAATCTAGACCATTGCTCTGGTATAAAGTAGCATCACCCCAGGGTTGATGCTAGTTGAGGTCGATGTGATGATCACTAAAGTGAAGTGTAAACATATTTAAAGAAAGCTCTGAGCAGTGGACTAAGTCGTAAATTGTGAGCGAGTATTCTTCTTTGGATATATCTTCAACTTTAGGGCAGTCACCTGAATACATCTTTTGCTGGCAGCGATTCTTTACCTTAGTCAACCTTTAAGAAATACTTATTAACGCATGACCAACACAGAAATTGGTGAGTTTTTTGCCATGTAGGCGGCTTGACTTCCAAAATGCCGAGCGACGCCTTTTTTGTCGAATGAACCGATGACTAATAGATCAGGTTCGATCTGTGGGATCACTTCGTTGATGATTGTTTTTCCTGGATCGCCTTCAGCAATTACAGTTTGGACTTGATTGACTCCCGCGGCTTTGGCTTCTTCTTTATAATCGCGAAGATGTTTTTCTAATTCTCTACGTTCACCGTGAATATAATCATCATCTAATGCTTGATAAACATTCATTTCATCACTTTCAAGTACAGCAACGATAAATAATTCAGCGTCATTTTCTTTGGCATAGTTGATTGCATATTGGAAGGCTAATTGGGCATCGTGCGAGTCGTCAGTACCTACTAGAATTCGTTCAAACTTAGTCTTATCTTCTGCCATTATACATTTCCCCCTTGACTTTGAGCTTTAATTTCAGTATCTTTTTTTGCCAAACGCTTGTCGCCCCGATACAGATCAACTATTGTCCAAACTAAAAGAGCTAGGATCAAAGCAATCAGGACATACGCAATATTGTCAGCTAGGGTGATTTGAGCAGCCGTTGGATGATCACCAAAAAAGCTTTCGATTGAACTTGGCAAGCCGATCATGTTGAGATAGGTTAGTCCGACTACGGAGAGCCAGCCTAAGATTTTGACCCACAGCGTATTTTTGAAACGCGAGCCCATTTCAGTTTGACTGTTAGTCAGCATTAACAAGGGCAGCATCGAGAATGGCAGGGCAAATGCCAAGAATACCTGTGAGTTGTTCATCAAGTTATTGATGGCGACGTGTTGTTGAACTTCGCTTTTACCGCTCGTGGTCAGAACCGCAATCAAAACCGGGATCACTGAAATCAGGCGGGTCACTAAACGTCTGGCCCACAAGGGCATCTTCATATGAACGAAACCTTCCATGATTACTTGGCCGGTTAAGGTTCCAGTGATCGTGGAGTTTTGGCCGGAAGCTAGTAAGGCTACGGCAAATAGCACTGACAAGATGCCAGAACGTGCGACACCAATCAATATTCCATTACTTAATTTGGAAGTATCAGATAAGGCTGCGTACAAACCAAAGAATGAAGGGTCTTGGACTGTGCCTGATTTGAAAACAGCGACACCCATGATCAAAAGCAGTGAGTTGACCACGAAAGCCAATGATAATTGAATGTTGGAGTCCCAAGTCGAGAATTTAACAGTGCGTGCGACATCTTCTGGATCGTTATGGTCAATTTTTCTTGTTTGCGAAATAGCTGAATGTAAGTACAAATTATGCGGCATTACGGTAGCACCGATAATACCCAAAGCACCGGAAATTGGGGTCATACCAGCAATATCAGGCGAGCTGGCAAATGTTTTACCGCTGGGAACGAAGCCGCGGAACACCCCAGCCCAATTAGGATCGGACAAAGCCACTTGGTAAACAAAGACACCTAAGATCACTAGGATCAAGCAAACAACGATCGCTTCGATCTTTCGGAACCCAATCTTGGTTAGCAATAGCAGCAGCAAGACATCCAATACGGTCAGGAAAACGGCAATAACTAATGGTATGTTGAATAATAAATACAGGGCGATGGCTGCACCAATAACTTCAGCAATATCGGTTGCCATAATAGCTAATTCGGTCATGATCCATAGAATAACACCGAGAGTTTTACCAGTCCGAGCTCGTGTTGCCTGCGCTAAATCCATCTGACTTACGATTCCCAGTTTAGCAGCCATATATTGTAACAACATGGCAATTAAACTCGACATCAAAATCACTGAGATCAGCAGGTAAGAAAAATTTTGTCCACCGGTGATCGAGGTTGACCAATTACCTGGATCCATGTAACCAACCGCGACTAAGGCACCAGGTCCAGAATACAGAAATAACGTCTTCCAGAATCCTTTACCCTTAGGCACTTCAACCGTGCCGTTGATTTCCTCTAAGGACGGACCATTTGCATATTGAATCAAATGATGCTTATGAGCCGTTGACTTGTTTTTGCTCATTTTAAAAACCACCTTTCTTTTTAGAACAAACTCATTGTACAATAAATTTAAGGATATTAAAACAAAAAGTTAGGTACACTGAAATTAAGGCGACTTTAATTCAAAAAATCAGTTGCAAAAAACGCCAGCAAATTTTCTTGTCCTTCGAAAATTTGCTGGCGTTTTGGTAGTTATTTAAGCAAACATGCAACCGATCAGTCGCCGTTTGGAACAAAGTTTGGCAAACATACATCCAACATGCTCAAACTTCGATCGACTTGTAGTCAGCACTCAAATCAATTTGAGAATATCTTATATTGCCCAAGTCCTGAGATATTTTAAATTGTAACCTTTAGACATTAGCTCAAAGATGTGTTAGAAATTCTGTTAGGCTGCTGATTTGTCAGTTCGGCTAATGTATCTTCATAGCGTGTTTTGATATAGTAAGCTGATTGCTGCAGTTTGGTTTCCTCGTCGGCAGTCAAAGAGAGATGGGCCTTTTCGACCACGCCTTGTCGCCCAACGATGGCTGGGTAAGACAAGTAGGTCCCATATTCTTCGTGGTAGTTGGAAACCGGTAATTCAGTATGCGCATCGCTGAGAACAGTGGCTGCTAAACGGACTGCCGCTGAGGCAACGCCATAGTTCGTATAGTGTTTGCCGTGGTAGACGGTGTAGCCGCCGGCTCTGGCATCCTCATCAAGTTTAGCGAGGTCTAAACCACGTTTGGCAGCAACTTCAGCGACCGGCTCGCCTAAGACACGAACTGTTGACCAAGCAGTAAACTGGGAATTACCATGTTCACCTAAGTTATAGCCGGAAATTGAGCGCGGGTCGACTTCTAGTTCGGCTGCGACTGCGCGGCGCATCCGGGAGGAATCTAGTAGCGTCCCTGTCCCTAAGACTTGGTTGTATGGCAGTCCAGTGAATTCGTGGTAAAGGGATGTGATCACATCGCAAGGATTGGTGATGTCGATCAGAACTCCGTTAAAACCAACTTCTTTTAACTTTGCAGCGACTTCATAAACTGCGTGTTTGGTAAAAGGTAATTCAACGAAACGGTCGTGTTTTTCGTTGTCTTCTTGCAAATCGATCTTGCCGACAGCTGAAACGACCACATCCGCGTCCGCTAAGGCAGAGTAATCATTGACCGTAACATTTGTGTGATAATTCAGGTTCGCCATTGCATCTTGGTAATCAGTTGCGTCCGCGTTGACTTTTAGTTCATTAGAGTCGATCAAAACTAGATCGTCCACCAATCCGGAAGTGACCATGTAATAAGCAACCGTTGAGCCCACGTGGCCCATTCCGATAACGCCGGCTTTTCTCGTCATATTCTCTACCTCTCTTTTCTTATGCTTTGTTAAGTACTTTGCCTGATTCCACGGTCTGGGTCCAGTGTTCCGGGTCAGGGCGGTCGCCGTATTGGATCCCAAGCAGTTCATTGTAAAGCTTGGTCGTGACTGGGCCGGCTTCAGTTTCACTGTAAAAGATCTGTTTTTTGCCTTGATAGGTCAGCGAACCCACGGGTGAGATGACAGCAGCGGTCCCGATCGCCCCAGCTTCGACGAACTGGTCGAGATCTGCAAATGGGATCTTGGTTTCTACAGGGTTTAAGCCTTGCTTTTTGGCTAAGGTCAGCAAGGAACGCTTAGTGATGGAAGGCAGGATCGAGTTGGACTTGGGTGTGACAAATTGTCCTTTTCTTGTGATCCCGAAGAAGTTTGCACCGCCAAATTCATCAACATATTTATGTTCGCGCGGATCGAGAAACAAGCAGTCAGCGAAACCGTCTTGATGTGCTTGCATTGAGGCGATCAGGCTGCTGGCGTAGTTGCCTGATGTCTTGGCTTGACCAGTTCCCGCATAAGAAGCACGGTCATACTGACTAACTGTGTAGGCTGCAGGCGACAAACCATTCACGTAAGCCCCGACTGGGGTAGCATAAACATGGTAGGTATATTCGACGGCCGGCTGCACACCAACAACACTGGAAGTGCCGACCATGAACGGCCGAACATAGAGTGAACCGCCGCTTTCGTACGGCGGAACGAAATCCTCATTGGCCTTGACTACTTGTTTGACGGAATCCACGAAGGCATCAACTGGGTAGGGCTCCATCGCGAGCCGCTTGGCTGAGTTGACCATTCGTTCTCCGTTTAATTCCGGCCGGAATAAATTGAGTTGACCGTCTTTGCGCCGGTAAGCTTTTAAGCCTTCAAAAACTTCCTGCCCATAGTGGAGGACTTCGGCGGCTTCCGAAAATTCCAGCGTCGACTTGGTCGTCAGTTTTCCCGGCTGCCACTGGCCGTCCTTGAATTTAGCCTCAAAGCTGTAAGGCAGATCATGGTATGCAAATCCTAAGTTATTCCAATCTAAGTTCTCAACTTGTTCTTTCATGAAAAGGGCCTCCTTATGCCGATTTAATTCTCTTTCAGTGTGGTAAGTCCTAGGCAAATTTTGCCAGGTCTTCCTTGGTATCTAAAGTTACGTTCGCTGCTTCACTCTTTTTGTTATCTTCCAAAACCTGGTCAATGAAGCCGTCGACATCGAATTTGTCTGTAAATTCAGTCAGATGGACCAAGTTCCGCAGAAAGTTATGGGTCGTTGCTTCGTAGTTGTATTTTTTTCCGAGGTCGTAAAGGTAGCCGTTGATATAGTCAACTTCGGTGTGACGGCCGTTGGCTAAGTCTTGGTACATCGAGGGAAAATGGAGTGGATTACCGGTCCGGCTGACTGCAACAACCTGTTCCCATTCCTCGTGCCGACTGCAAAGCAGCGTGATGCCGGCACGTTCACAGACATCGTAAGCTTCATTGATCAGCTGCAGTGAAAGATCTTTGACACTAGGGGCTTGGATAAATTCGCCCATCCGGATCTTAAACATCGTACACAGGGTATTGACCACAGAATTGAAAACGACCTTGGCCATCAGTGTACCGGTAAAATTGCTGGTTAAAGTCGGGTTCATGCCGGCTGCTTTAAAATCTTGGACAACTTGTTGAGTTGTCTCATCAGACTTTTCGGTTTGATTGGCAAAGTTGACCGAACCGGCGCCTTTTTGGCCGATAAAATCAACATCGCCGGCTTTATTCAAAACCGTGCCGATCATGGCTGTCCCGCCGATCACACGCTCAGGCGGAAAGTACTGGTTAAGCTTTTCAACGTGGCCCATGCCGTTCATACAGGTCAAGGCATATTGCGTATCGTTGAAGAAGGGCGCGCAGCGATCCAAGAGGTCTGCCAGCATATATTGCTTGGTGAAAAAGACTAGAACATCTGCGTCGCCTGAATATTCTTCCGGGTAATAAATATTGGCTGGAACAAGGTGCTTGTTTTGCCCGTCTCTAGAAACGTAGACTCCTTTTTGGGCACGGATCGTTTCAACCTGCTGGTCCCAGGAGTCCACGAAGTCAACATCTAAGCCGGCTTCCTGCAATAAAACACCAAATCTTAATCCCATCGCTCCTGCTCCCAATACTGCATATTTCATGATGTTCTCCTTCTTTCTTAAAGTTGTTAAACTGCTGGTGAGAAAGACGCAAACGCTCTAGCTAAAGAGGTGTACGTCTTTTCCTGCCAGATGAAATTGTTTTGTAAGCCGCTAATACCAGGTTCCAATAGACCTCACCTCCCGAAATTGACAGAATTTTCGATTACTAAGCTGTGTTGAAAGAAATAAAAAAACGCCCTTAACTATTACCAGAATTTGGCAAAAGTTAAGGGCGTTACCGGCGCTGTACCACCTTAAGTTTGTTTTTATATTAAAAAACCTCTCACGTACGGCATTATGCGATACGCTGACACAATAATGGGTGTACCCAATGCTGTTTAATAATCACAGGACTTTCACAGCATAGCTTAGAGATGATCATTATCGATCTTAGTGAATCGCTTCGCACCAACCAGCGACTCTCTGCTCACGCCAAAAGATAAAATTCTCCTTGCAGCCTTTAATCATAATTTAATTGTTTTAAAACTTAACACTTTGTGTGAGGTCCTGTCAACCGTCAACATCAAAATTTTTTTAAATGTTTGTTCAATTTGCTGGTGCTGCGTCCCAGCAACACCTTGGGGCACTAAGTAATAAAAGAATATTTTAGGGACTGCTCAAATTCTGCAGATTAGCTGGTAAACTCACCATGTTTTGGGCAAAGAGGTGTAGATTAGCTGGTAAACTCACCATGTTTCGGGCAAAGAGGTGTAGATTAGCTGGTAAACTCACCATGTTTCGGGCAAAGAGGTGTAGATTGGCTGATAAACTCACCATCTTTTGATACAAACAGGCGACTGCATCAAATAACCGCCATCCCGAAAAAAGTGGGCTGGCGGTTATTGCTTTATTTTTCTGCATTATTTGCTAATTTTTGTTGTGCCTGTTGGATTTGAAAGCGAACTTGTTCAAATCCGGTCGAGCCCAAAGAGACTCGGCGTGCAACAGCATTCTCCGGTGCGAGATCTGCGTAAACATCTGCTTTTATCTGCGGCGCAGCTTTTTGCAGTAATTCCAACGGCATCTCCTGCAACGGCAGGTGATTTTCCATCCCGTAGTGAACGAGTTGTCCGACAATGGCATGTGCCTGCCGGAAAGGAACGCCCTTGGCGGCTAAATAGTCGGCTAATTCAGTCGCATTGGAAAAATCGTCAGTCAGCGAAGCAGCCATTTTTTCCGGTTTGATTTGAAGCTCTGCTAACATTCCGGTAAATAAAGAAGTGCAGTCTTTGACCGTGTCGAGCGCATCAAAAACACCTTCTTTATCTTCTTGGAGGTCTTTGTCATAGGCTAAAGGTAAGCCCTTGAGTGTGGTCAGCATGGCAAACAGGTCACCGTAAACACGGCCGGTTTTTCCGCGGATCAATTCTGCGACATCTGGGTTCTTCTTTTGCGGCATGATCGAACTGCCGGTTGCATACTGGTCGCTGATCTCCAGGTAGCCGAATTCATATGAATTCCACTGGATAATTTCCTCGCAAAAACGACTGAGGTGCATCATTAACGTTGCTGCAGCACTGAGAAAATCGAGCAAATAATCACGATCGGAAACAGCATCGATCGAATTCTGATAAACTGCTGCAAAGCCAAGCTCTTGGGCACTGTACTCGCGGTCGATCGGGAAAGTGGTACCCGCTAAGGCAGCTGCGCCTAAAGGCGAATTATCGGCACTTTTTTGTGCTGCTTGAAAACGCCCCAAATCGCGTGTAAACATCTCATAGTAGGCCAGCAGATAATGGGCGTAAGAAATCGGCTGCGCATGCTGTAAATGAGTATAGCCTGGCATGAGTGTAGAGACGTTGGCATCGGCCTTGTTGACCAAGGTCTGCAACAGATTTTTAAGCAAGGCACTGATGCTTGCCAGCTCATCTTTCATAAACAAATGCATGTCAGTGGCAGTTTGGTCGTTGCGGCTGCGAGCAGTATGCAGTTTACCAGCGACGGGGCCAATTTCTTCTTTGAGTAAATTTTCAATATTCATGTGAATATCTTCGTAGTCAGGCGAAAATTCCAGTTGGCCGGCTACTAACTTTTCCTGCAAAGCTTCTAAACCAGCAATGATCTGCTGGCCTTCGCTCGCGGACAAAATTTTGGTTTTGACCAGCATCTTGGCATGCGCCAGCGAGCCTGTAATGTCATGTTTGGCTAAACGCTGATCAAATTGGATCGAAGCGTTGAAGCGCACAACATCAGCGGTATTACCGTGTTCGAAACGACCGCCCCACATTTGATTTTTAGTCATTGTTTTTTCATCCTCGCGTGTCTTAAGACTCTAAGTTATCGACTTTTTTGGCCGCGTTTTTTTGCGCCACTTGTGAGTGGACGACTGAAGGCAAGCTGTAGAGTTTGATGAAACCAGCGGCAGCTTCCTGGTCAAAGGAATCGGCATCTGTGTAAGTAGCTAGATTTAAATCATACAAGGAATTAGCTGATTTCCGGCCCTCACAGATCGCATTGCCCTTGAATAATTTGACGCGGACGATCCCGTTGACCTCTTTTTGACTTTCTTTTAAGAAAGCCTGCAAAGATTTGAATAATGGGGTAAACCAGAGTCCGTTATAGATGGTATTGGCAATTTCTTGTTCGATTAGCGGTTTAAAGTGTGCCAAATCTTTCGTGGTCGTCAAATCTTCAAGATCCTTATGGGCAGTTAATAAAACTTCTGCTCCTGGTGCCTCATAGATCTCGCGTGACTTGATCCCGATCAGACGGTTCTCAACGTGGTCGATCCGGCCAATACCATGCTTGCCGGCAAGTTGATTGACTTTTTTGATCAGTTCATGCAGTGGATACTGTTCACCCTCTAGAGCAACTGGGATGCCTTTTTCAAAGGTGATCTCAAGGTAGTCTGGCTGGTCGGGTGCCTCTTCTAGTGGCAGTGTGCGCTCGTAGGCATCTGCTGGTGCTGCAGCCCACGGATCTTCTAGGATGCCGCATTCATTGGCACGACCCCAGAGGTTTTCGTCGATCGAGTAAGGACTTTCTTTCTTGATCGGGATCGGGATATTGTTTTCCTTGGCGTATTCGATCTCCATCTCACGTGACATGTGCTGATCACGGATCGGATCTTCAATTTTGATCGTCGGGGCTAAAGCGTGGATCGCTGTTTCGAAACGAACCTGGTCATTGCCTTTACCGGTACAGCCGTGGGCGATCGCGATTGCTCCGTACTCTTTGGCGACTTCAACGAGCTTTTGCGCGATCAGAGGACGGGAGAGTGCGGAGATCAACGGATATTCTCCTTCATAGTAGGCATGTGCTTGCAGGGCGGTGAGACAGAATTCCTCGGCAAATTCTTGCTGGGCATCGATCACAATTGAGCCGACTGCTCCAACTTGTTTGGCTTTTTTCTGTACTTCGACTAAGTCTTTTTCTTCACCGACATCAATACAACATGCGATCACATCGTAGCCCTGATTTTTTAACCAGGCGATCTCAACGGATGTATCCAGTCCGCCGGAATATGCTAAAACTACCTTTTCTTTACTCATATTATTCACTCTCCCAAAAATGATTGACCTAATAATAGAATAAATATACATAAAAAGCAACCTTAATTTAGTTAATATACAAATAAAAGCCAAAATTATTCACAAAAAATGCAAAATAATGAATTTTTAACGTTTTAGTATGTCGGCGCCATCCAGCCGTTATCTAAGAGCTGGTGGTATTTTTTACCAACTGGAATCCATAAAGCTGCCTTTAGGATCCGGCGCATTTCTTCCCAGAAAACGGAGTCAGAACGCTCGCCTTCGGAAATTTCCAGCGACCAGTAATCACCGGTTTCGGTCCTAACGATGATGTGTGGGTAAAAAACTTTCGTAATCTGAGCTGCAACAACATTTTTACTAATGCTTGATTGGTCTAGTAACATTTTAGAGGACCTCCGTTTGTTTTTTTGACGATTTCAATTTACCGACTGGAGCTTAAAGCAAACTAAAAATGGAGGCTGGTTTAGTAAATGGCAAACTTTGCAAGAAAATCATAAACTGACAGACTTATGTTAGCTGGTGAGAAATGTGAGTAGGGGGGTAAGGACATACTCTGGATAGGATTTATGCTGTTAAGCAAAGGGAAAATTAAAAACATGTTGACTTGTTTTTAACTAAATGTTAATATTTCTCTAACTTAAAAATCGCCACCTCAAGTAGGGTGTTATCTGGGTGAAAGAAAGTCGGTGGAAGCTGCGAACCGATCAGGATAACGCTGCGAAATACGGCGATCGAAGTTCGGAAAACAGAACCGTTATCATCTGACAAGAGTGGAGACAGAACAGTCTGTTTTCGAAGCTGGGTGGTACCGCGGTCGTGTCAGCGCATCGTCCCTGTTGCATATTAGTTGTGCAATGGGGACGTTTTTTTATCACAAGGCTCGGATAAAGCGGATGCTTGTAATTTCGAACTAAGATCCATTACTGGTGGAACGATTAAGGAAGGGGAAGTTTCAAATGACAAAAGACATGGATGGACGAACTTTCATCATGAATATCTTGAATGGTGTAGCAACGGGGGTCGTGGTTGTATTGATCCCGGGGGCATTGCTCTCAGAAATATTTAAGGCTTTAGTCGGAAGCTTTCCGCAGTTGACAATCGTTTTGAATGCATTGACGATGTCTAATTCGCTGATGGGCGTCGTGTGCGGGATCTCAATCGGATTGCGTTTTGGCTTTACTCCGATCGAGACATTTTCGCTGGGGTTAGCGACCCATTTGGCATCAGGCGCGGTAATTTTCAAGAACGGGGCAATGCTGCTGAAAGGTACTGGCGACATCATCAACATGATTTTGACTGCCAGTGTTGGCGCGTTAGTGATCTTGTTACTGAGCGGCAAACTCAAGTCATTCAGTCTGTTAGTGATCCCGCCGCTACTCTTGGCAGTTGTCGGGGTTGCAGGCTTACTGGTCTACCCGTATGTTTCACAGATCACGGCTTGGGTCGGTGTCGGTGTCAAACAACTCACCGTTTTGCAGCCCGCGTTAATGTCAGTACTTTTGGCTGAAGTATTTGCCTTGATGATCCTTTCGCCAATTACTACGGTAGGGATCGCCTTAGCAGTTTCGCTTTCAGGCCTGGGTTCGGGTGTGGCTAACCTTGGAATCTGTGCAGCTGGTTTCGGTTATGCTATCATGGGTTGGAAGGTCAATCCGCATGGGACCAGCCTGGCGATCTTTATGGGCTCACCGAAGATGGCTTTGCCAGTGCTTGTGCGTAATTTCAAAACTTTCATCCCAGTGGCTGCCAATGCCGCGATTTTAGGCTTACTCGGATATTTCTTCAATGTGCAGGGAACTCCGATGAGTGCAGGCTTTGGGATCTCTGGCTTGGTGGGACCGTTAAATCACATTAATTTGTCAGCAGGCGGCTGGAACACCAGCAACATTTTGACTGCACTTCTGGTCTATATTGTCGCACCGGTCGGGCTGGCTTTGGTATTTAAATACATATTTACCAAGCTGATCCCGCTTGTCAGCGAAAAAGACTACCAGTTAGAAATTTAAACTAGCTCAGCTTTGAGAAAGGAACTAAAGATGACTAACGATGAAAAAAGGATCGCTGGCAAACTCTATGACCCAGAGGATCCGGTTTGCCGGCGAAAAGCTAAACGCGCTCATCTGTTATGTCAAAAGTACAACGAAACTACTGATGGTGAGACTCAAACCAGACAGGAACTGCTTGACCAATTGTTAGGCAGTCACGGAGAAAATGTCTTTTGTCAGGGCCCGTTGTACGTTGACTATGGCAGCGAGACAATGGTTGGGGATAATTTTTACGCTAATTTCAACCTGACGATCCTGGATACTTGTCCGGTCAGGATCGGAAATAATGAATTTTTGGGGCCAAACATCACGTTGGCAACACCCTTGCATGGGCTTTTGCCGCGAGACAGAAATCCACACCTGATTGGAGACAAAATTGGAACGCTCGAGTATGGCAAGCCGATCACGATCGGAGATAACTGCTGGCTAGGAGCTGGCGTGATCGTGAATCCTGGTGTCACGATCGGGGCAGGTTCTGTGATCGGATCTGGGAGCGTGGTGACCAGAGATATTCCGGCTGGTGTCTTGGCGGTGGGAAATCCTTGTCGGGTCGTCCGCAAACTGACTGAGGCAGACCAGCTGCAAAAACAGGACGAACTTTGGTAGGAGAATAATTGGATGACGAAGAACTGCATCTTGCAAGCCGCTGAGCTTTGTACGAGGCAGTTCTTTTACTTGGAAGGTTCGCGAAGTTGTGCAGCCTAAGAATAGTGCTTGTTAAACACCAAAAAGGACTAATATCCTTATACATGTAATCACCGCAAAACATGAAAAGAGGATAATAGCCCCATGGATAATATGTAGCTGAATTAGTCGAAATTTTAAAGGGTGAATCGTCTTTACTTAAAAAATTAATGACCAACTAAAAATGGCCACTTACCTAGGACAAATAAAAAGACGCCCCACTATAACTTTGGCGAGTTATGGGACGACTTTAGTAGTCTAACGTAATTATGCCACCGCCTTTGAAGCGGCTTGTAGTTGCTAACATCCATCGGATGCTTGCTGCAATTTTCTAGAGACAACACTGCGCCTTTTGACGAGACATCTAACACACTAATTATCAAGTGCACTTGGCGAAAGCCAAATTTTCAAAGCTTTTGAAGATTAAAATCAGTATTTCGTGAGAAATGCATTCATGTCTGATGCAGGGATCACGTGGATGGCGGGTTCTGCATCGACCCAAGCCGCCCATTCTTGTTTTTCGATCACGAGGACACGCTGGTGCAGGCTGCCATCGCTTTGTAAGAGATGGAAATAAACCTTAAGTTCGTTAGAATCTTCTTCCTCAACTACGGGATAAATAAAACCGGCACGAAATTGCCAGGAATCTTCTTCTTGGGCCTGGATCTCGATATCTTCTTGGGTAAATGTATATTCTCTGATTTTCATGAAGAGCCTCCCTTATGATACGTCGTTGTGTCTTGCCTATTATTATACATGAATTATTGGCGGACTTGTTAGCGAATGATTGGTCACGGGCGGGAGTTTGTTATAGAATTTAAATAACAGGGCGAAACAGTGCGGTTAAAATATGAGCATTATCGGACGCGGAATTCTGGAGATAAACTAAATATGTTTATGCAGTACATAATTTCAAAAGAAAAGGGGCCGGCAGAATGAAAAATTTCGAAGAAGTCAGACTAGAGTATACTGACAGTAACGGGAAGAAGCAGCAACGCCAGGCCGGTTTGATCAAAGACTTTTCGATCAGTCTGAACACCCGGTATTTGGTCAGTTTCGAAACAATTGAAGAAGCACAGCAATTTGCGCAAGATGTTAAGCGCAAACGGATGATCGTGACCACACAAGCAGGGGTCACTAAAATTTACCGGGTCAAAAATTTTGTGATCAAAGATCCCGCTGGCTTTGCGTCTCAGACCGGCTTGGACGTTGGTATCATCCAAGGAGAACTTTATTTAAATGTTGTTTTATCTTAAACTTTCTAACGCATAGACAGCAGGGGGCACAGCATTTTATGGTAAAAGGCAATCAAAATTCGCCCAGAAGAGATGAGCGCTCTACTTTTTGGGTACATTTTGCGATCTCAGCGGCCATTCTGCTGATCATTGGTTTTATTGGCTTGCAGATCAAGAATCGATATGAACAAATTAATCATTTGACTCTGGCTAATTTCAATTCGATTGAACTTTCCTCGACCGAAGGCGATTCATTGGGAGATGTGACGGCTCTTTTCGGTCGTAAACCAGCAAATGTAGCTGAAACTAATAAAAAAGGTGTTTCGACGCAGCTGGCAGGCTGGAAAAAAGTCGCTAAGGAAGGCGAATATTCTCGCGTTTTTGTTTATTTTAACCAAGGGCACGCAGTTTCTAAATCGATCAAGGGATTGAAGCGCGACGAAACCAAGCGGATCACCCGCAGAGATTTTGACGCTCTGCAGCCTGGAATGAAAAAAACAGATGTGGTGCGCCTGATCGGTACGCCGAATGCCTATACCTACAATGAACGCTTTTATGGGATCAGCAGTGAACAATGGACCTACACTAGCCAGACTAACTTAAAAGGCAAGACGACAGTGGTCCTGACGATTTCGTTTAAAAACGGCAGATTAGCTGCCAAGACACAAAGTGATCTGCACTAAAAAACGTCTCTACTTTTGGCTGAGAAGAAAATTTTCTCAGCAGGAGAGGCGTTTTTATTTTTGCCTAAAATAGCTAGTTAAATTTAGTCTGCAGCCTGTAAGTCAACTAGGGTCTGATAGAATTCCGGAAATTGGGTTTTGACATCCAAGATTTGACCTGCTTGGTCTAGAAAGCAGTGGGAACTTTCGGCTGTGCAAACGATCTTTTCATCAACTTTCATGGTGTAAGCCAGAGTTAGTTTAACACGGCTGACCTTGGTGACGGCTGTCTTGATCGTAATTAGGTCCGGATAGCCGGTCGTATGCTTGTACTTACAGTTGACAGAAACGACTGGTGAAATGATCCCCTGCTCCTCCAGTTTGTTATATGGCCAGCCGATTTGTTCTAAAAAGTCGCTGCGAGCTTCTTCCATGAAACGAATATAGTTGGTGTGATTGGTGATTTGCATTTGATCGGTTTCGTAGTATTGGACCTTGTGCTGATATGGTTTGATAGGACTTCCACCTCTTGTATAAAATTTTGTATTGCCACTATTTTAACATTACATCAGAGCTAAATCTGAATTAAAAAATTAAAAATAGCTGAAAATAATTTTTAATGTAAAGTCAGCTTTGAAGTTTTTTAGCTCAACGACGGCGGGAATCGATAGACTGGGATAAGACCTCGTCTTTTATCTAAAATTAGAAAAAAATTAAAATAAAGAGTTGAAAAGGTGTGATTTATCTAATATAATCTTAGACAAATATCATAAAATGTATCAGTAATTATTGCGGTTGAAGACAAGAATGCACGTGACAGCGGACCGCTCAATTTGTAGTTAGGGGGAAAGAAGTTGAACAAAATCAAGAAAAAATGTGCCATTATGTTCGCAACCTTCTTGACTGTCTTGTCGTTAGCCGCTTGCGGCAGCAATGAGAAGGCCGTCAGTTCTAAAAATAAAGTTGAACCGGCTCAATTATCTCCAAACTATAAAAATCCGCGTAAAACTAGTCAAAGTGCTGATGCTAATAGCACGCTGAAAGTGGCTGAACCTAACGACTCGCCCTTCAGAGGGATCTCTGAGCCTACCTTAGCAAGCAATGCCGAAGATACTAGTGTTTTTAGTCCTGGCGGCAACGGAAATCTATTTAATGTTGATCAGAACTTTAAGATCATTAAGGGGGGCCTGGCCGACCAAAAACTAGATCGGAAAAATAATACGGTGACGATCACCATCCGTGCCAATGCCAGATGGTCTGACGGTCAACCGGTCATCGCGCGCGACGTTGAGTACCCCTATGAAATAATCGCTGCTCCAAGATCTCCTTCTCCGCAATATTCAGCTGATTTTGAACGGATCCAAGGCATGTCTGCATATCATACCGGTAAAGCTGCAACTATTTCTGGCTTTACCTATCCTAGAGGCGAAAACGGCAAAGTTGTTGTGATCCATTACAGCGCGCTGTCCCCCAGCATGAAATTTTTGGGAAATTCTTTTGTCTGGGGTACAGTTGCGCCTTATCATCACTATCAAGGAATTGCGCTCAATAAATTGGCCGCTTCAGCTCAAGTACGTAAAAATCCGGTTTTCATTGGTCCTTATAAATTGGACAAAATTGTCGCTGGCGAGTCCACATCCTGGTCGCCCAACAAGTATTATTGGGGCAAGAAACCCCAAATCAAGCACATTAAGATCAGTGTGGTTTCTTCGAATAGTATTGACAAGGCGATCCAGACCAAGAAATACGATTTCACATCGCCGACGGGTGTGATGCGCGCAACTAGCTATAAAAAATTGAAAAATCTGAAAAACTATCAGATCGTGGGGCAGCCCAAGCTGGGTTATAACTATTTTGGTTTTAATCTGGGCGAGTATGATACCAGCCAACAAAGAAATGTGATGGACCCCCACGCGAAAATGGCTAATAAAAAATTACGGCAGGCGATGATGTATGCCATCAATGAAAAAGCTATCAATGAAAAATATGGTAATGGGGTCAAATGGAGTGCTAAGACGTTGATTCCGCCAATTTTCGATAAGTATACTGCTGAATCTGCCAAGCACTTTTCTTATGACCCTCAAAAAGCCGCTGAATTGCTGGATCAAGCCGGTTACAAGAAAAACGGTAAATGGCGGACTCGGCCAAACGGCAAACCGTTGGTTATTTATTTTGGAGTGATGCAAGGCGACTCAGCGAGCCACGCAGCTTATCGAGAGTACCTGAAGCGCTGGAAAAAGGTGGGCTTGAACGTTAAGCTGGCGGACGGCAAGGAAATGGAAATGAACAGTTTCTATGACTTGCTCCAAAAGCCCAAACAAAACAAGGTCGACATTTTCGCGGCTGCTTGGAGTCTTTCGTCTGAACCGACACCAACCCAGTTATACGGTGCAGACGCGCCTTTAAATATGGGCCACTTTGTCACCAAGAAAAACACCCAGCTGCTCAAAGAGATGAACAGCGAACGAGCTTTTGATGATTCATATCGGGCGGAGAAGTTTAAAGAATGGCAAGAGTATATGAACGAGCAAGCCGCTTATGTGGCGACAGATAATAGCTACCAATGGAGTACAGTCAACAAACGTGTCAAAGGTTTTGACTTGCGCGTGGATAATAACGAATTCTGGAGCAGCCTGTCATTGACTTCTGCTAAATTGAAATGAGTTGAATTTTTTAAGCTAGTTGATCTATGAGTTTGACAACTAGGAACTGACCGCTTGGACTTAAATTAATACCACTTGCAACTCACGCCTTTATTTTTGGCGTTTTGTACGCTAAATTACAAGCAAAGAGGGTGTTTGATTTGGAAAAAGAAGGACTTAACGAAGCGGTTATCACCGATCGTGAATCTAACTGGCAGATTGCAAAGGACATTGCGACAAGTTTTATTGGGAGTCTGAGCGGTGATATGTTTGCCTTTGGGATGGGGTTGATGCTGCTCGATCAGACTCACTTGGCAATTAGTTTTGGCATTGAAATGATCATTACACCGCTGGTCGGTCTGGCTTGCTTGATACCTGTCGGTAATTTGGTTGACCGGCACCGGCACAAGCGAATATTGAATTTCAGTACCGGTTTACGTTTATTGGCATTAGTGATTTTCGCGCTGGCGATCGACCGCTTTGCTGGAGCAGGCAAATTAGTGCCGGTAGTCTTGTTTCTAATTATCAATACATTCTCGGTCAACATCAATAACGCGACATATACCTCCTCGGTGCATGAACTCGTTAACCGGCAGAAAATTCAAAAATTAAATTCACTTGTGCAAGGAGCTGGTTCGTTGGCAACGATCGCTTCTCCAGCACTGGGCACTGCTTTATACAGTGTCGTCGGTTTTGATATGTTTATTTATATAGAGATCGGCGCGACTGCTCTTTCATGGCTGATCTTACAAACGATGCACTTTCACTATGCTCCTATGGTACAACAAGAAAAGTCGACCGTACAAAATACTTTGCAGGGTCAATTCAAGGGCTTTAAAGAAGGACTGGTGTACCTGAAGAAACGGTCCTTATTGACCACAGTTATCGCAATTGCGATCGTGCTTAATTTTATTTTTACCTCACTCAACATTGGACTGCCGTTTGTAATCAAAAACCAGCTTGGGTTCGGCAATACGCCTGTGGGATATTTAAACAGTGCCTTCTCATTTGGGATGCTTGTAGGAAGCTTGCTGCTGGGGCTTTTTTCTAAAAGTAATAACTTAAAGACAAGATTGATGTTTCCAATGATTTTACTGGGCGTAGAAATCAGCTTGCTGGGAGGTACACTCAAGTTTACCCAAAATCCAACACAAGTCTCGGTCATCGGCAGCCTAGTTATGGCAAGCATTGGGATCACTTTACTTGTCTTGAACGTGACTATCATGGTTCGACTGCAGCAGACCGTACCTACACAATTATTGGGGCGGGTCTCGACCCTTTTAACAACTGCCAACACATCTGTTGAACCACTGGGAACAATTTTTTATACCATCGTTTTTCAAAAAGTTCTGCATGGCAGTTTGGTTTTTATTGTGAACGGTTCAGTGATGCTGGTTTATACATTGATCATGATACCGTTGATGATGAAAGCAATTAAAAACGAGGCTGAGCTTGACGCGCAAGTCAAAGTAAGCGAGCACATAGAGTGATATTTCTCAGACAACTAATTAAAAATAACAAATGTTGTCACTAGGCTGTCTGTCGTGAATTTGTCTGCTAGTTTTTTATCCGCTGGTATGGTATAAATGGAATATTCATTAAAAAAAGATTAAGAAAAAAGGAGGTGCTATTCGGTGAGTATTTTTATTAAGCTGGGATGGTACTTTAAGCAAGAGTGGAAGACCTATTCGATCGGCGTGGTTGGTCTACTGCTCACATCCTTGCTGGGAATTGTTTCTCCCTGGGTGATCGGACGGCTGGTTGATCTGATCCACCGTGGAAATTTAAAGGTGCATGACCTGGTTTTTTTATTGGTGATCTTGGCTTTCGCCTCAATTGCCCAGTATGGCGCACGTTATATTTGGCGCAATGCTATCTGGGGAGAATCTGCTAAATTAGAAGCAGTTTTGCGGGGACGACTTTTTTGGCACTACATGCAAATGGATACCCAATTTTTCCAGGCCTACCGAGCCGGAGATCTGATGGCCCACGCTACTAATGATTTGTCGGCGATCCAACGTGTGGCTGGTGGTGGGATCTTGCAATTTGCAGATTCCATTATTACTGGCGGGACGACCTTGATCGCGATGATGACAGTTGTAGATTGGCGCCTGACCTTGATTGCGGTCCTTCCGTTTCCGTTGTTGGCAGTCATGTCGCGAGTTTTGGGCAACAAGATGCACATTGCTTTTAAAGAGTCGCAGGCTGCTTTTTCGCGCTTAAATAATAAGGCGCAAGAGAGTATCAGCGGAGTTAAGGTGATCAAAAGCTTTGGTCAGGAACAAGATGACATTGAAGAATTTAACGGACAGATCGATGATACGATCAAAATTAACCGCAAGGTTAGCTGGTTGGATGCTTTGTTTGATCCAATTACGACTCTGATCATGGCTATTTCCTATGTTGTGACGATCGTTTACGGCGGACACCTAGTGATCGCAGGAACGATCACTTTAGGTTCACTGGTGTCTTTTGTTTCCTACTTATCGATGCTGGTCTGGCCGATGTTTGCCATTGGCATGCTCTTTAACACGCTCGAACGCGGCAATGCCAGTTATGACCGGATCGATGCGATCTTAAACAAGCGCAGCAGTATCTTGGATAAAAACGATGGAGTGGTTGAAGAACCGCATGGAGATCTGGTTTATGCAATCGACTCTTTTAAATTTCCGGATGAGCAGCAAAACAACTTGCAACAGATCCATTTTACCTTAAAAGAAGGCGGAACTTTGGGCTTAGTCGGGCCGGTCGGTTCGGGTAAAAGCTCAGTCATTCGTTTGCTTTTACGCCAATTTGACGAGTACCAAGGTGCAATTTATTTTAATGGGGTCGATTTACGCAATTATCAGTTGGATGCTTTGATCCCGGCAATTGGCTATGTACCGCAGGAAACTTATTTATTTTCGAATACCGTGCGGGAAAATATTCGTTTTGCACGACCGGAAGCTTCACAAAAGGAAGTCGAATTAGCCGCCCAAAAAAGCGATCTAGCAGGGCAAATCAGCAGTTTTCCTGCCGGCTATGATACTCAAGTCGGTGAGGAGGGGATCTCGCTTTCTGGCGGGCAACGCCAACGGATCGCGATCGCTCGTGCTTTGCTGATCGATCCTGAGCTCTTGATCTTAGACGATGCTTTATCTGCGGTGGATGCTGAAACGGAAACCCGGATCTTGCGGACTTTACGGGCAGAGCGCCAGGATAAAACGACGATCATTGCCTCGCACCGCCTAAGTTCGGTTATGAATGCCGATGAGATCCTAGTGATGGATGATGGCAAGATCATTGAACGCGGGACGCATGCCGAATTAATGGCTCAAAATGGCTGGTACGCGGAGACATTCGATCTACAGGCCTTAGAAACTGAAGATGAGGAGGAAGATATCAATGGATAACCAGCATGAGTCTGTCTGGGCTCACAGCATTCCAGCTAAAGAGCAGCTGCGGATCATTAAGCGGCTCTTCTTATTAGCCAAACCATTTCAGTGGTACTTCTATTTTTCGATCATCTTCGCCGCGACCGTTAGCTTGATCAATATTCTCCTGCCCAAAATCATTCAGCGGTTTATGGATAAATACCTGGCTTTTGGCAAGGCGGATGAAATGGTGATCTGGTTTTTTGCCGGGCTGTATTTCTTTGGCATGGTAGCCAAAGCCTTAACACAATTTGGGCAAACCTATCTGGCCAGCATGGGTGCCGAATACATGCTGGAGGACACACGGCGCAAATTATTCCAAAAACTGCATACCCTAGGGATGCGCTATTTTGATCAAGTCCCAAGCGGTTCGATCCTTTCGCGCTTGACCAACGACACGATGGCCTTTCAGAATTTCTGGGAAATGTTTAGCAGCTTGATCGTGGCAATTTTTTCGATGGTGACTGCTTTTATCGCAATGTACACTACTGACAGAAAAATTGCACTGTGGCTGCTGATTTTCATGCCGTTTTTGGCAATTACGATCTGGTACTATCAAAGGTACAGTTCACGCGTCTACCGCCAAATGCGGACGAAGCTTAGTCTGTTGAACAACAAGCTGGCAGAATCGATCACAGGGATCAATGTGATCCAGGATTTCCGCCAGGAGAAGCGGATCACTCAAGAATTCGAAGACGTCAACGGCGAGTACTATCAAACTAGAAAAGCAATGATTCGGGTCAACTCTTTACTTCTTGGTCCGATCGTCAATTTGTTTTTTGCATTTGGGACGGTCATGGTCTTGGGGATCTTTGGGGTCCAAGGTTTACATTCATATGTTGCCGCCGGTGTGGTTTATGCGTTTGTGACGTATTTGGAAAATTTCTATAATCCTTTATCCCGTGTCATGGAAAGCTTCAGCGACTTTCAAGATGGGATGGTGGCTGGTTCGCGAATTTTACGGATCATGGATGAACAGTTGCTGGCTCCAAAGCAAAACAAAGAAGCCTCCGCAGAACTTTCCATCGGCAAGGTTGAGTTTCGGCATGTGACCTTTTCATATGATGGTAAGCATACGATTTTGAAAGATATCTCTTTTGTCGCTCAGCCGGGAGAAACTGTTGCTTTAGTTGGTCAAACAGGCAGCGGCAAGACATCAATCATCAATGTTTTGATGCGTTTCTATGAATTCGGTGAAGGCGAGATCTTACTTGACGACAAGAACATCCGTGACTACCCGCTGGCAGAGCTGCGAGCCAAGATGGGATTAGTTTTGCAAGAGCCCTATATGTTTTATGGGACGATCAAATCCAACATTCGGATGTTTAATGACAAGATTACGGATGAACAGGTCAAGCAAGCAGCAAAATTTGTTGATGCCGACCAGTTTATTGAACAGTTACCGGGGCAATACGATGCCAAGGTCATCGAACGCGGGGCGAGCTATTCAACTGGGCAAAAACAGCTGATTGCCTTCGCGCGGACCGTTGCAACTGATCCAAAGATCCTAATTTTGGATGAAGCCACTTCAAACATCGATACAGAAACTGAAAAAATGATCCAGGATGGTCTGGCTCAGATTCAAAAAGGCCGGACTACAATTGCGATCGCGCACCGTTTATCAACGATTCAAAATGCTGATCAGATATTAGTGCTCAATCAAGGAAGAATCATAGAACGCGGAACTAACGATGAACTATTGGCCAAGCGCGGAATGTACTACGATATGATCAAAAAACAAAATGCTGCCCACTAAGCGAGCAGGGAATAAAAAAAAGGAACATCACAGTCTAAGCAATGGCGTGATGTTCCTTTTATTTTATTCGAATGATGAATCAATTTTAACAAAACAGGTCCTGCAAGGCTGCAGGGCGCTTGTCGCTCAAGTTTTGTTATCACTATGGCTCCATTTTCGTGAGTGTTTAAAATGGCTGGCAAACAAATTAACTGCTTTTGATCAAGAACAAAAAGACGAAATAAATTTAATTCTAATTTTTCTTATCAAAGTTAATATTGAGATTACTAAAACTTATTTTTTGAGCAAGTAAAACAAGAAAATTTTAATTTTTCAGTGGGAATAAAGAGCATTGACTGCTAACAATAAAAGAAAAAGATATTTTCAAGAAATGGTCAAGGATAAACTTTGAATCGATTTCTTAACGCACAAAAAAATGAAAAAAAGAACATTTTTTTGCGATTTATAATTGACATTGCTTTTTAATGCAATTATAATCTTAACTAATCACTTTTTAAGGTTCGTATTCTTTTTAGTATTAACTTTTTGGGAGGGTTTTAAATGAAAATAAAAAGGCTTGGTGTGGCTTTAACGGTCTTGACTTGCGGGGTCGTTTTAGCTGCTTGCTCTGGTAAAAGCAGTTCTTCAAGTGATAGTAATAAGTCATCTACATCCACTTATAGTTATGTTTACACCACCGATCCGACAACACTTGATTATACTGTTTCGTCCAGACAAACGAATAGTGATATTTTTGCTAACTTTGTCGATGGTTTGGTTGAAAATGATAAGTATGGGAATATTAAACCTGATCTGGCAACGTCTTGGAAGGAAAGCAATGGGGGAAAGACGTACACCTACAACATTAGAAAAGGTGTTAAATGGGTAGATAGCGAAGGTAATACATACGGCGACGTTACTGCTCAAGATTTTGTCACTGGCTTGAAACACGCTGTTGCAGCTAAGTCAGAAACCCTTTATGTTGTTCAAAGCTCGATCACAGGTTTGGACGATTACGTCAACGGTAAAACTAAGGACTTCTCCAAGGTTGGCGTGAAAGCAGTTGGTAAATATAAACTCCAGTATACTTTGAACCAGCCTGAATCTTACTGGAATTCAAAATTGACTTATGGGGTTATGTTCCCAGTTAATGCTAAATTCTTGAAGGAAACCGGTGATGACTTCGGTAAAATGAAGCCAAGCGGTATTTTGTATAATGGCGGTTATATCTTGAAAAACTTTACCGCTAAGTCAACTGTTCAGTTAACAGCCAACTCTGAATACTGGGATAAGAAGAATGTTCATATCAAGAAGGTTAAGTTGACTTACAACGATATGTCCAATCCTGACAGCTTATATAAGGCATTTAAGAAAGGCACTAACACGACTTCACGTGTCTATCCTAATTCAGCCGGCTATAAAGATGTTCAAAAAGACAACAAGAATAACATCGTTTGGTCACTGCCAGGTTCGGCAACTTACAACTTCACCTTTAACTTGAACCGTAAGAATTACGACGCAACGGATAAGAAAACTTCTAAAGAAAAAGATAATACTAAAAAAGCAATTCAAAATAAAAACTTTAGATTAGCTATTCAACGCGCTTTTGATAAAGAATCATACAACGCGCAAAATGTTGGTAAGGTAGGTGCTAAGAAGTCTCTGCGTAACGAGATCATCCCTCCAACCTTTGCAACTGTCGACGGCAAAAACTACAACGTTGCTGTTGAAAAAGAATTAAGTGCTCTTTCAAGCCCATTAGCCGGCGTCAACTTGGCTGATGGTCAGGACGGCACATACAGTCCAGAAAAAGCTAAGGCATTGTTAGCAGCCGCTAAAAAGGAACTGCAAGCTGAAGGAGTTGCCTTCCCAATCAAGCTTGATCTTCCTGAAAGCGAAAAATCTGAAACAAGTGTTAACCAGGCTAAGTCCTTCAAGAAGTCAATTGAAAGTGTCTTGGGTAAAGATAACGTTCAAATCGACATCCAATTGCTTTCTCAAGATAAATATTTAGCTGGAACTTATGAAGCTACAACAGGTGCTCAATCTGATTTTGATATCAGCAACGCCTCTGGCTGGAGCCCTGACTATGAAGATTCTTCAAGCTACTTGGATATCTACAAGCCTTCATCTGGTTCAATGTTGTCAACTCTTGGTTTGACAGCTGGCAACAAAGAATCTGCCAATGCTGCTAAGACATATGGTCTTGACAAGTATGAAACATTGCTTGATCAAGCTGAAGCAGAAACAACAGATGTTAACAAGCGTAATGCATTGTTTGCTAAAGCGTCAGCTGCTTTGTTAGACAGCGGGATTCAAATTCCTGTTTATTCTGATGGGGGAACACCTTCTGTAACTAAGGTTGTACCGTTCTCCAAATCGTATGCTAACACCGGTTTGAGCGGAAGCAAGTATAAGTTCATGAAGCTCCAGTCGAAAACAGTGACAACAGCTCAATCTAACAAGGCAAAAGCAGCTTGGAACAAAGAAAGAAACAAGACAGCTCAAGCCGAAGCTGATAAGTAAGTATAATAGCTAAGTATATAACTTCAAAAAGTGATTGCATGTTTATTACCTTTTAATTCAATTGAATTAATTTCAGAAGCGGTGCAATATTGTTTGCGCCGCTTCTGTTAGTTTAAAATTCAATTTTGAAATCAAGGGATAAACCGGTGATCCTAGCAATGAAGGAGGATTTCTCGATTGAAAAAATATGTCTTTTTTCGGGTACTGAGATCTATTGTGAGTATTTTCTTAGTAACAACTATCACCTATATCTTAATTTACACGCTGATCCCTAAACGTGCTGTCTTTGATCAAGATCCTTTGATCCAGAAACTCGCTTCAGATCCGGATAAATTGCTTGATTATAAAAATACAGCCTATCATAAGATGAATTATCTGGATTATCAAGATACCAAGTCGCTGGTGGCTAAGGCTAAAAAAGCAGCTCCAGGGACTGAAGTATCTGGCAAGCGAAGTCAACAGAATTTCAAAGTCTTAAATAAATGGGCTAAAGAAAATGGCTATCAAGTGAAAACATATCCGAAGAGTAAAAGATACTATGCCACCAGAGACTTGCCGTTATGGGAACGGTTAGGGCGTTTCTACGGTGATTTGATCCAAGTAGATACGCCATGGAGTGTGCACGATAAGAATAATCCGCATTTAAAACGTTATTTAAAAATCAAAAAGGATAAATGGGTCGGTTGGGCTTTGGTCGGATCTGGCACTAAATATCGCTATCAGATCTATTTTAATAGTTCTTTCCCGTATATCCATCAAAATATCATTCACTTTAACCTAGGAACATCATACCCGACTTTTGGAGGCAATTCTGTTGTTGAAGTGATTGCTGGCAGACAGGGCTCGGCTGTAACCGAAAAATATGACTTAGGCAAAGGGGTTACCATCAACTCGTCAGATAACGTCTATACCAGACAGTATCAGACTAAGGAACACAGAAATGGCCTCAGTTACGAGCGGTATAAAGATTCATATACAAGTTTGGGTAAAAATTATGAAGACCCTTCAATGGTTGGAACTTCGTTTAAAGCCGGAATTTTTGCCTTGCTTATAGCGTACTTAATTGCGATCCCAATGGCATTCTTTATGGCTCGTTATAAGGGCAAGCTTTTTGATAGGATCGGCACAGGTGTAGTGACTGTTTTGATTGCTATTCCTAGTTTGGCCTTTATTTACGCTTTCCGCTTTATTGGATCACAGTTATTTGGTTTACCAGATTCCTTTCCAACGGAAGGTGCAGGTAGTTTTAATTCCTGGGTCCTGCCAACCGTCATCTTGGGCTTGCTATCCGTTTCTGGTTTGGTAATTTGGTTTAGAAGGTACATGATCGATCAGCAACAGTCAGATTATGTTAAATTCGCTCGCAGCAAAGGCCTGACAGACAATGAAATTTACCGCAAACATATCTTTAAGAATGCGTCGATCCCGATCGTTCAGCAAATTCCGGGAAGCATCATAGGTTTGATCAGCGGGGCTACCATCACAGAAAACATTTTCGCTATGCCTGGGATGGGGAAAATGCTGCCGGATGCGATCTTGTCGCATAACAACTCGGTCGTTATTGGTTTAGTATTTATTTTCACTGTGATCGGCGTTCTCTCAGTTCTTTTGGGAGACATATTGATGGCAATCGTTGATCCACGGATCAATCTTGCAAGCAAGGGAGATGATTAGTATCGCACAGCAAGAAGAATTTAAACAAACTGAAATTTATGAAATGAATTCGGTGGTCGAACGTGATAATATTTCGGCTGATGATTTTGCAGTTGTCACAATTGATAAAGAGGAAAATGAGAAAATTGGGACGACCAAGTATTCTTATTGGGGTTCAGTCGCAAAAAATTTCTTTCTCAGTAAGGTAACCATTTTCATGCTGGTGTTGATCGTTATTATCTTATTAATGTCGTTCATACAACCGCTGTTTAGCGGCTACGATCTCTCCAATGTTAGCAAGATCAATGATTTTGGCGCCCGCTACAATTTTCCGAATGCTAAGTATTGGTTTGGGACGGACGCGAATGGCAATTCTTTATTTGATGCCATCTGGGCCGGAGCACGGACTTCCATTTCAATTGGTGTCATTGCATCACTGATCATCGAAGGAATTGGTGTCATTGTCGGTGCCATCTGGGGTGTTTCTAAGAAGTTCGACCGGGTCATGCTCGAAATCTATAACGTCATTTCCAACGTTCCTTCGTTATTGATCATTATCGTGTTATCCTATGCCTTTGGTAACGGCTTTTGGAATCTGATTTTTGCCATGACATGTACCTCGTGGATCGGGACTGCCTATTTCATGCGGGTGCAGGTTATGATCATGCGTGATCGCGAATATAACGTTGCTTCGAGAACTTTAGGGACATCAACCAAAAGGATCGTCCTCAAGAATATCCTGCCGTACCTGACATCAGTTATTGTGACAGATGTGTCGTTAACGTTGCCGTCCTTTATTTCCTATGAAGTTTTTCTCTCGTTTCTGGGAGTTGGGTTAAGCCAAAACGTGCCCTCGCTTGGTCGTTTGATTTCGCAGTATTCGCCTTATATGACGAGTTACCCGTACCTTTTCTGGCTGCCGGTACTTGTTTTAGCTCTGATTACAATTTCGCTATATATAATCGGGCAGCGTTTATCTGATGCATCAGATCCTAAGACGCATATGTAAGGATTCGCTAGAGTAATGGAGGGGTAACTATGGCGCAGGAAGAAAATATTCTTGAAGTTAGAAATTTAAATGTCAGCTTTCGGGTTCGCGGGAGCGAAATTGAAGCGATCCATGACATTTCGTTAGATTTGAAAAAACATGAGACTCTCGCAATCGTAGGTGAATCTGGTTCTGGTAAATCAGTCTTGATCAAGACCTTCACTGGTATGCTTGAGCAGAATGGCCGTATTTCACATGGAACTGTTTCATACAAAAATCAGCGTTTGAATGAGCTGAAAACGAATAAGC
Source organism: Ligilactobacillus salitolerans (assembly GCF_003864415.1). GTDB lineage: Bacteria > Bacillota > Bacilli > Lactobacillales > Lactobacillaceae > Ligilactobacillus > Ligilactobacillus salitolerans. Next base: position 43,519 of record NZ_BFFP01000010.1, read on the forward strand.
AATGGGATAAAATTCGCGGTAAAGAAATTGCCACGATTTTCCAAGACCCAATGACCTCATTGGATCCAATCCATACCATCGGTTCACAAATTTCAGAAGTTATTATCAAGCATCAAGGCAAGTCCAAAAAGGAAGCCAAGAAGCTGGCAATTGAATTGATGGAAAGAACCGGGATCCCGAATGCAGCTCAACGCTACAATGAATATCCTTTCGAGTATTCTGGGGGAATGCGGCAAAGGATCGTGATTGCGATCGCATTGGCATGTCGACCAGAGATCCTAGTGTGTGACGAACCGACCACTGCTTTGGATGTTACGATTCAGGCGCAAATCTTGGATTTGATCAAAGAACTCCAACAAGAGTATCATTTTACGATTATCTTTATTACCCATGATTTAGGCGTGGTTGCCTCAATTGCAGATCGAATCGCCGTCATGTATTCTGGCAAAATTGTGGAAATTGGGACGAGTGAAGAAATTTTTTATGATTCTCGTCACCCATACACCTGGAGCTTATTATCGTCACTGCCTCAGTTGGCAAAAAAAGGAGAAGAATTAAAGTCGATTCCAGGGACACCGCCTTCTTTGTACAAAAAAATTGTCGGAGATGCTTTTGCACCCCGCAATAGCTATGCGATGTCGGTTGATTTTAAGGCAGATCCGCCAATGTTCAAAGTTACGGACACGCATTATGCAAAAACGTGGCTGTTAGATCAGCGGGCTCCTCAGGTTGAAAAGCCTGAGCAGATCCTAAATCTTCATCAGCATATGCTTGAAATGTCCGCTGACGATTTTACTAAAGAGGAGACAGTATGATGAACAACAGTGAGAAAGAAACTCTTCTTTCTATTAAGAATTTAGAAATCACATTTGGTTCTGGTAAGTCTGAATTTGTCGCGGTTCAAGATGTGAATTTTGATATCCATAAGGGTGAGATTTTTTCCCTAGTAGGAGAATCAGGCTCTGGTAAAACTACGATTGGTCGTGCTATTTTAGGGATCAACCCAACCAGCAACGGGCAAATTATTTTTGACGGGAAACAAATTAACGGTAAAATCTCTAAAAAAGAAAAGTATGAGATCGAACGTAAAATTCAAATGATTTTTCAGGATCCGTCTGCATCATTGAATGAACGGGCAACAGTTGATTATATTATTTCCGAAGGACTTTACAACTACAACTTGGCTAAAGACGAAGATGAACGGGTTGCCAAGGTCCAAGAGATGTTGGAGAACGTTGGCTTGCTGCCGGAACAATTATACCGTTATCCGCATGAGTTTTCTGGTGGGCAAAGACAACGGATCGGGATTGCTCGTGCTCTGATCATGAATCCCAAGTTAGTGGTTGCGGATGAACCGATTTCAGCTTTGGATATGTCGATTCGTGCGCAGATTTTGAACTTGCTGAAGAAATTCCGTAAAGAACAAGGGGTTACCTTCTTGTTTATCGCCCATGATCTGTCGGTTGTGCGTTATATTTCTGATAGGATCGCTGTTATTCGCGCGGGCAGAATCTTGGAATTGGCTGAAACTGAGGAGTTATTTAATCATCCGATCCACCCCTACACCAAGTCCTTGCTTTCAGCGATTCCGATTCCAGATCCGCTCATCGCTAAACAGCGCAAAAACTTTGTTTATGACCCTAACATGCATGATTATTCGACTGAAGGACCAACTTTTAAAGAGATCCTGCCAGGTCATTTTGTGTACTGTAATGAAGACGAGGCTGAAAAGTACAAAGCAGAACTGCAATAACGGATGCGATGCTGTAAAAACGCATGGCATGACGAATGTTTCTACGGGTTCTTTGTCAAGTAGTGCTGCGAGTTAATAATATTTGAATTTAGAATAATCTGGTATAGCTTGAGCAAGCTGTCTGTTCCTAAACGGGATGGGCAGCTTTTTTTGGTTTCAGAAAAGGAAAAATCAATTGTCTTAAGCTCTTTTTAAGCTTAAACCATTAAAATTCTGAATAGTTTAAAAAATGACCAGTCTAGTTTCACCAAAAGTAACTTGGCAACAAGAAGGGGGAAGTTATGGCGCAAAAAAAATATCTCTATGAGGTCGATTTGATGAGGACCGTCTTCATTTTCGGAGTTTTATTGAATCATGTGACCACCACGATCACGCATAATTTATCTGCTAACTCAATCAGTGAAAATTTTATGGATTCTACGCATTTAGCTTTGCATTTTACACGGATGGGCTTCATGTTTATGACTGGTTTGGTTTTGACCTTAAATTATTATCAGCGCAAAAATAATTGGCTGCTTTTTTGGAAAAAAAGATACTTAGGCGTTGGTATTCCCTACCTTGCGTGGAATGCCATTATGCTGCTCCTGACAGCTTTGTTTGCTCAAGATCCTATATCAATTGGGTCACTATTTACTAAGTGGCTGCATTATGTTCAATATGGTGATCATTTCTATATGTACTATCTGTTAGTCACGATGCAACTCTACTTAGTATTCCCGCTTTTGCTGAAAATGTTTAAACACTTTGAAAAAAGAAACGGGCATCTAGTTATTGTAATGACAAGTATTTTAATTCAAGTCTGTCTGATGATCGGGATCAAATACTGGCTGCCGCACATTGATACTTCCAGCTGGTGGTATTTGTTTAGCAATTATGGTTTTAACCTCGGAGTTTATCAAGTTTATTTTGTGGTTGGAGCATATACGGCTATTCACTATGACCAGGTTGAAGCGGTCATTATGCGCAACTATCGCTTGATTTGCAGCTTGGCACTCACACTCTCCTTAGGTACGATCTTTTTATACCAAGCTGACATTAACATTTTAGAGCTATCTGAGGCTGCGGCACATTCTCCGCATCAGCCATATATTTTAATTTACGCGTTGTGTATGATCGCCTTCGTTTTTTGGCTAGGACGTAAGTATGCATATGCCAGAAGCAATGGACTTTGGCCCTGGCTTGACCATTTGGTCCATTTAGGAGCCAAGCTTTCATTTGGGATCTATTTAGCGCAGACGATTCCAATTTCCATATTAGCTGAAATTTTAGCGCGAGCTCAGCTGTCAAATGTGACTCTGATGGTCCTTAGTCCAATACTATATCTCTTAGCGGCAGCACTGGCATTTCTGATCGCGTGGGTCATTTATAAAGTCCCTCCGTTTGGAATATTGATCGGGCGTTCTAATAGCCAAAAGCTAGAAAAGATCTTGTTACGATCAGAAAAAATTTAAATCAAAGGAGACGGTGTCAATGTCACGGTTAACAGAGAGCTTAAATTCTCAGCTAGAAGAACAAATAGACAAAAAGATCATCAAAGATGAAGCAAAGGATAAATGGTACACAGGTAATGAAATTAGACAGAATGTCGCCTTGTTGGAGCAGACCTTGATCAACCAGGGAGTGCATGCTGGTGATGTGCTGGTGATCCGGCTGTTGAATTCTGCCAATTATGCGATCTTGCTGCAAGCGATTTGGAATCTCGGCGCAATTGCCCATCCGGTCGCTGCTACAATGCCGTTTGAACAGATCTCAGAAGAAATGTTCCACTATCATTATCGTTATCTAATAGTTGATTCCGGCAACATTAGTCACAAACAGACATTTCAGGCAACTCAATTAGAGAAAACTGATCTAATCTTATTACAAACAGGTTCTACGGTGCCAAACCAACGTCAGGCACGCTCTCCAAAAGATGAGGACCTTGCTTTGATCATGAATACTTCTGGTACAACCGGCAGTCCCAAGCGAGTCGGGCTTTCTCATGGCCTTCTCTGGCATTCTGCCCAGCATGTGATCCAGAGTCAAAATCTGACGCAAGCGGATACGGTTTTGTTGTTAATGCCGTTATTCCATATTAATGCACAAGTTATCTCATTACTGGCTACTCGTCTTTCACGCGGAAAAGTGGTGATTGCCGCCAAATTTAGCGCCAGTCATTTTTGGCAGCAAGTTTCAAATGATCAGATTACGTGGGCTTCAATAGTTCCGACGATCATTCAGATCTTAGCTGTTAACGAAAATTCACTGAAAAATTATTCCGGTTCATCTTCCCTGAAGTATCTGCGTTCCGCTTCTTTCAATCTTTCGCAGGAAACTTACCAAAATTTCGAGCGTTTATTTAACATTCCGATTTTGGAGGGCTATGGAATGACTGAAAGCGCAAGTGTCATCGCTTTAAATCCGCTGAAAGCGGCCAAGATCGGGTCAGTTGGTTTGCCGATTGGGACCGACGTTAAAATTTACACCGATGCGCACCAACTTACGACAGAGCCCGGCCAAGTTGGTGAGATCGCTTTGAAAGGCGATCATGTGATTTTGGACTACGTAGATCCCAATCCACAGTCATTTTTTCATGAATGGTTATTGACGGGTGATATTGGTTATTTTGATAGTGACGGTTATCTTTTTTTGACCGGACGCAAACGCGAAATGATCAACCATGGTGGTGAAAAAATCCCCCCCGTCGAGGTCGAGGATGTTTTAAATAAAATGAAGTCAATTAGTGAGTCTGCCGTAATTGGCGAAGCTGACGCACTTTATGGAGAAAAAGTGGCAGCGTACGTTATTTTGCAGAGTACTTGGAAATTTGACCTGGCAGAAAGACGCCGAGAAATTTTGCAGTATAGTCAAGCTCATTTACCGAAATATGAACAATTAGCAGATGTCCATTTCGTGGAGGATTTCCCCCGAAATTCCACCGGCAAAATTCAAAGAACGAAGCTTGCTATGATAATGAGTTAAGGACGTTTGACCAACTTTCTCGAACATACTTAGCAGCAAGCTTGGAGCATGATTAACGGATCAGGAGGGATGTTTTTGCAACGCACTAAACGAAAGAGCCTGCTAATTATTTTAGTTACTGTTTGGACTTTGATCGCCATCTATGGTTGGCAGCAAATATACGGCCAAGACGATAAAAGCTTGACTAAAGTTGTCATTGGGTATCAGGCTGGTGACGAGATCGAGATTGCAAAATTGCACGGAAGTTTTGTCAAAAAGATGAAAGCTAAAGGATATGCGGTGTCTTTTCGTGAATTTCAAAACGGTTCTGCCATGATGCAGGCACTGGCTTCAGGCAAGATCGATTACGGTCGAGTCGGAGATACTCCGCCAGTTTCAGCACTGGCGTCTGGTACGAAGTTGACCTTTGTGGGCGCAGGCGGAACTCGTTCGTTAGGTAGTGGAATTGTTGTCACTAAGAAGTCTTGGATCAAAAAGGCGAGTGATCTTGCAGGCAAAAAAATCGCCTACACCAGAGGGACTTCGAGTCAGTACATGGTGCTTAAAACGCTAAAAAAACTGGGCTTGACAACTGACGATGTGAACTTAGTCAATATGGATACCAATTCTGCCGCCTTAGCCTTTGCCAAGGGCAAGGTCGATGCCTGGGCAACTTGGGATCCGTATGTCAGCAAGGCTGAATTAAAACAGCAAGCTAAGCTGGTCGTGAGCGGGAGTGATGTTGGCGTACAAAATAGGAACTTCTTGGTTTCTCCGACCTCATTTGCAAGCAAGCATCAGGAACTAAACAGTTTAGTCGTTAAATATCTGGGTGAAGACATGCAGTGGGCTAATTCTCACACGACTGTGCTAACTAAAAAATTAGCTGCGGCACTTGATTTAGATCGGAAGGTTGTCCAGCGGATGCTTGAGCGGCGCACATTTGCGCTGCAAAAGATGAGCCAGCGAGCTATTAAGGAAGAACAGATTATTTCAAACTTATTTTATGCGCAAAAGGTCATCAAAAAGAAAGTTCAAATTAGCTCTTACGTTGAAAAATGATGCCAGTCTTTGGCTGCTGTCTTGCATGAAGGAAGGAACATGAATTGAATAAAAAGAGTATCACAATTGAAAGAATGCTCCCCTGGCTGCTTCCGCTGGGAATGGTGCTCATCTGGGAATCAGCGGTTAGGCTCAATATTATCACTTTGGATCTCTTGCCTGCTCCGACCGAAATTTTCGTTGATGCCTGGAATTTGTTACGAACGGGTGAGCTGCAGAAAAATTTAAGCATCAGTCTGTATCGGGCCACTGTTGGTTTTTTACTTGGCGGCAGTATCGGCTTTATTTTAGGGGTCCTAAATGGCACATCCAAGGTCTGCCGCTTGTTATTAGACAGCACGGTCCAAATGCTGCGTAATATTCCCCATCTATCGCTGATCCCCTTATTGATCTTGTTTATGGGGATCGGAGAAACTTCCAAGGTAACTTTGGTCGCAATTGGCTGCCTTTTTCCGGTCTATATCAATACCTATCACGGAATTACCTCGATAGATCCTAGGCTAATGGAAATGGGCCGTTCTTATGGAATGTCACGCGTCAAGCTGTTTACTAAAATCATTTTTCCTAGTGCTTTACCGACGATCCTAGTCGGGATCAGGTATGCTTTAGGGGTGATGTGGACGACTTTGATCGTGGCAGAGACAGTTTCTTCCAGTTCCGGGATCGGTTATATGGCTAATGATGCCCAGCAGTTTACGAATATGGACACAATTTTACTGTGCATCATTATTTATGCTTTATTTGGCAAAATATCTGATTTAATTGCCAAAAATTTGGAAGACTGGTTATTGGAATGGCAAAGCTAAAGGTGGAGGTATCAATGACTGAACAATTACTTGGAATTAAAAATGTCGGCAAGCATTACGCTGACCATGTGGTTTTACAAAACGTTAACTTATCCATCGTCAAAAGTGAATTTGTCTCTTTGGTGGGGATGAGCGGCGGCGGCAAAAGTACTCTTTTACGGATGATCGCTGGTCTAGAAAAACCGACAGCCGGCAAGATAACACAGGATAGTCAAGAAGTCACTAACCTTAATCCGAAAGTCAAAATGATGTTTCAAGATGATCGGCTACTGCCGTGGATGGACATTTTGCATAATGTAACTTTGGGGGAGAACAACGATTCAGCTATTCAACGGGCCCTTTTCTTATTAAAACAAGTTGGCTTGGAGAAGTACATTTCCGCATATCCGAAACAAATTTCTGGCGGACAAAAGCAGCGAGTTGCTTTGGCTCGTGCTTTAATGCCGCAACCGGAGATCTTGTTATTAGACGAGCCGTTAGGAGCCCTTGATGCCTTGACCAGAATGAAGATGCAGGACCTGATCTTGCAGATCTGGAAAAATACAGGGATCGCAATGGTCCTGGTGACTCATGACATTAATGAAGCCGTGCGCATGTCACAAAAGATATTTGTCGTTAAAGATGCCACAGTTGTGCAGGAATATCACAATGAATTTCAGGGACAAATGGATGAGGAGTCTAAAAAAGGGCAAGATAACTTGTCCAATCAAATTACAGATGAAATCATGCAAGAGTAAGAAATAAGGTAAACAGACTGAAATTTGCTCAAATACAAAGCGGTTGGAGTAAAAATAAGCAATAAGCTATAGATCCTGAGAAGGTTTAAGCAGTAATATATCGACCAAAAATTAAAAAAACTTGGAAAAAATAGGGTTGTACATTGAGGCAAAGAAATCCTCGCTGTACAGCCCTATATTCAAAACTAGAATCGATCACTTTGTCCAAGCTCATTTTAGAAGCCGCACATGATTTGTACCCAAGCGGTTAAAGCAGCTATTGCCAATTTCGCTTAAAGCAAATTAGGCTCGGTCACTTTTAGATTGTAAATGTGTTCGTCTTCTGAGCGTCGTGTTCCGCTCGGTTAAAAATTTTCTTTCAATTTCTTTTTTGATCTGTTCTGATTGCAGTGGATCACTATTGTTATGGCGAGCTACCAGTTGTTCTAACTGGCTTAATTGGCGCTGGCTGATAGGAAACTCACGATCTGTATATCCTCCCGTGATAAAATGTTCCATGCTAAAGCGCTGCTCGATCACGTTATTTGGTGAAAGATACAGACAATAATCAGCAAAGTCTGCCAAAAGTTTCGCTGGAATGCCCTGTGTACTTTCGCTCATAAAAAAATCTCCTTTTGCTGATTTGCAGTTAAAAGCTGGTTACCAACAAGTTAACCTAATGAATAGGATAATACATTGTTACCGATTCGTAAAGCTTTCGTAACATAAAGGTCACACATTTAAGGAAGCAGGCAGCGCTTACCAAGCGACTCTGTCACTGCTTATGCTGATATTGTAATTTTGCTATGGGTGCGGTCAAGATCAAGTGATTATTGGCGAATTTGGCTGGTCCGTTCTGCAATCGAGGAAAAACTTTCAACCAACTCTTGTTCCAAAGGACTCAATTTTTTGGCTGCAGGGTAAGCGATGAAATGTTTCAAAATCAGGTCTGTTTTTGATAGCGGATAAAGGTTGAATTTACCAGCGGATAAGCGGTCAACGATGCTTTGCGGAATGATCGTACTACCCATTCCATACGCTGCTAGTCCAGCAATGATCTCAATGTTCTCACTTTCAAAGACGATCTGTGGCTCAACCTTGTTTTTGTGCAGTAATCCGTCGACTTGGTGCCTGATTGCAGACCCCGTTTTACTTAAAACTAACGGTTCGGCTAAAATTTCTGCCAGTGGTAAGGAGTTGGGCTCAAGTAACTTAAAACGCCGATCATAAAAATTAGAGCCCTCCGGCAAGACGACATAGTAAGGTTCATAGCCGGCCGTGACGACATTGAGGTTGGGCGAGACGGTTTCTGGAGTCTGACCAAGGTAAAAATCGATGTCGCCGTTTTGTACTTTCTTTTCACTTTTTTCAGGGATATCTTCTTCCAAAATCACTTGCACATTTGGATGCAGCTGGGTGAAGAAGGGTAAAAAGAGCGGCAAGATGAAGGTGCCTAACGAAGAGAGCACGCCAAGACGTAGGGTAATTTGCTCCTTGGAATTATATTGTGTCAGTCGTTGCTTAAATTCTGCATTTTCACGGCTAATGTTTTCCAGATACTGGTAGTAAAGCTTGCCAGCTTCAGTCAGCTTTAAGTGTGTACTGTGGCGGTTAATGATCACTGCCCCGAGTTCGTCTTCTTTTCTTTTGATCAACTGAGTTAAGTAAGGCTGTGAAATAAACAGCTCTTGCGCAGCTTTAGTGAAATTACCGTAACGTAAAAGTGTATCTAAATACTGTAAGAGCAGTCCGGGATCTTTTGTCGTCATGGTTGGTCTCCTTATAATAACATTATTGTTATAATACAATAGTAAAATAAGTATTTCACAAAAGCAAGCCTGTTCATTAAACTTAAAGTGTAAATACAATTATCTTTTTTTACCAGTGATCGTTACTAGCCAATGTAGTAACAAAACTGGGTTTTTAGTTTTGGCTATCGTCTTGTGTACTTTAATTTGAACACATAATATAGTTTTTCATAGTTTAAATAGTGAAGTATTCACATTATCTCAGAGAGGAATCATTGCGTATGAAATTTGTAGGAATAGTAGGGAATAATGCTGCTGATTCGACGAATCGGACTTTATTGCAGTATATTAAACTGCATTTTGCAGGACAGCACGAAATCAGCTTATGTGAGGTCAAGGATCTCCCAGCCTTTAATAAACCGGCTTCTCACGTCGCACCAGCTCCGATTGCAGAAATGTCAGACCAGATCGCCGCAGCAGACGGCGTGATCATCGCGACACCTGAATATGACCATTCAGTTCCAGCAGCTTTGATCAATGTTTTAGAATGGTTCGCCTATACGACTCAGCCGCTCCAGGACAAACCGGTGCTGATCGTTGGCGCTTCATATGGTGCTTTAGGAACATCACGGGCACAAGGTCATCTACGGACGATTCTCAATGCGCCAGACATCAAAGCCCGCGTTTTGCCGGGACAAGAATTTTTGCTGGGGCATTCGCTGCAAGTCTTTGATCAGCAAGGACAATTGACGGATCAAGCCCAAGTGCAGTCTTTGGAAGAACACATGGCAGATTTCGAAAAATTTGCCGCGGCTAATCGGTAAAGTGAGGTAGAACAGATGAAAATTATTGGAGTTATTGGAACTAACTCGGAAAATTCAGCGACCCGTCAGCTGCTGCAATTTATGCAAAAACAATTTGCACAGCAAGCACAGATCGAACTTTTGGAGATCAAAGATTACCCAATGTTCAACGTTTCGGATGATCAGAGTGATTCAGACTTGATCGCAGGCGATGCTGCACGGATCGAAGATGCAGATGGCGTGGTCATCGCTACTTCCGAGCATAATCGTTTGATTCCCTCGAGTTTAAAGAGCTTTTTGGAGTGGATGTCTTATAAAGTGCATCCTTTCAATAGTAAACCAGTGATGATCGTTGGGACATCAATCACTAAACAAGGCTCAGCCAGTGCTCAGCTTGCTTTGCGGCAGATTTTTGATGCACCAGGTGTCGGCGGCATAGTGATGCCAGGCAATGAGTTCTTACTAAGTTCCAGCAGGACTGCTTTTGATGCAGCTGGTAATTTGAAAGATCAAGGGACTGTCGATTTTTTGGGCAAATGTTTCAAGACATTCTTAAAGTTCATCCAAGTCGCAGATGTTTTAAATACGCCGGAAGAAATCAAATATGAGCCTGGAACCTATGCCGTGACGGCTACTGGTCATAACGGAACGGTTCCGATGAAAGTGACCTTCTCTGAGGACCGGATCGAAGACATCGATATCGATACGAGCGGTGAAACGACCGGAATCGCTGACACTGTCTGGGAAAGGGTGCCAGATCAGATCTTAAACGGGCAAACATTAAACGTCGATGTCGTTTCTGGCGCCTCAGTTACCAGTCGTGGGGTGCTTGATGGTGTGGCGGACGCAGTTGCCTTGGCTGGCGCTAATCCGGATGTTTTGAAGAAACGGCCTAAAGCCAGCAAGAAAGTTGCCGCTGCTCCGACTGAGTATCAAGCCGACGTTGTTGTTGTCGGCGGCGGCGGTGCTGGGCTGAGTGCGGCTGCAACTATTTTAGAGGCCGGACAAAAGACTATCTTAGTCGAAAAATTCCCGGCCTTGGGTGGAAACACGGTTAGAGCCGGCGGCCCAATGAACGCAGCTAACCCAGAGTGGCAAAACACCTTTGCGGCTCTGCCAGGTGAAGCAGAAACTCTGAAGCACCTGCTGGAGATTCCAATCGACCAGATCGATCCGGAATATCAGGCTGACTTCAAGCAGTTACAAGCACAGCTTGATGCATATCTTGCCGGCAGAAAGGATGTTTTATTTGATTCTAAACTGCTGCATGAGATCCAGACTTATCTGGGCGGCAAGAGAACTGATTTAAAAGGCAATGAGATCCACGGCGATTATCAGTTAGTTAAGACCCTGGTTGACAATGCGTTAGAATCAGTTAAGTGGTTGGAAAAGGTTGGTGTTGAATTTGATCCAAGTGAGGTTTCAATGCCGGTCGGGGCTAAGTGGCGTCGTGGACATAAACCGCTTAAAGAACAAGGCTTTGCCTATATCTCAGCCTTGCAAAGCTACGTTGAAAAGCATGCCGGTCAGATCTTGACGGAAACACGGGTCACCAAGTTACTGCAAGAAAACGGGAAAATTGTTGGCTTAAAGGCACGCAATGCGGATGACCAGCAAGTCATCATTCACGCTAATGCGGTGATCTTGGCTGCCGGCGGCTTTGGTGCCAACACCAAGATGGTCCAGAAGTATAACACATATTGGACAAAAGTCGACGATGATATTGCAACTTCCAATTCCCCAGCAATTACCGGCGACGGGATCGAACTTGGGACTGCAGTTGGTGCAGACTTAGTTGGGATGGGTTTCACCCAGATGATGCCAGTTTCTGACCCGGTCACAGGCGAACTGTTTACTGGACTGCAGGTGCCGCCAGCCAATTTTGTGATGGTCAACCAACAAGGGGACCGTTTTGTGGATGAATATGAGAGCCGTGATGTCTTGTCCCAAGCTGCAATTGATAATGGCGGGCTATTCTACTTGATTGCTGATAATAACATCAAAGCTACAGCTTATAATACCAGTCAAGAAAAAATCGACGAGCAAGTCGCTGCTGGAACTCTGTTCCGTGCTGACACCTTGGAAGAGTTGGCACGTCAGATCAAGGTCGATCCAGCTGAATTAGTAAAGACGATCAACAAGTATAATTCATACGTTGACGCCGGTAAAGATCCCGAGTTCGGTAAAGACGTCTTTGACTTGAAGGTGGAACAAGCACCATTCTACGCCACACCGCGTAAACCAGCCCTGCACCATACGATGGGTGGGTTAAAAATTGATCCACAGACCCATGTTCTAAACGAAGAAGGCCAAGTCATCCCCGGTTTATACGCTGCGGGTGAAGTTGCTGGCGGCTTGCATGCCGGCAATCGCCTGGGCGGGAACTCCTTAGCGGACATCTTCACGTTTGGCCGGATTGCTGCACGGACGGCTGCAAATGAAAAACCAGCACCTGTCGAGACTGATGCCACCACTGGCGCTAGTCAAAGCGACAAATAAAATTTAGCAAGCAAATATAGCTGCCATTCTCTGAGAAGAGCTGGCGGCTATTTTGCTGCAAAAGAACTGTCTTGGAAAACAGGCAGGTTAAATAAATTGATTACATTGTTGGTCAATCATTGACGATGAGGTGGTTGAAGATCGGGCTGTTGATTTTGAATGACTGGTCGGTTTTTATTTTTTAATGTAAATCAATAAATTTAGCTAAAAAATATGTTAATGGAAATGTATTAGTCTTTCAAAGAAAACGGTTTCTGACGTTTTCAACAAAATATTGTACAAAACCTAATAATTTTATACTATTTAGAAAGTAAAAAATACTTTGACAAACAATTTGAAATATATTATGATTCGTTAAGTAATTAGTGATGTTGCCAATTGAAAAAAGCACTTGAAAACAGAGCGCTTGTCAGCCGGTCGAATTGGGCGGCTTTTTTTATGGCGACAGCACAGTTTTAAAACATAAGGGGAAGAAATTATGGAACTTGAATCACAGATGAAAACTACGATGGAAACCGGAACAATTATGGAAGAGCTGCCAGCCGGTACAGCTAAAGATAAAGTTGCAGCAGCTCCGACTCAATCACCGCTTTTTCAGAAAATTGATGCCGCCATACAAAATAAGGTAACGTTGATTTCCAGCAGTTATATGCGCTACGCCATTCGTTCGGTGATGGCAACTTTATTTTTAACTTTAGGAACAGCGGTTGCTTTTGGCACGGCAATTCAAACCGAAAAAGTCGCACCTGGCTTAGGCAAATTTGCCTTTGCCTTCATGTTCAGCTGGTCTTTAGTGATGATTATTTTTATGAACGCTGAACTAGGAACATCCAACATGCTTTTTATGACAGTCGGCGTCTACCGCAAAAAAATCAGCCTGGGGATGGCTTGCAAGATCCTGTTCACTTGTCTACTCTTCAACTTGATTGGCGGGATCTTGTTTGGTTATCTGATCTCGTTGACAGGTCCCTTCCAGCATTTGCCGGTCGACAACTATATGTTTGCTGGGATCACGGCTAAGTTAGATAAATCAACTTTACAGATCCTGATTGAAGGGATTTTCGCTAACATAGTCGTCAACACTGCTTTCTTCGTTAACCTGCGGATGAAAGATGACGCTGGCAAAGTTTTCGCTATCATCTTTATCATTTTTATTTTTGCTTTCCTTGGCTACGAACACGTTATCGCCAATTTCCCGGCTTTCTCGCTGGCATTCTTCGCTTCCCATGGAACGATCTATGACATGAATCTGATGAGTGTACTCCATAACCTTTTCTTTGCCTTGATCGGGAACTATATTGGTGGAGGGCTGGTCATTGGGTTGACCTATGCTTGGCTGGATAAAACTCCATCTACCTACGTGGATTAAAATCATAATTGAACTTAACACTTGGAACATCACACATATTGTGAGTGATGTTTTGGGTGTTTTTTGTTTCATCTATGCTTGCTGTGGGACTTGCTGGTGTATAATGAAATGCAAACTAGAGCGGTGGAGGAAAACGTAAGATGAAATTAACAATTACAGATTTTACCAGCCAGACAACCCATACCCCTTTAAAGCATCCCTTTGTTACGGCTAAACATACTGTCAATGACATTGCGGCTATCGGGGTTACTATCAAGTTAAATAATGGTTTAGTCGGACACGGAGCTGCAACCGCCAATGAGGTTGTGACAGGCGATACCTTAGACTCGGCTCTGACCGTGATCAAGGAGGTTTTGCGCCCGCATTTGCTTGGTCAAGACTTTACCCAGTGGGAGAAATTGCTGGCGGGCTTGCATGGTGCGATCAAAAGCAATGAACCAGCCAAGGCTGCCTGTGAATTAGCACTGTATGATTTAAGAACGCAACTTTTTCAGGTCCCGTTGTATCAGTATTTAGGCGGTGACAGTCAGCGGGTTGCGACAGATTTCACCTTAGGGATCGCCGATTTACCCGCAATGGTTGCGGAGGCCAAGGAGAAAGAAGCTGCTGGTTTCCAAGCCTTGAAAATCAAGGTGGGCGGTTCGGACCTAGCAGAAGAAACGACACGCATCCATGCGATCGCAGCAGCAACTTCGGCTGCGACTAGACTGCGGATCGATGCCAATCAGGCATGGAACGCCAAGGACAGTGTCAAGCTGACCGAGCAGTTGGCGGATCTGGCAGCGCGGATCGATTTCATTGAGCAACCCGTACCTGCAAATGATTTAGCTGGTTTAAAATTTGTGACCGACCATTCAAGGCTGCCAATCATGGCCGATGAGAGTGTCTTTTCGCCGGCTGATGCGCAGGTCTTATTGCAAGAACATGCCTGTGATTATATTAATATCAAACTCATGAAAACTGGCGGGTTGAGTCAAGCTGAGCAAATCAATCAGCTTTGCCAATTGGCAGGAGTTCAATGCATGGTCGGCTGTATGATCGAATCACCCAACGGGATTGCTGCTGCGGCTGCTTTCGCTGCAGCCCATCAAAATGTGGTCTTTGCGGACTTGGACTCGGTTTTTATGGCCGATCAGACTGCTGGAGTTCAGCCTTATACGATTGAAAATGATACTTTTATCTTAAATGATCGCCCTGGTTTGGGTTTTTAAGTCCTGACGATTGTTTTTCAGCTCCTTTTTTGTTAAAACTAAAAGTGAAGTCAGATACGCTGGCTTCAGCTCATCTAAGGAGGACTTTTTATGGCAGACGACGTAAGAGGATTACCCAATGAAGATGTCAGAAGGAAGATTGCAGATAGTAATGTTAGTGAATTTTTTGTGGCCGATATGCTAGGACTTAGTTTTAGCGGCTTTGCAATTTTGCTCGCGCAACCATTAAGTCCGACAGACCGAAAGCAGGTCTTAGCTGCCCTCACCGAGGCAGAGAAGATGGCTCCGGTCAATGCTTAAAAGAAGGGGTGTACACTTTTTAGTGTTGATGAGTAAAATCATCAGCACTATTTTTTTACTCAAGATACTCAAAAAGGACATCATTGTCCCTCAAGTGCTAAGATTAAAGTGTCTAAAAATCAATCAAAGCGAGGTTTTAATGATGTCCCAAGACAATTCTATCCTAAATTTACTCGAGATTAAAGACCCTAATATCCAAACTT
>NZ_BFFP01000011.1 GCF_003864415.1 Ligilactobacillus salitolerans
TGTCTCTTTTTTTATAATAATACAAAAAACAAAAAAACTGGTACAGATAGTAAAATTTCTCTATCAGTACCAGATATTATAGAACCGAAAAACTTGAGTATGGTTAGCATGATCGTTCTTCGAGTTAGTCGACAAACATTTGCATGACTTGTTCTTGAGTCAGCTTGTCTTTTTCTTCTCCTCTAACATCAAGTGTGATCTGGCCGGCGTGCAAGACGATCAGACGGTTGCCGTACCGCAAGGCATCTTCCATATGATGAGTGATCATCAGACAGGTTAAGTTTTGCTGGGTCACAGTTTCAGCAGTTAATTGCATTAAGGAAGCACTGGTCTTAGGATCTAGGGCGGCGGTGTGTTCATCTAGCAATAAGATATCCGGCCGGTTTAAGGTCGCCATCAAAAAGCTGAGTGTTTGCCGCTGACCGCCAGACAGGTTCTCTGTTGGAGTGTCCAAACGTTGTGCTAATCCGTTTCCCATCGAGTCAGCGAGTTGGGCAAAGCGTTCCTTATTGGCACGTAATTTACGAAAACGCAATCCCCGTTTTTGCCCGCGTTTAGCTGCCAAAAGCAAGTTTTCAGCCACGGTCATTCGTGGGGCGGTCCCCATTTTGGGATCTTGGAAAACCCGGCTGAGAAATTTAGTTCTTTTTTCTACGGATTCGTGACCGATGTCAGCACCGTTATGCAGGATCTGACCCTGGTCAGGGAAAATCGAGCCGGCGATGGTGTTAAACAGAGTGGATTTACCTGCCCCGTTGGAACCGATGACCGTGATGAAGTCGCCAGGATGGATCTTTAGGTTGAGTCCCCGCAAGATTTTGGCTTCATTCGGGGTTTTACGGTTCACAACAGTTGAAACATCCCGCAGTTCCAAGACTGGCTGAGTTGCTGTTTTAGTTGTCATTTAAGCCCACTCCTTTCTTCAAAGCACTGGTCAGGTTCAACGAAGTCCGCAAGTTTGGCAGCATCATGCAGAGTGCGAGGATGATGGCCGAAATCAGGTTCAAGTCATTAGTAGAGAACCCAAGCTGTAAGACCAGCAACAAGACAAAGCGGTAGATGATACTGCCCAAGGTCACAGCGATCAGGCGTTGGTTTAGCGTTAGTTCGCCAAAGACGACTTCACCGATGATGATCGAAGCTAATGCGACCACAATGATCCCGATCCCCATGTTTGCATCGGCATAGCCGTTACTCTGGGAGATCAGTGCTCCACAGAGTCCGACTAGGCCATTGGAGATGGTCAATCCCAGGATCGTCATCGCATCGGTGTTGATCCCCTGGGAACGAGCCATCATTTTATTGTCACCAGTAACGATAAAGGCTTGGCCTAATTCTGTTTCCAAGAACAAGGCAACGAGTGCGGTGACAACAATGATTGTCCCGCCGCCGATCAGAACACTGTCAAAGTATTTCGGCAAAGTTTGAAAGAAGGCGGCCGAGAAAAATGTTTTTTGCCCCAGCAAGGAAACATTGGAACCGCCCATGACCCGTAAATTAATGGACAGGCAAGCTGTCATGACTAAGATCCCAGCTAGCAGGATCGGGATCTTTCCTTTAGTGTAAAGCAAGCCGGTGATCAGTCCGCCCAAGGCGCCGGCTAAAACTCCGGCACAAGTCGCAAGCAAGGGTGAAGCACCGTGAGTGATCGCTGCCACAGTGACCGCGGCTCCCAAAGGAAATGTTCCTTCAACGGTCATGTCAGGAAAGTCTAAGATCCGGAAGTTTAAGAAGAGGGCAAGCCCTAAGATAGCCCATAATAATCCCTGTCCGATGCCTGATGTAATTAAACTCATTTGACCACCTTCCCATTTTTTTGTGCCTGTTCCATGATTTTCTCAGGAATCTGGAGATGCAGCTTTTTAACTTGTGCTTGATTGATCACGTATTTGCCTTTCACAACGAACTCAACCGGATAGTTGGCAGGTTTTTTGCCTTGCAAAACTTTGGCTGCCATATGACCGGCTAAGCGGCCTAAATCGTGCTGGTCGATCGCATATGCCGCGGTCCCGCCGTCTTTGACCATCGTGTCAGCGGCCGGGAAGACCGGCTTGTTAGCCTGGTTGGCGTTGTTGACCAAAGTCTTCATAGCCGAAGCAACTCCGTTGTCTTGCGGAGCATAGATCGCATCAACTTGTCCCGCCATTCGCTGACTGATCTGCTGCATATCATTGGTGTTAGAGATCGTGTACATCTTCGGCTCTAGAACGGCTTTTTCGACGAGCCTTTTAAACTTCCGGGCGTTGCTTTGGCCGCCAGCATCAGATGAGGTGTAAATGATCCCGATCTTCTTGGCGTGGGGCATGATCTCTTGGATCACCTTGAGTTGTTTGGACAAAGGCGAGTCGCCGGAAGAGCCGGTGACGTTTCCGCCAGGGTGTTTTTCTGACTTGACCAGACCGCTGCTGGCAGGGTCGGTGATCCCGGCTAGCATGACTGGTGTCGACTTGTCGGCGGCGTTGACTAAAGCCTGGGCCGCTGGGGTCGCGATCCCAAATAAGATGTCATCATGATCGGCTAACTGTTGGGCCATTGTTTTCAAATTGCTTTGGTCGCCCTGGGCATTTTGAAATTCAACTTTGATGTTCTTGCCGTTACGGTAGCCTTCTTCTTTCAGGCCGGTCAAAATTCCTTGGTGGATCTGGTCTAAAGCCGGATGGCTCATGATCTGCAAGATCCCGACTTTGATCACTTTTTGAGAGGCGAGGTTTTTATCGGCATTTTGAGCCGGCTGGGTAAAGAAAACGACTCCGAGAAAAATAATTAAGGCGCTGATAAACGCGGTGATTCGTTTCATATGGTGTTCACTCCTTGACTTGTCTGCAAATTTTTCCAAAAAAATAAGGGCAAACCAGCAGTTTCTGGTTTGCCCTAAAGCAATTTAACCGAAGCCTGCTGTGTTGAGACCATGCAGACTTCTACAAACGAAAAAGCAGTCGGCACGGATACAAACTGTTTGCCAGATCGTATCCGTTAGTGAGGATCACGACCTTACGTGCCGGCTTTGCCAAGCCATATTCAAAGTGTGGTTAATTGACTTTCGCATGCTTTTTCATCCCTTCGTTTAATAATTGACCTAAGTATAGAAAACCAGTCTGTCGATGTCAACCCCCAAATTACAGGCTTTCTCCAAAAAGGTTAGGCCGCTAGCAGATTTTTCATATGCAAGTGCAGCCAAAAACACTTGAGTTCACGGTAAAAATTGCTCTATACTTAGACTAACTACAACAGCTTTGTTTGGAAAAAAGGAGGAGCTCTAGAAATGAAAGACATTAAAATCGGTGGAACAGATTTCACAGGTTCAGCCATTGTTTTGGGGATCATGCGGATGGACGCTTTAAGCGTCGATGATGCAGCTAAATTGCTTGAAACTGCTCATAGTGTTGGGATCAACTATATTGATTCGGCAGATATCTACGGGGCAGGCAAGGCAGAAGAGGTCTTTGGACAAGCACTTAAACGTTCTTCTTTAAGTGCAGCAGATTTTAAGATTCAATCCAAGGGCGGGATTTATCGGAACCCTGAGCAAGGACAAAAAATTACCCGCTACGATTTTTCTAAGCAGCACATTTTAGATTCAGTTGATGGGATCTTGCAGCGGATGGGAGTTGACCACCTAGATAGTTTCTTGCTTCATCGTCCGGATGCCTTGATGGATCCAGCAGAGGTCGCTTCAGCTTTTGACCAGCTGCAAAGTGCAGGTAAAGTACGTCACTTTGGGGTCTCCAACATGAACCCGGGACAAGTCGAATTGCTGCAAGCATCACTCAGCCAGAAACTGCTGGTCAACCAGCTGCAGTTTGGTGTCATGCATACCGGTCCGGTTGACTTTGGGATCCATACTAATATGACAGATGCACGCAGCCTCGACCATGACGGCGGGATCTTGGAGTATTCCCAGCTGCACCACATGACGATCCAAGCTTGGTCGCCATTCCAATACGGTCAGATCGAAGGGACCTTCATTGACAAACCTGAATTTCCAGAAGTTAATGCAGCTTTGCAACAATTAGCTGATAAATACGGTGTTTCTAAAAATGCGATCGGTGCAGCTTGGATCTTGCGCCATCCGGCTAAGATCCAAGTGATTGCCGGTACCATGAACCCGGATCATTTAATTGATACAGCCGCAGGGACTGCTGTTGATTTGACGGCTCAGGAATGGTATGACGTTTATTTAGCCGCCGGCAATGATTTGCCTTAGTGAAACAACCCGACACATTGGTGGATGAGCTTTTCGATTCAGAATAGGTGATTGCCTTTCCTTGAACCTTTCTGTCAGCCATGCTACACTAAATTACGTAAGAAAGAGTAAATGGTTGTTTTCGAAAACGTGATTGTTTTCGGTGGAAGGGAGAGAAGACTATGAACACGTATGCACAGATCGTTAATGGCAGTCAGTCTTATTTTGGTTTCTTGAACTTCAATTTTCAAGATGGGCAGATGAAAATCAGTGTTGCTCGCGGTGTTAAACCGGCTACGAAATGGACGGTTGATTTGGATGAAATTAGTGAGTTAAGTACTGATGAATACCTAGGAGCTAAGCGGATCGTCTTTTTTGTGGGCAACACAGAATATATTTTCTTGGCCACTGGGGTCGGTGTGACGGAATTCTTGGAAGATAACTTGTACGAGCAAGCATAAAAATTAAATAACAAACAACTAATAAGCAGCACGTAATTTCCTGATTGAAGGGTAATTGCGTGCTGCTTTTTTATCTATTCATGACGATTTTTAAACCCATAGGGGGTCACTTTATTAGCCTGGCGAAAAATTTTGATAAAGTAGGAAACATCTTTAAAGCCGGTCAAGGCAGCGACATCTTGCACCTGTAATTCTGGAGCTTCGATCAATAACTCTTTTGCCTTGCGCAAACGAAAGTCAGTCAGGTATTGCTGCGGTGTTAAGCCGAAATATTCTTTGAAGATCTTAGTACCATATGAAACCGAAAAATTGGTGACTCTCTCTAAATCCTTGTTGGTGATGGTTTCAGAATAGTGGTGAGTGATGAATTCAGTGATTGGATAGATAACTTCCGTTTTAGAATACTGGCTGCTTTTAGTTGCTGTTTTATTGTTGAGCAGCATCAAGAATTGATAGATCAAACCTGATTGTTTCAATGTTGCCGTGTAATCATCAGTCAGAAATGAATCTGCATTGTCTGGGATAAAATTATTGAGGGAAGCAGACATTTCAGGTACCCAGACATATTGGGAGGCAAAGATAAAGTGAACTATTTCATCTGCCAAAGGTGCTCCAAATGTCAAAAAGGAAGTTTTCCATTCTTTAGTTCCAACTGGATAATATTTATGTGCTACACCCGGAGACAATAAGAAACCTGCACCTTTTTTGAGTTTAAAGGTTTCATGTCCAACTTCAATGATCCCTTGGCCTTCCTGTGTCTGCAGCCAGTGGAAAAAAGGGTAGCCGTTGGGGCGGGATATTTCTGGTTGCGTCCAATCATAACCAATTGTTTCAGCTGACAAAGGTAAATCTTGATTAATTCGTGTGATGATCCGCATAAATGACACTCCTATTTACGGGCAATTTTCAGGCTGATCTGTCTTTGATAGTTTCATTATGCCTCTCTTAATAGGCACAAGAAAAGGATAAACTGTCATATTTCTAAATCAAATTCTTATACTTTTGTGTATGCGCTTTAATTATACTAAAAGCGGAAGTAAATTTGAAAGGGGAAAATATTGTGAAAGCAGAACTTAAATGGCTGGATGATCCAACAGTTTTTCGTGTGGGACAGCTGCCAGCACATAGCGACCATGTTGCATATTTAAACGAAAACGAAGTACAGAAACAACAAAGCAGCTTGTACCAATCTTTGAATGGGGAGTGGAAGTTTCATTTTGCTAAGGATCCGACTGCCAGAGCAATTGGATTTTATCAAAAAGACTGCGATATTAGCGGTTTTGACTCCATTCAAGTCCCTGGGCATATTGAGTTGGCTGACTATAGCCGGCTCCACTATATCAATACATTTTATCCTTGGGAAGGTCAAGAATACCGCCGACCGCCATATACTTTAGGCAAAGGACAGCAGCCGGGAATTTTTAGTGCCGGTCAAGACAATAGCGTCGGCGCCTATGTCAGAAACTTCACGTTAGGACCGCAATTACACGGCAAAAAAATCAGAGTCCGCTTTGATGGAGTTGAGCAGGCAATGTATGTCTGGTTGAACGGCCATTTTGTGGGCTATGCCGAGGATAGCTTCACCCCGTCTGAATTTGATTTGACCCCTTACATTGAAAACGGATTGAATAAGTTGGCAGTCGAAGTTTTTAGGTATAGCACAGCCGCCTACCTTGAAGACCAAGATTTTTTCCGTTTTTCCGGTATCTTTCGTGCTGTGACTTTAATTGCTCAGCCTGCTGTTCACGTCGAAGATCTGGCAATTAAACCGGTCTTAAGCGCTGATTTCAAAAGCGGCAGTGTCAGTCTAGCTTTAAAACTTCAACAAGACCAACTGCCGGCTAAAGTTCAAATTAAGATCGCCGACCTGAGTGGCGAACAGTTAATTCACACTGAGCAAAAGGCGGTGTCTGAGTTAGAGTTTAAGGATCTTGAAATTCCCAATGTCCATTTATGGAGTACTAAGGATCCATATCTTTATCAGCTTGAAATTACAGTCATCCAGGCTGATAGCGAGCAAGTTTTGGAAGTCGTGCCTTATCAATTCGGTTTTAGGAAAATTGAAATCAAAAACAAGGTGATCTTGTTTAACGGCCAGCGTTTGGTGATCAACGGAGTCAACCGGCATGAATGGGATGCCCATACGGGTCGTGCCGTGACGCAAGCAGACATGCAGCAGGATATTGCAACGATGGAGAGTAATAATATCAACGCTGTCAGAACATGTCATTATCCGGACCAGACATTATGGTACAAGCTCTGTGATGAACACGGTCTTTATGTAATGGCAGAAAACAACCTGGAATCACATGGAACCTGGCAAAAGGAAGGAGGGATCGAGCCTTCCTACAATGTTCCCGGTTCCATGCCGGAATGGAAGGATGTCGTGATTGATCGAGCTCGCAGCAATTACGAGCTGCTCAAAAATCACCCGAGCATTATTTTCTGGTCGCTAGGAAATGAATCTTATGCCGGCGATAATATCGCAGCGATGCAAGCTTACTACAAGAGTGTGGACGACTCGCGGCTCGTCCACTATGAAGGTGTAGTCCATGAACGCAAATACGAAGACCGGATCTCGGATGTAGAAAGCCGAATGTATGCTTCTCCTGCAGATATTAGGGAATATTTGGAAAACGACCCGCAAAAACCATTCTTGTTATGTGAGTATATGCATAGTATGGGGAATTCTGTCGGCGGTTTAAAATCTTATATTGATCTTTTAGAGGAATTTGAGATGTATCAAGGCGGCTTCATCTGGGATTTTATCGATCAGGCTTTATTTGTCAAAGACGAGGTCAGTGGAAAAGAAGTTCTGCGTTACGGCGGGGATTTCGATGACAGAGTTTCTGATTATGAGTTTTCTGGGGATGGGCTGCTCTTCGCGGACCGGACACCTAAACCAGCTTTGCAGGAGGTTAAGTATTATTATGGCAACGATGAAAAATGAGCAGTTAAAAATAATTTTCGGCGATGGGACCTTGGGACTTGCTGGTGATGATTTCCATTATATTTTTAATTATTCACGCGGCGGACTTGAGTCTTTAGTAGCTGGCGGAAAGGAGTGGCTTTACCGGGAGCCGTTGCCGACTTTTTGGCGGGCGACTACTGATAATGACCGCGGAAATGGCTTTTCCAAAAAATCCGTGCAGTGGTTAGGTGCAGATCAGTTCATTGACCTAGAAAAAATTGCATTGAGTGTCGATGGGAAAAGGCTGGCACTGCCGCTAGCACCAGAAAATAACCAGTATTCTGACCATGAATTTGCGCGGGAAGTTAAGATTACATTTCACTATCAGACTTTAACGATCCCAGCAACAGAAGTGACAGTTGCTTATACCGTTGATGCAGCTGGCAAGATCTCGGTGACCGTCCATTATCAGGGCAGAAAGGATTTGCCGGAATTGCCGGTCTTTGGTTTACGATTGGTACTTCCGACTTTAGCTGCAGGTTATGAATATACTGGGCTTTCGGGTGAAACTTATCCGGACCGCATGGCGGGAGCTCACAAAGGGACCTATCAAGTTCAAGGCTTACCAGTCACGCCTTACCTTGTCCCGCAGGATTGTGGCGTACACATGCAGACCAAACAGGTCACGATTGCAAGAAAGACAGTTAAAAACAACGCTGACCAGTCGGATGAACTATTTTATTTAACCGTGAGATCCAATGGAACGCCCTTTGCCTTCAGTTGCCTGCCTTATACCGCTGAGGAATTAGAAAATGCTACGCACCAGGAAGAATTGCCGCTTCCAAGAAGGACGGTCTTGTCAATACTGGGAGCTGTGCGCGGAGTTGGCGGGATCGATAGCTGGGGCAGTGAGGTGGAACCGGCTTATCATATTTCCGCAGAAGAAGACCATGAATTTTCCTTTGATATTAGCGCATGTTCAGCAAAATAGAGCAGGTAAGAGAATGATTTGTTGTTAGTGAATTTTACGAGGGAGATGTTTTATTTTGGAAAAAATAAATAAAGCCCAAAAAAGAAGCTTTTGGTCGATTTTTAACTTTGGCGTTGGTAATATTGGCGGTTCGGCAGTCTATATGACCTTTGGCACGTACTTGATGGTTTATGTGACTTCCGCAATGTTTACCGGAGTTGCCAAATCCGAGTCCGCCAAGTTGATTTCGATGATTACAACTTTGATCTTTGTGATCCGGATCGTCGAAATTTTCATTGACCCAGTGATCGGCAGTATTGTTGATAATACTAATACTCGCTGGGGAAAATTTAAGCCGTGGCTGATTGGAGCAGGCTTAATTTCCAGCCTGTTGCTGATAGTTCTTTTTACTGGAATCTTTGGCTTATCCAGGGTCAATTCAACTTGGTTTGCGCTTTTATTTATTCCTACCTTCATCTTGTTCGATATTTTCTATTCTTTTCGAGATGTTGCATACTGGGGCATGATCCCTGCTTTAACGGAAGATAGTCACAAACGTTCAATTTACACGGCTGCCGGGAATTTCAGCGGCTTCGGGCAAAATCTTGTGACTGTGATCATCGTCCCTGTTGTGACATACTTTACTTTTTTATCAACTGGCAAGCACAATGAAGGACAGCCTGGCTGGACGGTATTTGCTGTGATGATCGCAGTCGTTGCCGTTATCTGCTCCTTTGCCGTTGGCTTCGGGACGCATGAAAAACAGAGCGTTTTGCGTCAAGGAGCGAAGAAAAAAGTCAGCCTCAAGGAAATGTTTTCTGCCTTGTTTCACAATGACCAGATGTTGTGGACGGCGATCCCATATTTAGTTTATGGTTTTGGAAATGCTGCTACAGCAGGATTAATGTTTTACATGTT
Source organism: Ligilactobacillus salitolerans (assembly GCF_003864415.1). Lineage (GTDB taxonomy): Bacteria > Bacillota > Bacilli > Lactobacillales > Lactobacillaceae > Ligilactobacillus > Ligilactobacillus salitolerans. The sequence continues at coordinate 9,444 of NZ_BFFP01000011.1, forward strand.
CAAATATGTCATCGATCGTCCGGGTTTATTCTGGATCACTGGAGTCATTCCGATCGTGTCGGGCTTTATCACTAATCCTACCTATCCGCTCATCAACAAATGGTTTACCAGAAAGACAATTTATTCAGTCAGTATGGTTGCAATGATCATTGCTTATTTAATACTGATCTTCTCACCAGACAACTTATTTATGCTGATTACTGCAATGATCTTATATTACGGGCCCCAAGGTTATATTTTTATGGCTGTGCTTTTGACTTTAGAGGATTCAGTTGAATACGGCCAGTTGAAAAATGGTGTCAGAAATGAGACGGTTACGCTGTCGATCAGACCGATGTTAGACAAGCTTTCGAGTGCGCTTTCGAATGGGATCGTCGGTTGGGTTGCAGTTGCTGCCGGTATGACTGGTGGCGCAACTGCCGAATCGATCACACCGCATGGAATTGCGATCTTTAAATTGTGGGCTTTCTGGGCAGGGCTGCTTTTACACGTTCTTGCACTAGTCATCTATTTGTTTAAAGTTAAAATCTCAGAAAAACGGCATGCTGAGATCGTAGATGAACTGCAGCATAAAATCGCTGCTGAAGGCTTGGAAGAAACTGAGGATATTCGGCCCACGGAAAATGCTTCAATCGTTGCTGCTCCAACTAGTGGTAAAATAATCAATTTGGAGCAAGTTGTTGACGAGAAGGGCAACCAAGGCCTTCAAGGTCAAGGGTTAGCAATCGAGCCATTTGTAGGAGAGTTATATGCTCCATTTGACGGTGAGGTCTCGTTTGTTTTCACAACCAAGCATGTCTTTGGCCTTCGTTCAGCAGATGGCTTGGCACTATTGGTCCACGTTGGGCTTGGCACTGCAAATATGCATGGCGCTAGTTTTGTGCCCCACGTTGAATCTGGACAAAAATTCAAACAAGGACAATTGCTGCTCGATTTTAACCGAGATGAGATCAGGCGGCAAGGCTATAAAGATACAGTGGTCGTTTTGCTGGTTCAAGGAGACAGGCTGCAAGACGTGCAGTTGACAGATGATAAAGAAATCAAATTGGGTGATGAACTGTTGAGAGTTAATTTGAAAAAATAAAGGGGTATTCCTTATGGACAATTACAAAAGAAAGAAACAGTCGTTACCCTATCATTACGATGATCCTTCACTAATGGGCAGGCAACAAGATTACCTGGAACTGCTTTATGACTTTAACCAAACCAGACCGCACGAACAACAAAAAAAGAATGATTTACAGCAGCAGATGTCTGCTCAGATTGGCGAAAATTGCCATATTGAAACTCCACTGCATGCCAACTGGGGGTGTCATAACGTTCATTTTGGCAAAGGAATCTACGTTAATTTCAACCTTTGCTTGGTCGATGATGCCGATATTTATGTTGGCGACCATTGTATGCTGGGACCTAACGTTGTTATTGCGACCTCTGGGCACCCGCTCCTTCCAATCCTGCGTGAGCATAATTATGTCTACAATTTTCCGGTTCATATTGGCAGAAATGTCTGGATCGGTTCGAGTGTCCAGATCCTGCCGGGGGTCACAATTGGCGATAATTCAGTGATCGGTGCCGGCAGTGTTGTCACGCATGATATTAAGGCTAACATGGTTGCCTATGGTTCGCCGTGCGAAGAGGTGCGCCAGATCGGTGAAAAGGACCGCAAGTATTATTACAAGGACCATGAGTTAGATGTGTCTGAATAAAATCTCATTCACTGATCCTGAATGAAACAGTATAACATTTTTGGTTGGCAAAAATGTTATGACTGTGGAGTTGCGACAGCTAGTTTGATTCAAATAGCCCGTGATTTACCGATTAGGGTGAATTGCGGCTATTTTTGCAGGCAATCGTTTTGCAAATCGCCGGCGTTGAACTAAACTGGAAACAAATTTGGAAACTAGGTGATCAGAATGGATGAACAGTTCGTTACAACAGACGATGGGATCAAATGGCACATGTACGAGACTGGACCTGCTAACAAGACAACTATTGTACTTTTTGCCGGTTTTCCCGAGAGTGCTTATGCTTGGCGCAAGGTTTGGCCAATGCTGGCACAACACTATCATGTTTTAGCGATAGATTTACCGGGGCAGGGATACTCAAGCGTTCCTCAAGCAGGATATGACACAAAAACAACTGCAAAGCGGATCCACGGGCTGCTTGAACAATTAAACTTGCAGAAAATAGTTTACGTTGGGCATGACATTGGCAGCTGGGTCGGTTTTACCTATGCACATCTTTTTCCTGCTGACTTACTGGGTATGGTCCTAGTAGATGCAAATATCCCAGGAGTGACTCTTTCTCAGCAAATCGAATTAAATACAGAAAGCTGGCGCAGTTGGCATTTTTTGTTTAACGCATTGCCTGATTTGCCAGAAGAATTGTTAGCGGGAAAGGAGCAGGTCTTGCTCGAATGGTTCTTTTCTCATAAAGCGCAGAACTGGCGTGAGGCTTTTACGCAGGCGGATATTGACGAATATGATCATGAATATCAGCAGCTGGGAGTATTACGAGGAATGCTCGGATATTATCGTGCAGTTTTGCAGGATTTTGAGATTAATGCACAGTTATCTGGTCAGCAAGTGGATCTCCCCTTGCTGGCTGTGAGCGGAGAACTGGGTTCGTCACGAGATTTGAATGATAAATTAAAGTCAATGGGATATCAAGTGAAAGGTGCAGTGATCGCAGAGTCAGGGCATTACATTCCAGAGGAAAAACCGGCAAAATTGGTTGAACAGATCGGCAGATTCACTGAGAAGTTCAATAAATAATGGCCTAGGTGATAGCGACAATGAAAATGGCATGCAGCTAGCCATAAAAACTGCGGTGTCATTGAATTAGGGGTTCTGTAATATCTGGTACTGATAGAGAAATTTCACTATTTGTACCAGCTTTTTTCTTCTTTTGTTAATATAAAAAGACAGGGTGTTGACCCCTGTCTGGTCAAGCTATACCAAATTGTTGACTAAATACCTTTTTGAAAGAGCGTAAATGAGTACCCAATTGGAATAATAACTATGATGGCAATTACTGCGTAAATGAGCCAATCGACCTGGAGGAGTGCATTAACTAGAAAAACAGCTCCGCTCAGAATCAACAGCCACCCGGCTAAACGATTAGTCCTCCGCCAATTTTCTTTACTGTTCAGTGTCCAAGATATACGAATGCCAATTGTGTAATTTTGTTTAACAACAAGTAATAAAATCCCAATAACAACAAAAACTAAGCCCAACAAAGCATTAGTGGTCACCTCAGAATTTAAAAGCGAATACCCCATGGCAACGCCGTAAATGCCTAACATACTAATAAAAGTGATAAACGGGACTAGCCAATAAATAATTTTGAGCAGCCACGGAGAATTGTTGCGATTTTTGGGGTCAAAATGAACCATAAAAACAACAAATAATTGGATTGCTAAAAATATCAACGGCAGGATAAAAACAGTGAATCCTTTACCGTCCCACCCGTCAGCCCGTCCACTAGTCCCAAAATGAGTCGCAATGTTATTAGGCAGCTTATTCCACAAAAAAATACCAACCAGCATGGGTAACAGCGTAGACAAAGATGACCAGATCATCGTATTTCTATTTGTAATATTTTTCATAACTGACACGCTTCCTTAGCTCCATAGTTGTTAATTTTGTCGACCCTATTATACTCCCAAAAAGATTGAAGGTATTCTAATCAGACTGATATTGAGTAAAATTTTTATCACTAGCTTGATATAAGCATAGCAAGCGAATGTCTTGGTTTCCATTAATGCATAATCAGTCCAGTGTTGTCTCATAAACAGATCTTTAAAATTTTGCACTTTGCTGGTCTTATAGTTAGCAGCACTCTTTTTTAGTCTAGTGCGTTGTAGTGAGCAAAAGCAGCATACGATTTCCCGCTTGAAGGGCGATCGTATGCTGCTTTTTAGTTGGCATTTAAAAAGACACTTATGAACTATTCTTCTTTGGTTTCCTCTTCGTCATTATTGACGACTAAGATCTTAACGTTGCTCTTGCGGACAACATAACTGGTCGTTGAACCGATCAGCAACCGGTCGAAGGCATCCACCCCGGATTTGCCGATAACGATCAAATCGATATCATGTTTTTGAGGAAATTCTGTGGCAATGATCTGTTTTGGAATGCCGCGTTCAACAAAGGCTTCGACTTCAACGCCGCGATCTGCAGCCTGCTTTTTGCCACGCTCGACAATATCTTCTGCATTACTCTTGAGTCCACTTAAAATCATATCTGGTGAACCTGTAGTGAAAATCATATTGCTTTCGTTGACGACCGAGAGAATTGAAATGTGCGAGCCAAACTTTTCGGATAAGTTAATTGCTTCATCCAAGGCACGTTTGGAGTTGCCGCTTCCGTCTAAGGGGACCAAAATATTCTGATACATAAACCTCATCCTCCTATCTAAATCGTTAAGCAAATTCATTAGTTTAACTCAGTAACTAAGCTTTACCTGCTATTCCACCTATATTGTAACTATTTTCAAACAAATAGCATAGTAAAAGCCTCGAAATTTCGCAAAGAGAAATTATTTTCAAGAGTGTGAAGGCACCGCTGGATCAGTACACAAGCAAAGCCGAAATTATTGGGTGAATCAGCCTTCTTAAAGCACTCTTAGCAAAATCAAAGGTCATTCTATGGTACAATGGCAATAGCTGAAATTGCTGGCATAATCCAGCTTCACAGTCATTCGACAAGCAGTTCTTGAGTAGTACATATCGTCTGGCGAATTTTAAAGAAATTAAATTATTGAAACTAATCTGGTAAAAGGAGATTTTTCTAAGTATGGCACTTACGATGGTTCAAATTTTGACATTACTGTCAGAGCATAACTTATTAATTGAAAAGCATCCCGGAAAAATCACCCCGGAAAAATTTACACACGTGACTTATGATTCGCGCCAAGTTCAGCCTGAGACATTATTTTTTTGCAAGGGCAACTTTAAGCCCAGCTACCTGCAACAAGCCAAGGCCAAAGGAGCTGCAGCCTATGTCGCTGAGACAGCATACGCTGAAGGTGCAGAATTGACAGGGCTGATCGTGACTAACGTTCAGCAGGCGATGTCCTTACTGGGCGCGGCTTACTATGATTTTCCGCAAAATAAATTGTTTATTACAGGTATCACTGGAACAAAGGGCAAGACAACGACGGCTTATTTTGCTCACAGCATTGAAGACGCGGTTACCACGGGTAAAACAGCGCTGTTTTCGACGATCGATCGAATTGTGGGACCCAAGCCGGAGCAGCGGTTTAAGTCTGATCTGACGACCCCAGAATCTTTGGATCTTTTTCATGACATGGCAGCAGCTGTCGCTAACGGAATGACACATTTGGTGATGGAAGTTTCCTCGCAGGCGTTTAAGAAGGATCGGGTTTACGGGTTGAAATATGACTTGGGGATCTTCTTGAATATTTCGCCGGACCACATTGGGCGTAATGAACACCCGACATTTGCCGACTACTTATATTGCAAAGAGCAGCTTTTGCGGAATTCCAAGCAAGTGATCATCAACGCAGAAAGCCAACATTTTGCAGAAATTTATGCGGCAGCCAAGGGGTCTCTATTGGATGACCAGATTTACTTATACGCGCGCAAAAATTTGCTGATCTCATTTGAGACCCAAGTTGATTTTGAATTTGAAGAAACTAAACAGGACTTGAAGGAAAGTGCGATCGCAATTAACACTTACTCGCAAAAAGGCGAGCGCTTGGAATTAGATGGCGGCTATCAACTGGGCATCCCAGGTGATTATAACCAAGAAAATGCGGTCGCAGCTGTCATTGCTAGCGCTCTGGCTGGTGCGGATGCGGCGCAGATCAAAGAATATTTGCCAGCTGTCCGAGTACCTGGCCGGATGGAAGTTTTTCCGACTAAAGAGCACGGCACGATTTACGTTGATTATGCGCATAATTATGCCAGCCTCAAATCGCTGCTGAAATTCTTGCGTGAACAGACTCAAGATGAACGCTTGATCGTCTTGACCGGCAGCACTGGTGACAAAGGGATCTCAAGACGCAGCGGCTTAGGCCAGGCCATTTCGGAAGAAGCCGATGTGGCAATTTTGACGACAGATGATCCAGCCACGGAAGATCCGTTGCAGATCGCACAAGAAATTGCTGAACATATTGATCAAAAGCGCATCGAAGTTCAAATTATTTTAGACAGAAAAACAGCTGTTAAAAAAGCGATCATGATGAGTAAACCAAACGAGATCGTGGTCCTGGCCGGCAAAGGCCGCGATGCAACACAAAAAGTTAATGGAAAGCTGCTTTCCTATGAAACAGATGCTAAACTAGCAGCGGATATCAGCAAGGAGATTTAATGATGACAGAAAACAAAGTTGAATTTACACCAATATTATTGGGCAGCGACTTTAACGTTTATGGGATGGCACGCTCTTTTTATCAGAAATATCATCGTCCCGTTAAAGCCTATGCTGCGGCTCAGTTAGCCCCGACCCGTTTTACTAAGATCGTTGACTTAACGATCGTTGACGGCTTTGATAAAGATCCAGTCTGGATCGAAACCATGCAGAAATTAAAGGAAAAGTACCGTGACCATGAAGAACCGGTGATTTTGATCGGTTGCGGTGACGGTTATGCTGAACTGATTTCTGAACACAAGGATGAACTGACCGATGTTTTCGTCTGCCCTTATATTGATTTCAAACTGCTAAAGACCTTAAATAACAAGGAAGGTTTTTATGAGATCTGTGAAAAATATGATCTTCCATATCCAAAAACACAGATTATCACTAAAGAGCAGTGGGAAGCAGGGCCAACCGAAGTTCCACAGCCGTTTAATTATCCAGTTGCATTAAAGGCAGCAAATAGTGTCGAATGGCTCGATGTCCATTTTGAAGGACGGAAAAAGGCTTTCCGGATCCAAAGTCGGGAAGAGTTTGACCGGATCTTGCGTTTATCCTACGAAAACGGTTATGAATCAGATTTTATTCTCCAAGATTTCATTCCTGGTGATGACAGTAATATGCGTGTCTTGAATGCATATGTTGACCAGAATCACCAAGTTAAGATGATGTGTTTAGGCCATCCGTTACTGGAAGATCCTGCTCCGGCAGCGATCGGAAATTACGTGGCGATTTTGCCGGAATATAACGAAGAGATCTATGCGACGATCAAGAAGTTTTTGGAAGCTGTCCAATTTACAGGCTATGCCAACTTCGATATGAAATATGATGTGCGCGACCAGAAGTACAAGTTGTTCGAGATCAACTTGCGTCAAGGCCGCAGCAGCTTCTTTGTTACTCTAAACGGCTATAACTTGGCTGATTACGTGGTCCAAGACTATGTTACAGGACAACTCGCAAATCAGCCGGTCGTTTACGGGAATAATGATACGACGAAACATCATTTGTGGTTGGGTGTACCAGTTTCGATCTTTAAGAAATACGCCCGGAATAACTTGGATAAACAGGCAGCTTTGCAACTGATCAAGACCAAGCGGGTCGGGACGACCTATGAGTATGGGGAAGACATGAATCCGAAGCGCTGGGCTTTGATCAAATGGATGAACCATAACTACGTTAAAAATTTTGCAGAGTACTTTAAGCAAAATAAGGGGTAAGAGCGATGGAGCACTTCTTTACGATTATCGGCGGTATGGGGACATTGGCAACTGAAACCTATATCCACCAGCTGAATTTGCGGACTCCGGCGCATAGTGACCAGGAATACTTGAACTATATTTTGGTCAATCATGCGACTGTACCGGATCGGACAAATTATATTCTCGACCACAGCCAGCCCAGCCCGTTGCAGCCGCTTTTGGCGGACTTTCGGCAACAGGCCAGCTTGGGACCGGACTTTTTTACGCTGCCTTGTAATACTGCTCATTATTTTTACGAGCAGTTAAAACAAGTGACTGATATCCCGATCCTGCACATGCCGCGTGAAGCTGTTGCGTGGATCGGAGATAACCTCAAAGCGGTCAAGCGTGTTGGCCTGATCTCAACAGAAGGGACACGTGCCGACCATATCTATGATGACGAGATCATGGCCGCGGGCTATGATCTGATTTTGCCGGACGAAAAAATTCAAGAACAGACTAACCAGCTGATCTATGCTGGAGTGAAGGAAAAGAATCACGTAGATCGGCAGTTGTATCATGAAATTTTACGCCAGATGTTCGAGGAGAAGGGCTGTGAAGCGGTGGTTTTGGGTTGTACCGAACTGTCATTAGCCCAAGACCGCGAACCGTATTTAGAGCATCCTGTGGTTGACTCGCAGTCGATCTTAGTCGATAAAACTATCGACTTAGCTTTAAGAGCACGTGCTGGAGAAAAAATATAAACTAATAAAGTGAGCAAGGACAAGACGTTCTTGGCTTCAACAAAATACCGCCAAATTTTCGTTTTCTCCGTCAAGTGGTTGGTATTTAAATTTAGAATCTAAAGGTTGCAAGTTAATAAGGAACCAGACCGGATCAGTCTGGCTCCAAGTCGGTCAAAGAAGGCACCAAACCGGTTTAGTCTGGTTCCAAGTCAGTCAAAGAAGGCACCAAACTGGTTCAGTCTGGCTCCAAGTCGGTCAAAGAAGGCACCAGACTGGTTTAGTCTGGTTCCAAGTTGAACTAAATGGGAGCCGGTTGGCTGTATGTTTTCAAACTAACTACCAAGACACCATCAAAGTTGGTCTCCTCGACAATAAAAGATCTGAGTCTTCCAACTTAACTTTCAACCTTTAGTTAGAATAAATTGGTAGAGCTTAGTCAAGCTGCCTGTTCCTGAATGGAACGGGCAGCTTTTTTGAATGCTTGTTGGCTCTGCCGCTACTTTGCAGAGCTCCCTGTCTCTGTCATTACTTTTTACGTAACCTCGATCTAATCAATTGCAATTTAATCCGATAAAAGCTAGGAAAATAACCAGGAGAACATAGGAGTAAGGGCGTCTGGATAAATGAAATTTCCAAAACATATACAGATAATTTTGGTCAAAAAAAAACAGGGAGAATTCCCTGTTCCACTATGCTAGTCTAGTCGTTAATTTAGGCCGTCACTGGATTTAACATCCTTCCAAAAAGCCTGGTAGATCGATTTGACAGATTCCATGTTGAAACCTTCGTTAGTTGAACCAGAACCTGGGTAGGCAACAGCAATCACGATTTGCGGGTTAGTCGTTGGTGCATAGCTGGCCGCACTGAGTGTTGTTGTTGACGAGCCGTTGGTTGTAGTTTCGGCGGTACCAGACTTGGCAGCGACCGCCGGCTTGAGACTGGCCAAACGCGCGCCGGTCCGCCACTGGTTAGAGCCATGGACAACCTGCCATAGTCCTTGGTGGACAACTTTCCATTGGGCAGCGGTACCTTCGACAACGTTTAAGATCTTCGGTTGGAATTCATATTTAACAGCACCAAGCTTGTCGTCAGTACCATGCCCTCGGATCGACTGTAAGACATGAGGCTGCATCCGATAGCCGCCGTTAGCGATCGTTGACATATACTGGGCCACTTGGATTGTTGTGTAAGCATCGTAGTTACCAAAAGACAAGTTCAAAGCTTTCCCTATTTCAGCTTGGGAAGAACCGCCTTTAAAGCCGGGAGCTTCTCCAGGAATGTCGATCCCGGTTTTGACACCTAAACCATACTGGTTAAAGTTGGAACGCAACTTGTCAAAAATAGAAGTTGGCATGTTCAGAGCAGCACCAGAGGTGTAATTAAAACCGGCCTCTTTCATTGTCAGCTGCATCATGTAGGAGTTAGAAGAAACCTCCAGTGCATCAGCCGCAGACAAGGTCATATTATTGTTCCCTGTCTTGTTGAAAATCGAGGCTATTGTTGCGGTCCCGGCTAGTTTGATCGGTGTATCAGTCAAGGTGTTGTTCGTTGGGGTGATCACACCGCTGCGTAAGCCGCCCATGACCTGCGCACCTTTGACGACAGAACCCATAACCATTGTTTGGTTGATCGGACCTAAGGAGTCAGTCGTGATTTTGCCAGTCTTATTATCCCGATCAACTCCGGCTAAAGCGTAGATCCCGCCGGTTTGCGGATTCATTGCGACAGCATAGCCGCCGGTCATTAGCGGGTTGCCATTGGCGGAACCAGTTTTGACAGCATTCTCCACGATTTTTTGTACGTCATTTTGGAACTTAGAGTTGATCGTTAATTGGACGTTGTCGCCGACCTTACCACCATATTGTTTGACTCGTTTGGTGATTTTGCCGTTTTGGGTCTCAACGTTGATTGCTTTCTTGGTTCCCTTTAAAACATCCTCATACTGGGATTCGATATAGCTTGAACCCACACTGTCATCACGCTCATAGCCCTCTGCAAGCAGTTCATTGATCCGTTCGCTAGGCAAACCTTGTTTTTGCGAAGTCAATGTTCCGGCGACGTTTTTGATCGAGTTGCCATTCGGATAAGTCCGGGTCCAGTCAGTTGTGATCTTGATCCCAGGCAAATCCGACTGATGCTCGCCGACTTGCGACATTTCCTGGTCGCTGACGTTTTTGGTCTTAAGATAAATTGTCGAGAGTGCATAGGCATTGTTCATCTTGGTAAAGACAACAACGGCTTTCTTTTGTGCGGCAGTCATGCCGTCTGTCAAACCATGATCGTTAACATATTTGATTTCGAGTTGGGTCAGTTTTTTGACATCGGTGATCTTGGATGACCCGGGGATCTTCTTTTTAACAGCATCCTCATTTTTGGCTAAGTAGTAGTTGGCACGCATGGTCTTAGTCGTTGGTTCAGAATCAATGTCAACGTACTTGACTAAATCATTGGCGACTGAATACATCGTTTTCGGATAGACATTAAGCGGCTTGGAATAACTGATCGCCCGAGATGAGTTATTGGCTACTAAGGGCTTGCCGGCAGAATCGTAAATCATTCCGCGTTGAACATTCCTTGTTTCCGTTTTGATGTCGCCGCTGTCGATCTCGCTTTGAAAATGGTTGCCTTGGATGATCTGTAACTGAACCAGGCGGCCGATCAGCAGTGCAAACAAAAGAAACGCAACAAAAAAGAGCACATTCAACCGGTTGGGTATCCGGGATTTATTAATTTTTGGCGTTTCTTCATTTGAATTTGATGGCTTAAAAAATTTCACAGTACATACTCCCATCTGGTGTTTATCCAGCTAAAATGTCACTAGTTCTTTTATCTTAAAGGGTCTGGTTTAAAAAGCCAATAGTTTACGGGACATAATAAGAAAAAAGTAAAAATTATTATGGCAAATTTAGCGGCCGTTGAACTGACCTTTAACCGTCTAATTATATCATTTCACGCTCCATTAAAAAAGCTGACCCTTTTACTGGCCAGCTGAGAAAGTTATTAATTAAAATTTGAAATCGACTAAATGATTGACCGGGCCAAATTTATGACCGACATCTATTTGATTGGCAATTGCGGCCGTGACAAATTTTTTGGCAATTTTGAATGCGTCGGTCAGGGCTTTTCCCTGTGCGATCTGTGCGACGATGCATGACGAGAGGAGGTCGCCAGTACCGTTAATGTGCGTGGTATCGACATAAGCCTCGCTTAAAGAAAAGGAAGTTCCGTCTGCCAGCAAAGCTACATCGGTCACTTCTTCTTGCTTATCATCGGCATGTTGGCCTTTGACGTAAACATTTTTGGCGCCCATTTCTTGCAAAATATGCGCGGCCTTTAGGGCATCAGCTGGTGTTTTGATCTCAACACCAGTCAGCTTAACGGCTTCATAATAGTTGGGAGTTAGGACATCTGCGAGCGGGATCAGATCAGATTTTAGTGTCTCATAGGCCTGCTCTTCTAGGAGCATGTCGCCATGCTTGGTGATGATCACGGGATCCAGCACTAAGGGACCAAAATCGTATTTTTGGTAGTTTTTAGCAACCGTTTTGATCGTTTGCGCATCAGTCAGCATCCCGGTTTTGCAAGCCTTGATCTCAAAATCGTCTGCTAAAACCGAGAATTGTTTGTCAATAAAGGCGGTGGGCATGGGCTGGCTGGCGAAAATACCATATGAATTGCCAGCAACGGCGGCTGTTAAAACGCTCATACCGTAAACGCCGCAACGCTGGAAAGTATTCATATCTGCCTGCATCCCAGCACTGCCGTCACAATCGGAACCTGCGATCGTTAAAACTTGGGGAAATTGATTGACCATTTTATTTGCCTTCTTTTTTTAGTAGTGCTTCTAGGATAGCATACGTTTGCCCAACATAGTTAAAATCAGGTAAATCTTTTAGTTAAATTTTCATTTGCTGCCGCTAGATCAACCCCGCCTGAAGTTCAGTTGAACCGCTCGTGCAAAAAAGCTAAAATTGAAAAGGAAAGCATATTGCCCGAAACAATGTGTATTTGAGTCAGCAAAGGAAGGTAGAAGAATGAAGCATTCTTGGCAGGAACATTTACCACAAGAATTACAACAAAAAATTACGGAAGTTGAGGAGCAGATCGCGCCGCGTTTGCGTGAGATCGATGAACAAGTCTTATATAACCAGCAGCGGGTCTTGCAGTTATTTGCAGAAAACCACGTTTCAGAGGCAGACTTGGTGGGTTCGACTGGGTATGGCTATGATGATGCTGGGCGTGACAAATTAGAAAAGGTCTATGCGGGGTATTTCAAGACAGAGGATGCTTTGGTGCGTCCGCAACTAACTTCTGGTACCCATGCGATCACAACCGCACTTTTCTCCCAGCTCTATCAAGGCGACACCCTGTACTATATGACGGGCGAGCCTTATGACACGATCCAAGAGGTGATCGGGTTGGCAGGGGATAAGCCGGGTTCAATGATGAAACGCGGGATCAAGTTTAAGTCAACTGCACTGCTCGCTAATGGCGAGGTTGATTATGACCAGGTAGAAAAGGACCTTGCAGGTGATCCGACGATCAAAGTCGTAGCGATCCAGCGTTCTTTAGGCTACGCACCGCGCGCCAGTTTCACTTTGGATAAGATCAAAAAAATGGTGGCGACTGCCAAAAGACTGGCACCGCAGGCTGTGATCTTCATCGATAATTGCTACGGTGAATTTGCAGAAACCGAAGAAGCAACCTTTTTTGGCGCTGACTTAATGGCAGGTTCACTCTATAAAAATGCTGGGGCCGGGATCGCTAAATCAGGGGCTTATATTGTCGGACGCAAAGATTTGATCGAGGAATGCGGTTCTGAGATGATCGTCCCTGGCGCCGGCAAATACGCGGGAGCAACCTATGCTTATCTGCGCGATTTTTACCAAGGTTTCTTCATGGCACCGCATACGACAGGGGAAGCATTGAAAGGAATGGTTTTCACGGCTGCCTTGTTGGAAAAATTTGGGATGGATACGGCACCAAAATGGGATGATCCGCGGACGGACATCGTGCAAAAAATCACCTTTGGCAAACCAGAGCCGATGATCAGCTTCTGTGCGGCGATCCAGCATTATTCGCCAATGAATGCTTTCGTGGATCCGGAGCCAAGCTATCAGGAAGGCTATGAGGACCAGATCATCATGGCCTCCGGCAGTTTTATCGAGGGCTCGACCATCGAGCTTTCTTCGGACGGACCGTTGCGTGATCCATATACTTTGTATGTGCAGGGCGGTTTATCTTTCCAGCATGTCAAAATTGCGATTGCCAACGCCGTCAATGATACGTTTTTCAAATAGAAGAGGAAATCTGTGGGAAACTGCAGATTTTTTATTTTGCCGGATGGATTAGTTGTTCAAAATTTGGTGCCAGGCAAGTAGGCGTCACAAGCGAAGACGTTTGGAACAAAGATCAAGAAAGTTTGTTCCAAGGGGAAGAAGTTTGGAACAAAGATCAAGAAAGTTTGTTCCAAAGGGAAGAAGTTTGGAACAAAGATCAAGAAAGTTTGTTCCAAGGGGAAGACGTTTGGAACAAAGATCAAGAAAGTTTGTTCCAAAGGGAAGAGGTTTGGAACAAAGATCAAGAAAGTTTGTTCCAAAGAGAAAGGTTTGGAACAAAGATCGGGAAAGTTTGTTCCAAAGGGAAAAGGTTTGGAACAAAGATCGGGAAAGTTTGTTCCAAAAGAATTTTACAGGGAGTGCCCTTAAGTTAAAGTGCTGGTAGTTCCGGTCAGTTGTACGCGGCTCAAAAAAATTCCAGAACATTCTTGACAATGCATTAAAATTGCATTATGATACAAACAATTTAATGAATGTTTGCTAAGAAAAGATGAGTAATTAATTGGATACCTTGAACAGAGAGCCGCGACAGCTGAAAAGCGGCAGGTGGATATTAATGAAGATGGTCTTGGAGTGCAAACGAACAGTGAGCTTTACGCAAGCTGTTCGCGGGTCCGCCTGTTAGCGCGGAAGAGTATAGCTAGTATTGTGTACTCTGTGAGAGCATTATCTGTAAAGATAGCGCTAAAGACGGGTGGCACCGCGTGGATAAGTCGATTATTACACGTCCCTAGGAGATAACTAAGGTTATTTTTTAGGGACGTTTTTTGTATTCTAAATTAAAAAGGAGCGTTTATTTATGGCAAATCAAACAGCAACTAAATTACATTACGATATTGTAGGAAGTTTCCTGCGCCCAGCAGCGTTAAAACAAGCTCGCAGTGATCATGAGGCAGGTAAGATCGACTCGCAGCAGTTGCGTCAAGTAGAGAACGAAGAGATCCGTGATTTAGTCGAAAAAGAAATCAAGGCTGGCCTCAAAGTGGTGACTGATGGCGAATTTCGGCGTAGCTACTGGCACCTAGACACATTCTGGGGCTTTTCCGGTGTGAAGCATACGATCCCGGAACACGGCTACTTTTTCCATGACGAAGAGACCCGCGCGGATTCAGCCCAGGTTGTTGGTAAGATCGCCTTTGATCCTGAGCACCCGGACTTGAAAGCTTACCAATTCCTCTATGACTTGGTCAAAGACGAACCAGGAGTGATCGCTCGCCAAAGTATTCCTTCACCAGCCCAATTCTATGCAGAATTGGCTCGTGGTGCCGAAAATGAAGCAGCACTTAAGCAGATTTATCCAGATCAAGAAGAACTAGTTCATGATATTGGTGAGGCTTATCGCGATTTGATCCTTGCTCTTTATGACTTGGGCTGTCGTGATGTCAAACTGGATGATTGTACTTGGGGCATGGTCGTTGATTCCGACTTTTGGAAAGAAATGACTAACGGCGACTTCAACCGTGAGCAGCTATCCGATTTATACGTTTCTTTAAACAACGCTGCTTTGCATGACCTGCCGGAAGATCTGCGAGTTAGCACCCATGTCTGTCGTGGCAACTACCATTCAACTTGGGCAGCACAAGGCGGTTATGCTCCGGTGGCAGATTACTTGTTAGCACGTGAAAATGTTAATGCCTTCTACCTGGAATTTGACGATGATCGTTCTGGCGATTTCGCACCGTTAGCTAAAGTTCCTGCCGGCAAACAAGTTGTCTTAGGCTTAGTCACTAGTAAGAAACCTGAATTGGAGGCTAAGGAAACGCTGCTCAAGCGGATCAACGAAGCTGCTGAATACGTGCCTTTAGAGGACTTGGAACTCAGTACCCAGTGCGGTTTTGCTTCCACTGAAGAAGGCAACAAGCTGACCGAGCAGCAGCAATGGGATAAAATCAAGTTGGTAGTTGAAACTGCTCAAGAAGTCTGGGGCAAATAGGATCCACGAAAAAAAAAGTTCGCACCGGTAAAAAGCCAGTGCGAACTTATTTTTTATCGGATCTTGTGCCAGGCTGAAGCACCGACGGAAGGGAAAATATGAGCGAATTCCCACATTTCCGTCCCACTCGAGCCGTAAATTAACGCTGGCAAATAGGTGTTCACAGCATCTTCGGCCTTGTCGCTGACTTCAGTGACACCGACCAGCTGCTGGTTTTGGTTGAAGACTAAAGCACGGTCGCCCATCGTTTCCGAGTCGATCTGGCGGTACCAATCGTCGGGAATATGATTTTCGATGACCTTCAGTTTTGTGCCCTCGGTTTGGCTTGGGGATACACCGACCTGGGCGATCCGCGGCGAAGTATAAACTGTCGTCGGGATCGGCGGGTAGACTAATGGGTCTGTGGTTTGCCCGCTAAAAAGCCGGTAGAGGTAGTAGGATTCATAGGTGGCAGTTGGAGTCAGCTTAGGCTGAACTTTATCTACGACATCCCCAGCTGCATAAACGTTGGGGATAGAAGTTTGCAAATGGTCGTCAACTTGGATCCCATGCTTAGTGTATTTGACACCTAGTTCAGCTAAACCTAAATCTTCAACGTTCGGGACCCGACCCGTGGCATCTAAGACCCACTCGACCGTGGCACTTTGATCGTCGCCATAAAAAACACGATAACCGTTGCCAGCTCGTTTCAGTGCGCTGACCGCAGCATTCGGGATGAAAGTCACACCGCGCTTGGTCAGGTCAGCTGTGACTTGCTTGACATAAGGCTGGTAGAAATTGCGCAGCCCCTGGTCGCCGTGCATAAAGACTGTGACCTTGGCACCAACAGCATTTGCAATCGTGGCAAATTCATAACTGATGTAGCCGGCACCAAGGATCGCAATACTTTGCGGCATAGCTGTCAGGTCCATGAATTCACTGCTGTCATGGGCTAGTTCATCACCCGGGATCGCCAAGCGATTGGGACGCTGGCCGGTCGCCACAACAATTTTGGCTGCGGAATAAATGGTGCCGTCCGCGACCTGAACTCGTTGCGGATCAAGCAGCTTCGCGCGCTGTTTGATGATGGTGACACCTGCTGATTTCAGCTTGTTTTCAGTTGCTTGGGGCAGGTCTTTGATGATGGCTTGCTTGTGAGCAACGACTGCCGGCCAGTCGATTTGGACTTCGCCTTGCAGCTGGCCGTGTATCCGCTCGACCATGCGTTTGACCGCAACCGGCTCATCTAAAGCGATTTTTGCGTTGCAGCCGCGGTTGGTGCAAGTCCCGCCCAGTTTGTCATCGGTGACCAGCGCGACTTTTTTGCCGCTGGCAGCTAAGGGTCCCGCTCCGTCAAAGGCGGCATGGCCCCCGCCGATAAAAAGGACATCGTAATCATACTGTTCAGTCATTTTATTCCTCCTCGTTTTATTTGGCTTTAAAATCTCACAAAAAAAGCAAAATAGCAAGTAAAGCGTCATCGCTTCGAGAGTACATGTAGTAGTTTGACCCAGATAAAAGACCACAACTTGTGGATTTTGACTTTATTTTTAGAGCGAACCCGCGTATGATTGTTAAGGTAACACGAAAGAGAGAAATAAGATGAGGAGTCTTCCTTGTCTTTTGAGTTTAAGGGAAAGGATGCTTCAATCATTTTGATTACATTATCTGGGATCATCGGGTCGGGAAAGTCTAGCTTAACTGATATACTTTCAAAGGAACTCGGGACAAAAGCTTATTACGAACCAGTACAGGATAACCCTGTCTTGCCAATTTTTTATAAGGGAAACGAAATAGCCGCGCAAAAACGGGCTGCGGGCGATAAAGAAGCCACCAACCCTTATGCGTACTTACTACAGACTTTCTTCTTGAATCGGCGTTTTTCAATGATCAAAGCCGCAATGCAAGAAGATAACAATATTTTGGACCGTTCGATCTATGAAGACGAGATCTTTATGAAGATCAATACCGAAATGGGCAACGCCACTAAAGTTGAGTATGATATCTACCGCAGTTTGTTAGATAACATGATGGAAGAACTGCCATTTGCTTCGCATAAGAAATCACCAGACTTGATGATCACGATCAAGGTCTCTTACGAAACGATGCTCAAGCGGATCGAAAAACGCGGCCGTGATTATGAGCTGATCGAAAAAGATCCATCGCTGGTTGATTATTATAAGCGTTTATTGGCTTGCTACGATACGTGGATGGATGAATACAAGGCTTCACCGTTATTGATCATTGACGGCGACCAGTATGATTTTGTCGACAATATGGCAGACCGGGTCGCAGTCTTTGACCTGATTGAAAATCGCTTGCATGAATTAGGCAACTTGGACGACCTTCAATTTGATCGTTTGCAAGCCCAGCACCAAGATTTGTTAAAAGCAGAATAAATTTGTCTGACTGGCGGCTGTTTCGAGACCTCGAAGCGGGCGCCTTTTTTTACGAAAAATTACGAGTATGGTAGGATAGAAAGCAATTAGTATTTACAAGAGGGGCGTGGTGAAGTGCAATTTATTGGAAGTGATGAACAGCAGACTTATCGTCGTTTAGTGCGTAAAGTCTTGCTTGTCACCAGTGCTTATGCTCTTGTTTTTCAAGTCGTAGCAGTCCTTGCTTCGATGGTAATGATCATCCGAGATGATAGTTTAATGGCGGGCGATCGGTTGGAACAAAGCGGACTGCCTTATTTTTTTGCCGTGGCAGTCGGTCTATTTATTATTTATAGTGCTTCTTCACCGCGCTTACGCCAGACCTTCTTTAAGGCGGGTCCGGCTTCGATGAATTGGCTGGTCTTTAGCTTGGTGGTCAGCTTGTTGTTGCTTGCGCAGCTGATATTTACGGGGTATTCCAATGGTCTGGAGAGCTTGCTCAACCACTGGGGGTTGACTGCGATGGAGGAATTAAAATCCGCCAGCAACAGTAGTCAGACTTGGTCGATGTTTGTTTACGGCAATATCTTGGCTCCAGTGACAGAAGAGATCGTTTTTCGCGGTTATGTTTTGCGGACCTTACGCCCAGCCGGGACCAGTGTCGCCATTCTTTTTTCAGCGTTTCTTTTTGGACTATATCATTTAAATATCATGCAGTCCCCATTTGCCTTTTTAATGGGACTAGTCCTGGGCTTTGTTGCGGTCAATTATGGGATCACCTGGTCGATTCTCGTCCATGCTTTCAATAACCTGGTCTTAGGTGACGGCTTAGGAAAATTGGCGGACATTGTTGGCGGACACACAGCCGATGTTATTTCAACGGTGATCATCGTTGGCGGCGGTCTGGCTGGCTTGTGGGTTTTATGGGTCAAAAGAAATGTGTTCGAGGAGTGGTACTCTGAGCATCGCTTCAGAAAGCATGAGCTGAAATTAGTCTTCTTGAACTGGCTCAGTATTTTGATCACAGTAATTTCGTTGGCGGCGATGCTGATCAGTATCACACGAAAATAATGCAATAGCTTTCAGCGGCAAAAAAGAGTATGATAAAAAGATAATTTGTTTAGTCAGGGGTTGATGACATAATGCTAATTGATTATCGGCGGATCCTCGTGGCAGTCAATCACTCGGATGAGGCTCACCAGGCTTTAGCCAGAGCCGTTGCAATTGCCAAACGCAACCATGCCCGCTTAGACATTTTACGTGTGCTTGATATTAATTCTTTGCAATATAAGGCCGGCGGGCAAACTGCGATCGATGGCGAGGAAGTTTATGACATCGAACAGGAAGCAGAACAGGATCTAATAAAACTGCGAGAAAAACTGCTGCAAGAAGAGGGCTTAACTGAAGATCAAGTTTTTGTTCACTTGCGCTTCGGTAGTCCGCGGACGGTGATCGTTGCTGATTTTCCAGCGGAGTATCGGAACGATCTCTTGGTACTCGGGCAGACAGGAATGAATGCACTGCGCCGCGTGACTGCAGGCTCGGTCGCTTCCTATGTTACGCATGCTGCTTCATGTGATGTTTTGATTGTAAAAAATAAACAGTAAGGGTAGAAAAATTTTCTAACTTTGCTGTTTTTTTAGTCGGGTTCCTCAAACCAGTCACCTCCGCTTATCCAGCCTCGTCGGCACGACGCTAAAAAACGCATCATAATGCCGAAGCTCGATAATGCTCAGTGACTACCGGTTTGCTGCACCCTTTTTTGAATTTGGTTGAAAAAGTGAGTTCCCGCCCAAATTTTGAGCAAGCAAATAGGCTGGTGATGGCAGAAATTGCACATCATCAGCCTATTCAATTACTCTATTAGTTATTCATTTTCTTTTCCACGTATTTCGACAGCCAGGTCAGCAACGTGATGATGATCAGGTACATTAACGCAACGATGCCCCAGACTTTGAAGCCTTCCAGGTTCCGGGCGATAATGATCTTCCCAGTTTGTGTTAATTCCAGGATGCCGATGATCGACAGGATCGACGTATCCTTTAAGGTGATGATGAACTGGTTGATAAACGATGGGATCATGATCTTGATCCCCTGCGGCAAGATGACCTTACTCATCGCTTTACCAAATGGCAATCCTAGACTGCGGGCTGCTTCCATCTGTCCAGCATCAACGGCTTCGATCCCGCCTTTAACAAAGGCAGCGGTGTATGCACCTTCGTTGAGCATCAGCGTGATCGTCCCGGCGATAAAGGCAGGAATTTTGCTCCCGGTCAAACTCGGGATCCCATTATAAATGAACAGCGCTAGAACCAGCAGCGGTAAGCCACGGAAGATATAAATGACTGTAGTCGAGAAGCCGCGGGCAAATTTGTTTGGCAACACGCCTAACAAACCAATGATAACACCGAAGATCGTGGCTGCGATGATCCCAACGACTGTCAGATACAGCGTTTGGCCTAAACCTTTGAGCAAGACACCAGAGTTTTGCTTAAGCAAGCCAAAGACAGAATGTTCATTGCCTTTTTTAGTATTAGCTTCTTTTTGAGATTTGACGGTATCAGTACTGAGATAACGATCCGTGATCTTCTTATACTCGCCGTTTTTCTTCAAGGTTTTTAAACCGTGGTTGAATTTCTGGACCAGGTCTTTGTTATGTCCCTTAAGAACGGCGAAACCATAGTAGCCGCTATTGGCCGGTTTGGTCACAATTTTTAGCTTTGTCCCAGTCTTGATAGCATATTGCATGACGGGAATATCCTCGAAACATGCAACTGAGTTGCCATTCACGACATCGTTATACATGTTATCTGAATCATCAAATGTGACTGTTTTAAAGCCGTATTTCTTTTGCTGCGACTGTGCGTAGTCAGCAGCAGCAGTCCCAGTTTTCAAGGCGACCCGCTTGCCGCGCAGATCGCTTAAGCCTTTGATCTTACTGTTCTTGGCAACAGCCATGACCACGCCGGTCTTGTAGTAAGGATCTGAGAAATCGAATTTCTGCTTCCGTTCCGGAGTGATCGACATTCCGGCAATAACACCATCGATCTGGTTGGATTGCAAAGATTGGACGGCAGCATTAAAACCAAGTGCCTTGATATTGACCTTAAAGCCTTCTTCTTTGGCGATGGCTTTCATTAGGTCCATATCGATCCCAACGTATTTATTGTTTTTATTGGCAAATTCAAATGGCGGGTATGTAACATCCGTTCCGATCGTATATGTCTTTTCAGCATGGACTTTTGGTGAAAATGATAAAAACAAAAGCGTTGAGAATACTAGCGCGAAAAATGCCGCTAACCTTTTTTTGGACATCAGTTCCAGCTCCTTACTTATCTAAATTTAATAATAACATTTCTAGGATACCACTTTTAGCCTAAAAGTGGTATGGCTAATGTCATTAAATCTAACAAAAAGATGAGTATCGGTCACTGGCGCCAGAAAATTTTCTCATTCAAACAAGCTGAGCGTCAGACTTGCTTCACTTTTTAAAAACGCTTACAATAAGGGCGTAGAGAATGGACAGCTCATAATTTATCTCTGATAAGTTAGGCGGTTGTTTCATCTAGTAACCCACAGGAAAAGAGGTCTCGAGCTTGTGAAATTCTCTATTGGGTAATGGTCAGACTCGGCTGCAGCTTGACAAAGGTCTAGGTATCGTAAGAGAGCGAACCCTTTTCAACCACTGTCATAGTTGTTAGCTAGCATGCATCGGTTTTTAGTCTGCCATTACTCTTTGTTTTGACATAAAAAACGCCTCCTAACCGCTGATTGGTTAGGAGGCGTTCATCAATTAATTATTCAAAACTTTTCAAGATCTCGCTAAAGGCTGGCTGTTCATCTGCCGGCAGATCATAGGTCTCACGGTAATTTTTGACCATTTCTTCGCCAAAGACTGCGGTCTCCAATGGAACAAAACTGGTATCGATCGGGTCGATATCTTGGATCTTAGCGTCTAAGACGATCGGTAAATCGTTGCCGTTTGCTTGCAGTTCATTGATCTTAGCCATCGCTTCCTTCAATTCTTGCAGGTTCGTGACCGTGAAGCCGATCGCACCCATGTTGTCAGCAATTTTGCCCCAGTTTGCGCCGATCAGGTCGATCCCATAAGGAGCCTGGTTAGCCTGGATCTTTTCGTGACCAATGTAGCCAAAGGATTTGTTTTCCAAGACAACGTTGATGACTGGGAGATGATATTTGACCTCGGTCAAAAGATCGGGCATCACCATCGCATAGCCGCCATCACCGGAAATGCTCCAGACTTGACGGTCTGGGTATGATAATTTGCCGGCCAGACCTGCTGGTAAAGCGAAGCCCATCGTGCCATACCACGGTGACATTGCGTACTGCTGCTCCTTATTAAACGGCAGCTGACGCAAGGACCATTCGGTGTTGTTGCCGACATCAAGGCCAAAGACTGCGTCATCTGCTGCATTTTCCTTGATAGCTTGGATCACACCTTCTGCGCGCAAACCGTTCTGATCATCAGCTGCCAGTTTTTCCAGCCACTGCATCCATAAAGCGCGGTCCTTTTGGGCTGCCTTTAAAAAGGCGGTCGGCTCAGCCTGGTAGTTCACTTGAGCTAAGCTAGTCAGAAATTCACGTGCATCAGCCAGGGCTGTGATGTCTGCGTCGTATTGTTTGCCCAGATCAGCCAGGTTGTTATTGACCTGGATGATCGTCTTGTCAGCGGGCATGAAGCGGGCAAACGGATAGTTAGTTCCGACGAACAAAATCAAGTCGCTAGCTTGTGAAACTTCAAAGGAAGCCTTGGTCCCCATCCGTCCGCGGGCACCCATGTAGTTGGGATGATCGCTTGGGAAGACGTTAGCGGCCGGGGCAGTTGTCAGAACAGGCAAGCCAAATTTCTCCGCAACTTTGACTGCGGCTTCTTTGGCACCGCGAGCACCTTGACCGAGCCACATGATCGGGCGGTCAGCTTTTTTAATTGCAGCAACTACTGCGTCGACATCATCCGCAGCAGCTGGCAGTTTTGGTGCGATCGTCTTAACTGGTTTTGTTTTTGGCTGCGTATATTCGATTTCTTGGCCTGAAAGATCATCCGGCAAGATCACAACTGAAACTGATTTGGTGGCGTAAGCGGAGCGGATCGCTTCGTCCACGACCTTAGGGATCTGTTCAGCGTTAACAACTTGTTTATGGAATTGTGCAACATCAGCGAAAATTGGATCCTGATTCATTTCTTGGAAGAAGTTAGTGTTCATCACACCAGTGGCCGACTGTCCAACCAGGGCCAAAACAGGAGTGTGATCCATTTTTGCTTCGTACAGGCCGTTTAACATGTGGACTGAACCAGGGCCGGCGGAACCGAAGGCCACACCGATGGTGCCAGTTAATTTGGCATCAGCCGCTGCAGCAAGCGCACCGATCTCTTCATGCCGCACCTGAATGTATTTGATATTTTCTTTTTCTTGGTATAAGCCATCGACTGTATTATTGATCGAATCAGCGGTAATACCGTAAACGTGATCAACATCCCATTTCTCCAATACTTTTGCGATTGCTTGTCCTGCCATCATTTTAGTCATAGTAAATCTCTCCTTCTCTAGCAAACTTATTTTTTACTTAAAACTGGAAGTGATATCTCCCGTTGTCTAGCAACGGAACATTTTCTAGTTTATCACTTACTTTTAGTAAGTCAACTGTTTTAAACAATATTTTTCAATAAAGTTTGCAGACAGCAAAAAACCGCAAGTCTTCTAGGCTTGCGGTTGAAGTTGATTTTAAAGAGCTTAACTATTTGAGTACATCTGCATAATCTGACTGATGTTTGTCGAAATAATTGACAGCGTAAGGACAGACATTGATCAATTGATAGCTGTTTTGCCGGGCATGGGTGGCCATTTTTTGCATCAAAGAGCCGGCGATTCCTTGACCACGCAAAGATGGATCGACGACTGTTGAATCGATGGTGTAGGTCTGTGCGTTTTTATCTGGAGTGAAGTCAACCTCGGCGTCGACTTGACCAGAAACGGCATAATGGACAAAACGGTCTTTATTAGGCTGATAGTTTTCTTCTAAAGTAAAATCCATGGGAAGATCCTCCTTAAATTTGAGTAGAGTTATGCTACTTTTTCTTGGAGATAAGCGAGTAAGACGACTGCTTGGTTATGTTCTTCATCTTTGGCAGCGTAAAGCAAGGTTACATCGCCTTGAGCTAACTGAGTTTGGACCTGATCGATAAAAGCAGGTGTATCGGGATTTTCCGTAAGCTCCTGCAGGTAGCGCGAGCGAAATTCTTCAAACTTCGATGGGTCATGAGCGAACCATTTGCGCAATTCAGGGGAAGGGGCAATGGTTTTGGCCCAATCATCTAGCTGAGCTTGAGCTTTAGAAATTCCGCGCGGCCACAGCCGGTCGACTAAAATACGGTAACCGGACGGTGGATTTTGGCGGATAGAATAGATTCTTTGAATGCTAAGCAAAAGATCACCTCGACTAAAAACAGAGTGGAGCAGCGCGTTTAAAAGGCGAGCATTATCGGACTCCAAGTTTATGGTGCGGTTCTGGCACCATAAACTTGGAGTTGGATAAGCGGGGGCTTTTGCGCTGCGGAGCTCGACTAAAAAACAGAGTGGAGCAAGAAAGACACATACCATCAAAAGTAACCTCCAGATGAGCAGGATGTGGAGGTACATCGGTCAAAGTAACCTCCAGACGAGCAAGATGTGGAGGTACATCGGCCAAAGTAACCTCCAGATCTCGACTAAAAGATTACCCGATGTTCATGTTCATTGTAACCCAAGAACCAGCTGGACTAAAAGCAAACTGATTATTGAAATGCTATCTTTTTGTAAGCAAATCTGTTGAAGGCTGATTAAATTCGTGGTACTCTTGCTTAAGAAATTGGCAGTAGGGTCAAAAGCTGTCCAATTTAGAAGAGAGGGAATGCCTATGACGTCAATTTATGATTTTGAAAAAGAAGAGATTGGTGGTCAGAAGATCTCATTTGCTGACTATAAAGGGCAAGTCTTACTGCTAGTGAATACTGCCAGCAAATGCGGCTTAGCCCCGCAGCTTGAACAGTTGGAAAGCTTGTTCCAAAAATATCAGGATCAAGGTTTTCAGGTGCTCGGTCTTCCTTCTAACCAATTTCAACAAGAACTAGCTTCTGATCAGGAAGCACAGGAGTATTGCAAAGTTCATTTCGGAGTGACCTTTCCTATGACCAAAAGAGTCACGGTCAATGGAGAAGATGAAGATCCGCTCTACACTTACTTGAAACAACAAACTGACGGACAAGATATTGCTTGGAACTATACTAAGTTTCTGATAGATCGCACCGGGACAGTGATCGGACGCTATGGACCGAAAACTACCCCGGAAGAATTTGCCGATCAGATCACGAAGGCAGTGCAAAAAACCGCTCAATGAGTTATCATTTTAAGTAAGATAGATTGAACACGATATAAATAGATCCAGGAGGGATAATCGATGGCAGTTAAAGAAATTACTGATAAAGATTTTGAGGAAGTTACTGGTCAAGGTGTGACCTTAACTGATTTTTGGGCAACTTGGTGCGGTCCGTGCCGGATGCAGTCGCCTGTTGTAGAACAATTATCTGAGGAAATGGGTGATAAGGTCGGCTTCTCTAAGATGGATGTTGATCAAAACCCTGAGACACCAGCACATTTTGGGATCATGAGTATTCCAACTTTGCTAGTTAAAAAAGATGGTGAAGTCGTTGATACAGTTGTCGGCTATCATCCAAAGGATAAATTGAAAGAAATTTTGGAACAATATACTGACTAAGCGTAGAGCCTAGTTTAGAATAAGCTTTGGGGGCATGGAGGTGATCCGTGCTCTTTTCGTATAGAAATTGAATAACGGGAGTGTGGGAAATGGAGAAAACAGCAATTTTTGCAGGCGGATGTTTTTGGTGTATGGTCAAACCTTTCGATGAACAGCCGGGGATCAACAGTGTGATTTCAGGGTATACGGGCGGACATGTGCCGAATCCGACCTATGAGCAAGTCTGCAGTCATACAACGGGGCATACCGAGGCTGTTGAGATCCATTATGACCCAGAGATCGTTTCTTACAAGGACTTGGTCGAAGTTTATTGGCGGCAAACTGATCCAACGGATGCGATGGGGCAATTCCAGGATCGCGGCGACAATTATCGGCCGGTGATCTTCGTACAAAACGAGGAAGAAAGAGCAATTGCCGAGCAGTCCAAAAAAGACCTGGAAGAAAGCGGGCGCTTTGACGAGCCAATCGTGACTCAGATCGAAGACGCTCAGCCTTTTTATCCAGCAGAAGAGTACCATCAAGAATTTTACAAGAAAGATCCTCTGCGCTTCCAAATGGAGGAACAAGGCGGCCGCGAGAAGTTTACGCAAGAAAAATGGCAGTAAGATCAGATAAAACGGCAATTCCTTTTTTTAGAAATTTCACCCAAACAGTGTTAGGGTGAAGGTGGAAACAAAAGGAAGTGATCTGCATGGCAACATGGGCATTGTGGCTGTCGATCATTGCGATCCTGTTATCTGCTTATGCGATCTACGCCGTCAATAAACAGCGGTGATTTGTATTAAAAATACGTCCTGACAGTTATGAAAAACTGTGAGGACGTATTTTTTTGCAAAGTTCACTTCTTACTCCTGTGATTTTGAGCAGCACGTGAATGCCGCCAGGAGAGTATGCAGACGACAGCTGTTGAGCAAGCAGCGCTAATGACGATAAAATCCGCAACTACAAGCAAGACAATGAGCATGATGTTGGGACGATCAAACCATGCAAGAAAGCTCAGCCCAATGAAAAGCAGCAGTAAAAGCCAAACGATACCTGTGATCAAGAACAATTGATGTTTTTGTTTTATACCCACTTGCGCAGCCTCTTTTCAAATTGATTTTACTGAATATAGCGCAATAAAAAATAAAAAGCAAATGAGCAGATTCTGCCCATTTGCTAGTTCGTAATTTAGAAATAATCCACCATTTGCGGTGGTTCATTGACGATAATTTTGCTTAAGTCCGCAACGGTTTTAGCTGCGAGCTGCACTTGCCCGGTTTTGACCAGTAGTTGAGGTGAGCTTGTGCCAAACAAGATTTTAGTCAGCTGTTGGATCGTGAGACTTGCAGTCGAAGTACTCAAAAGTTCGGTGCGGTCGACTTGGACCTGGCCCTTAGCAGCTGAAATTTGCCACAGCCCCGTATTTTGCGGTAAATTTTGGTCAAAAACCGGCAGGGTGATCGGTGTAAATCCTTTTTGCCGGTAAGGGTAACGTTGTAAAAAGTCCTTCAAGTTGACGATCCGCGCCATCATGTAAGGCACGACTTGGCTGGTCAGACTGTAGGGGTCAGCCAGTAAGTCTCCGTGGTAAGTCGGATCTGGGCAGTCGAAATTGATTTGCAAGACGGAATTTTTGTGGTTGAAAATAAAACTTGTCAGTTCCTGCAAGGCACTGGTTGTTGTTGCTAAGATCTCTTTGACCGTTAAAAGGGTCTGTGATAGTTCATAGATCACGTAGCCTTGAAGTTGATCTTGCTGGTCATAAGCCAGGCCAATTTGCCAGTTGTTTTTGAGCGGCAAATAGTTCCACCACCAATCGTCCCGCACTAAGCCGCCTTTCAGACCGGCATCAGCTTGCTGAACATAAAATTCAGCGGCTTCTGTCACGCCGTCTTTAAGCGAGCGTCGGGTAACTTGAACTCCAGTTTTGCGGCGGTGCACCGGAACGTCCTTACTTGCCAGTGAATACTGCATGTGTGAGAAGACCTGCTCGTAACCGAATTTTCGGTAGTAGGCAAAGGAAAACGGTGCTAAATAAGAGAGCGTGACTTGGTTGTTCCACATCTCATCTAAGGCAGCTTGCAGCAGAGTTCCCGCTCCACCAGTACCGGCATGTTCTGGGGCGGTGGCAACATCTCCGATCCCGTTCATGGAAAAACGCTGACCGTAAAAATCAACTGTAAAAGGGATACTGTACAGACCGCTGCTAACGTGACCAGAACTCTTAATGCCATAAATCAAGGCGTGCTTGCAGCGCTCAAAGAAATATTTGCGACGGCGCGGCTCATCGGCAGTATTAAAAGCATATAAATAAAGTTGGTAAAATTGTTCTAAATCGCTGTGGGAAGTTAAACGATAGTCAGACAAGAAAAAACCTCCTAAAAATACAGGTTGCTATTGATAATCAGCATACCAGAATTTACACCAAATTACTCGGCGGGTTCGACTTCTTTTGCCAGCATTTGTTTTTCAGCAGCTTTGAAGAATGGATAGTACATCGCACCAGCAATCACCAGCTCACACGCTGACCAGACTGCGGCGCGCCAGTCCCAGCCGGTTGCCATTAGGGGACCAATGATTGGCGGCATCGTCCATGGGACCATCGCAGAAGGGGCAGAAACCCAGCCGATGGTGATCAAAATATGTGACAAAGTCGCTAAAACTAAGGGAACAAGGATGAAAGGGATCATTGTGATCGGGTTCATGACGATCGGAAACCCGAAAATAACTGGTTCATTGATCTCAAAGAGAGCACTAGGAAAGGCTACTCTTCCCAGGTCGCGGTAGGTTTTACTTTTGCTGAAAAGCATTAAGAGGACCAAAGTGATCGTTGCTCCAGTCCCGCCAACATTGACAAAAAGGCTGGAAAAGCCGGACGCTGTGACATACGGCAACGGCTGGTGGTTGGCATAAGCTGTTCCGTTGGCAGCTAGAAATTGTAAGAAGATCGGATCAGCGATACCTTCCAAGGTCATGTCGCCATGGATCCCGCAGACCCAGAGAATGCTGACCAGCAAGGTGTAGATCAAGATCCCCGGCAATGAGTTTAAGGCAAAGAGCAGCGGGTGGAAAATGGCTTGGATCACTTGGTTAACATCGATCCCTAATGGGATCCGAATGGTCCAAAATAAAATCAAGATGACAAATCCCGGCAGTAAAGCCACAAAGGAATTGGACACGGCACTAGGCACCCCGGATGGTAATTTGATAACAATATTCTTGTGGAGAAACCAGCGGAAAATTGAAACCGAAATGTTCGCGGTGATGATTGCCGTGAAGAGGCCCGAGGATGAGAAGTTATTGACGTCTAGTGTAAATTTGTTGTTGAAAGACAGGATCACGAAGGCCATCGTAGATAGACTCGCCCCGGAGATGGGATCGACCTTCAATTCTTTGGCCAGCTCGTAACCGATCCCCATGACTGCGATCAGTGAGATGATCCCAAAAGAACCATTGACGGCGACGTTGATCCAGTCGTTATATGGTTTGATCAATTTCAGCCAGGGGTCGATCGGAATATTGCCCAGGATCAAAAAGATACTCCCGCTGATGATTGCTGGCAGGGTGACCACCAGCCCGTTTCTGATGGCGACCAGGTATGTATTATTGCCAACTTTTGCCATCGGGGGGATCAGATACTTTTGCAGCCACTCCATAAATTTTTCCATAATTTACCTCCAAACATTTGTGAAAGGTCTAGTTAAATACAAGGAGATTATACCGCTTTCAATTTACGATTAGCAAGAATTTCTCTTTATTGGTCTATATCAAAAAAGTACTCCGGTCTAAGGAGTACTTAATGGTGGAGCTAATCTGCAAAATCATCCTCAGCTGCCAGGACCGGCAGGCTCAAACTTGATTTGGCCAAATCGATGGTGTAGGTGATCTCTTGGTTGCCGCGAATGGTGTAGTCCATGTCAGTCGCGTAGATCACGAGCCCCAGCTGGTGGCCGGCCAGCAGACGCCAAAAAGTCGGTTGGAAATCTAAGGTCAAGTTGTAAAATTCGCCCGGCTTTAATTCGTTGACACGGTACGCGTTCTCCCGATTCTGCATGTTCACGTGAGCATCAGTGAATTTTTTATAAGGAGAAACCTGTTTTTCAAAGGTGAATTCTTTTAGATCATCTTTTTGCCAGTTGTAACCGGTCAAAATTTTTTGTCTAGCTAAAATTTGCGGAGTCGCGGTCAGCCGTTTGGCTTTGCCATAATCGACTAAAGCAGCACTCAGCATGCCGACATCTAGACTGCTGGAAGTTCGCAGAGTCAGCTGCGGTCGGCCGTCAACGACGAGATCTTTTTTGAGCGGGGTAAAGACGAGCTGAATGGCATGCTGGTCCATGGCGGAATGTTCTCTCGTTAACAGTGCCTGCTGCCATTTGGAAGTGTCAGCAAGATAGGCTTGAAATAAGTCTGGTTCCAAATGATCGCTAAAGGACTTATTGCCGTTGATATTGGTCAAAAGGCGATCGTTTAAACGGTAATGCTTGACGGGCCCATCTCCCCAGTCCAAGTAGCTGTGCCAGGTTTCTTCTGCCGAGTTATCTTGCACTAAG
Organism: Ligilactobacillus salitolerans; assembly: GCF_003864415.1. Classification (GTDB taxonomy): domain Bacteria; phylum Bacillota; class Bacilli; order Lactobacillales; family Lactobacillaceae; genus Ligilactobacillus; species Ligilactobacillus salitolerans. Next base: position 39,685 of record NZ_BFFP01000011.1, read on the forward strand.
ACTTCTTGCAAAGCATCATTGGCATGGTTTTGAACACCATATAACTTATTGGACAGCCAGAGATTCACTTGGTCGGTATAATCAATTGAACGGAAGTTATTCAGGTACTCATGCTGGCCCTGGTGGAGGATCAATTTTTGCGTGATCGGTTCTTGCTTGAGGCGCTCGCGTAAATTCCAGACCTGGGATAATTTAACGTTCCAATCGTTCAAACCGTGCACAAGTAAAAGGTCGCACTTAATATTGACGTTATTCAGCAGATTTCTGGCATCCCAGAAGGTATTGTAATCTCCGTTTTTTCGGTCCTGACCGGCAGTTAAGCTCGCCAGGTGGTTTTCCCAGGTCTCCTTGATGCGGGCATGATCAGCAGCAGATTGTTCGCGGCTAAAGGTTAATTCCGCCAGCACATCCGCGTCTTCGCCCTGGAAGCCGCCAGGAGCAACGACCAGGCCGTTTTCACGGTAATAGTCATAGTAGCTGGACAGACCTGCTTCAACGACGGCTGTCTTCAGACCGGCGACCCCGCTGAGCGCGGCGGCAGTCGAGAGGGTTCCAAGGTAGGAACGGCCGGTCATGCCAACATTACCGTTACACCACCAGGCTTTGATCGCGATTTGGCTGGTCCGGTTGGTAAAGGCTTTACGGGTCCCGTGAAGCCATTCGATCACGGCAGTCGCTGAGAGAGTTTCGTCTCGAGTCCCAGTCGTTCTTAACCCATCAGAATCTTTGGTACCGACCCCTGCCGAATAGACGACTGCAAAGCCGCGAGCTAGAAAGTAGTCGTTGAGTTTGTAGGTCCAATGTTTGGCAAAAGTCTCTTCGCCAACGGTGGCAGTTCCTTTAACTTCCCGCGGGGCTGGTAATTTAGGCCCAATATTTTCAGCTTTAATATCTGCAGCTGACAAATCATTGGGTTGTTTGTGCTGCAAAGGCTGGTTGACATCGTGGGTCAAATTGTCAGCGGCCTGGTCGTTGGTCCCTTGTTCATAGGGGCTGGCGGTGAAAATCGTTGGGACTTTTAAGCCAGTCACGGTTTCAGCCGGACGAATGATCTCGGCTTTTAACAGATCGCGTTGGCCGTCATGGTCGCTGTCCAAAGAAGCTTCAACGTAGACTACTTCACGGATCAGGCGGCTGGTGTCAAAGACTGCTTGTGCTTTACCGTTAAAAAATAACGGGCGGGGCAGCTGCGGGTCGTCAGCGAATTGAGCATAATAACCTTTTCCAGCCAGTTCGTCGATCAAGGTCTGGCCAAATTTGGTGTGGGTGTTCAAAAGACGGTACCAGGCATCGAGCAATTGGGAACTCGAGAGTTGCTCACTTTGCGCCATAGTTGAGATTTTAAGAGCATCTAAGGCTTTTTCTGGCTGGTCGATCTCGAAATCTAAGCCGGCTTGAAAGCCTAACAGCTGCAAGGCAATGTTATGAAAAACTGTTTGACTGACTTCGCTTTGGCTCGTGGTGTATTCAACAGCATTCAGAGTTTGCGTGGCCATTAGATCGGCCATTTTTTGCAGGCGGACAGTTTGACTTTGCTTTTTTTCTAAGAAAAATTTCAGAAGCAAGGCATGGTAAAGTTTCGCCGGCTCGCTGATCTCTTGCATTTGAGCGGTTAAAAAACGGATAGCGGTCAGTTCCTGGACGATTTGTGCATGGGGTGTGTAGATATTAGCGTATTGATTGATTTGCAAGAAAAAACCTCCAGTTCAAAATGTAATTAGCCACATTGTACCTTTATTTAGGCAAAGAAACAGCCCGAAGATCCAAAAAGCGGAAATTCGGGCTGCATAGACTATTCGATCGTTTAATATCCAGGACCACTTGATGACCTAGCGACTATTCCTGGCGAAGCATAACAGAAATTTGTTTGGCAAGGTTGCGCCAAAAAAGGATCGAGTTGTTTTTGAAATCGGCAGAGAAGGTTTCAAAATCGGGACGTGGAGTCAGGGTACCGATTTGAGCCTTTAAAGGGCCAGCGACTAGCAGAACTTGATCTTTTGTTTGCCAGTGGACGTCATAGTAAGGTCCTTCGAGGGCTTCATTGATCAAGTCTTGAGCACCGTCTTTAGCGGTGGCAAGCAAGATATCCTGTTCGGTAATTTCAGGTTGACCGTTTTCATGTAAGAAAGCGAGTTTTTGAGCGACTTCAGCTAAGTCGTTGGGAATTAAATTAAACATAAGGACCTCCAAAAATAAGAGAGCGAAGCAACGTGCTTAAAAGGTGAGCATTATCGGACTCTAAGTTTATGGTGCGTTCTTGGCACCATGGGCTTGGAGTTGGATAAGCGGAAGCTTTTGCGTTGCGGAGCTCGACTAAAATAACAGAGCGCAGCGATTCGGGAGCTTCTGAGCATTAACGGAGACCGGTGCCATAGCGCGTTTTTAAGCGGAGGAAGCTGAATCGAGAAGCTCGACTAAAAAAACAGATTGGAAACAAGCGGGAGAAAGTGAGCACTAGCAAGCTGCGACATTAGAGTGCGGGTTAGGCACTATGATGTCACAGCAGGCTAGGTGGAGCTTTCTGCTTGGTGGAACTCGACTAAAAAAACAGAGCGGAGTATGAAAGACACGTGCCCAAAAGTAACCTCCAGATGAGCAAGATGTGGAGGCACATCGGTCAAAGTAACCTCCAGACGAGCAGGATGTGGAGGTACATCGTGCAAAGTAACCTCCAGATGAGAAGGATGTGGAGGTACATCGGCCAGAGTAACCTCCAGACGAGTAGGATGTGGAGGTACATCAGTCAAAGTAACCTCCACATCGGTTTTTGCCTCGAGGAGCACTGCTAAGGTTTTTTTTTAAAAATGTTTCACCCAATGATTATACCAAAAATTTAAAATTTCAGGCGCAAAAAAAGATCCCAAGCTGTATTTGAGCAGGGGATCTTGAAATTGCTATTAGCCGTTGGCAACGGTGAATCTTTCTTGTTTATGAGCTGGTTCAGTAATTTCTTTAACGATTGCTTGTGCCATTGTACCGGCTGTCGTTTCGGATTTGCCGTCAGCATCGCTGAGCAGTTCGTCTTTACCATATAGGATCTTGTCAGCTGCTGCACCTGGGACAAATGAGTTGCCTGGGGAGATCCCAACCCAATCGACATTGGTAACATCGCGTAAAAAGTTGAGTTCGGCCAGCTGGTTAACTGGAATGCCCACCCATGCTTCTGAGCCTGGAAGTTTCTTAATGTCTTCCACTACCAAGTGTTGGTCAGCGCCGGTATGGAGACTGCCTGCACCGAGGATGAAGAGTAAACGGGGCTGGTCTTTTTCACGGAATAAAGAAACGAGCTTGGCAGCCAGGTCAACGTGTAAGTAAGCTTTCTCGGGAGCTGTAGCGAAAGCATCTACGACTACGTCAAAGCCGGCTAAATCTTCTGCAGTCAACGCAAAGGCATCTTTTTCGATGAGCTGGATCGACTCGCCGAGTTCCTTTCTAGCTTTTTGGGCATTCCGTACGATTGCTGTTACATCTAAGCCGGAATTTTGTGCCTCTTTAAACGCTGCAGAACCAGCCATACCGGTTGCGCCAATAATACCTACTTTAGTCATTACAAAATCCTCCTTGTATTCCTTTTCTTTTATCTATACTTACATTTTATAAGCAAAAATTCAAAAATACAAGCACAAACAACTATTCTTAAAAAAGCAGCACTCAAGGTTATGTGCAAACCCTGTTAGTCAGTTATAATGGAAATAACAAATTATGGGGGTAGGACTAATGCAAGATGAAGAACGTTTGACACAAGTACAGATCAATATCGTCAATTTGATTTGGAGTTTTGACCGGGCAGAAAATCAGGTCAACCTTTTACTGGTCAAACGTGCTGAAGAACCCGCGCAGGGAATGTGGTCTTTGCCAGAGACTTTTTTGGGCGAAGACGAAAGTGCAGACCAAGGCGCTTTGCGTTTAGTCCGAGATAAGATCGGTTTGAAATTAGCTGCATTTCACACCGAACAATTAGAAACCTTTACCGCTCCCCGCCGGGTTCGTGCCGGTCAACGGGTCCTGTCTTTGGCCTACATGACTTTTTTGCCGGAAATGCCGCCGCTTGATCCTGGCTATGGAGCGAGTGACGCGCGCTGGTTTTCACTGCAAGTTCTGGAAGATGAGTATTGCTTTAGCAATGGTTCAGCTAAGTTTAGAGTAGCAGCTGCGCAAAATCAGCGTGACTATTACCAGGCGCTGGGCGAGTATGCCGCAACACGACCGGAGAGTTTAGCTTTTGATCACGAGTGGATCATTAAGATCGCCTGTTTGCGGATCAAGAATAAGCTGGATTATCAGCCCAACATCTTGCTGACCCTAGGGCAGACTTTTACCCTGAAAGAGGCACGCTGCGTTTATGCGCCATTTTTGAAGACCACGATGGAACACATTGACAACTCCAACTTTAAAAAGACACACGGCAAGCTTTTTGAAGAAACGGGGACAGTTGAGTCCAGACACCGGGGCCGCCCGGCAAATCTTTATCGACTGCGGTGAGCTGCTTGTCGGGTCGGCTTTCTTTTGGGTTGCAATTCTTGGGTAAGAAGAGTAGTATCAAAAAGATAAATTGATGAGGATGTTTTTTTACACTTTATTAAAAGTAAAAAATACTTTTAACTGTTCTAGGAGGAACGATCGATGATCGAGCAAGGGAACTTGGCGTTACTGACGGATTTATACGAATACACAATGGCGAACGGCTTTCAACATGAAATGGAAGAAGAGCGCGGCTCTTTTGATATTTTCTTTCGCAAATTGCCAGACAATGGCAGATTCGTGGTTTTAGCAGGGATCGGGACTGCGATCGAGGAACTGCAAAAATTCCATTTTGATGAAGAAGACCTGGATTATTTGCGTGGTTTAGAGATCTTTTCAGATAAATTTCTGGATTATTTACGCAACTTCAAATTTGCCTGCAAAGTTTCTGCGATCACGGAAGGTACACCGGTCTTCCCACGCGAACCAGTTGTTACGGTTGAAGGGCCGTTGATCCAAGCTCAGCTGTTTGAAACCCTATTGTTAAATATTATTAACCACCAGACGCTGATCGCTACCAAAGCCCGGCGGATCGTGGCGGCTGCTAAGGGCCGCACGGTCATGGAATTTGGCGCACGCCGCGCCCAAGGGCCAGCGAGTGCAGTTTATGGCGCTCGTGCAGCTGTGATTGGTGGTTGTACCAGCACATCGAACATGTTAGCTGGACAAAAATTTGGTATTCCGGTCGCCGGCACGATGGCCCACAGTTGGATCGAAGCTTTTGACGATGAACTTTCTGCCTTTGAAGCCTGGGGGCGGATCTACCCGAATAATTGTTCATTACTGGTTGATACCTATGATGTTTTAGGCTCAGGTGTACCGAATGCGATCAAAGTTTTTGACCAGCTTTCTAAGCAAGGTTATGAGAATTTTGGCATCCGGATCGATTCTGGCGACATCACCCAATTGTCCACGCAGGCCAGAGAAATGTTGGATCTTGCCGGTTATAACAAGGCAACGATCACTGCTTCTAATGCTTTGGATGAGGAAATCATCCAGTCACTGATGAGTGAGGGGGCTGCGATCGACAACTTTGGTGTCGGTGAAAATTTGATCACAAGTGCAAGTTCGCCAGTTTTGAGCGGGGTCTACAAGTTAGGTGCCGTGCAAAAAGCCGATGGACGCTGGGTACCAAAGGTCAAGGTCAGCGCAAGTATTGGTAAACTAACTTTGCCAGGGAGAAAGCAGGTCTACCGCCTGTATGATCCGCGGACAGGTTCTCCAATTGCTGACCTAGTTACGTTGCGTTCCGATGATATTCCTGAAAATATTGAAGAGATGAAGGTCCTGAGTGCTGATCCAGAAGCAACGAAGAGGTTCCAGACATTGAAGAACGTTACAGCAGTTACTTTGCAAAAAGAATTTTTGAATGAAAAAGGCGAGCTGCAAACTGAACTTCCAAATGTCTTTGAAGTACAAAAATACAGTAAGGCAAAATTAGCCGAGTTGCCATCGGCAAAGAAACGTTTACTCTACCCGGATGAGTATCCGGTTTATATCACAGAATCCCTGTATGATCAGCAACAGGAATTGATTGAAAATAATAGCCTTTAATCTGAATGTAACAGGCATCGTTGATTTTTTGCTGAAGATCAACGATGCCTGTTTGTGTTTCGTGATGCAAATAAGTTAAAATTAAAAGGAAAGTAAGTTAAAGTTTGTGGGCTGTTGGAGTAGTATCCAGATGAGACGGCTGTGGATATAAGTCGGGCAAAGTAGTATCCACATCCCAGCTATGCCAAAAGCGCATCATAGTGTCGATACCCGATAATGCTCGAGTCTTCCCGGTTTGCTGCGCCCTGTTATCTTAGTCGAGTTCCGTGAGGCAGAAGACTGCGCCTAACCAACTTCGACCAACCATGCTGAAAACCGCATTCTTGGCCGAAGTCCGTTAGTGCTCATCTTCTAAGCGCCTCACTCCGCTCTGTTTTCCTTGGAGGTTTTCTTATGTCTCTTAAAATGATCACTACCGATATCGACGGGACCTTAGTCAATAATAATAAAAAAATAACTGCGCGAACGATCGCTACCTTACGTGCCGCTCGTTCTCGTGGGATCTACGTTGTTCTTTGCACCGGTCGGCCGCTTGTTGGTATCCGTGAATACCTGCAAGAGCTGCACCTGGATGCCCTGGATGATTTTGTGATCACCTACAATGGTGCTCAGGTCTTGCGTGCTGCCAGTCAAGAAGTTGTTGTTTCTAATTTATTGACTGGTTCCGACTACTATCAACTTGAGCAGCTTACTCAGTCTTTAGGGGTCAAAAGTCAGGCAGTCACACCCGATGGCAATCTCTACGTGACTTCTGCCGATATCAGTCCAGTTTCCGTCATGGATTCCTACTTTACTAAAATGCCGCTGCATTATCGCCCGCAAGTTGAGCTTGACCATGCGCCGTCGCTTGCCAAATACATGTGGGCTGATCAGCCGGCAATTCTGGACGCTGCCAGTCTGAAACTGCCGCAGTCATTTAAGGATCGTTACTACTGTGTCCATAGCGAGGAGTGGTTCTTTGAATTTATGGCGCGCCAAGCAACCAAGGGACAGGCAATGCTGTCACTGGCTGAGAGGTTGGGGATCAAGCCTGCTGAGATCATGGCGATCGGGGATCAAGATAATGATTTGACGATGATCACCGCTGCCGGAATGGGAGTTGCGATGGGCAATGCCAATCAGCGGGTCAAACAAGCAGCTAAGTTTGTGACCTCAGATAATGAACATGATGGTTTAGCTGTAGCTGTAGAAAAGTTTAGCCGTTACTCAGAATAGAATAAGACTAATTTTAACCGGATTAGAACAAAAAGCGTTATGATTAAAACAGAGTTCGCAGATATTTGTGCGGGGGAGTATAGACAAAGGGGCGAATTAGCGATGTCACAACGTGAAGAAATGCGGGTCAGGACACATCAGATCATCAGTTATTTGGATCAGACCTATGGCGATAATTGGGCGCAAAACCCACAAGTAGCCGATGATCCCAAACTTAAAGCGCATTTGCAATGGATCAAGGCGTGCAAATGAAGAGTGAACGGCTGAGCGGCTGTTTGCTTTTTTTGTTTCAATAAAAAAGTTAAAAAATTTAATCAAATAAAGCTGCGGTTCGGCTCTTGTGAAGACAAAAATCGGCTAATTCAGGGGATAAAGTTGATGGATTCAATGCTAAAAATGGACGTGCACTACTCACTTCACGAAATTGAATTTGCTCATTTAGCAGTGTAATATTTAGATATAATTTGTTACATAGAGCGAAAAACTAAAGGAGCGAAGTGAATTAAGTCTTAATCACAGACAAGTTGAGCTTTTGAAGAAAGTTGATGCCGGCCAGATCTCAGTAAGCGAGGTCAAAAAAAACGAGGTCCTCAATGACCTGATTTTTAATGATAAGTTTGTTGAGTACACGCTGAATTCGAATCGCAGGACCGGACGTTATTTCATTAAAGACTTGTACCTGACTGAAAAAGGCAAGGTCGAGCTGACCTTGGCTTTAGAGTTACAACGTGCCACGGATAAGAGTAATCTAAAAATTATGTTGCTTATTACTGGGATCTTAATTGGTCTGTTTATCGGCAAACTTGCGCTGAACTTCTAAAAAATAGAGCCTCAACTGATTTAATCAGCTGGGACTCTATTTTTTTAGAAATATTTAGCCGCATTCGCTTTTTTAACTGCTTCTTTAATATTAATTGGTTTGCCTGCCTTGCGGAGGTCGCCGTATTCGGCAGCCGCAGTGAAGAGCAGATCGGAAGCCGAGTTGACGGCTGTTTCGACGGAATCTTGGATCACACCGATCACGAAGCCGATCCCGACGATCTCCATGGCAATATCATTACTGATACCAAATAAGTTGCAGGCCATCGGGATCAGCAGCAGCGAACCGCCGGCGATCCCAGATGCCCCTGTGGCCGAAATTGCTGTTAAGAAGCAAAGCAGCAAGGCCAGCAAGAATGAAAATTGAATCCCTAAGGTATGAGCAGCAGCCAGCGTCATAACCGAAATCGTGATCGCTGCCCCGCCAGAATTGGCAGAACCGCCCAGTGGGATCGAAACACCGTAGCTTTTTTCGTTTAAACCTAGATCTTTGCAGGCTTCCAAGTTGATTGGAATGTTAACTGCACTGCTGCGGGTGAAGAAAGCTGGGATCCCGGAAACCTTTAAGGTCCAAAAGACCAGAGGGAAGGGATTTTGCCGAGTCACAAACCAGACCATGATCGCGTAGACGACTAGATAAACGAAAACCATTGTGCCGACTAGCAATAAGATCAATTGACCATAACGGACCAAGCCTTTAAGACCGGCTGAAACCAGGGATTCGTGGATCAGCCCGATGATCCCGAATGGTGCTAATTGAATGATCCAACCAGCGACTTTGCCGATCATCCCGGATAAGTCATTGACCACGGTCCGGGTCGTTTTGCTGACAGCTTGCAATGCGACCCCTAATAAGACTGCCCAGAATAAGATAGCAAGATAATCACCATTTATAATTGCATGAACTGGGTTGGAAACGGCAGTCGTTAAGAGGTCGGAAATGATCTGACCGAGACTTTCTGGGGCACCGGAAGACTGTGCAGCAGTCCCTTTAGTCAAGACTAATTTGATCGGGAAAAGGTACGAGGCCCCAACTGCAGCTACGGCAGACAGAAAGGTCGCGCTGAGATACAAAACAATGATCGTGCCAAAATGATTTTCGGCTCCTTTTTCGTAACCAGAAATTGCCGCCATGATCACAAGGAAAACAAGGACTGGTGCAATTCCTTTTAGGGCGCCGATAAATAATTTGCCTAGGACGTCGATCCAGGTCCAAGAAGGAAAAATGATCCCTAAAAGCGCGCCGATAACAATGCCGATCAGGATCCTAGCAATTAGCGGGATCTGAGTATATTTCTTAAACATCTGATCTCCTTCCACGAATAATGAGGTTACTGATAGTGTAACCAGAACAACATTCGTTTTATGTAATTAAATTTTAATAATATTAGAAAGTTTAAGGGTAAAAGCGAAGAATGTCAATCCTAATATTAAAAAATAGGTCATCATGCAGTGAAAAGTTTGTCTTTTGGAAAATTAACTTGCCTTGAGAGCATCTCTTTGGGTGAAGAATGATTTGGGTTTAAAATAAAAGCGAAACAAGGTAGATTTGGAAGATTAGAATTTTAGCGGCAAATAAAGGGGTGAAAAAAATGGTCGTAAGTTATTTAGAACAGGTCCTAACTAATATTGTTGCTCTTTCTGGCAAACGTAAAGTTGTTTACCATGATGATTTAGCGATCAGCACCAGGCTTTATGGCTATCCGGACGGAACTGAGATCTCACGCCGGGACTTGGAACGCTTTGCGCAGTTGGCGATGGCTTATCAGACTGAGCTGGAAGAAGTACCGGATTTAAAAAGCTTGATCAAACGAGATAACGTTACTTTGCGCTTTGAAAAAAACTTTGATCCTGAAGACCAGACTCTGCTTTACCAAGTCATTTTAGGAAATTCAGTCGGTTTTTTGACCTATCGTCCAGAAGCAAAACAGCAAAACGTGCAATATGGCGTCTTATACTTCGATGGGCACAGTGATCAGGCACGAGATGAGGAAAATTGGCAGGAATTTCATGCATCAGTTTTGGAGTTATTGGAAAACCTTCAGGATAATTTTTACGATCCGCAAGTCACTTTTTACGATCGCGAATAAAGCACACGGGGGTAACAAAATGTACGACGGCGGCAATTTCTTTGAGTCTTTTCTAAAAGATAAGGAAGCTAAACAGAAAGTCCAGAAAATTTTACAGCAGGCACAGATTCAAGGGCAGATCGTTGATTTTTCGGTCCAACGAGAATTCGGGAACGCTTTTTACTATGTGACTATCAAAGACCATGCTGGAAACCTGAGTCGTTATCGAGTTGACCTGGATCAAGAAGAACTCTCATAATTGGTCTAGACGTTACATGCAAATCAGCAAAGCAAAACGAGCGTGCGTACTTTGTGAAAGTGTGCACGCTTTTGCTGAACAGATAAAAATTATTTGTGCACATGCAAAGCCTTGCTACCAGGCTTACAGCTTGCAGACTCTGTTTTCCCCTAAAAATACGCTGGTTGAAAAAATTGGTATAGTGTATAATTAGTGAGGTTATTAAACAGAACCAATGCTTCAAACAAAACTTTTAGTGGGATGAACGAAAATTATGATCAATGGTGAACTAATTCGTAAAAGAAGAAAAGAATTAAAAATGTCTCAGGGCGAACTCGCCCGCGGGATCACAAGTCAAGGGATGATCAGTCAAATCGAGACACAAACGGCCACTCCCTCGGCTAAAACACTGGAAAAAATTATTACTCGCTTGCACCTGGATTTTGCCGAAACTGTTAAAACTAAAGAATATGTCAACTGCGAAGAAGTTCTGACTGACGCCGGGATCAGCTTGATCAACCGGCAGTACACCCAAGCAACAGAAATGCTCAAAAGTTTAGGGAAAAAATTGACCCATGAACAGACGATGTAGCGTGAATTTATGCTGGCCTGGCTGGCAGCGCGTCAAGGCGCTCAGCGCTCGGATACAATTTTTACCTACAATAGGATCTTGCAAGAAGATGATAGTCTTGGGATCTTGTGGCCGATCACAGCCAGCGAACTTGCAATCGAATACCTTTTGGATGATCGGCTTGAAGCTGCCGCTTATTACGCGCAGGCAGCCATGGAGCACATAGAAGGATTTGTTCCGCGGCGCTCTGGCAGTACAAGCGCCTATTTAGTGATCTTGACTAACGCAGCGTATTTCTACCGCAAGTCCCAAAATTACCAGTCCGCCTGCAAATTGGCGCAAGAAGGGATCGATTTATCGCGGCAGAAATATATCATTGGACTAATAGACAAGCTCTACATCAACTTAGCCTATGCCTTGGCGGGGACTGAGCGTCGTTGGAATGGCGAAGCGATCAAGGCTTTGCATATGGCTTATGCCTTTGCCTCACACATTAATAATCAAGAGATCTGTCAGGAAGCTGAGACTGAGTTGCGCAAACAAGGCTGGCTGCAGTATTCATAATGCTTCTTAGGCGATACGGAGGTTGATCAATGTTAAATAGCAATAGTTTAGTCCTGATCACAGGCGGTTTGATAATTACGGTATTGAGCTTGGTCTTGTTGGCCTTTAGTTTGCGCCAAAATAAGTTTCGTCTTTTGAACGGGGTCCTTGGCAACCTGGCACTTTTGAGCGGCCTGTTGACCTTGATCTTGGCGGTCGAAGCGACCCGGCTTCCCTGGCTGAATTCGGTCTTGCTAGTGCTGTTAACAGTGATCTCGGTGCCGTTATTACTGCTTTACTCGCTGTTGGGTGTTTTGCTCTTATGGAATGCCTGGACTGTGTGGCATAAGGAAAGCCATACTTTAGGCAACATGCTGACCTTGTTTTTAGGCTTGATTTTTGCAATCGTTTTGCCGCTTATACGGGTGCTTGATCGTGACCTGTTTCCTAAAAACTCGGTTACGGTCTACCAGACTTTTGTTTTGCCGGTTCTTTTCTATGCGGCCTTCTGGTTTTTGGCATTTATCACTTCGTTTCTGATCACACGCTTGTATCGCCCAGGTTATAACCAGGAGTACATTATTGTACTCGGAGCGGGATTGCTGAATGGTGACCAAGTGTCGCCGCTGTTGGGCGGTCGGATCCAGGTCGCTTTGAATTTTGCGGCAAAACAATTTGCCAAAAATAATACCTATCCCTTACTGGTTTTTTCAGGCGGACAGGGCGGTGACGAAACGATCCCGGAAGGCGTTGCGATGAAAAGGTATGCCCTTTTGCACGGAGCACCGGCTGACAAATGCCTGGCAGAAGACAAGTCGAAAAATACTTATGAGAATATGCAGTTTTCCAAACAGATTTTGCTTAAACAGGGTGTTGATCTGCAGCATGGGTTATTTGCAACCAGCGATTACCATACCTTCAGGGCTGCAGGTTATGCCCGCTTTGTCGGCTTGAAGATCGATGGTTTGGGCGCCAAAACTAGCAAGTTTTTCATTCCCAATGCCTTTATTCGGGAATACATTGCCTTGCTGGCCAATCATAAGAAGGTCCATGCCGTGCTTTTGGCATTGATCTTGCTGTTTTCGACCGTCAGTTTTATTGTTGGCAACGGGATCACCTTGTTTTAGCATTAAGATAAAAATATTTCAATTTACGACTTAACATTCGAATAAATATTTGGTACAATATATTCCAGTAACCAATAACCTCCCTATATTTATTGATTACTCTCAAAAAATAAAGTAATAACGCTTTGAACTCGCAGGTCTGAAATGGGCTTGCGGGTTTTTTATATTCTATGCTATGATGAATAGTATATTGATAAAACGGTTGGAGCTGCGGCTTTCAAGAATCGACCTTAGTTTGGGTTGCTAAGGACGCTTGGAGTCGCGCTTTTTTTGTGGAAAGGAACGGATGTTGTGGAGCAGTTTGGTACATTGAGTTTAATATTATTGGCAACAGCAATCGCGGGTCATTTTAGCGCGCGTGTCAATTTTCCGCCGGTCATTGGTCAATTGTTGGTCGGAGTTTTATTGGGCCCGGCAGTTTTAAATTGGATCCGGCCGGATGATTTCATCACGACTTTTTCCAATATTGGTGTCGTATTGCTGATGTTTATTGGAGGGCTGGAAAGTGATCTGGACCTATTGAAGAAATACCTCAAGCCTAGTTTGCTCGTGGCATTGGCAGGGATGATCCTGCCCATTGCGGGTTCATTTTTAGTGGGTGAGCTTTTCTCCTTTAATTTCGTGGAAAATATGTTTTTAGGCGTGATCTTCGCTGCGACCTCAGTTTCGATTTCGGTCGAGGTTCTCAAAAATATGCGCCAGCTGGATTCGCCGGAAGGAACGACAATTCTGGGGGCAGCCGTGGTTGATGATGTTTTGTCGATCATTGTCTTAAGCCTCTTGGTCAGCCTGGAAGGCGGCAAGGTCGAAGGCGCAAGCCAGACACCGTTATGGTTGAGCTTAATTTTACAGCTGCTCTTTTTTGTTGGACTCTTCGTGGTCAGCCGCTATGTTGTTTCATTTTTAATGAAATTGGGTGCACGCTGGCTGATCCCGGTCCCAGAAACAGTGATGGCACTAATTTTAGGTCTAGGCGCGGCGTATTTTGCAGAACTAGTCGGCTTAAGCGCTGCGATCGGGGCGTTCTTTGCTGGGATCGCGATCGGGCAGACACCTTATAGTCAACAGATCGACCGGAAAGTAGAACCGATCGGCTACGCTATGTTTATCCCCGTCTTTTTTGTCAGCGTTGGGCTAAATCTAACACTGACTGGCCTGGCAGAGGACTTCTGGCTCTTCTTGATCCTAACGGTCGTCAGTATTTTTTCCAAATGGGTCGGAGCTGGCGGCGGGGCGCTGCTGGCCAAATTCAACGGTAAGAGTGCAGCGATGATCGGAGCTGGGATGATTTCGCGGGGGGAGATGGCATTGATCATTGCTCAGTTGGGCTTCAACGCGCATTTGCTGTCACCTGCAAATTATTCTGCCGTAATTGGAGCAATTGTGGTCACAACGCTCTGTGCGCCGATCATTTTGCGCCAGCAGATCAAAAATTTGAAAAAATAAAACAGAATCGCCTTTATTTTGCGTATATAGAAATAGAGGTGATTTTTTATGCGGGAAAAAGCCGCTGAATTACAGTACCTAGATACGTTAAGGAATAGAGCGAAAATAACTGTGGAAGAACAGGCTAGTCTCACTGCTGCCTTGCAGGGATTTCGGGGTGAGTCAACGCTCGATCGGTATTGCCGGCAGGCTCTGGGCAAACGAGCGCAGGTTAGCGATGACCTTTACTTGTCATACCAGCAGCAGGTTTGTCAGCTTGATAAACTTGTCGGTGTGGGGCGGACATTGTATCTGATCGAGATCAAAAATTACCGGGGTTCTTATAGCTATGAGGATGGATTCTGGTATTGCAACGGCAAGGTATTGACACATAATATTTTTGAGCAGCTTAATCGAGCTGCCGGGATGCTGGCTCGGATCTTGAGTGATGAACATATGCCGCTGACCCTGAAAAGGGTGCTGGTATTCATTGACCCGCGAGCCAAAATAGAGATCGCCCAGGTTCCGGCAGGGATCATGGTCAAAACCCTAGGGGAAACGGTGGAATGGTTTGAGCAGCTCAAGTATGAGTGCACTTTGCCAGAAAATGACATTACATACCCATGGCAAGAAGTCTTGGCGCGCTACCAAGTCCCGCCGTACAGGGCACCGACAGATTTCAGTTCCGAGAGTGAGCGTTTGTTGAAAACGGGGATCCGTTGTCCAGGTTGCGGCGGTTTTGACTGGGAGCAAAGAAGATATGCATTGCGCTGTCGGCGTTGTTCTCTGGTTGAACCTAAGGAGCAGGCATTTGTCAGAACGATCTGCGATTATGGGGTGCTCCATTTCAAGAGTGATCTGCATCGTGGGGAACTGGCGCGATTTTTTGGGCCGGGGTATAGCGAAAATTATCTGAAGCGAATCCTGCGCTTGCATTTTCAACCCAAAGGGGTGGGCCACTCTAGTAACTTTTGCTACGAGAATAAAGGGGTAGAATTTCAGTATTGGTTCAGTGATAAGAGAGAATATTTTCATGGGTTGCAACGAAGAATTCATTGGGGAAAAGGTTGATTAAGCTTGAATGATGGATGTGGATACAAGTCGGGCAGAGTAGTATCCAGGAATCAGAGCCGTGGATACAAGTCGGGCAGAGTAGTATCCAGGAACCAGAACCGTGGATACAAGTCGGGCAGAGTAGTATCCAGGAATCAGAGTCGTGGATACAAGTCGGCCAGAGTAGTATCCAGGAACCAGAGCCGTGGATACAAGTCAGGCAGAGTAGTATCCAGGAACCAGAACCGTGGATACAAGTCAGGCAGAGTAGTATCCAGGAAACAGAGTCGTGGGTACAAGTCAGGCAAAGTAGTATCCACATCAACGATCAAGGAGTTGTGTCCTTATAATTGTGTAAAAAGAAAGATCATATCATTCTCATGATACAATGTAGTTTCTAAGACAAACATTGAACAGGAGAAAATGATATGATCCAACTTAATATTAGCTTAGATTTCGACGAATTAACAGAGGCAATTTCCAAAAGTTCTGCATTTTCAATGATTCTTTTGTGCTGATTTTTCAGTCTAGGATATTCCAAAAAGTAAAGCAGCTGTGATGCTAGTTAAATCCAACATCACAGCTGCTTTTTATTGTGGAAATCTTCTGGCGACGTCAACTTCATCCAGATGCAAGGCTGTACTTTCCGTACAAACAACGGCAGCCAGTGCTTCGCTTCCGTCCGGCGCTGTTTTACCTGCTAAGATCTTCGAGTGGTTAGAAACCTGCGCTGAAAGGTCAGTTAAATTATTAAAGGCCGTCTCAGAAGCGTTTCCGTTGATCAACAGGTGGTATTCTGGATGGTCATCCAGTTCCTTATGCAAAACATCAATGAACTGCGGCTGCTGCGCTTCCCCTTGGTCAAGCGTTAATGCAACGCGTTCTCGAAAGGTGCCCAGATACTTGTGCTGCTCGTCAGGATTGATTTTTGGCGTACCGTGCATACTTTGCGTCATGCGTTCGTTGATATTATCTTCGGACATTTTTTTTCCCCCATTTTTCTTACCTTTACAAATCCACCATAACACAACTTGCAGATAATAGAAATTTCCACTTGCAAATCAAACGTATGTTCGTATAATTAAAAGTGAGGTGGTGCAAGTGATTTCAGTAAAACAGCAAGTTGATGTGATGGAGGAACGGATCGAGCATTATTTTCAGCCGCATGTTCGGGCGCGTTATCAGATCCAGATCGTGAATAACACGTTTGATCGGACCTTTAACTTCTTTTTTCTCTACAAAAGAGGGGAGGAGAATACACACTCGATCCCGATCAAAGTGGTGCGCGAATATGATTGGGTGTATTTTGAACAGATCGTCCGTGAACTCCAGCATCGTGTTAACTTCACACTCCGGTTTACCGGCTTTAAAGACCAGATCTGGCAGTCAAATGGTGAGCGGATCCCGCGGTATTTATAATGAGGAAGGTGGGAGCAGATGACTTTTTCGATCAGTATTACGTTTCAAGTGGGGCTCTTTGTGCTCTTATGCATTGCAATTTACAATTGGACTAAGAGGAAATGAACTTAAAAAGCCTGATTTTATGAGCAATAAAATGGTTTCATGAACGAAAATTAGCTACAATAATGGTGTTGGCAACAGCAAATCAAATTAAAGGATGTGTTTAAGCGATGAGCGATTTTGAAGACAAGTTGAATCAGGCTAAAAGTAAGGGCAAGGAAGCTTTAGGTAAGGTTACTGGGGACAAAAAACAAGAAGCTGAAGGCAAGGCTGAAAATCAAGCCGATAAGGTCAAAGATAAAGCTGATGACGTTAAAGATGCTGCCAAAGGCGCCGCTGAAGGTCTCAAGAAGAGCTTCGGCAAAGATGATGAGTAAACAAGTAAACACACTAAAAAGAAGGCCTGCCATTTAAGGGGCCTTCTTTTTGTGGCTAAAAAACTTATTCTAAAACGGGGTAAGCTGCTGTCAGCGTGAGCTTACTTGATTTGGCAAACGCAGCCTTGAGTTGAGCCAACCGTGAAGCTGAGATCGGCTGGGTTTTGTAGCCCAATTCGGTTTGCGGCTGCGCGCTGGGTGCAAGCTGGGCGGCAAGATTCAACCCGTTTTGTGATAGCAGCTGGGTTATTGATGGTTCCGTCAGGCCGTCATCTGTGGCGGACAGCGCGAGAAAATATTTGCTGGTCCGTTCGGCTGGATCGGTCAGCTCAGCGGCACGGCTGAAAGTATTAAACTTGGCGCCAGTCGTGTGCAGCCTCAGATCTTTGACCGTCGCGATCACATCGCTCAAAATACTGTTGGCGGTCGGCAGTTCGCCTGCCCCAGCTCCGTAAAACATCACTTCTCCCACTGAGGAGCCGGTCACCAAGACGGCATTATTTTCATTTTTGATCGCGGCGAGCGGGTAGCCTTTGCGGACAAACATCGGCTCGACTGAAATCGAAAGCTTGTCGCCATTCGGCTGCGCTTGCCCGATCAGTTTGACCGAATAGCCCCATTTTTGAGCGCGGGTAATATCATCTTTGGTGATTTGTGTGATCCCAGCGACGGCAATTTTTTCTAAGGGGACGGTCACTCCAAATGCAAACTGGGTCAGGATCGCCATTTTGTAAGCCGCATCCTTTCCGCTGACGTCGTTAGTAGGGTTCGTTTCCGCTAACCCCAAAGCTTGAGCATCCTCCAGTGCCTGCTGATAGGTCAGGCCGTTTTCAGACATCTGGGTCAAAATATAGTTGCTGGTCCCGTTGACGATCCCGGCGACTGAGACGATCTGGTCGGCGGTAAAAGAGTTTGCAACCGTGCGCAAAATCGGGATCCCGCCGGCAACGCTTGCTTCATACAAAAGGTTAACGCCGTTTTGCTGCGCGCATTCGATCAATTCGGTCCCCTTGGTGGCCAGCAGGTCTTTGTTGGCGGTGATCACATTTTTGCCGCTGTTCAGCAAGGCTGTGATGTAGGTCCGGGCGGGTTCGATCGTGCCCATGACTTCGATGGCGATCTGGATCTCCTGGTCGTTGATCAATTCGTCGATTTGGTCGGTCAAATGAATCCCGGTGAGGTCGACTTTTCTTTCTTTATCCAAATTAGCGACAACGATCGTTTTGATTTCCAAACGACAGCCGCTCGTTTCTAGAACTTTTTGCTGGTTTCTTTGCAAGATCCGCACGACGCCAGTGCCGACAGTGCCTAAACCAACGATGCCCAGCTTAATAGTTTTCATCAATAATTTCCCGCTTTCTTTGCTTTAGTCGCCAATTTTTGAAATGAGTTTGTGCTGCTGATAGAATTTGTGGGAAACTTCCGCGAAACCAAATTCCCCGCTCTCACCAAATAATTCACCGTATCGCGCTAATTCATGCGCGGATTTGCCGGCCAAACGAGCCTTGATCTTATGATCGTCGAAGTGTTCGTTGCACGGCAGCAGCAAAATGTTTTTGAT
>NZ_BFFP01000012.1 GCF_003864415.1 Ligilactobacillus salitolerans
GATAGAATTGTCTTGGGACATCATTAAAACCTCGCTTTGATTGATTTTTGGACACTTTAATCTTAGCACTTGAGGGACAATGATGTCCTTTTTTAGTATTTTGAGAAAAAAATAGTGCTGATGATTTTACTCATCAACACAAAAAAGTGTACACCCCAAAAAAGGCGCCGGCCGCCGCACGGTCAAACACCTTTTTGAGCTAAAAATCATACTTAATTCTTGCTGCCTTTGCCGCCTGAAAAAATTGAAAGCAGCTGTAAGAACAGGTTGATAAAGTCAAGATACAGTTGTAATGCCCCAGAAACAGCCAACGATGTCGTGTTGACTTGTGAACCATACTCAAGGTACATATTCTTAAAGGTCTGTGAATCCCAAGCAGTCATGATCGTAAAGATGATCACGCCGATAAAAGCAAAGAAGTAAGTGATCATTGCACTTTGCAAAAAGATGTTGATGATCGACACCACGATCAAAGCAATCAATGCTGCCAAAGCTTGAGTACCGATCCGAGTCAAGTCGCGTTTAGTAACGGCACCAAGAATTGCCATAACAATAAAGTCGGCTGAAGCAGCCACAAAGGCCATTGAAATGTCGCCAATATCATAAACCAGTAAGACAACACTTAGGAACAAGCCTTCAACACCAGCAAATGCAAACAGCAGACTAGCACTCATGAGCCCAGAACGATCGGGTTTAAATGAAATCGCAAAAACCATTACCAGCTGGACCGCAAACAACAAGAGCATTGACCACATGCTGCCGGCAAAAAAATTGATCACTTGCATCGGAAAAACACTGGCACACAGAAAAGCAACCAGAGCAGAAACTGCAACAGCCCCTGCCATAAAGCCATACATCTTAGTGAAGAACCGGTTTAAACCGCTGGCTTCAGGAGTGTATGTCTGATTCGAATTATTCATCTGATCTCCCTCTCTTCATCATTCTCGTTATTTTTAAAAGAGCTTCCAAAATCATCATACCATAGGGAAGTATGCCCTACAACAAATCTGCCATGGGAAAGCCTGGAGCGCTAGTCAAGACCTCAATACTTTTTGCAAAACAAGTAATTCCAGCCGATCTGTCGGACTTTAAAACTAATTTTTGCGCAATTTCACTGCGCTCAACAGTGTCTCATAGCTTTGTTCATATTTAGGAATATCCCCGGCGCCCATGAAGACTACCACAGCATCGTGAAAATCTAACAATGGCGACATATTATCGACACTTAAAACTTCGCCGCCCTTAGTTATTTTTTGTCCTAAGTCAGCAGCAGTTACGCTGCCGTTCTTTTCCCGAATGGAGCTAAAAATTTCGGTCAAGTAAACCTTGTCTGCCAAATTTAAACTTTCAGCAAACTCATCCATCAACGCAATGGTCCGACTAAAAGTATGCGGCTGGAAGACAGCTACGATCTCTTTATCCGGGTATTGTTGGCGGGCAGCATCCAAAGTCGCTTTGATCTCATGCGGATGATGCGCATAATCATCAATGATGATCATGTCTTCAACTTTTTTCTCAGTGAAACGGCGTTTGACACCAGCAAAAGTCAACAGATGCTGCTGGACTTCTGCTTGATCTAATCCTTCCAAGTAGGAAACAGCGATCACCGCTAAACTGTTCAAGATATTATGTGCGCCAAACATATGGATCTCATAGTTGCCTAAGAAATCTTCTTTAAAGTACACATCAAAACTCGAACCGCTAGTTGTACGCTTGATGTTTTTAGCCTGAAAATCATCATTTTCATCTGTGCCGTAAAAATAAATCGGCAGCTTAGATTTGATTTGACGTAAGTGCGGATCCTTACCCCAAGCAAAAATCGCTTTCTTGGTCTGATCGGCTAAAGTCTGAAAAGCCGCGCAGACGTCATCGATCCCCGTGAAGTAATCTGGATGGTCGAAATCAATGTTAGTCATGATCGTATAGTCTGGGTGATAGGCGACAAAGTGACGCCTATATTCATCTGCTTCAAACGCAAAAAAGCGCGCGTCGGGCGTTCCCTTCCCGGTACCATCGCCAACTAAAAAGCTTGTGGGCGAAACACTGCTCAAAACATGTGCTAAAAGGCCAGTCGTACTGGTTTTCCCGTGTGCACCAGCAACACCAATACTAGTAGTCTCCTCCACCAGCATTTCAACAACTTCCGGGTAAGTACAGATCTGCAAGCCCATTTGTTTAGCCTGGGCAATTTCAACTTGTTCATCATCAAAGGCATTTCCCTTCACGATGGTCATATTTTCTGTGATATTTTCACTGTTAAATGGCAGTATTTTGATTCCCGCCTGTTCAAGCCCACGCTGTGTGAACGTGTATTTATCAATATCAGAACCAATCACTTCACAGCCCTTGTCGTGCAGGATCAATGCTAAAGCACTCATGCCGGTCCCTTTGATACCAACAAAAAAATAGGTCGTATCCATTCTCATTACAAGTGTCCTCTTTTCAGTTTCTACTGCTATTAGTCTATCATACTTAGTCAGAATTAAAGCTAAATTTTAGAGTTTTAGTGTTTAGTTCTCCCGAATTTTAGCCAAACGTTCTGGCGTCAAGAAAACATCGCGCGGTTTGGAGCCTTTCGCCCCAGAGATATACTGTTTGTTTTCCAAGTCCTCTACGATACTTGCTGCTCGATTATAACCGACCGAAAAAACCCGCTGCAGCTTGGAAGTTGAAACTGCATCTTCGTTAACGATATAGTTGAGGACCTGGGGCATCAGCTCATCCTCATTTTCTGATTGACGAGCCTTTTCTTTCAGACCATCCGGGTCAAAAGCATATTGCGGTTGCCCTTGAGCCCTGACAAAATCAGTGACCCGATCAACTTCTTCATCAATAAATGTTCCTTGCAGGCGCAAAGCCTGACTCGCGCCATTACCCAGATACAACAAGTCTCCTTTGCCCAAAAGACGTTCTGCTCCGGCTGAATCTAAAATCGTCCGTGAATCAACTTGACTAGAAACCATAAAGGCTACCCGGGTCGGAATATTATTTTTGATCGTCCCCGTCACAACGTCGACACTCGGTCTTTGTGTTGCGATCAATAAATGGATCCCCGCTGCTCGGGCTTTGGCAGTAATACGAGCAATATAATCTTGCACTTCTGAAGCAGCAGCCATCATCAAGTCAGCCAATTCATCGATCACAATGACAATATATGGCATCTTGAGCCCAAAGTCGCCCGCGGCTGCAGCCTTCTCGTTAAAACTATCAATATTTCGCGCTCCGCTTGCTGCTAAACGCTCATACCTTTCCTCCATCTCCTTGACGACCCATTTCAAGGCTGCCGCAGCAGACTGGGGGTCTGAGACTACCGGAGCCAAAAGATGCGGAATTTTTTGGTAAGGAGCCATTTCAACCGCCTTCGGGTCGATCAAAAGTAATTTAACTTCTGAAGGTTTGGCTTTGTACAACAAGGAGATCAGTAAACTATTAATAAAAACAGATTTTCCTGACCCTGTTGCCCCAGCAATCAGACCATGCGGCATCTTCTTTAAATTAGTTACACGTGGTTTACCGAATAAATCGACCCCTAAAGCAACCGTTAAAGGTGAACGTGCCGACTGAAAGGCTTGTGATTGCAAGACCTCTTTGAGCATCACAGGCCGGGAAGTTCTATTTGGGATCTCGATGCCAATACTGCTTTTACCAGGAATTGGCGCTTCGATGCGAATATCTTTAGCTGCCAAAGCCAACTTTAAGTCATCGGTTAAATTTGTGACCTTATTGACCTTAACACCACGCCCTAAAGTGATCTCGAACTGCGTCACAGTCGGACCGATCGTCCAATCTTTAACGGTCCCATTCACATGAAAAGCCTGCAGGGTCTCGTTTAAAGTATCTGCTTCTTTCAAAACCCATTCATCGAGCTGTGGATCATCGTCCACTACTGGCTCAGGCAGCAACTCAAGCCCTGGAAATTGATAACTGGCATCTGCCGCTTCAGTTGCAGCCTGCT
Organism: Ligilactobacillus salitolerans; assembly: GCF_003864415.1. Classification (GTDB taxonomy): domain Bacteria; phylum Bacillota; class Bacilli; order Lactobacillales; family Lactobacillaceae; genus Ligilactobacillus; species Ligilactobacillus salitolerans. Next base: position 3,956 of record NZ_BFFP01000012.1, read on the forward strand.
TAGTATCTTTGACAAGACTTTCGTGCTGCGAAAACAGACTTAAGTTTCGCTGATCATTTTGCTCAAAATCTAAGATATCAGCGAAAGAACGATTTAAGGCCCGCTCTTTAGGCTCTATTCGTTGGGGCTGTTGATCTCTGATTACGAGTTCAGTATGTTCTTTTTCATCGTTCTTGCTGTCCGACTGCTCTGCTTTCTCTGGAGAAATTGCAGGACTAAGCTCTTGTTGTTCTTTCTTTGGAACAAAAACTTCAGTTGGTTCTTTAGGACCCGCTAGAATAGTCTGTACAGGTTTTGTTTCAACTTGAGGCTGATGAGTGGCAGCCTCGTCCAAATCTAGGGGCTTTTCACCCAAATAAGTCAGCTTTTCAGCTTGATTTTCATCTGGCAAGATCAGTTGATCCTGAACCTCTGCTGCTTGAACTGTTCCGTCATTTAAATCCTCTGCTTTTTCGTCTAAGCCGCTTCTTAGATGTTGCGGCAAGAATGTTTCCGTAGGTAAGATAACTTCAGACTCGCTTTGACTTGAGAAAGCCTGATCAGCCTCGGCCGACTGAGTACTTGAAAAAGCTGGCCCCTTTTGATCCTCGCCTTGAGCTGCAGTTTTTGCTGGTTGATTTGCCTTGCTTTGTAAGTCTGCAGTCAAGTCAAAAGTAGGCTCGCTGCCATCTTCCTGATCTGACAACCAAAAATAGGTTTCTGCCTTTTTGTGCAATTCTTGGTATAAACGCGGATAAGAAATCGTTGGCGCAGCTTTTTTGGATTGCGACCTATTTAAGATCGAAGGAGGAATATAAGACGGTCGAAAAGGTCTTGAACTGATCGCTGTTTGAGAAACTTGAACACGAACTTCATGCTGTGCATCCTGCTGTGCAACAGACCGATGAACATGGGCATCTTTTTTTCTATTAAATTTTTCAGGTGTGCTCATTTGTTTTTTCGGACCACGCTGTACTCGATAAAATGCTGGTCCATCATAATGTTTCATCAGTTAATCATCCAATCATAAAAAAATCGGGCAGTGTTCCTTGCAAAAATGCACCCACTACCCGGATAAAAGAGCAAACCATGGCACATAACGTTTGCCATAAGGAGCTCGCCCTACCAATTAAATTCCTTTTAAGCTGAGAACAAACTTGCAGCTTGTAAAAAATCAAATGCTTCGCCGACTTGATAATCAGCAGCGGGAAGTTCAAGGATGCCGCGCTTTTGCGGAGCATTTGGCAAGGCCAGCTCGCGTGCTGAACAAACCATACCAAAGCTGTCGATCCCACGGAGTTTACCCGGCCAGATAATTGCACCAGAAGGCATCATCGCACCAACTTTAGCAATGACAACTTTCTGCCCCGCGGCAATATTAGGTGCACCGCAGACAATCTGCAAGTGCTCGTCGCCATCGACTAGAACAGATAAAACATGCAAATGATCCGAGTCAGGATGTTCTTCCATTGTCTCCACATAGCCGACCACGAAGTGCGGCTGATCATCAACAACTAGTTCGGCAGGCATCCCATTTGCGAGCAATTGCTGGTTTAAAAGTTCTACTTGTTCGGCGGTCAAATTGACTTGACCAGCTGCATTTAATTGCGGCAAATATGTTGAAGCGGCAAAAAAGTTATAACCTAACGTTTTACCGCTTTTTTCATCATAAATTCGCACGATATTATTTTTCTTTTCATAAACTTGTTGCGTGGTATCCTGACGTAAAACGACCATCAGGACATCACCGGTTTGTGCCAAATTGTAACTTGCGATCAGCATAATTTTAAATTAGTCTCCTCTATCCCTTGATAATTATTTAGCAGCAACTAAGAAATCTTCAACTTCTGCTTTAGTTTTCCGATCTTTATTCACGAAACGACTAACTTCTTTGCCGTCTTGATAAACAATAAAGCTTGGGATCCCCATAACCATCAATTCTTGGCAAAGATCGATATTCTCGTCACGATCGACCTGAATAAAGGTATAATCGGCAAAATCCGCTTCGATCTCAGGCATTGCCGGTTTAATAAAACGGCAATCCGGGCACCAATCAGCGGTAAAGAACAGAACATATTGCCCAGAGCCAAGCTTTTCTTCTAATTGTTGTTTATTCATTTTAGCTAACATTTCCATGATAGTACCTCCAAAAATAAAAGGGCAAAGATCGCATTAACAAACTCACAATACTGCGATCTGCATGCTGGCTGCTAGTTGCAAGCTCTCAGCCTGCTGCCCTGTGTAAGTGTTTAAAATCAATTATAGTATAATTCCAGCCATTTTCATATCTTAATGTTTACCGCAATGTGAAGCTTAATTTTTACTTTCAAAACGGGCAGCCAGCTTATAAATCGGTTGTCCCTTTTGACTAAATTTTTCCTCGTATTCAGTCATCACATTGTCAGCAGCTTCTTTTGAATGATGCAGATCCAACCAGACTTGGTCAAAGACCATCCCGTAGTTGTTCAGCGAAGCTAAAGAATATTCAAAAAGCCCCTGGTTATCTGTCTTGAATTCAAGCAGGCCGTCTGAGGCGATAATTTGCTGATACTGAGCCAGGAATGTCCGGTAAGTCAACCGCCGTTTAGCATGCCGTTTTTTGGGCCAAGGATCAGAGAAATTCAGGTAGATCCCGGCAACTTCGCCTGGCGCAAACATTTCTGTGATCTCATTGCCATCGCCGCAGATAAACTGCAGGTTGGGTAAATTGGCTGCCAATTGTTTTTTTAATGCGATCCCAGTCGCCGTTGTCTGAACCTCTAAGCCGATAAAATTCTTATCTGGGTTTTGACGTGCCATTTCTAGGATGAACCGTCCCTTTCCCATTCCAACTTCGATCATTAAAGGTTGTCTGGCGGCAAATCGTTCCTGCCATTGACCACGAAATTTTTGCGGTTCTGTGACTACATATTGCGGATTTTCTTGAATTAATGGTAAAGCCCAGGGTTTATTTTTTAATCTCATTTCTTCCTCCAAGCTGCGAAGAAATCGCAGTTAAGTTTCTTTGCTCACACTACTATTTTACCGCAAAAAATCCCCAGGGGTTCTGCTTCCCTGAGGGATCCTTACTTACTAGAACTAAAACTATGAACTTTATTTAAGCTGCTCTGATATCGTTAAGTTATGCGTAAATATTTGTAAAAATTGCTTGTATTTTGAGTATGTCTTGGTTCATTTCATGGAAACGACCACGCCGATAGTGATACTTTACGTCCAAAAGGAGATTCATCAGTGCATACCACTGAATTCGAAACTCCATTGCCTCCGGTAATTCTTTTCCAAAATAGCTTTCCAGCCATTGCTTCCAATCTGCGCGTGGGACATAGCGGCACATTAACATGCTGAGATCCTTTGCTGGGTCAGCAAACATTACTGATTCCCAATCCACAAGGTACAAATCACCCGAATCAGACAAGAGAAAATTCTTGCGATTCAAGTCACCATGCGAAACCTCATACTGGCTTTCTTCATATTGCGGTAAGTGCGTCTCAAGGTAAGCGGCGCATTTTTTCAATAAGGGATGTGCCAGCAACTCTGCTGGAACTCCGCGAAAGTACAAGGTCAAAAAATCCTCTGGATGATAATGCACACCACCGACTTTCTCGAGCATCCTCTTTAAGAGGTCTGAATGATGGACCCTGCTTAATAAGTCAAGGACTCGAGTTGAATGCATCTCGCTACGCTCAAGACAACGCCCATTCATCCATTGTTGTGCCGTCAAAGTGTCGCCGGTCTGCATCCGTTTAGACCATATCAGCTTAGGAGTGATCTCCTCAAGTGAAAGAGCCGCAATAAACGGTGATGGATTCCGCTTCAAGAAAACTTTTTCCTGCTGCTTGATCCCCATATATGCCGTACCAGTATCTCCGCCGATTGGGAGCACTTGCCAGCCATTCTCTAAATTGAGATCCATCTGGACAACGCTCCTTTTCAGTTCATAATTATCAGTCTGACTTCCTCAGAACTGATCACTACATCAAGTCTACAAATTCACGCTATTGGTGTCAAGCAATTTTCTTAAGTCTCAATTTGCTGTATATTCTTGCAAGCAGCCAGCTCTCAACCAGCAATAAAAGCAGGCCCAGCAAGGTTTTTACCAGTCCAAAGCCTTGGGTAGCCAGCGGAATAGTGAAGAGTATCGTGCTGGCTAAAAGCAGAGAAAATAAGACCCAAGAAAATGCTTTAAATTTATTTTGTATATTTATAGGATACGTGTGCATAAATACAACTTCATCGTACATCATGTAGATCGGCAATAATTGAAAAGCTATCAAATAAATGAAAAGTGCAGCAATCGCCAGTGCCAACCAGTAATTTGGCAGGAAGAATAGGATCAGCCAACACAAGAATGTTAATCTTAAATACAAACTGCTGTACTCTCCGCTGCGAAGAAAACCGCGCCAGAAAAGGTACTTAAAAAATCCCGCTGAACTTGGTTTAGCTTGAGGTAAGAGCCTGTCTAGATAGCGGCGCCGTTTCGGTTGCGGCGAAAGAGTCGCAACATCCGTAAACATATTAAAAAAGCGGGCTAACTGCGATTGACGCCCATCTTCTTTTGTATTGGCATAACGCCAGTCCAGCGGGCTTTGTGCCAGCTTAACTTTTTGCAAGGATCTAAGGGTACCCGCCAAGATAAGCGCCAAAATTAAGCTCAAGAGACTGCTTAGATATAAACCGCCTGCTAAAATAACTGCAGGAAGCAGCCAAGCAAATACAACTTGCCATTTCCAATTCCGGGGCAAAGGAAGATACATCGCTGCTCCTTGCTGCTCGATCCGTTGGATCGCCAAGACCAGCTGCGTCAGCCCTAAACAAATAGAACTTGCCAGACTTAAATGGGCTGCCAATAATAAAAACGGCAATAATAAGCAGAAGTACACAACTTGAACTGTTCCAACTACTGTGGCACTGTGCTGAAAAGCTGCCTTAAAATAGTCGCGCATTCCTTGCTCGCGCGGCAGCAAAAATACCGGATCCGGTTTTTTTAGAAGAGTCGCCAATTGATTGCTATGCAGCAAGAAAAGCAAGATCAAGGCTGCCAGTGGTTTTGCCCACCAGAGATCGCTTTGCGGTGAAAGCGACTTTAAGAAATTCGAATATGAAAGTGCTGCAGCTCCAAATAAAAAGAGCAGCGCGATCACAAAATGATCATTAAAAACAAAGCGCAAGTATTTCAAAAGTTTTTGCTGGTATGACGCGCGTCGTTTTTTCCATAGTTCATTCATACTAATGAACCGCCTTTCTGCGCCAGGTACCAAATGGATGAAAAACCAAGGTCCTGACACAATTTTTTCGTTTCATTTTCTCAGAGATCAATAATATTTTAGGTAATGGTTGAATTTCAGAGGCTAAATTGCAGTTTCGCTGCCATGAAGTTAGATCAATTGTAGATCTGTCAAAGCTTCAGAAACCTCCACGTCCCCCGCATTTCCCCGTGCCATAACCTGACCTTCTTGAAGAACAATGATTTCATCCACCTGCGCGAATGTTGCCGCGTTATATTGATGCGTGATCAGAATAAATCCTTGTCGCATCGAAAGCAGGTCCATCTGCAGTTTTGCAGCGATCTGCGGATCAAGTCCAGTGGTCAATTCATCGAAAATCATAAAAGGAGGATCATGTAAGAATAACCTGGCCAGCACTAAGCGCTGTTTTTCTCCACCTGACAATAAGGGCGACTCCGCACTGATTTGCGTGTCTAAACCATGCTGGATCAGCCAGGAACCCAATCCCGCGCGATAAATGGCCTTTTTGACCGCGTCCGCTGAAAAGCTTTGGTCAAACAAAGTGACGTTTTCTCGAACTGTGCCCTGAAAAATATCCGGCTTTTGGGTCATTACTCCGAAATTTGAATAAACCGCACCCCGATCAAACTCTATCATTGGTTTGCCCTGCAATTTAACCGTACCCGCAGTTGGAGCTAAATCCCCCAGCAAGGTTCGGATCAGGGTCGTCTTGCCGCTGCCGCTTGCACCGACAACGAGATATTTCTTATCGGCTGCAAACTGCAGATCGATCGACTGCAAAATTTGTTTATCGTCAACTTGATAACTGACATTCTGAAATTCAATTAAGGGGTCATTATTGAGTGAAATAGAAAAATTCGTTTGCTCTGGGAGAAATAATGGACCGTCAGTAGTTGTTTTCAAGATCATCGCCAGTTCGCGCGCCTGCTTACGTCCGCCATAAAACTCAGCCAGCATTTCTGTCAGCATCGCCATTGGCCAATTAAACAAACTTGCTAATTGGGAGAAAGCCACCAGCTGCCCTAAGGTGATCTCTCCTCTGCGCACAAAATACGCACCCATCAACCAAGCACCCAAATACATGACATCACCTAGAAAATCAGACACACCGCTTGTAATTTTTTGAATTCGTTGGTCCCTGACCGTTTTTAGTAAAACCTGTTTACTCGCACGCTCGTGTTTTCTTTTAAACTGGGGGACTGAAAGTGCATACTGGATCGTTGTAAAACCGGCTAAGATATCTGCAACTTTGCTCGTATAATTTTCTATGGCTATGACCAGATCAGTTTTAGCCGACTCCAGCCATTTTTTGACTAAAAAAGGAAAAATCACTGCAGGCAAGCTTAAAAGTGCAACACCCACCGTGATCACCGGATCGATCAAAAAAGTTCCCAGTACTGCTAAGATGAGTAAACTGACGAGATAAACGACCCGTAAAATAACATGGAAATAGCTCTGGGTCACCACATCCACCTGCTTAGTCAACTGCGCAACATACTGTCCGACCTGTTTTTGATAAAAATGCAACGGCCGGAACTGATTATAATGAGTAAACAGTTCACCGCGCAGCTCTTGCCCAATTCGTGCCGGAACTGATTCATTCAAATATTCCGCTGTACTATCAGTTAAAGCTTGCACGATTAAGTAAACAATAACAGCTGGTACCGCAAGTGCAAAGCTCAGCTGGATGGCTCCCGTGGCAATATCTGTAATCAACTGTAAAACATAGGAATAGGCAACAAGCACTCCTGCAGCGGTGATGTTCGCTACCACAGTAAAAGCGAGCCGCCACGGGTATCTCCAGAAGTATTTTGTCATAGCTTCAGACCACTTTTCTTTTGTTTTTCTAGAAATGCACCAGTATTTTCCGACGGCTGCTTGGTTCATCTGCTTCTTGCTGTAAATTTGACCGATCAACTTTTAAGTCGTTTGCTGATCCTGTTCAAATTTCATAAAAGTTCTCAAGAAGCTGATGTTTTCCCACAAACGACTGGCTTACTTTTGAGTCATATCAAGGTAGATCTCAGAGAGTGAAGCAGTCGGCTGCCGACTTTGCTTCCGTAAGTCTGCAAAAGTTCCATCGGCTAAGACTTGTCCCTCATCGATCATCACAAAACTATCGCACACCTCTTGCGCCGTGCTTAAAACGTGAGTCGACATCAAAATCGCCGTCCCATTTTCTTTCTTTTCCGCCAAAAGATTCAACAAATCACGGGTTGCCAAGGGGTCTAAGCCCAAAAAAGGCTCATCCACCAACAAAAGATCAACATCTGGCAGCATCGCACAAACAATCATTACCTTTTGCTTCATCCCTTTAGAAAAATTGATTGGAAACCAATCTAATTTCTTTTCTAAACGAAAAATTTTTAGCAAGCGCAAAGCATGGTCCCAAGCCTGCTTTTGCTCCAACTTATAAGCCATCATCGTTAGTTCCAAGTGCTCTTTTAATGTCAACTCATCGTAGAGGACTGGTATCTCAGGAATATACGCAATTTTCTTCTTGTAGGCAGCCGGGGCATTTTGGAGGGAGACGCCATTTAAACTGATCGACCCCTTTTGCGGCCGCAAGAGCCCAATAATATGATTGATCGTGGTTGATTTTCCCGCACCATTCAGGCCGATCAGGCCGACCAGTGTCCCCTGCTTGACCTCGAATGAAATATCTTTTAAAACAGGGAGCGAAGAATAACCCCCGACTAAATGTTCAACTTCTAAACTCATCTTTTAGTTCCTCTCTAAAAAGATCCTCTCAAGAACAATTTACCTTCTAACTAATTACACGTCTTTTTCTAAATTTTGAATGCCAAGAATATAGCCTTTTAATCCTTTTTAGATTATAACATTGACTTTTTGCACCGCCAAATACTTAAAAAAATTCGTGTCTAGTGTATACTGGGACTATATACTAATTATTACATGGAAAGAAGGTTCCTTAATATGGAAGATTGTATTTTTTGCAAAATCATTGCTGGTGAGATCCCAAGTACACAGGTCTATCAAGACGATGCCGTGACTGCCTTTTTAGACTTATCACAGACTACACCAGGACATACCTTAGTGGTCCCTAACAAGCATGTCAATGATATCTACGGCTACGATGAACAACTGGCGGCAGATGTTTTTGCACGGATCCCTAAAATTGCACGTGCATTACGCGACTCTGATCCTGAGATCAAAGGCCTCAACATTTTGAATAACAACGGAGAATTAGCTTACCAGTCGGTATTCCACTCTCATATCCATTTGATCCCACGGTACAATTCTGACGACGACTTTAGCATGCATTTCAGTGATAACTCTGACAAATACGATGCAAAGAAACTCAACGAGATCGCAGACCGGATCGCTAAAAATATTCAACCAAAGTGAGGGACAACTATGAAAAAAACAGTACTTTTAACACTGATCGGCGGTTCCACCGCTCTGGGTTGGCTTTTCTATAAAAAACAGCAGGCTAAAACCAGCCCTGCTTCAACCAAACTCACTGTGAAATCAGCACTCAAAAACACAACTGTCTCTACCAAAAACCTGATCACTGAGACAAAAAGTGCTCTAAACACCGTTGAAGAAATTACCACAGAGATCCAAGACTTTCTGCAAGAAGCAGAGCCTAAACTTAAAAAGTTAAACCAAAGCATCGCAAAGATGAATAAATAACTATTCACGATCAGCGAGATAACTGATTTCGTTACAATTTTTAAGTTAAAGTAAATTTATTCAGGCACTTTCTAAGGTTATGTTTTTTATGTTATAGTAATAATCGTTAGTCTGTGACTGATTAAACATAATATATATAGAAATGGATGTGTTCACAGAATGAAAAAATGGGTAACCGGATTAGCTGCGATCTTGATGGCTTTCAGTCTAGCAGCTTGTTCCAAGACCGTTGCCACAACATCAGGCGGTAAGATCACGGAGAGCGAATACTACGATAGTATGAAGAAGACTTCCTCCGGTAAGCAAGTTTTGCAGCAGATGATCTTAGATAAAGTGCTGGAAGGCAACTACGGCAAAAAGGTTTCCGATAAGAAAGTCACCGCACAATACAATACGGCTAAGAAGCAATATGGTTCCTCATTTAATTCCATCCTCCAACAAAATGGAATGACCAAGAGCTCATATAAGAAACAATTGCGTTCTTCCCTCTTATTGCAAGAAGCTGTTAAAGCTAACACTAAGGTAACAAATAAACAGCTGCAAAAACAGTGGAAGTCTTATCAGCCTAAAGTCACTGTCGGCCATATTCTGTTGAAAGGCAACGATGCCGGCAAGAAACAGGCTGAAACGATCATTGCCAGCTTGAAAAAAGACGGCAGCTATAAGAACTTCAAAGCCTTAGCCAAGAAGTACTCAACTGATACCCAGACTAAAAATTCAGGTGGTAAACTGCCAGCCTTCGACAACACTGACACTAGCTTGGTCAGCGCCTTCAAGAATGCAGCCTTCAAGTTAAAACAAGGTGAATTTACAGCTCAGCCAGTTAAGACCAGCTATGGTTACCATGTGATCTATTCCATTAAGAACCCTGGTAAAGGCAAGCTCTCAGATCATAAAGCTGAATTGAAGAAACAAATCTTAGATGATAAGATGCAAGATTCAACTTACATGCAAAAAGTCATCTCTAAAGAGCTTAAAAAGGGTAAGGTCAACATTAAAGACAGCGACCTTAAAGATATCCTTTCCGACTATATTGGCACAAGTTCCAGTTCAAAATAGTCTTCTCTCAAATCAATGACTATCATCTTTTCAAAAAAACAGGGACAAAATTCTGAATTCAGAATTTTGTCCCTGTTTTTTTACTTTAGTCGCAGAACTCAGCTGCTGATCACATTCAACCAGCTGCAAGTTTACGATAGATGCGTATGCTGAAAACTATCTCCGTACTTCAACCCAAATCCAAGCATCCGGTCCATCCAGACATGTGCAAAGAGTATCAAAGCTGTCATATATAGCAAATCTTTTTTAGTCAATAGCGCAGCTGACAAGAGCAATGCCGGTAAAACAAGGTTATGAAACAAGTTATACAAAACCGCCCCACTCTGCTTGTTAAATAAATAACCGACTTGCGACAAATCAACTAGTAAAATTCCAAGCAGAAAAATAACCCAAGAAAAATGAAAGTGGTAAAAATAAATAAAAGCCGTCAAAATAAACAACATCGCGTTTTCAATTTGTAGGAAGTATTTCATGATAAACTCCTTTTTTTGGTCCCGCTTTTACTCTTTGTTTTTTAGTTAGCTTTTCATATATCTTGCATAGAACCCTGCTTTCGAAAAATGTTCCCACTTTCTAGCCATTTTTGGCTGCTGTGACTGGAAATTGAAACTGATTGAAAGATTTGGCGCCGCACGATGATCAGCCCGGTATTTTTGCGCTGCTTTATTCTGTCAAATTACTCTGGTTTGGCTAAAGAACCATCTTCTGTCGGCCGGTAGAAGTTGCGCCCATCCATCCCAAAAATTCTCTCAGTGTATTCTCCAGGTGCCGTATGATCAAGTGCCTTATTCATCATCATGATCGAAGCATCTAAATCATCTAAGTGATGTAAAATCTCGGCTTCCAGCAGGTGCGGACGCACAGGCGACCCGTACTCCAGCAACCCGTGATGAGAAACGATCATATGGCGTAACAAAATTGCGTCTTGGCTCATTTTATCGATCCCGAGCTTATCACACGCTTCAGTGATCTCCTCATCAACTAAAACGATATGTCCCAGCAAATTCCCCGGGACGGTATAAACAGTCGCAACGGGACCGGAAAGCTCTAAGCTTTTTCCGAGATCGTGCAAAATCACACCGGAATAAAGGAGTGGTGCATTCAGCCCTGGGTATTCTTTAACAACTGACTGAGCCAGGTGCAAAATTGACAGTGTGTGGAAGGCTAAACCGCCAGCAAAATCATGGTGATTCTTTTTAGCAGCCGGAAAGCTGAAAAACTGAGCATGATATTTTTTTAATAAGTAGCGCACGATCCGATTCCAATTTGGATTGGTAATTTCAAAAATAACCTCATCGAGTTCTTTTTCCATGTCTTGCGTACTTTCTGGCGCGCTTTGCAAGTAAAGGCTCGGATCAGCCGGCTCCATTTCAGTTGCCAAACGTAGTTTATAAATTTTGATCTGCGGATTCTGCTGATATGTCTCCCTTTTTCCTTGCAAGAAAACAACTTTCCCAGCTTCAAATAATTCGATGTCTTGCTCTGAGGCGTCCCAGAACTTAGCACTGATCTCGCCTGAACGATCAGCGAAAGTAAAAGCAATGAATTTTTTGCCGTTTTTCGCGATCCGCACATCAGCTCCCTTTATTAGTACAAAAAGAGCCATGTTATCATCAACCTGATAGTCGAAAATCTTTTTGGTCTCCACAATTTGCCTCCTGCTTTTTTGAACTCAACGCAGTACATAAAAGAAAAAGGAACTGTCTTTCAAGAAACAGTCCCTTCCCGCGTACTATTCGAAATCATATAACTGGCTAACTGGTTTGAAAATGATCTTATTGATCTCTTCAAAAACAGCATTTAAAGCTTGTTCTTTTTGCATTAAATCGGACAAACTGTCATAGTTTTGTGCTTCATCTGCCAATTTTTTGATTTCTTCCATATCTTTGTCTGAAAGATCACCCTGCATTTGTTTGGTTTGCAGATCCTTTTGAGCTTGCTGAACCCGCTTGAAGCAATCAAATGCTTGAGGTTCTGCTTTAAGCTTAGCCATAGCTGCGCTTAAATCAAGATATTCTTGCGTCTGACGCAGGTCTTGTTCCAGTTGATTAGCTGAATCATAAATATTGATCACGTAGATGTCCTCCTTGCTGATATTAATTATTATTGTAACATTTAAAGCCATGGCAACCAAATAATTTATTGCCGTCTAACTTAGCGTCCGAAGATACTTTCGAGGTACCGTTTCCCGGATTCAGCAGCTTGACTAGCCTTATCTCTAATGCCGGATGTACCTTCAGAAAATTTCTTTTTCAGTCCTTCGCCCGCTTTTTCGATCGAATTCCAAGTGTTAGAAGAAGCATCGCTTTTACCAGCTAAAGTTTCATTGTACCTAGTTGAAGCGGACTTGACGTTAAATGAACTTTGAGCTGTCGTTGGCAAGATCCCTTCCATCTCAGTTTTAAAGAGGGCCGAACCAGCGTTGGTGCCAACATTAGCAATCGAATATTTGGACGAATCAAACCCGATCCATGTTGCCACAACAACATCTGGAGTATATCCAATGTACCACTTATCATTATCATCATTATTGTTATTCGAAGCCGTAGTACTTTCAGTCGAACCGGTCTTGCCGGCGATCGTATACCCGTCCGGTTTAGCGGAAACGCCCGTACCATTGGTGTAGACATCCATCATCATGCTGGTCATTTGCTTGGCAACACGACTGGAGATCACGTGTGTTGATTTGACATTGGTCCGATCCACGATCGTCTTGCCTTCAGAATCCACAATTTTAGTGATAAAATGCGGACTTTTACGGACACCATTGTTGGCGAACGCTGTATAAGCACTGGCCATCTGATAAGGGGAAACACCCTTTTTCAGGCCACCCAAGGCAAGACTCAGATTTTCATCGGTTTTGTCTAATGGGATCCCGAATTTTTCAACTGAGCGGAAGCCTTTTTTGACACCGATCTTATTCAGCAGCCAAACAGCAGTTGTGTTCTTACTCAAAGCTAAGGCTTGATACATCCGCAACTCGCCTGCATACTGGTCATCCCAGTTGTGGGGCGTATATTCATTCTTGCCAAAACCTTGCAGCTTATCTTCAACCTTAGAGTCATAATGATAGCCGCTTTGTAGTGCCGGTGCATATACCGCTAGTGGTTTGATCGTTGACCCTGGCGAACGGATCAGCCCGGTCCCACGATTATAACCGCGGAAAACATGTGTCTCAGCCCGACCGCCAACTACTGCGTTAACGCCGCCTGTTTTCGGGTCGATCGCAACTGAACCCGCCTGAGCCTTAGTCCCATCGCTAGCCGCATTTGGAAACAGGGAGGAATCCGCGAAGGTTGACTGCATCTGAGATTGCTGCTGCTGGTCCAAGGAGGTGTAGATCTTATAGCCGCGGTTCATAATTTCCGCTTCAGTCAGGCCATAATCCTTAATAGCCTCGTCGATCACAGCATCAAAGTAGTAAGGATACTTATAACCCGAACGGTATTGGTAAGTATCATTCAATACCATCCCTGCAGCTTGATATTGAGTTGCTTGGGCTTGAGAAATCTTTTTATTTTTGACCATCGTCGTCAATACCAAGTTCCGCTTTTGCCGTGCAGCTTGGATATGGTCGATGGGATTATATTGAGCCGGGTTAGATAACATCCCTGTCAGAGTAGCAGCTTGAGGTACTGTCAATTCAGAAGCATGCACACCAAAATACTTCTGGGCGGCGTCTTCTACTCCCCAGACTCCATTGCCAAAATAAGCATTGTTTAAATACATCGTCAAGATCTCATTCTTGCTGTACTCATTTTCAACCTGCATCGCAATAAAGATTTCCTTGGCCTTACGAGTGAAAGTCTGTTCCTGCGATAAAAATGCATTTTTTACCAGCTGCTGAGTTAAAGTACTCCCGCCGCCGCTGATATAATTTCGCCCAGTTACCTTGTTTTTGACCAGCAGCCAGGCTGCGCGGGCTAGTCCTTTAAAAGAAAAACCATATTCATGGTAGAAATTGCGGTCTTCACTTGAAAGAACTGCATCTTTCATGTTCTGCGACAACTGGTCGGAAGAAACCCAGGTCCCCTTTTGCGAGTACAGGTACCCCGCTTTTTTATTATCCTGGTCGTAGATCTCGGTCGACTGCTGTAAAGCCGATTTTAAACCTGAAACATCAGTCGTCTTAGCGACAAAAGTCAGATAAATACTGGCAACTAAAAAAATACTCAAAAAACCAATTGCCAACCAACGCCAGAGTTGATATCTGCTCCACTTTTCACCGACCCAAGACCAAAAAATACTCCAGAAGTGTGCAAATTGCTGTTTAAACTTATTCCAAAAAGATGAATCTCTCATAACTTATTTTTCCTCTTGATAATATACTTAGTCTGTTCTATATTATCACACTTCTAAGAATTTAAAGCGCAGAGACTCGCGTCTTAAGTAAGATTTAGCAACCTGCAAAGTGCCAGTGTTATTTTTCCAACATATATTTGGCAAAATATGCGGCGATCTTCTGTGCTGCATCCGCATCAGGACTGATCAAAACCAAGGTGTCATACCCAGCCAAAGTTCCCACAACTCCGGCAATACCGACTCCATCGATCAGCGCTGCCAATACGTTGGCGTTTCGCGGAGTCGTCTTAACAACATTCATAAACTGCACTGTTGTAACTTCAACTACGAGTTCACTGATCAGTTCAGCGACTTTTTCTTGCGGATTCTGCGCACCCTTTTGAAACAGGGTGTAATGTGTCTGTCCGTTAGCGTCGCTTTCTTTAACGATCTGCATTTCGCGAATATCCCGTGAAACAGTTGCTTGGGTGGCTTTAATTCCTTCTTCTTCCAAAGCCTTTAATAATGCTTCCTGGTTAGGGATCATTTGCTGCTTGATCAACGAAGCGATCCGAGCTTGGCGTAATTCCTTTTTCAATTAGATCATCCTTATCTGTAAAAGTTAGTTCTGATACTTACCCAGGGTCCAATTTTCTGTTGACCGAATGGATTCATAATCAAATATTATCACAGACCAGTCGTCTTTCTCCAGATTTATTAACCTTTTTAGCTGTTAAAGAGCAGTTTTATAAGACAGCCCTTGTTCAAAAATCGTCCTTGAAATTATCAGTTTGCGGGATTGATCCGATAAGATCCCACCCTGTCTGAACTGCTTAACCTTTTGTCCAACCGTCTGCACACTGGTATGGGCAAAAGATGCGATCGTGTCATAAGTTAAAACACTGGGCAATTTCACATCTCCGCTACTGAGCTGCTCTCCGCATTCTTGCCCAAAAAAGATCAGAATGTTTTGCAGCCGTTCGGTAATTTGACCAGCAGTACACTGTTCCTGGATCTGCTTTTGCAGCAGATATTTTTCCAGCATGCTGGCATGAACCACATTGAAAAAGTGCTTGCTCCTAACCTTCAAATCCTCAAAACACTTAAATGGGATTGCGAGCACAACTGAATCCTCACAAAAATGAAGTGAAGAAACAAGTGTTTCCTGGCGGGTCAACTCAAGGTCAGCTGGAAAATACATACCGGCTTTCAAGTAAGTATAGTAGGTACTGCCATTTCTACAAGGCTCTTCTAGCAGCAATGACCCTTGCGCTAGCCAATAGATCTGTAAACCGGCTGTTTGAGCTTGCAGGCTCACCCTTGAACCTGCTTGGTAGATCAGAGCATGACTTGAAGCAGCTAGAATTTCTTTTTCATATAAACTAAACTGTGAATCTCTTGTCAATAGTGCATGGATATCGACAGACTTTAATGTGCTAGTGATTTTTATCATAACTTTATTCAGCTGATCTCCGCGCCAATGCGTTTTGAAGAAACTGGTCCTCCTAAACTAATTTTATTATGATTCAACTTATAGTTATTGTTGATTTTGTTTATATTTGGTATTCAATAATTAATATTATAGCACCTTGATATTCCTTGTGCAAGTTTTAATTTGTTAATCCGTAGCATAACCCTATCTTCTGATCTAACAGCGATTATTACCACTATTAGCTGACGTCTATAATCACAAAGTTCTGGATCAAAAAACCTCCAACAAATAGTCAGCAGTCAAGCCTGCTTTTTGTTGGAGGTATATTTCTGATATTTTAATTTCGCTTAAATTAAA
This sequence comes from Ligilactobacillus salitolerans, assembly GCF_003864415.1. Taxonomy (GTDB): domain Bacteria; phylum Bacillota; class Bacilli; order Lactobacillales; family Lactobacillaceae; genus Ligilactobacillus; species Ligilactobacillus salitolerans. The sequence continues at coordinate 19,967 of NZ_BFFP01000012.1, forward strand.
CTGCTACATTTCATCCGGAGCATTGACGCCAAGCAAACGCAGAGCTTCTTTCAAGACAACAGCCACACTGGCGACCATCGCTAGACGAGAATCTTTCTGTTCATCATCTGTCAAGACCTTAGTATGAGCATAGTACTTGTTAAAAGATTTAGCTAAACGGATCGCATACTTAGCGATCACTGAAGGTTCATATTCTTCAACGGCTCGCTTGATCATAGCTGGGAAGTTAGCCAACTGACGAACGACTTCCCAAGAGCCTTCATCATTGAGACCAACAATGTTTAAATTATCCCGATCGATATCCCCTGCCTTGCGTAAAATACTCATGGCACGCGCGTGTGTATACTGAACGTATGGTCCAGTTTCACCTTCAAAACGAACAACTTCTTCCAAGTTAAAGTCGAAGTTGTTTAAACGCTCATTTTTCAAATCATGGAAAATGACTGCCCCAACTCCGACATCGTGCGCCACCTGCTCTTTATTCGGCAAATCAGGGTTCTTTTCAGCGATCTGCTTCTCAGCTAAAGCAACAGCATCGTTCAAAACATCTTCTAACAAAATAATGTTGCCGCGGCGAGTCGAGAGCTTCTTACCACCGGCAGTGATCAAACCAAATGGGATGTGGTGGATCTGGTCGGACCAATCATAGCCCATCTCTTTGAGAACAGCTTTCAGCTGCTTGAAATGGTTGGTCTGTTCATTCCCCACAACATACAGAGATTGCGTAAAATCATATGTTCTGAAACGATAAAGAGCAGCAGCCAGATCACGAGTAATATAAAGAGTCGTTCCATCGGTCTTTTTGATTAAAGCAGGATTCAAATTATATTTTTCGAGGTCAACGATCTCAGCGCCGCGGCTTTCTTTTAAGAGACCCTTTTCTTCTAAGAGCTCCACGATCTCATCCATCTTGTCATTATAGAACGATTCGCCATTATAAGAATCAAAGTCGATCCCTAATTCCTGGTAGATGCCCTTAAAGAATTTCAGGGATTCATCTCTGAACCATTTCCATAAAGAATGTGCTTCTTGGTCGCCATCCTCTAATTTCTTAAACCAAGCCCGTGCTTCATCATCCAGTTCCGGTTGTTCTTGGTCAACTTCATGAAAATGCACATAGTATTTCAGCAAAGTATTGATTGGATCTTGCCGGACTTCTTCTTCATTACCCCAGAGTTTATAGGCTTCGATCAACTTGCCGAACTGAGTCCCCCAATCACCCAAATGGTTGATCTTAATAGGATTGTAGTTAACTTTTTTCAACAGTTCAGCTAAAGAATTACCGATCACAGTCGACCGCAGATGCCCCATTGACATTGGCTTTGCAATGTTAGGCGAAGACATATCGATTGGAACGTTTCCTGCGTGTCCTAGATCTTGCGCGCCATATTCAGCTTGCTGGCCTAAAATATCTTGCAAGATCGTTTGACTGAAACTTTGCTTAGCCAAAAAGAAATTGACGTATGGTCCGACAGCTTGAACTTTATCAAAATCTTCCTGCGGAATTTTTTCAACTAGTTCCTGAGCAATCATCTGTGGTGCTTTATGATAAGACTTAGCTAAAATAAAAGCCGGAAAAGCGTAATCACCCAAGTCATAGCTCTTGGGTACTTCGATTTTAGGTAAAACTTGCTCTAATGACAATGTGCCATCCGTGGCCGTAACGATCGCCTGTGCTACTAAATTTTTCTGATCCATCCTTTTTCCTCCTCGCGGCGCGTGCCAATTTCAAAAATAAAAAAGTCCCTTGCAAATAAACTGCAAGAGACGAGAATAAGCCCGCGGTACCACTCTAATTGATTAATGATCCACTCATAAAAAAGTTAATTGTTTTCTAAGAGGTACGATTCACTAAGTTAAATCACCTGGCTTCCACCCTTCCAGATTCGCTAACGACCGCTCTTAATTACTAGTCTCTATCATCGAAATTCAATTAAATCTATTATTCTTATTTTTTTAGTGCTATAAAAAAACACCTTCATTGCCGAAGATGTTTTAGTCAAGCGGGTAACGAGAATCGAACTCGCGACATCAGCTTGGGAAGCTGGGATTTTACCACTAAACTATACCCGCAACAACAAAAACAAGTATAGCACAGTAATCCGCGCTTGTCACTACTTTTTTGTCAGCCGATTCCTGTAATTAGGTTATCCTTTGACCAATAAACAATTATTCAGTCAGAATTAACCCTTGACTGCCCGTTTCTTGATACTATCTAAACGAACGATCGCGCGATTGTGAAAGTCAGCAACCGCAACAGCATCGCTTTCATCAAACTTATCAATTGAAACCATCGCTGAATTATCATAAATTTTTTCAATCGTACCAATAAAATCTTTTTGCAGTGAACCAAATTTTTTGCAGTTAACTTGATCCCCAATTTTAAATACAGACTCCATCTGTCTCACCCCTTATCACTGATAACAAGCCGTCTGAACCTTGCACCATCGACGGCTGTCTATGGAATACGAAGTGCATATTATCAAAACTGGCTCCAAAAAGCAAGAGTTTTATTCTTCTGCCAACTGTGTTTTACCCGCATCTTTAGCTTCTTGCCGTCTTTTTAACATCTTCACAGATTGTACATATGATGTGATCAGCACTAGACATGAACCGATCCAAGCTAAAGGACTGGCAAAACAAGCGCCTGCATATCCAAAAATTGGTGCCAAAATCAAAGCCGCTCCAATACGCATGGCTAATTCTGCTACGCCGGCCATCGTCGGCACGGCGCTTTTGCCCAGACCCTGCATACAGTTACGGAAGATAAAGAGCAGTCCCAGCAAAGGATAAAACGAAGCATTAACGTTGAAGAAAATTTGCGACAACTTCAAGACCCCGGGATCACTCTTGCCCAAGAAGACCATGACCAGATCTTGGCCAAAAATAATCATTACCAATCCCGCTACGATACTAAAGGAAACAGTCAGGATCGTCGCAGAGCGGACCCCTTTCAAGATCCTGCTATATTCTCCTGCACCATAATTTTGTGCAGTATAAGTCGCAACAGCTACACCAAAGGAATTCAGGGGTAAGGTTGCGATCTGATCGATCTTACTAGATGCGGTCGTCGCAGCCACGGCAGTCGTTCCCAAGGCATTTAATGCTGACTGGATCATGATAGAGCCGATCGCTATGATCGAGGACTGAAAGCCCATTGGTAAACCAACGCTCAAATGCGACTTGATGGCCTTGCTGTCGATTTTTTTAAAATCCGTCCAATGGACTTGCAGCAGCGGGATTTTTTTAATGATGTAGATCACACAAAACAAAACTGAAAACATTTGCGCAGTTACGGTTGCAAAACCAGCACCAGCAACACCCCAGTGAAAGACCACAATAAACAGCAACTCCAAAAAGACATTCAAGACCGCAGCTATGATCAAAAAGTAGAGTGGGGTCCGGCTATCCCCTAAACTGCGGATAATGTTTGCCAGCAGGTTATAAGCCATTTGGGTGATGATCCCGCCAAAAATGATCGTCGAGAACACCTGAGCCTGAGGTTCAATTTCGGCAGGCGTATTCATCAGCATTAAGATGTCATGAATAAAATACACACTCAAAAATGTCAAGATCAAGGTTACAACGAGACTGATGACGATACTCGTGGCAAAGCTTTCCCGAACTTTGCGAAAATCTTGCGCACCGAAATATTGGGCGGTCATGATAGCCAAGCCTGCGGTCAAGCCTTGAGCGAAACCGATGATCAAAAATTGAATACTCCCTGTAGAACCAACAGCAGCCAATGACTTGACCCCTAATGTCTGTCCCACAATGATAGTGTCGGATAAACTATAAATTTGTTGAAATAAGTTACCGATCAAAAGCGGTAAGGCGAACGACAGGATCAACTTAATAGGACTGCCTTTGGTTAATTCTTTCACGGTTATAATTCCCCCTAAAATCACAGAGCAAAGAACAACGGGAGAAAGCGAGCATTATCGGACTTTGACACTATATTGCGGGCTTGGCAATGTAGTGTCGAAGTTGGATAAGCACGGCTTTCTGTTGCTCGGAGCTCAACTAAAAATCACAGAGCGAAGCATGGCGTTCAGCAGGCGAGCATTATCGGACTATCAACTTTAATGCGAACCTCAGCATTAGAGCTGATAGTTGGATAAGCACAACCTGCTGCCATGAGCAGCTCAACTAAAATCACAGAGCGAAGCATGGCGTTCAGCAGGCGAGCATTATCGGACTATCAGCTTTAATGCGAACCTCAGCATTAGAAGCTGATAGTTGGATAAGCACAACCTGCTGCCATGAGCAGCTCAACTAAAATCACAGCACGAAGCCGTTTTGCTACCTGGTGCGTCTTTCCAAAAAACATGGGCGAGATCTCTACAGCAGCTCGCCCATCAAACTAAAAATCCTTACTTGATTGTATACCCTAAAAAAAGCTATTTTACCAGTACTTTGCTTACATTTTTTTCTTTCAATTAGTCTGCCAAAATTTTTTCGGCAGGATAACGCTGCTTGATCCATTCTTGGACAAGCTGTAAAAACGCTTGGCTGGAAGGTGTCTGCCTCTTTTCATCCTGAGTAACAACAGCAATCGTTCGCTTGAACGGCTGCGAAAAAGGATAACATTTGACATTCCCGCCAAGATTTTGCATGGCCAATTCAGGCAAGATCCCCAAACCTAAACCACTCTCTACCATTGCTACAATTGAAGCATCATCAATACTAAACTGGATCGAATTTTCCGACACGCTGTACGTGTCTAATGCTTGCTTTGTTTCCCGATCGTAATCGATCTGCTGGAGCATGAAACGTTCATTTTTAACATCTTCTTGAGTGATCGTCTGCCCGTTTTGGGGGTGAAAACCGGTGGGAACGATGCAATAGATCGGATCTTGGTGCAAAGCAACCACATGCAAGTTATCTCTGACAGGCAAAGCGGAAAAGCCTATATCCAAGCGGCCCAGGCGCACCTGTTCAGTTACTTTATTGAAATTTCCTTGCTCAATACTGATATCGATCTCGGGGAATTCCTGTTTAAATTCATGAATGATCTCGGGCAGCCAATTGATGCAGACACTACTGAAAGCACCAATTCGCAGTTTGCCAGAATTCAGTCCCTTGATCCGATCGGCCTCCTCATGTAGTTTGATCTCAGTATTTAAGATCTCTTGCACGATAGGCAAGATCCGCTCGCCGTCTGGGGTCAGTGTGACTCCTGTGCGGTTTCGAATAAAGAGCGGAAATTCCAATTCATCTTCCAAAGTCGCAATAGAATGACTGATCGCCGAAGGAGTCACATTCAGTACTTTAGCAGCCGAGATAAATGTGCGCTGGCGGGCAACTTCACTAAAAGCTTGGTAAGCAAAATTTGTCATCTAAAAAATGCTCCTTTCGACATTAGACGCCAATTTACACCCATTTAGCAGTCAAGTCAAACCTTTTGTCAGCTATTTGCAAATAATTTTATTTTTAGTTTAAGCCGACCCGGTCAAAGATCTCATCAACTCTGCGTAAATGCCAGTGATAATCAAATGCATCATCCAATGCCGCTTGATCCAGTCTGTCAGTAATTTGCGGATCCTCTTCTAACAGCGGCCGAAATGGGATCTGTTCATCCCAAGAACGAGCGGTCTTAGGCTGGATCAGATCATAGGCTTCTTCTCTGCTCATCCCAGTATCGATCAGTTTTAATAAAACACGACCGCTATAGATCAGCCCAAAAGTTTTATCCATATTTGATCTCATTCTCTCTGGGAAAACAGTTAAGTTAGCCAAAATTTTTCCAAAACGGTTCAACATGTAATCAAGTAAAATCGTGGTATCCGGCAAAATAATACGTTCTGCCGATGAGTGCGAAATATCGCGTTCATGCCACAAAGGAATGTCTTCATAAGCAGTCTGAACGTGCCCACGAACCACACGAGCCAAGCCGCAAATATTTTCTGATCCGATCGGATTACGCTTATGCGGCATAGCTGAGGAACCTTTTTGTCCCTTGGCAAAATGTTCTTCAACTTCGCGAGTTTCAGACTTTTGCAAGCCCCGGATCTCAGTTGCAAATTCTTCCAAGCTAGTGGCGATCAAGCCTAAAACGGCAACATATTCAGCATGCAGATCACGAGGTAAAACTTGACTTGAGATTTCTTGCGCGCGAAGCCCTAATTTATCGCAGACATACTTTTCAATAAATGGATCGATGTTAGCAAAACTGCCGACCGCTCCGCTGATCTTACCGGCTTCTACGCCTGCAGCGGCATGCTCAAAGCGCTCAATATCACGATTGATCTCAGAGTACCAGCGAGCTAATTTCAAACCAAAAGTTGTCGGTTCAGCGTGGACACCATGCGTCCGCCCCATCATGACAGTCTGCTTATATTTTTTGGCTTGGGTCGCGATGATTTCTTTAAAACGCTGCAAGTCAGCCCGCAAAACATCATTGACCTTTTTGAGCTGATAACCATAAGCGGTATCAACTACGTCTGTACTAGTCAGACCGTAATGGACCCACTTTTTCTCGTCCCCTAACGACTCCGAAACGTTACGGGTAAAGGCGATCACATCATGATGAGTCACAGATTCGATTTCTGCGATCCGATCAACGTCAAAGGCAGCATTTTCTCGGATCTTGACAACATCAGCCTCCGGGATCTGGCCAAGCTTGGCCCACCCTTCATCAGCAGCAATTTCAACAGCCAACCAGCATTCATATTTAGTCTGATCGTTCCAGATAGCAGCCATTTCAGGTCGAGTATATCTTGAAATCATTCGTTTTTCTCCTTCTTTTTCCAAAGCTAAACACATTTTTGTTAAGATTTACAGGTTAATTATACATTTCCGTCAATTAAGGTACCAGTTTTTCTTGCAAATTAATTTATAAACTTTAGCCGGTGAACTAAAGATTGAAAAGCCCTCTTGCTCAATGTAAAATAGATGAGGTATGCATCTGCAGCCAAATCAACATGGGACCGCAAACTGTGGTCGTTTGAGCATTTAAAACCGAAAAGGAGTTGTCCGCGCTTGATCACCTTAGCCGGAATTATTGGGTCTGGCAAATCCAGCTTGACCGAAATTTTAGCACAAGAACTTGGCACTACACCATTTTATGAACCCGTTGAAGATAATCCGGTGCTTCCATTATTTTATCAAGGTAACGAAATTGCCGCCAAACGCCGATCGGCCGGAGAAGAAAATGTTTCTAATCCATACGCCTATCTCCTACAAACATTTTTCCTCAATCGTCGTTTCAAGATGATCAAGCAGGCTAAAAGCGGCACCAATAATATTTTGGACCGTTCGATCTACGAAGACGCGATGTTTATGAAAATGAACACTGATATGGGGAATGCTACCCAGATCGAATATCAGATCTATCAAGAACTTTTGGACAATATGTTATCCGAATTAAAATTTGTCTCGGATGATTCCAACGCGGATCTGATGGTCATGATCAAGGTTTCATATGAGACAATGATCTCTCGGATAAAAAAACGGGGCCGTGAATTCGAACAGATCGACACCGACCCATCTTTAGTCAGTTATTATCATAATCTGTTGAACTACTATAGCGAATGGGCCAGCTCTTACAACATCTCACCTTTTTTGATCATCGACGGTGATAAGTATGATTTTGTGGAGAACCTAGCCGATCGAAATCATGTCTTAGACCAAATCGAAAATAAACTTGTTGAAATAAACAGCCTAACTTCGCAGCAATTGCAGCAGTTTAAACAAAGGCGCTACTAAAAAAATATGGCGATACCCTCAATAAATGGGTACCGCCATAGTTTTTTAGTTTATCTGTTTTGTTTTTGATTTGATCGCCCGAGTCATCCGCCTAATCTTCAGCAGCTTCAATTGCTTCTAAGATGTTTTGCAGGTTACTGATCTCGTTGCGTACGCTTCTGCGTTTTTCATCATAAACCTTCAGAAGATTATGGCTGACTGTAGAATCACCCATCATCGCACAGACGCTGTCTAATTCGGCAGCCTCTTCTTCTGCTACTTGATAATCGCGCAAAATATCAAGCTTGTTGCCCATGACAAAGCCTCCTAAATGAATTAATTATCTTTTTATTGACCAGAATAATTTACCACTTTTTAGGAGGTTTGTTAACACTTTTTGGTTACAAAAATATTACATTTTTTAATTTTTTTCAAAGCCCTGCAAAAGCCTTTACTAGCAAGGCTTAAGCCCCTGCTCTAAACTAAAAGTTGGTGGCTTGAGGGACTTCATTCAAAGCCAGAACATCACGTGCGATCATGACTTCTTCATCGGTTGGGATCCGCATCACAGTTACTTTAGAATCAGGACCAGAGACAATATCTTGCACCCCGCGTTTCAAATTTTCTTCTTGATCTATTGTGATCCCGAGAAAAGCTAAACGTTCCATGACCGCAGCCCGGATCTCATCAGAGTTTTCGCCAACACCGGCTGTGAATATGATCCCATCCAAGCCGCCCATTTCAAAGGCGTACTGGCCGATATACTTAACAATATCTTTCACCATGATATCTAGTGACAGTTGCGCGCGGTGGTTAGTGTGTGCGACCTGGAGAACATCGCGACTGTCTGGTGAAATACCCGAGACCCCTAAGAGACCAGAGTTCTTATTGAGCAAATAGATCATTTCAGAAATTGAATCGATCCCCATCTTTTCCATCACATAAGAAACCAAAGACACATCCACATCCCCAGAACGGGTTGCCATTGAGACACCAGTCAGCGGGGTAAAGCCCATCGAAGTATCGAAAGACTCGCCATTCTTGATCGCGCAAATCGATGCACCAGCTCCAATATGACAACTGACCAGCTTCAATTCCTTTAACGGACGTTTCAGCATTTTCGCCGCCTCACCAGCTACATAGCGATGGCTGGTCCCGTGGGCACCATAGCGTCTGACACCGTATTTTTCATACCATTCGTAAGGAACACTGTAAATAAAGTTCTCTTCCGGGATCGTTTGATGAAATGCGGTATCAAAAACAACTACAGAAGTTGCTGCGGGTAAAATTTTTCTAAAGGCTTCGATCCCAACAAGATTTGCGGGATTATGTAAAGGAGCCAAATCAGAAATACTGCGAATCTGGTCGATCACTTTGTCATCAACGATCACTGAATGATCAAAATATTCTCCCCCTGCAACTACCCGGTGTCCAACGCCTTCTATTTCTGAGTAGTCTTTAATGATATGCAGCTCTAACAATAGATCCATTAGAACTTGAACGGCCTCACGGTGATTTTTAATATTTTCTTTGTGGTGAAATTTTTCACCTGCGTGATGTTTAACTGTAATGATCGAACCCGGCAAGCCGATCCGCTCGATCTGACCTGAAGCGATTACATTTTCTGCCGGCATTTCGAATAACTTAAACTTAAAACTTGAACTCCCTGAATTAACTGCTAATATTTCCATCATAAAAATCCTCTCTACAAAACTAATAAATAAAGCGCTTACTAAATAGTATACACTGTTTAGTTACTATTAGAAAGGAAAATTTATGACTACTGCTTGAGACAAAACGTTCTCAACAAAAAAAGACCTCCCACTTTATCTAATGAGAGATCAGTCAGTACTCTAAACTTAGTTTGATTGCGATGGTTGACGCAAGAGTTTAATGATATCAATGTCACGGTTGCTGACCACGATCATCGCAACTGTGTACAGATCCATGAAGAAAGCTAATTGCGCCAAAGTTCCTTTAAAAGCCATAAACAAGGAGGTCAAGAAAAAAATCTGACCTAAAATGGACCACTTCTTTTTGTCGGCTGTGTAGCCTTTCAAGGTCCCCTGCTCTTGTTTTGACAGTTTTTCCGGCTGCCTAATTTTTGCTTTTGAACGTAATTTCGTCAAGTGATAATTCCGACGCAAATTATAGATCATCAACACAAACAACATGACATAAACCACACCAGCTCCAATATCCAATTTAAGCCACCCCCTCACGGTTTAAATTTATAATCAAGTTAAAGTGATCATCTAGCAATAATAACATCACAACTTGCTGCCCGGATCACGTAATCGGTTACCGCGCCAACAAAGACACGTTCAACCGCATTTAAACCTGTTGGTCCCATAATAATGAGATCAGTCTGATGATCTTCTGGGAAGTCCTTAGCAATGACTGTTCGCGGCGATCCGAAACGAGCATGGACATCAACGTCATCTAAGCCTTGATCTTTAACCTTCTTTTGCAGTTCGGCCAAATATTTATCCACGTCTTCAAAGGTCTGATAAACCACGTCACCACTTGCATTTAACATGCCTGCAAAACTAACAGAGAATTGTTTTAAGTCGATTACATTTAAGATATCTAGATGTGCATGGTTTCTTTTGGCAACCTCAACCGCTTTCGTCAATGCCTTTTCAGCTGCTTCAGAACCGTCGACTGGTACAAGGATGGTTTTATATTCCTGTTCTGTCACTGTGACCACTTCCTTTTTTACATATAAAGCTTAAGAAGATACACTTCCTATCAGCTTTAGTATAACACGCTTTTTATTTGCTGTCCTATATTTAGCGGCCTTGTTCACTCAAGAATTGGCGACTGGCGAGACGAATTAATTCTAAATCAGCCAACAGCGCATCGTCATCTTGCAACGAAGCAGAAATCCGTTGCAAAAAATGCAAATATGCTTCATCCTGTTGTGAATAATTTGCTAGTTCTGCCTCGCAGGCTCTCTTCAGGCTTTTCCAAACTAGCTGGGCGCGCTGATTTTCGCCTTGTGACTCAAGTTCGATGCCTCGCTGTGCTTCGTCACGATAAATCTTCGCCCGTCCAATTAAGTACATTGAATTATTCTCTGTCATAACGATTACTCCCTCTCTTACTCTCTATGTTTACGCTTTCATTTAAGCGTACCGCATCTTTAACAATAAATCAATTCACTGCAATAAAAATTTACTAAATTTAATAAAATTTATTTATCTCTAGGCTACAAAAAATCCCCCGCATTTTAAAATGGGGGATTTCTTTTTTTCACTGTTTTTTAGCTAATGCCATCTTGTATTGAATAATTTTCCGTTGGCACTCAACTGTCTTAGTAGTGTCGCCAATTCGAATGAACTCTTTGACCTGTTGCTCTAACTTTGTGATCGCGCCTGACAATTCTTCTGTTTCTGCCATCCTGAGTCCTCCGTCTAAAGGATAAATTTTTTTACATTATAAGGGAAAGAAATCTAGTGTCAAATTGTATGCGATCTATAGCTCATATTTCTGCACTAGGCTGGATAATTGAGAACATCTAGCGGATCTGCAATACATTTGTCAAAAACAATACCAACAAGGCTAACAGAGCACCTAAAATAATATGAAAAATAGACGAGACGATTTTTGGCTTGATCATCATATTACCTCCCATTAACCTTTAGCGCGATCACACATCTCTTCACCTATAACGCTACGCTTCAGAGATGTTTTTTCTGTTGTGGGAATGTAAAGGAATAGTAAATAAAACCCTAGCAGTTAATTTTATTTTTTAATTTATTAGCATAAAAAAGGCAATATTCCATTCGGGTAGTTTTCACGACTTTAATGTGATGGCTTGAAGCGATGAAAAACTTCAACTGGTGCGGTCAGCTTTCTTTAGATCATACCCCACGATAGACATCCTTGCCTTCAATCGTGATACCGGCCACTACGACTCACATTGGACTTGCACCAACTTGCTGCTACCCCATACTGAGCGCAACAAAAAAGGCAATCGTTGCAATTTCGATCGCCCTTCTATTATTTTCGCCTGCTAAACACCTAGTTTAACTTTCAACGCTTCAGTTAAAACGGCTGAGAAGTTTATATTCTTCTCCTTACCCAACTTTACCAAGTATTCAGGAACAGATACGTTCTTTCTGACAGTCTTTGGATTGTTGCGATGATATTCATCCATATCTATACTAACAATTGTTTTAATGTCTCCGTCTTTAACATCCATATCTTCTAATTTTGAAGCTTTAGGGTAATCTGTAACATCTTCAAGCATCAAGCCAATCATATCAGCAGCCATTTCAATTGCATCCTTAAGATCTTCTCCTTGAGTATATCCGCCATCAATATCTGGGACTTCAACAAAGTAACCTTTCTCTTCTGGATGAAGTATAACTGGATAGACTAATAAGTTTGCCATGGTTGTTTCCTCCTTGCAATTAAGTCCAGCAAACAAAGGCTTATTTCAGCCCTGCCTGTTTCAAAATGCTTTGTTCCAAACCTTTTTTCAATTCTTTTGCATGAATCGGAACTGGTATTGAAACGTGTGTCTCAGGATTGTACATTTTGAGATGTGAACCGCGTTGAGATTTTTCAATGAAACCGTTGGCTTTTAACAACTTAACGATTTCTTTCGGCTTCATAGGCATCTTTCTGTACTCCTCCCCTAACTACACATTCTATTATACACAATAATAAGTATAAAGACAAAGCTATTTGTAAAATCGGTAGGAAAGACATTGCCTCCATTTCCATAGTTTACGGCTCTCGCATGCGGCTAGTCTCTTGTCTAAAGATGCAGTCTTATACGCACTAGCAGACTGCTAGACCATACTGACATGATCTCCCCGTTGAAGAAATATGCCTACCTAATTGAGTATAAAGCGAAGTCTGACGATCATATCGAAGATCTGCTGTAAAATCTTGGCAATAAAAAAAGCTCCTCACCCTCTCGGAATGAAGAACCTTTATAAGCTGTTGTCCAAATGTTGTCCAACAAACGCTGAAAACCTAGTGTTAAAGGCTTCTCTTATGCCACTGGCAGGAGTCGAACCTGTACTTGGATAACCCAAACAGCGACCTGAACGCTGCGCGTCTGCCAATTCCGCCACAGTGGCAAAACTCTCAAATCAGTACTTAAACATCATACAATAATCTGGCAGAAAATAAAAGTCTTTTTATCAACTTTTTTGTTTTTAAGTACGAAAAAGTTGCTTTTAAAGCTTAAAAATCTACATACAACGCCGTTTTCACTCAAAAAATAAGGACGGTTTGAAAACCGCCCTTTAATGCTCACCCTATTGTGCAGTATACCCGCCATCAACGACAAACTCGCTGCCTGTCGAAAATGAGGACTCATCGGAAGCTAGATACATTACCATATTAGCGATCTCCTCTGCACTCCCCAAACGTTTCATTGGGTGCAAAGCTTCAAGATCTTGCCGCATTTCCGGATAAGCATCGACCATTGGCGTATGCGCATAGCCTGGATGGACCGAATTGATTCGGATCGGATAATTCTGTTCACAGCAGTATAAGGCTGCTGACTTGGTCAAGATCCGCACTGAACCTTTGCCAGCATTATAGGCATACAAATTGGAAATCCCTATCAACCCAGCGATCGAACAAAGATTGATGATCGAACCGCCCTTTTCTTTCAGATATTTGATCCCGTATTTGACGCCATAGATCACACCATCAACATCAACCGCCTGGATCTTGTGCCATTCCTCAGTAGTAATGTGTTCTGCATCATTAAATTCCAGAATACCAGCATTGTTCACCACCACATTAACCGGTCCAAATTTCTCAACTGCTTTTTTGAAGACTGGTTCCCACTCGTCTTCTTTTGAGACATCCTGCTTGATGAAGATCACATTGTCGCTATCTAGCTCAGCCAGTGCTTGATCTGCGCCTGCTTGATCAACATCTGTGATCACAACTTTAGCCCCGTGCTGTAAGAACAGCTTTGCCGTTGAGAGTCCAAAACCTTTCGCCCCGCCAGTGATCAGTGCAACCTTGCCATCCAAACGTGCCATAATAATAAGCCCCTTTCTTATTTGTGATGCTTTTCACTATCTTTAATTATAGTCGTTGTCTTGAAATTATTGCAACCGTTTCGCTTGTGTTTCTTGCAAGCTGAACCATGTCTGAAATCGTTATTTTTGTTATAATTAAAGCTAGAGAATTAACTGAAAGGAAGAGGAAATTGGTTAAAGTTACAACGCAAACTATTACCTATACTGATCCCAGTCGGACTGATCGGCCGCTTAAAACGACACTTTGGTCTCCTGCAGAAATTGACTTGACAAAAGCAGTCAAGAAACTCCCGTTAATTTTGCTGTCGCACGGTTCAGGCAGCAATCGCCTGAGCTTGGCGTGGTTAGCTCGACCGTTAGCTGAGCAAGGCTGCATCGTTGCTGCGCCAGACCATTTTGGCAACACCTTCGATCACCCCGAGCCGGAACAATTCAAACGCTACTGGGAACGGCCGCGTGACCTTTCTTTTTTGCTCTCCCAGCTCCAACGCGACTATGGCGGCGTGATCGACAATGATCAGATCTTTGCCATCGGCTTCTCCTTAGGCGCTTACTCGGTGCTCGCATTAGCTGGTGTGAATGTTGACCAGAATTTGATCAAACAAAAGGAAAAAGCCGTCCTAAATGTTGCCCAATCAACTGATATGCCTACATTTGGCAAGCTGACCGGCAAAGTGGTTGAGGCAGATCCCAGCGAAGTACCACCAGACTTAAAGGACGAACGTTTTCGCAAAGTTGTCGCACTTTCGCCAGCTTTAGGCAGCGGTTTAGGTTCATTTGATCAAACCAAGAATGTTGAGATCCCAATTTTACTGATCGCTCCAGGCGGCGATAAAATCGCCCCAGTCGATTTAAACGGACGAGTCTACCACCACTTTCTTCCCGCTGCTAAATATACCGAACTGCCGCAAAATGTTGGCCATTTCATCTTCTTACCGTATAAGAAAAGTTTTCCGTCAGCTGATGCTTTCTGGTACCAAGACGCTCCGGGCGTTGACCGGCAACAGATCCACCAGCAGACTATTCAGCAAATCAGCCAATTTTTACTAAAATAAAAGTTTGGAGGGAGCAATTTGAAAGATTTAGACACAAATGTATTATCAGTTATCAGTCCCCGGCCGGCAGAAAGTTATAAAGGCAATTACGGGCGAGTTTTAACGATCGGAGGTAACGAAAACTTCGGCGGCGCGATCATCATGTCGACGTCGGCTGCGGTTCACGCTGGAGCCGGTCTGGTGACGTGCGCAACTGCCCCCGCCAACCTGACTGCCTTGCACAGCACAGTACCTGAAGCTATGTTCGTGGACTACACGGACAATGAAGCTGTCAATAATGTGCTTAAGAGTACAACCGCCATCGTGTTGGGACCAGGGCTCGGAACGGATGAAACTTCAAAGAAGATCATCGCCAATGTTTTCGCCAATGTGAGCGAAGAGCAATATCTGATCATCGATGGTTCAGCCATCACCCTACTGGCACAAGAAAAGGATTTGCAAGCCAATTTACCGCAGGCTCACATCATTTTTACCCCCCACGAAATGGAATGGCAGCGACTGTCAGGGATTAAGATCGCTCAGCAAACTGAAACAGCCAATCGAGTTCAACAAGAGAAGCTGGGCGCGACTGTGATCTTAAAGAAACATCATACCGAGATTTATGCTCCCAATGCAGAAACTTTTCGCTTACCTCTTGGCGGACCATACATGTCAACTGGCGGCATGGGTGATACACTGACCGGGATCATTGCAGCCTTTATGGGTCAGTTTGCCAAAACCAACCCACAAAAAGCCTTGCAAGCGGCTGTCTACACCCATAGCGCCATCGCTGATCAGCTCTCTGAAAACGCCTATGTTGTTTTGCCAACCGACATTATCGGGCATCTGCAAAAATTTATGCAAGAACACAGTCATGAAAATTACCGGACGAAAATCGGATTTAATTAAAACAATAAAGCGTCACCGCTAACAAAAATAACGTTGGCAGTGACGCTTTATTCATCATAATTTAACTTATCTAGCATTGACCCCATAGATATAGGCAACGTAACAGGCAAAGTCACCAAAACGTTTGCGAGCACGAACGCTATCAAGCCTCAGTTGATCGAACCATTCTGCAGGCAAACCTTGTTTATCAAAGATCCGTTTCAATAATGTCAACTGGTAAATCACCGCATCATGTTCATTGGTCCGCCGATCATCGATTGCTGCTTTTTCCTGGCTCGATAGCAGCAGCCAAGTGCCGCGGGTCCCCGCGTAAGTCACAGCGACTTTGACAAATTCATCCCATAATTCCTGCGTTTCTTGTCCAGCAATCTCGACCAGTCCCGTTAGCTCGGAATAAATTTCCTCCGCTTCTGCGAATGTGAGTGCGCCTGATTTCTTTTCAAAAGAATTGTATGTGTAGAAATTCAAAGTAAACACCGACCTCCATTATTAATCTCATATCGTGCTAATCTTTACCCAGCTTACCTTAAATGGTGGAGAATTTGCAAACACTTGGGAACAGCGTAAGTTGGGTGCTTTCACAGACTCTTTTTCTGGTGGAACTCCGACCGCGGGAAAAGCTGAATACTATGGCGGTGAAATTCCGTTTATCCGTTCGGGTGAAATCTCATCAGATTCAACAGAGCTTTTTATCACAGATGCTGGGTTAAATAACTCGTCAGCAAAGATGGTAGGGATCGGTGATATTCTTTATGCTCTATATGGCGCAACCAGTGGTGAAACGAGTATTTCAAGAATTAACGGGGCAATTAACCAAGCTATACTAGCTATCCGTCCAACTAAAGGTGACGACCCTTACATGATTGTTCAATGGCTAAAAAAACAAAAAGAAACCATCATCTCAACTTATCTACAAGGTGGCCAAGGGAATTTATCCGGCTCAATTGTTAAAGACTTGCTGATAACTTTGCCAAAAAACAAAGACGAGCAAGCTAAAGTGGGTTCGCTTTTCAAACAACTTGACCAAACTATCGCTCTTCATCAGCGTCAGCCTTTTTACGCCGTTTTAACTCAAACCAGATAAGGATCTCATAACTAAATCAATGTCTTGATTTTCCAGTTCTTGAATAATATGCAAATACGTTTTCTGAGTTGTAGTCATACTCGCATGCCCCAATCTTCGAGCCACACTAGCAATTGATACCCCCGCAAATAACAGTAATGAAGCATGGGTATGGCGAAGTCCATGAATCGAAATGGTTGGAACTTTTGCCTTCTTACATGCCCTTTCCAGCACTCCATTCACGGTCGAATTATAAACTTTCTGGCCTTCATCCACAAAAATAGGCTGATTTTCCGATAATCCCTTAATCATTTGCGAAAACTGAATCACGGTCTGCCAATCGAGTTGAATTTTCCTAACTGAAGACTGATTTTTTGTTGGCAAAAATCCACCCTGCCCTTTATAATCCCAAGTTTTATTGACAATCACCATTTGATGGGAAAAATCAAAATCTTTAGGAGTTAAAGCTAGAGCTTCCGAAAATCTCATTCCAGTTTTAGCCACCAAAAGAATGAACCAGTTCCAATCAAGTTGTTCACCCAGTTCTAAGTTCATCAACATCGTATGCAATTCATACTGATTCAGGTATTTCGGTTTCTTCTCCCGAGGTGTTTTCCCTTTAATAATAGCTTTTCTAGTTGGATCACGCGCAATCAATCCTTCGTCAACTGCGTCAAGGATCGCCCCTTTGAGCTGATGATGAAAATCCATGGTCGTTTGTCTTTCATGTTCTTCTGCATAAGAATTAAGCAATTCTTGGTAGTTGATCCGATTAAGTTCCACAACCTTTAATTGCGGGACCAGTTTCACTAACCATTGATATGCCATCAGATATTTAGCCATCGTGACTGGTCGGATGGCTCCTTCCTTATAAACTGTGATCCACCGCTGATAGTATGCGTGAAAAAGCTCATCTTGTTTCTTTGAATCTACCATAACATATCCTCCTGCTATGTCGGCTGACGCTCATGAAGGATTTTAAGTTTGGTCAATCTGTTGCTTTGCCCTTGCCTCAGATTTTACCAAGCTTCTTTAAATGTTCAAAACTTACTGTTCCACTGCAGTAAAAAATGCTAGGGTCTCCCCTAACCTTAAAAGTTAATTATACCTTTGCTTAACATCCAACATCCATTGAGCTAGATCCCCTGTTAGTTTAATCGTATGCATTAGCTGATTACCAGCTGATTTATCCTTGGCCTTGCCAAAATCAGCTCTAGTTGTAATTTCATCAATGTATGGAACCACATCAGGTTCTCCAATCGAAAATGCTGTCACTGATTTTTGCAATAGATCCGCATCAATCCCACGTTCAGCAGCAAAGTGATCGACCTGTTCTTTCTCCAAACTTTGTTTCCACAGATCATATGCTTCATCAAAGTTAACGTCCGCCGATAAATTTCCTGGAACTAGTTCTTCCTTGACAAATCTAAGCAGCAACTTAGCTTGAATATCTTGCCCCATATTACTCAATTCCTGAATTTGCTCATAAATGATTCGCAAAGTTTCGTCATCAACTGTCTGAACCTTGCCTGTGGTATCGACCTTTTGACCGATCAATTTTAAAATATGTGCGGCATCGATCACCTGTGAACCAGAAACTTGCGTCTTGCCTGCCAAATCTCTGACCTGGACAATTTTTATGTCGATCGGCTCTCGTGGAAAGAGGTTTTTGTACGCACCGATATATTGCATCCACAGGTGCTCACTCATTCCAAATGTCTCATCGACCCATTTAAACTCATAGTATTGCTCAACAATATTAGCTTGACTTGACGCGTCCTTAAAGGCTGCTTCAAACCCTTTCTTGGCTTCTTCATCATCTTTAATTTCCTGCCAACGAGTCGGATCAGTCAGAGTTTGACGCAATTCATCAAAAGCAATTTTTAGTTTCTTGACTGCATTTTCATAAACATCAACAATGGCGGGATTATTCTTTCCACCACTGCCATATAATGTTAAAGCCTGATCAACGGTTGCTTCAGTGACCTTGGGCAATTGAAAATTGATGATTGTGCCAAATTCCTTGGATGCACCAAAAACACGATTGGTCCTCGAATAAGCTTGAATCAAGCCTTGCAATTCCAGCGAGCGGTCAACATACAAGGTATTCAGGCGCTTCGAATCATAGCCCGTCAACAGCTGATCAGCAACGATCACTAAATCAATATTTTTCGGATTCCTTCCGCTGCCGCCCTTCTTGGCTCTTTCGGTCAGATCCTCGAAATAGGCACTTTCACCATGCTGCTGGTTTCCTGCTTCAAAGTGGATCCCAGTGAATTCGCCATAATCGGTAAACATTTCTTTGACGACTTTAGTCGCAACGTTGTCTGGATCATTTTCATTGCCAAAGCTAAAGGTCATCGCAATGTTGATTTTCTCGTCTCTATCAGCCATCTGCCGTTTGAATTCTTTATAGTAGGCAATCACACGTTCCTTATAGGCAACAGTCAAAATACCATTAAATTGCCTAGCTTGCGACTGGCTTTCCCACTGATTTAAAATGTCAGTCACGACTCGTGGAATATGTGTCTCATCCTGATAGACCAATAAATCATCTTTAACGGCTGCTTGTTCGACTTCCAAATTAGACAATTGCTGGACCTTGCGTTCAATTTCACGCTTACCCTTTTCTGGGTGTTCCTCTTCTTGCTTTTCGATCAATTTGTCCCGCAAATCATCATAACTTTTAAACTCACCTGTATTTACGTAATCAACATGAAAGCCAAGTACATTTCCATCAGCGATTGCTTCTTCGATTGTATAGCGGTGCAATTCCGGTCCAAAAAGTTTAGTTGTGGTATTAATGACCTCACTCTTAGCGTTAACTTTACCCTTAACCTTATTTTCGTCAAACAATGGTGTCCCAGTAAAGCCGAAGAACAGCCCATATTTTCTGAAGTAATGCTTAATATCTCCCATCATCTGCCCCATCGTTGTTCGATGTGCTTCGTCGATAATGAAAATCAGCTTTTGATCAGCCAAGCTGTAGTCATGATTTTCAACCATCTCTTTCACTAATGAATTCAGTTTAAAAGTTGTGGTCACAACGATTCCTGATTTACTTTGCCTAAGGCGTTTCTTAAGCTGGTTAGTTGAAGAAGTATCGTCAACATCAACCGCCTCATACTTTGAATAGTTTTTAAAGCTATCAGATGTATTACTGTCTAATTCACGCCGATCCACCAAGAAGACCACCTTGCCAAAACTCAGGCGCGTGGATAAGAATAAGGCAGTTTTAAAACTAGTAATTGTCTTGCCAGAGCCCGTCGTATGCCAAATAAATCCCCCATGCGCTATACCGCTGTCGACATCACGACCTTTTGATGCTGCTTCGATTGCTTGCAAGGCATAGACTTGGTATGGCCGCATTAACATGTGGCGTTGATTTTCTGGATCCTTAGCCTCATCGATTACCAAATAATCTCCCACCATCTGGTGAGCCATGGGGATCTTAAGTAAAGTCTGGGTAATTTCGCGCCAATCATTAATAGGACGATTCTGTTTATCAGCCCAGTGGAACACAAAACTGGGATTGAAATCATCAATCGACTTAGGTGTCGCAAAATAACGCGTATCAACTTCTGAAGAAAGGACCATCATTTGCGAGAAAGCCATGAAGTTATTCGAGTATTCGCCATCACGATAATAACGTTGAAACTGCCCAAATGCTTCCTCTAAATTCTTATCGGTTCTTTTCTGTTCGATGTTGATCAGAGGTAGCCCATTGATCAACAAAACAATATCAAAGCGATTACCATGGTCAGTTTTAACTTCACGGGCAATTTGATAAGTTGAATCTCCTGCGTGGACCTCTGCTTTTTTAAAAATTGTCAACGTGATTTGTTCTCGGGTAACTTCTAACCCACTATCACGAAAAATTCCATCGATTTTACCCGTTGATTCCTCAATTGAAAGCATTTTGGCAGCTTCGTAACTATTACTGATTTGCCTGACTCGCATCATAACTTGATCAAATTCAGCATCAGTCAGTGCCTGACCTTCAAGCTGATCAGCATTGATCCTATTCAGCTGGACACGCCAATTATTGATCAAATCATCAACTGAGACCTCATGGAGGTTCCCATTCAAGGCTTCAGGCGCGACCCAATCATGTTTAGTCAGCTCCTGGACAAAATTCTCCTGAAAAGTACTTTCGGCTGCATCTTTAACAACATTACTCAATACAAATGCCCCCTTTTACAAATTCCTACATGTTGCACTTACGCACAAATTAAACGAACATCTCATTTAGATAGGCTTGCTTCAAATTTTTCAGCTTATCCAGCTTACGTTGATGAAGGGTGATAAGGTGATCAAGGTTAGAAAAAAGTTTTCCAATCTTTTCTTGTTCCTCCAAATTATTTGGAACCATCAATTTTTTCTCCAAAAATTCCTTCTTAGTAATTCCTTTTATAGATGTGCCTTGAACAGCATTTGAGTCTCTTTGTAGTTTTTTGTAAAGAATATAGACTGCAAATAGCCTATTAACTTTGAGATTACTTAAAGATAGAAAATCCTGGCTGGTTGTGTATTCAAAAGGGACGATAGCTAATTTTCCGACTCCGACTCGAGTAACAATCGCTATTGAATTAGCAGGGATTAATTTTGTAGCTGATTTTTTTACAGCACTTTTTGAAATATATTTTTGAGGATGAACATTTAACACACTACCTTCCACAACATCTTTGGATTGGATCCATGGGATATTTCCATTCCAAAAATCCTTAGTAGAAGTTTTAGGAGTACCTCCTCCGAAAGTGTTTTCCGATATTTCTGACGCCTTACGCTGTTCCCAAGGACCAGTAAATCCTGGAAATCTGCGTTTAGGCTCACGCTCTCCTTCAGCGGGAAACATTTCTGATAAATACGCCGATTTTAAATTTTTTAGTTTATCAAGCTTACGTTGATGAAGGGTGATAAGGTGATCAAGGTGAGTAAAAAGATCGCCAATTTTCTGTTGTTCTAATTCACTAGGAACACAGATATCCGCTTGCTTAATCTCACTTGAGTTAATGCTTTCAAATGTTGATCCTGTACTGTATCGAGACCAGTAGCCTGTTGATTTCATTTTTATCAATTGCTGATAGATAAAATCATTTCCTTTTATACTTGCTACACCCCGACCAATTACTGCACTATAATCAGTTTTCCCAACATCACCTACTGGAGCGCGCACACTCAAGATTAAATCGCCTTTTTCAACTTGTTTTGTTACTTGTGTAGTCCATACCCTCGGAACAACTCTTCCCTCTTTCATATCAGCGTTACCTTGAACTAAAATATGGTCTCGAGGATTATCAGTGTAATTTTTAGAGTTGGGTGACTGTCCCATGGTAATTAGAACTTCTTCTCCCAACTTACGCTGTTCCCAAGGATCAGCGTTTTGGAACTCTTTGAAGCGGCGAATTGGCACATTTCTTTGTTCTTCGATCATTTTCTCACCACCAACTCTGCTAATAAATCATTGAATTCGTTTTCAGCATCTTGGATTTCTGTATCTAGAGAATTCAAAGTGGATGAGTAACGTTCCTGAAGCTCACCCAAAGTTTGCAATTCCTGTTTGAGTGGCTCGCTCACTAAGCTGACCATCTTATCATTGACCTGGCTGAACCACTTTTCAAAGACCAGTTGATCAATTTCCTCATCGGTGAGATTTTTGATTCGTTGGTAAACTGCATCGTCTAAATCACTTTGTCCAGTTTTAATTTTCTTATTAAGAGCTGTTTTCTTGTTAGTTAAGCTAGAAACTTTTTTCAAAAGATCGTATTCAATGGAGCCCTTGGTTGCTTCCTTCAGCTCGGCCTTGATCTTCTGATTC
The DNA here is from genome assembly GCF_003864415.1 of Ligilactobacillus salitolerans. Lineage (GTDB taxonomy): Bacteria > Bacillota > Bacilli > Lactobacillales > Lactobacillaceae > Ligilactobacillus > Ligilactobacillus salitolerans. The sequence goes on from NZ_BFFP01000012.1 coordinate 42,494, forward strand.
TCAAAAGAGTCTTGTGGTTCGTCTTCTTTATTTTTCTTAACTGCGTCAAACAAAGCATTATATTCATCGCTATCTTCAACCCTTGCTGCTTCAACCAGTTCACTGAGCTCCCCATCAATCGAAGCAACTCCATTATTTAAATCTTCAATTTGTTGAACTTGGTCTGCATACAAATGCTTGGCAATCAATTCATTCAGGACAATGGCACCGATCCAACCAGCAGGTTCTTGATGTTTTTTGTCTCCAGTCCCTTTAGTCACCATTTGCTGCTCACGGGTCCGACCAGCTTGGTAGAAACCTAACACAGCAATTAACTCTAGGTCATGAACTAAAACGTCTTTCCAGATTTCGGCAATCACCTGGTAGCCGGCATACACATCAACGTCAGCAAATTCACCTAACAAGTTTTTGATCTCAGTTAACATTTCAAGCTTCAAATCTTTTAATTCAGTTTCTTTGTCCACTTGAGTCAGCTTCTGCCAATATTTGCCCACATAGGCTCTGATTTTTTCAGCAAGTTGTGCCTCTTTATCCTGCACGCGTTGATCAGCTAGAATTTCAGCTGACAGTTCGCTCAAAGACCTGTTCAGCTCAGCATACCCTGGACGAATTTCTGTCAAGGACCGTTCCAAGATGTCTTTGACCACTGAATTCAAAACTTTCAATGCTTGAATATTTTTCAGTGGAATTCCGCCCAACAAATGCGCGTCAACATCTTGTGGGATTTCAGCATCTGCTGCTTCCACGTAACGAGGAATATTCAAGTTATACTCGTTTTCGATAATTTCCTTACGAGTTGCCAGATGACTGTAACCTGGTGTCTCGACTTTTTCAGCGAAGGTATCCACAATTTGGGCGATATCTTTTTCACGTAACACGTTTTGCTTGCCGACTTTGATGAAATTATTAGAAGAATCGATCACTGTCAATGGTGCCGATAATTCACGATTTTTCTTCAAAATCATGACACAGACTGGAATGCCAGTATTGGTAAATAAATTGCTAGGCAAACCAATGATAGCGTCAATGTAATTTTTCTCTAACAAGCGTTTGCGGATCTCGCCTTCAGTCCCGCCACGGAAAAGCACCCCATGAGGCAAAACGATTGCCATCGTACCCTCTGGTCCCAAGTGGTATAAGCCATGCAAAAGATAGGCAAAGTCTCCCTTGGCATCCGGAGGCAAAACTCCAAAATCAGCAAAACGTGGATCACTGACTTTTAAAGGCTTATCTTCACGCTTGTTCCATTTTTTGTCTGAATATGGCGGATTCATGACCACAGCATCGAATTGAACACCCTCATCCGGTCGCTTAGGATCTTCAGGCCAATCTTGCGCCAAAGTATTAGCATTTCTTATATCCATCTTATCTGGACGAACACCATGTAGCAGCAAGTTCATCCGGGTCAAATTATAGGTTTCTGTGATGTACTCTTGGCCATAGTAATGCAGGTCTTTTTGCTCATTTTTGTTTAAATGCTTCCCAACTGTCAACAGCAACGATCCTGAACCGACCGTTGGATCATAGACCGATTTGATTTGAGAAGATTTGACCACGATTTGAGCCAAAACTTCACTGACTTGATGCGGGGTATAGAATTCTCCTGCCTTCTTACCGGCATCAGAGGCAAATTGGCCAATCAAATATTCATAGGCATCCCCTAAAATGTCGCTTTCTTGCAGGTCAACCATGTTTAAATCAGCAAAGAGGTAGATCAGGTCCTTGATATTGCGACTCCGTTTGTTAAGATCACTGCCGAGCGCGGAATCTGTCATGTTGATGATAGAAGACGAAAAAAGGCCCTTAAAGTCATTCGCATCACCTTTGACTGCGATATTTCTTTCAAACGCATTCAAACTATCCATCACTTTTTGAAGTTCAAAGTCACCATTGCGAATATCTTTGACCCAAGTCTGATACAAGTGCTCCGGTAAAACATAATAGCCTAAAACTGTCTGGATCATCTTTGTCAGCTGGTCACCAATTTGCTCATAAGCATCCGCATACTCTTGCACTAAATCGGCACCGCTATCCAGCTTGGCAGTATTTTTAAAGGTTTGCAGTGTTTTATCACTTAAAAACTTATAAAACATCAACCCCAGCATATAATCTTTGTAGCGGCTGGCATCCATCGAGCCCCGCAGATCATTGGCTCCATCCCATAAACGTCGTTTTATTTCTTCTGATGTTGTAACCACGATTGTCCCTCCATAAACTCTATGTCTTACTTTGATTCCAAAAAAAGCTGGTAATCGTTTTAATTATAGCATTTTGCTATCTGGTGCTGAATAATTTTGCGAAAAAATAAAGCCCTTGTGCACAAGAGCTTCACCGTTCATTTTTTATTTAATTCTCAGTACTCTTCTTAAAGACCCAGCTTTAGAACCCAAAACTTTATCGGCAACCCGTGTCTTCAAAGCCAGACCGGCATAGACAAAAGCACCAGCTCCAACCGCGACAAGCAAGACTAAAACTGCGAAGAAACGGTTCTGCACATTCAAGAACAGCCCGGACACAAAGACGATCAATAAGACTACAACAAACATAATCAAGGCAAAAACTGCCATTTGATTAAAACTCTTCAATAGGCGCCCCAGTTCCAAGCCAAATTTTTGGTTGATAAAACGCAACATCAAGTAACAAGAGACGCCCATACCGATTCCTGTCGCAAGGACTGGTCCGTAGCCGTGCAGTAAGGTTGTCATTGGGAATTGCAATACAACTTTAACGATCAGACCGACGATCGTGTATTTGATCGCCATCCGATTTTCATAGACCCCTTGCAAGATCGCTGACATCAGTGAGAACAAGCCCAAGGCTAAGGCCGTATAGGCTGAAACACTCATGATAAAAATCCCTAAGTGATCATAGGAATAAAACAGCACGTACAACGGACGCGCCACAGCTGCCATTCCTAAAGCACACGGTAACATCACAAAGAAGAACAGTTCCAAGGCATCAGTCACTTGGTCTCGTGTACCTGCAATATCCCCACTTGTCACAGCTTCGGTCAACAGCGGGATCGCAGTTGAAGCCATCGCGATCGCCAAGGAAACGATAATCATCACTAATTTGTTGGCATTCCCAGCAAATAACGCATATTGGGCGTTGATCGAATCCAGGGAAAAATTAGTCATCCATTGCATGATCGGCTGGAAGGTGGCTTGATCTAGCAGATTGTATAACGTCATTGAAATGCTGACAAAGATAAACGGGATCGACTGGTAGATAACTTCCTTGATCAATTTACCGTCCGAAACCTCAACAACATTCGCACTAGAATCGGCTAACTCATCAAAACGGCGCCGATGACGTAAATAGTAATAACCCAAGAGGACTAAGCCCCCGATCGCACCGAAAAACGCGCCGAGCGTTGAATGCACGACCCCCAATTCATAACCGCCTTTAAAGACACGCATGATCAGGTAGGTTGCCGCGAGCATATAGACAATTCGGACAAACTGTTCGACCAGCTGCGACATCGCTGAAGGCGCCATATCTTGGTAGCCCTGAAAGAACCCCCGCGCTAAACTCATCACCGGGATCAAGATCAAGGCAACTGCCAGGGAACGGTAAATCGGCACCATCCGCGGATCACCCTGTGAAATCAAGGGTGAGATGAACCAGAGCAGCGCGGCTGAGAACAAACCTAAGCCAAACATTAAATACATTGTCTTCTTAAAGAGCCGCCGACCGACCTGATACTCATTTAGCGAGTTGTAATAAGCAACTTGTTTAGCAACAGCTGACGGGATCCCAGCCGTAGCGATCATAATAAAGAGACTGTACACTGTATAACCCTTGGTATAAAGTGCGTTGGCCTGCAACTTGTCAGCGCCGAACCACCCATACCACGGAATAATGTAAATTGCCCCCAAGACGCGAGAAAAAATGCTGCCGGCAGTCATCCAAGCCGAACCCTTCAACATCTTCTCTTTAGCAGTCGGTTCAGAAACGGTTGGCCCCTGGTTTGGCTGGACCTTATGTTCACTCATCAAAAATAAACCAGCTTTCCATTTTCAATTTAAAGGAAGTTCAAAATCTATTAACTCCTAAAATATAGTCCTGAAACAATTTTATAGAATTTATTAATACTTAGCAAACTTTATTCAAAATCATTATAAATTTATAAAGTCTGACGAAAAGAGACAACTTAATTACGTCAAAAGATGGAACCAGAGTAATTCGGTTTGGCTCCAAGTCGAGCAAAGATGGAACCAGAGTGATCCAGTCTGGCTCCAAGTCGGAGAAAGAATGAACCAGCAAAAAGCGCGAGTACCTTATCCAAGTACCCACGCTTCTTTTCTTTACCTGTAATTATTTACCAACAACAATATTGACCAGCTTGTTTGGCACAGCAATTACTTTCTTGATTTCCTTGCCTGCCAGCTCTTCTTTAACATGCTCATCTGCCAAAGCGATTTCTTGCATCTGATCACGTGTTGTGTCGCGGGCAATTTCCAAGTGTTGACGCACCTTGCCGTTCACCTGAACTACGATCTCAACTGCATCGTTGATCAACTTACTTTCGTCATAGCTTGGCCAAGCAGCGTAGGTGATCGTGCCGACATGCCCCAATTTGGTCCAGAGTTCTTCGGCCAAGTGCGGTGTCAAAGGTGCCAGCATCTTAACTAAGCCCTCAACATATTCCAGCGGCAATGAATCTTGCTTGTAGCAGTCATTAACAAAGACCATCAGAGCCGATATCGCCGTATTGAAATGCAAAGCTGTAAAGTCCTCAGTCACTTTTTTAACTGCCTGGTTGTAGGATTGATCAAGCTGATGGTCATTGATCGTCGTGATCCGGTCACGCAATTCATCTTCCTCATCGATCAGCAGGTTCCAGATCCGTTTGATAAACTTATGAGCTCCATTCAAACCATCTTCGCTCCAAGCAATCGAGGCATCTAAAGGTCCCATGAACATCTCGTAAAGACGTAAGGTATCAGCACCATATTGTTCCACGATGTCATCTGGATTGACAACATTGCCCTTAGATTTGGACATCTTTTCGTGATTGTCTCCTAAGATCATACCTTGGTTGACCAGCTTCTGGAATGGTTCCTTGGTCGGTACAACGCCTAGATCATAGAGGAACTTGTGCCAGAAACGAGCATATAACAAGTGCAAAACAGCATGTTCGGCCCCGCCGACGTAAAGGTCGACTGACATCCATTGCTTGAGTTTATCGTAATCAGCTAAAGCATCTTGATTGTGCGGATCGACATAACGTAAGAAGTACCAAGAGCTGCCAGCCCATTGCGGCATGGTATTGGTCTCGCGTTTCCCTTTACGGCCGTTTTCGTCAACCAACTTGACCCAGTCGGTCAAGTTGGCCAATGGGCTTTCCCCTGTGCCGGAAGGCTTGATGTCTTTAGCTTTTGGCAAAAGCAACGGCAACTCGTCTTCAGGGACAAGAGTTGTTTCCCCGTCTTCCCAGTGAATGACTGGGATCGGTTCACCCCAATATCTCTGGCGAGAAAAGAGCCAGTCACGCAAGCGGTAGTTGACTTTCTTTTCGCCAACCTTCTTTTCATTCAGCCAGTCGATCATTTTGGCAATCGCAGCTTCTTTACCCAAACCATCCAAAAAGCCGGAGTTAATATGCTTGCCATCGCCAGTATAGGCTTCTTTAGTGATGTCGCCACCTTCGATGACAGGCACGATCGGCAAATCAAATTTCTGGGCAAACTCGTAATCACGGTCATCATGGGCTGGTACGACCATGATCGCACCAGTTCCATACGAAGCCAAAACATAATCAGCGATCCAGATCTGAACTTTTTGCCCGTTTACAGGATTGATCACATATGAACCAGTGAAGACACCGGTCTTGTTTTTGGCCAAATCAGTCCGTTCCAAGTCAGATTTATGGGAAACTTCGCTGACATAGGCTTCGACGGCCTCTTTTTGTTCCGGTTTAGTTAATTTTTTGACCAATTCATGTTCCGGTGCTAACACCATGCAGGCAGCACCGAAAATTGTGTCTGGGCGTGTTGTAAAGACTTCGATCTCGTCTTCTTGATCTGCGACCTTAAAGCGGATCGAAGCTCCGACAGAGCGGCCGATCCAGTTGCGTTGCTGTTCTTTGATCGCTTCTGGCCAATCCAGGCCATCTAAATCATCGATCAAACGATCAGCATAGGCGGTGATCTTCAAGACCCACTGCCGCATTGGCTTGCGGATCACAGGGAAACCGCCGCGTTCCGTTTTGCCATCGATCACTTCTTCATTAGCGACAACTGTTCCCAAATCTGGACTCCAGTTGACCGGTACTTCAGCTTCATAAGCTAAGCCCTTTTTATACAGCTGCTCGAAGATCCATTGCGTCCACTTGTAATAATCGGGATCAGTTGTGTTGATCTCACGGTCCCAGTCATAGGACAAGCCCAGCGATTTGATCTGACGACGGAAGTTATTGATGTTTTTCTTAGTAAATTCCCGAGGAGAATGTCCAGTATTTAACGCATACTGTTCGGCTGGCAAACCAAAAGCATCCCAACCCATCGGATGCAACACATTGTAGCCTTGCATCCGTTTCATCCGGGCAACGATATCCGTTGCTGTGTATCCTTCTGGATGTCCAACGTGCAGCCCTTGTCCGGATGGATAAGGGAACATATCTAGTGCATAGTAATTTTTCTTAGCAGGGTCCTCTGTTGTTTTGAAGGTTTGATGCTCATCCCAAAACCGTTGCCACTTTTTCTCAATCTTCTGATGCTCGTAAGCCATTTGACCAATACTTCCTTTCCAATTTTCAATAAAAAAAGTCCCATACGTGTCCTTCATCAAAGAAGAACTGTATAGGACGAATTGCTCGCGGTACCACCTAAATTTCGACCGTCACCAGCCGACACTCTTTTTCATAACGGGAAATACCGTTCTTACCTACTAACTTCAGCAAGAAACTCAAAGGCGAGTTCACACAACCGGCTGTTACGCTTGCACCAGACCGCGTACTCTCTTGATCGGTCGGTTGTCCTACTATTCCTTCTCTGCGTTAATATTATCTTTAACTATAGCAAACCCATTTTTGTTATGCAATAGCTAAATTAATTCATTCTATTTTAATTTTAATGTTTGTCCCACATAGATCGTGTCTGAAACTAAATGGTTCAAGGACTTCAACTGGTTGACTGTCAACTTATTGCGGGTGGCGATCCGCCAAAGAGAATCCCCTTGCGCGACTACATAGCTTCCCTGCTTAGCATCCTGGCTCTGAACTGTCTTGGTTGCTGCGTTGACAGAAGAACGCTGTTGAACCCGCAATGACTGGCCGATATAAATCACGCTGCCGGTCAAATGGTTCAGTTCGCGAAGTTTGGCGATCGTCGTATGGTGTTCGTTTGCGATCGACCACAAAGAATCATTTTTTTGCACAACATAGGTCCCGGCTATCTGCTTGCTTGAGCTTGTTTTCTTGGCTGAAGCTTGCTTAGTCTGCGTACTTGTTTTCGCAGCTGACTTGCCTCTGACCTGCAGTTTTTGCCCAACTGTGATCAGATCACTAGTCAGATGATTAGCAGCTTTCAGCGCTGGGACCGTCATCCCATGTTGAGTTGCGATCGACCACAAAGAATCGCCTGATTTGACCTGATAAGTACTGCTCGAGTCGTTTGGCTCAGGAGCCGCCGTTTTCTTCTGAGCAGTACTTGTAGTCTGACTTTTCTGAGGTCCGCTCAGCTGAAGCTTTTGCCCAACTGTGATCAGATCAGAAGTCAAATTATTTAGCTTTTTGATCTGAGCAACTGTCATATTATGCTGATGTGCAATCGCCCACAAACTGTCTGAACTTTTAACCGTATAAGACGAGCCAGCAGTTGTTTGTTTGTTCTGCTGAGTCGCAGCAGGCTGATTTTGATTTACTTTCTGAGTCTTGACCGGAGTTGTCTGCGCAGCTTTTTGACCTACGACTAGTTCTTGATTTACGTAGATAATATCACCTTGCAAATTATTCCAAGCACGTAACTGGTCGACTTTAGTCTTAAACTTCTGCGAGATCGACCAGAGACTATCGTGTTTTTGGACCCGATAGGTCTGAGCATTGGCCGGCTTTTGCGCTGATGTGGTCGTTTTTTGTGCTTGACCAGCAGCAGGTTTGCTGCTGGTTGAACTCGTTGTGCCGCTTTGTTTGACCTTGAGTTTTTGTCCTGGATAAATGTCGTTGCCGGTCAGATTATTGGCACTTTTTAGTTCCGGCAAAGTCATCCCGTGATTAATTGCGATCCGATAGAGGGAGTCGCCGGATTTAACAGTATATTGTCCATTAGCAGCTACTGCGCCAGACTGATTTGTCTTAGTGCTTGTCTGGTCGATAATTGGAGTTGATGAGCCAACTGTCGAGCTCTGTTTGCTGTCGTATTGCTTCAAATTGTACTGATTGACCAACCTAACAAGTTTATCCGCATAATCCGGTGCTGTAGCATAAGTTCCGTAAACACCGTGTGCCAGATTAGCGGCAGCTTTTTCCACACTCCCTGCTTTGAGAGTTGAGTTAGGAAAATGTCCCAAGATCAGATTCGCATAGTTGTTGAGACTATCTGTGTAAGATGAATATTTCTGAAAATTAGCCTGAACTGTGTGAGACTTCCCGCCATAATACTCAGAAGTCTGCATGCTGACAAAAGCTCCGCTCCCAGACCACTTAACGCCAAACAAGTTATGAGCAGACGTTGCTAAAGAGCTGCTGCCCCAACCGCTCTCCAGAGCCGCTTGGGCGATCATTAACGAAGCGTAAAGTCCACGCTGCTGCGCCACCTGCATTGCGGAAGGTGCAATATTATTTATGAAACCTTGTGTTGATGTAAAAAGCGAGCGCGTACTGTATGTTGAAACACTATTTGTCGCAAGACTTTTATTGGCAGTGTTTTGCTGGTTTACCCCATTAGTTTCCACTTGTTGCTTTGCTTGACTTGCAGTCTGCTCACTGCTGGAGCTGGCTTGACCGCTCGTTGTTTGCGGTGTGGACTGCGAGTTTTGTGCCGCAACCGTGCCTTGTCCTTGCTGATTGCTGCTGCCGTTAGCCTGACCTTGGCTGCCAGCGTTTTTAGCGCCTGTCTGTTGTCCGTCTGCAACCTGGACTGTCGTGTCGGCTAAAGCCTTGGTCCGACTCAACCCAACACCAGCTGTTCCCATTAATACTGTAGTTCCCAGATATGTAGTTGCTTTTTTGACGGATTTAAAATTTTCGGTAAATTGCAAAGCTTTTTCTGCTTCAATTCGTTCTTTCCGTTTTTTCAAATCATCAACCCCCTAAACTCATTTAAAACAAGACCCGCAGAATATGCCAGTCCCTACTGGCAACTTAACGTTACTAGTGTCTAATAGCTAACATTATATCATTGCAAGGTAAAAAATACACCTAAAAGACTTTATGAAAAAAGCACAACTCATCCACAATGAGCTGCGCTTAATTAATTCGTTTTTATTTGACAAATTGTTCTTTCAATTCAACAACTTTATCTGTCTTTTCCCATGGTAGATCCAAGTCGGTCCGACCAAAATGTCCATAAGCGGCGGTTTGCTTATAAATCGGACGCCGCAAATCAAGCATCTGGATGATTCCTTCTGGCCGGAGATCAAAGACAGCGCGGATCGCACGAATCAACGATTGATCATCAACTGTCCCAGTTCCGAATGTATTGACCGAAACGGAAACAGGTTGAGCAACACCGATAGCATAAGCGAGTTGTACCTCGACTTCAGAAGCAAAACCTGCTGCAACAACGTTTTTAGCAATATAACGTGCTGCATAGCTAGCCGAACGATCAACTTTAGTTGCATCTTTGCCTGAAAAAGCACCGCCGCCATGGTGTGCGTACCCACCATATGTATCGACAATGATCTTACGACCTGTTAGGCCAGCATCTCCTTGCGGTCCGCCAACAACAAAACGGCCGGTTGGATTGACAAAATATTTAGTGTCATCATCCAGTAATTCTGCCGGAATGACTGCTTTGATCACGTGTTCTAAGATATCAGCCCGGATCTGCTTTAAAGTCACTTCCGGCTTATGCTGTGTAGAAACAACCACTGTATCGACGCGGAACGGCTCATTTTGCTCGTCATATTCAACCGTCACTTGTGCTTTGGCATCAGGCCCAAGGTAAGTTAGTTCTCCGGTTTTACGGACAGCAGCGATCTTGCGCATCAGCTTATGGCTCAAAGTAATCGGCAATGGCATTAATTCAGGTGTTTCATCAATGGCATAACCGAACATCATTCCTTGGTCACCGGCACCAATCGTATCGAGGACATCAGTTTGGCCTGACTTAGTTTCCAGCGAATGATCGACACCTAAAGCAATGTCAGGCGATTGTTCATCGATGGCGGTCATAACCGCACAGTTATCACCATCAAAGCCAAACTTATTGTCAGCGTAACCGATATCTTTGATGGTCTGACGTGCAACTTTTTGGATGTCCACATAAGCTGAGGTAGAAACCTCACCTACGACGACAACCAGACCGGTCGTCACTGTTGTTTCAACCGCAACACGAGCGTTGGGATCCTGCGTTAACATCGCATCAAGGATCGCATCACTGATCTGATCTGCGATTTTATCTGGATGTCCTTCTGAAACGGACTCCGATGTAAATAAATGTCTTTCTGACATTAAAATTCCCCCACTATCTGTTTAATAATTGGTTACAAGGCATCTTCATCAAAAATGAATCCTTTCGGGAATGAGTTGTAACATCGTAAATTTTAACATAAAAAAAGCCTAAGGTATATAAAATACGTCCAGGTATTATTATTCCCTTCAGCATGATAGAGACGGACATGATCAAGCAGGTACTGCTCGATTTCAAAACAAAAATCCCGAGTAGGCCTAATCTGTCAAAGCAATTTCAGCTTCCAACCAGTACGAATCTTCTCAAAACAGCAAATTCCCCGCTCGCACTACCACGTTTCAGTCAAGACTGAGCAGCAGAATACAAAAAAACCGTCCCAATTAAGGAACGGCAAATTTAAATCGTCACAACGGTCCTAACCGGATTTGAACCGGTGATCTCCTGCGTGACAGGCAGGCGTGATAAACCCCTACACCATAGGACCGAATTGCGGGAGCAGGGTTTGAACCTGCGACCTTCGGGTTATGAGCCCGACGAGCTACCAGACTGCTCCATCCCGCGATAATAATAAAAAAGTGACCCGTACGGGATTTGAACCCATGTTACCGCCGTGAAAGGGCGGTGTCTTAACCACTTGACCAACGGGTCATAAAGAAACGGAGAAGGAGAGATTCGAACTCTCGCGCCGTTTTACCGACCTACACCCTTAGCAGGGGCGCCTCTTCAGCCACTTGAGTACTTCTCCATAACATAAAACTAATGGGCCTAAATGGACTCGAACCATCGACCTCACGCTTATCAGGCGTGCGCTCTAAACCAGCTGAGCTATAGGCCCATAACAACGATCTCTAGATCGTAAGCGGGTGACGAGAATCGAACTCGCGACAACAGCTTGGAAGGCTGTGGTTTTACCACTAAACTACACCCGCATTTTTGCAATGGCGCGGGACGGAATCGAACCGCCGACACACGGAGCTTCAATCCGTTGCTCTACCGACTGAGCTACCGAGCCATAAAAATCACAACTTGAGCGAATGCCCAACGAGAAGCGGTCCTAACCGGATTTGAACCGGTGATCTCCTGCGTGACAGGCAGGCGTGATAAACCCCTACACCATAGGACCGAATTGCGGGAGCAGGGTTTGAACCTGCGACCTTCGGGTTATGAGCCCGACGAGCTACCAGACTGCTCCATCCCGCGATAATAAAAAAGGAGGATAAGAGATTCGAACTCTTGCGTGGTTTTACCCACCTGACGGTTTTCAAGACCGTTCCCTTCAGCCAGACTTGGGTAATCCTCCATAAAATTAAGTTTCATACTATAAGGTTCATTGAAACAATGGACCTTGTAGGACTCGAACCTACGACAGGACGGTTATGAGCCGTCTGCTCTAACCAACTGAGCTAAAGGTCCAAGCTCTGGTATGAAATCGCGGCGGGGGGGATCGAACCCTCGACCTCCCGGGTATGAACCGGACGCTCTAGCCAGCTGAGCTACACCGCGATAAAAAACATACAAATCGGGAAGACAGGATTCGAACCTGCGACCCCCTGGTCCCAAACCAGGTGCTCTACCAAGCTGAGCTACTTCCCGATCAATGCACCCAGTAGGAGTCGAACCTACAACCTTCTGATTCGTAGTCAGACACTCTATCCAATTGCGCTATGGGTGCAAAAAAAAATAAAAAAATCAAAATGCCGAGGACCGGAATCGAACCGGTACGGTGATCACTCACCGCAGGATTTTAAGTCCTGTGCGTCTGCCAGTTCCGCCACCCCGGCGATATTTTGACAAGCGGAAGACGGGATTCGAACCCGCGACCCCCACCATGGCAAGGTGATGTTCTACCACTGAACTACTTCCGCATATGCCGACTAGACGATTCGAACGCCCGACCCTCTGATTACAAATCAGATGCTCTACCAACTGAGCTAAGTCGGCAAACTATGTATAAACACAACTTTATTAGTTTACCAAATCAATAACCGCTTGTCAAGATTATTGAGATTAAATGAGTCGTGACAGGCTCGAACTGTCGACCCTCTGATTAAAAGTCAGATGCTCTACCAACTGAGCTAACGACTCAAAGAATTGGAATGGAGGATACAGGGCTCGAACCTGTGACCCTCTGCTTGTAAGGCAGACGCTCTCCCAACTGAGCTAATCCTCCAATAAAATGCGCGGCAGCGCCCTACCCTCACAGGGGGCGATCCCCCAACTACTCTTGGCGTAACGAAGCTTAACTTCTGTGTTCGGCATGGGAACAGGTGTAGCCTTCGTGCAATCGCCACCGCACTATTTTTCTTTGAGAAGATCCATCCTCTCAAAACTGAACAACATTTCTTCTTGCTTTTATCAAACCGCACTTCCGCGCGACTCTTTGGTTAAGTCCTCGACCGATTAGTAATGGTCCGCTCCATGCCTCGCGGCACTTCCACTTCCATCCTATCTACCTGATCATCTCTCAGGGGTCTTACTTCCATAAAGGAATGGGAAATCTGATCTTGAGGTGAGCTTCGCACTTAGATGCTTTCAGCGTTTATCTCATCCACACTTAGCTACCCAGCGCTGCCTTGGGCAAGACAACTGGTACACCAGCGGTGTGTCCATCCCGGTCCTCTCGTACTAAGGACAGATCCTCGCAAATTTCCTACGCCCGCGACGGATAGGGACCGAACTGTCGCACGACGTTCTGAACCCAGCTCGCGTACCGCTTTAATGGGCGAAC
>NZ_BFFP01000013.1 GCF_003864415.1 Ligilactobacillus salitolerans
CTTCCTTCAGATTCTACCTCGCAATAGACACCCTTGCCTTCGACTTGTGATACCGACCACTACGGCTCACAGCGGACTCACACCGCCTAGTTACTGCCCATGCCGGGCGCACCAGAAAAAGGACACCATCGTCCAGATAATGTCCTTTTTATTCACTAATTTTTTGTTCCAAATACTGACTTAATGCCTTCTTTGGTTTGTAGCCGGTAATTTTTTCCTTAGCGACCCCATCTTTAAACAAGATCAGCGTCGGGATACTCATGACGTTAAATTGCTGCGCCAGATTCTGGTGTTCTTCCACGTCAAGCGAAGCAAAATTAATTTGACCAGCAAAATCATCTTCCAATTCCTCTAAAACCGGCTCCAACATATGACACGGTCCGCACCAATCTGCCCAAAAATCAACCAGAGTCAGTCCATGCGCGGTTGCTTGTGCCAAATTTTCACTTGTGATCTCGACGCTCATAAAATCACCTATTCTTCCTCGTTAAAGATAAACTTGTTGATTACTTCCGCGATCGCATCGTGGTTATTGTCGGCTTGCGTGATATAGTCGGCTTCAGCTTTGACAAAATCACGGCCGTTGGCCACACTGACACCCAGACCAGCGGCTTTGATCATCGGCAGATCGTTGCTGTTATCACCAATAGCGATCACTTCACTAGGTTTGATCCCTAATTTCTTAGCCAAAGCCATCGTGCCCCGACCCTTATCAGCGGTCGGATCATTGAACTCGATATAGCGGTCCGAAGAAAAGGTAATGTTTAAGGCAAAATCAACGTGACTTTCAACATAATCGCGCATCGACAGGCGACCGGCCTCATTTGCAATATTAAAGATAATCTTGGTGATCGGTGTATCTTGCAAGAACTTGATGTTATTTTCACGCATCAGTTTCCAGCCATCGACCCGGCCATCCAGATAATCTTTTTCATTTTGGTTCATATTCCAGATATAAAGTTCATCGACGGTATAAACGTGGATGCAGGCTTTTTCGTTCATCCCGATCTCAAAGAGCTGATTGACGATTTCATATGGCAGCCCATTGACTTGCAAAACTTTATTCTCTTTATTTTCGATGATCGCACCGCCATTATAGGAAATGACATACTGATCTTCTTTTTGACTGAGACCCATTTGGATCAAGTTATCCTGAATACTCAAGAAGCTCCGTCCCGTATTAGGCACGAAATGCACCCCGGCAGCTGTCGCGCGTTTGATTGCCGCTTCAGTCTTGGGGGTAATTTTCTTAGCATCAGAGAGTAAAGTTTCATCCATGTCGCTCGTAATCAATTTGTACATAATTAGCCAACTTTCTTTAGTTTTAGCTTACATTCTCCTCTTTTTAATCTACCGTACTCTTGCAAATAATTCAAGGTCGGCCTCCCACTTACAGAGACCGACCTTGTGTTTAAGCTCGATTATTTTTGATTCGGTTCACCACGATCGCACCAAGGATCGAGACCAGTACGATCACACCAAACAAAACAGCCGGAATTTCGATGTCAATTGCTGGGATCGTCAGGAATAATTTGATAGCGATCAAGGCAATTAGCCCATAGGCGACAGTTTCCAATTCCGGAACAAGCTGCAGCAGCCGCATGATAACTTCGGCTACCCCACGCATGGCCAAGATCCCGAAAATCCCGCCAAGCAAAACGATCACCGGATTAGGCGAGATCGCCAAGGAGGCTAAGATCGAGTCGATCGAAAAAACGATGTCCATCATTTCGATCGAGACCACAACCGACCAGAATGGCGACAGCCAAGACTTGCGTTCCTTTTTCTGCTTACTCTTGTGCTTGTCGTGCGGGTGAGCCCGGCCGTAAAAATGTTTGACCGACAAATACATCAAATAGGCAGCACCCAGGACCTTGATCTCCCAGAAATTGATCAGATAAGTTCCGACCCCGATCAGGATGAAGCGAAAGAAATAAGCGCCCCAGATCCCGTAAAAAAGCGATTTTTCCTGCTCTTTTTTAGTCGGCAGCTTTTGCGTCTGCGCGGCCAGCACAATGGCATTATCAACTGAGAGCAGACATTCGATCAGAACCAGCGACAAGATGATCATCCAGTCTTGCCCGGATGAGATCACTGTTTCCCAGTTGTGTAAGTCAAAAAAAGGTCCGTATAAGTTTTTAATTAGTGACAATCAAGGTATCCTCTCTGTGTTTAGTGTTTAGTGTTTAGTGTTTAGTGTTTTGGGGTTGAGTTGGTGCTGAGGTGTTTATAGTCGGGTTCCGCATGGCAGAAGATTGTGCTTAACCAACTTCAACCATCAATGCTGAAAAACGCATTGCTGGTCGAAGTCTGTTAATGCTCATCTTCTGAACGCCATGTTCCACCCTGTTTTTTAGTCGGGTTCCGCAAACCAGCCACTTCCGCTTATCTAACTCACCCATCATGACGCTTAAAACCGCGTCATAATAGGTGAGTCCGATAATGCTCGGTGCCTACCCGATTTGCTCCACCCTGTTTTATTGGTCCAACGGCAGTGTGACCTGGGCCGAGTCCTTTTGCTCTTCGTCTTTTGGCGGGTATTTGGCACGCAGATACCCTTTGATCATTCCATAAACCGCATTGCGGTCCTCCGTATCCAACGTTTTTCCGTTGAAGCGCAGGCGTGAATTGGATGCAAACAGATCTTCAATTTCAAAATCGTCGTAGTCGCGCCCCATCAGAAAATCAAGCGAAACATTGAAGTATTCTGCTAATTTGACTACCTCTACATACGAAGGGCGGTTAACTCCGCGCTCCCAAGAGCCGATCTGGTGCCCGGTATTACGCCGGTCTGCCGGTTGGTCCGCTTCCTTGTTCAATTCTTTTGCTAAAGCTGGCAAAGACAACCCCCGCCCCTGGCGCAGAGCCCTTAACCTAACTGGAAACATCACACTCACCTGCCTTTTTTAGAAGAACAAAAACCGTTTTTTCTTACGGATCGGCGCATAATCATGGGCCGCCACATACTCACCGTTGATCAGATTTTCCGCATTCGACTCAAAAGCCGCCGCCTTCTCCGTGCCAAAATCATGTGCGATCTGCTCGAGCGCTTCGCCCAAGACGAACTTGCGTCCTTGCAGAGCATGCGCGTCGGATGCCACGATCTGGACCAGGTTATTTTCAACCATCTGGTGAGCGATCTTGGCAACGTGATCACCGAAGCCGCCAACATAACTCGTCGCTGTGACCTGAGCCAAGGCCCCATTTTGAATGAAACCATACAAAAGATCCAAGTCGTTTTGAATCCCTTTATTTCGCTCTGGATGGACGATCACTGGTGTTGTACCGTGCTTTTTTAAATCAAAGATCACCCGATCGGCATAACGCGGTACCTCACCGTGCGGAAATTCCAGCAGCATATACTTTTTAGTTTCATCGATCCCCAGCAGATCATCATAATGGTCTAACAGATCACCATTAATATGCACTTCCTGGCTGGGAAAAACAGTCAACGGGATCTGCCGCTGATCCAATTCAGCTTGAAATTTATCAGCTGCTTGAACTACTTGCTGGGCATGATTGACGTAATCATTATCTAAATGATGCGGCGTTGCCAAGATATGCGTAACGCCATCGCGCACTGCCTCGTTTGCCAGAGCCAGGGAGCTTTGCAGGTCGGGCGACCCATCATCGATCCCGGGTAAAATATGACAGTGTAGATCAACAATCTTATTAAATTCCATTTCAACGACTCCCCTTTTCTGAAACTATTTAAATTTAGTATACACTATTGCAAACAGATTTGGCGTTAAATTGCGTATTTATATGTAGTAAGTAATTTCAAGGAGCTGAATTAAATGAGACAGAAAAATTTGGAACTACAATTTTTAGAAACGCTTTGTCGCCGAACCCAGTTAGATACTAAAGAGGAAAATCAGCTATATCGTTTGCAGCAAGGCTTTACAGGTGAATGTCAGGTCGACCAATTGATCAAACGTCTGCCCAAGCACCCATTTGTGCTGGACGATTTAAATATCCAATTTGGTCAAAAAGTTACTCAGATCGACAAATTGGTACTGGTCGGTCAGACACTTTATCTGCTTGATGTCAAAGATTATCAAGGCAAATACACTTATCAAGCCGGCAGCTGGTATCATGACGGCAAAATTCTGACCGGTAATATTTTAAGCCAGATCGACCGTGCCCGCGACATCTTAGCCCGAATTTTGCTAGATAATAACCTGAGTCTGACGATCGAACCGGTGATCATTTTTGTCAACCCAGCAGTCCAACTGGAGATTGACGACCCAGCCAGTCATACTATCAAACGTCTAGGCGAATTTGCCGACTGGTTTGAACAGCGGACCACAGCACATAGGGACCCGGCTGTGGAGCAGCGTTTAGTTGTGGTGCTTAGCAAATACCAGATCCCAGCAGTTGCACCAAAAGCCGACTTTAGTCAGCAGACTCACAGAAGTTTGCATCCGGGGATCTGCTGCCCGCACTGCCACAATTTCGCTTTGGTCCAGAAACGATACAGCCTGTACTGTCCACGCTGTCGGAGTTTCGAACCCAAAGAGCAGGCGTATGTCCGCACTATTTGCGAGTACGGCGTGCTGTATTTTAAGCAGGACCTGCGACGCAAGGAGTTGTTCGCATTTTTTGGGGAAGAGTATAACAGACGATATATTGAAGTTTGCTTAAAAAAATTCTTTAAAAGCTCTGGGTTTCATGGCAGAAGTTCATACTATATAAATGAAGGGCAAGAGTTTCGCTATTTATTTGCTAACCAAATGACTTACTTCAAATCTTTACAAAAACGAATCTCATGGCGCTGATCAGCAACTGACTTTGCTTTACTTACACGAGTTTAATTCCTAATCTCGCGTAACTTCGACTGACTTACGCAAGTTTAGCTCCTATTCTCGCGTAACTTCGACTGACTTACGCAAGTTTAGCTCCTATTCTCGCGTAACTTCGACTGACTTACGCAAGTTTAACTCCTATTCTCGCGTAACTTCGACTGACTTACGCAAGTTTAACTCCTATTCTCGCGTAACTTTGACTGACTTACGTGAGTTTAGATCTGTTTCTCCTCCAACTCCAATCGCTACCCTTGCCAAATAAAATAACCGCCATCCCAGCACTTCTCCAGGATGGCGGTTGTATTTATTTGGCACCAAGCAGCTCTTCTTTGGCATGGATCATGGCGGTCAGCAAGTCGCAGTATGGCGTCGGGATCTCGTACTTTCTGCCTTTGCGCGCAATCGCGCCGTTGATGAAGTCAATTTCTGTCTTGCGTTTGTGCAAAATGAGGTCCTGGTACATCGATGGATAGTGGTCGGCCACTGCCGAATCGTAACAAGACTCAACGTGTGCCACTAACTCTGACTCATTCAAATCAAGCCCCTCAGCTCGACCAACAGCGACAAATTCACTGACGACCTGCGTCACGATTGCATGTGCCGGCGCCATTTGACCGAACTGACCGATGTTGCATTCCAACAAGGCTGTCAAACAATTCATCGTGCCGTTAACACAGGCTTTGCGATAGATCGACGCCAAAATATCAGCAGAATAACTGGCATTTAGCCCCGATTTAGAGAGAAATTCTGCCAAATCTCGCGCTGCATCCTCTTGCCCTGGCGCGACATTTTGCAGTTCAACTGAACCTGTCCCGAACATCTTGACTTTTCCTGGGCCGATTAAGCTGGCTGTCCACATCGTATTACCCAAGAAAATCTGTTCTTTGGCAACATATTTTTCCAAAGTTTCGATGTGCCCCAATCCATTCAATAAACACAGGACCTTTGTCTGGGGCCCCAGCACACCTTGAATGTCATGCAGCATTTGCCCCAGCTGCATCGCTTTAGTAAAAACGATCACCAAGTCAAATTGCTCACCACTTGGAACTTCTGACTGCAGCCAGACCGGAACCTGAAGGCCAACGCCTTTGCCAACTCCTTTATCATCCTCGCCCAAATCCGCTTGCAAACCGTTCTTTTTGATCGCCGCCACATGTTCAGGCCAGCCATCGATCAGTGTCAGATCCTCATTGCCGCCCTGCGTGAGCATCACCGCAAACCGACTACCCATCGCTCCAGCACCCGCAATTGCAATTTTCACTTTAAAAGCCTCCTGCTTCTTTGATCATTACATTAGCTGCTTCTAAATCAAATTCATCTTCGTCCAGATCGTCATCAAAATCCAGTAATCCTTCCAGATCGCCCAGACCTTCCAGGATCCCTGCACCTTTGCCTTTCAGGACCCGAGGCAGATCTTCATGATCCACTTCAATTTTCGCAACTTTTTCGACTTTCAAACTAACTTCCCAGTCAGCCGTAAAGTCGTACTCAAAGCGAAATTTACTGCCGACTTGAGCAAAAGTTTCGCTTAACTTAGTGGTCCCTGGTTTGACCAAATTCTGGCTCCAGTGCAGCGTATCCTCCGGATCATCAACACCGAGGTCATAGCCGATATTTTTTATTCTCTCATCAAACGGTCCTAGTTCTGGCAGGCTCGGATCTGCCTTTTGCCGTTGCCGGTATTCCCGCCGAAACTGGTCGCCGACAAGTTCCGTTAAGGAATACATATGCTTGCCTTCCATTTCAAAAATCGCCATCAATTGCGCGGCCAGCTGCTTTAGCGTTTGCTCGCCGGAAACTTCGAATCTGCGCCAGACAGGCGGTTTGGCACCTTTAAGATCTGCACGAAACCGGTACACTTTTTCTTTTGCCATCGTTCATTACTCCTTTGACTTAATCCTATCAGGCTTCCTTAAACTTGTCTAAAGCAAAGGCCAGGACAACGAGCACCATTTGTAAAGCAAATAAGCCGACAAATGCCCCACGGTAACCCGCCAAAGTGATCACATAGCCGCCAGCGACCGGCCCCAAAGCGACCCCCAGCGTATTGGAGAGACTGCCAAGCGACTGCACGAACGCCCGGTGTTCTCGCCGCGCATATTTACTGAGTAACAGCGGGATCGTCGGTGTCACCAAGATTTCCCCGGTGGTCAACACGACTAGTCCCAGTACATAGCGCCAGTATTCGCTGGCGTTGATCACCAGTAAAAAAGACAGGCCATATAAAAATAAGCCCAACATCAAACGGAAACGTTCGACCCAAGGACGATGCGGGAAAAGTCGGTTAAAGACAGGCTGAAGGACAACGACTTGCGCGGTTGCAATCGTAAATAAGAGACTGTACTTTTGGACCGGGATCCCATGCGAGGTCATTAAAACTGAAATGTTGCTTTCCCACTGTTCGTAGCTGATACAGGTCAAAAACATAAAAGAACAGAGGATAGCGATACTGCGCGGCGAGCCGCTCTGCACGTTCATCTGCTCAGCAGTTGTTTCCGAGACGACACTCTCTTCGGCATTTTCTTCAGTTTCGACATTAAAGTATTTGGCAAAAACAAACAGGCCGCTGCCAAATAAAACCGCAGTAACTATGAAGACCAAGTGGATGCTGAGCGAGTAAATAAAGCCGGCCAGCAAGGTCGCTACACCGAGTCCGATATTAGCCGTCCAGTAATTGTTATTAAAAATATCATGGTCATTTTCTTGCAAAATAGACATGTAGCCGCTAAAAGCCGCGCGCCACAAACCCTGACCCAAGCCATATAAAGCCAGCAAAACTAGCAGGACCGGCCAATTAGGAAAAGCCGCCAGTAAAAGCAAAAAGCAGATCGCACTCATTCCGCCGAGATAGACCAGCGGTTCCTGGCGCCAGCTGTCAAATAAACGTCCGCCGATCAGATACCCAACTGCCACCAGACCCGAGTAGAGCAGCAAAGCATAGCCGGCGGTGACCAAGCTCTTGTGGAGATCATTATGAATGTAGAGGGTCATAATCGGTGTAATTAAACCGCTGCCCATGCTCAGCAAGGTGTTGATCAAGAGAAAAGTTTTGTTTTTGAGCACCATGGGAATTCTAGCCTCCTCCATCAAAAATAATCAATGCCACTACTATAATCGTTTTGCCAAGCAAAGTAAAAAAGCCGAGTCTTTCAACTCAGCTTTCCTCACCAATTCCCTTATTCATCGCCTTGTTCTACGGTCAACAGCTGGTTGAGCAAGGCTGCGTTGTCCCGGATTTTTTCCGAGCTTAGTTCAAGTTCATGCAGCGATTCCTGATTATGCTTAAAGCCGACCAGCGCTGATTCGATCTCTTCACCCGTCTGGTGCGAGGTCTGATCAATGTTCGCCACTTCTTGCGAGATCTTTTGCAAAGTATCCCGAATGCCGTCAGAAGACTGGTCAACATCCTTGGCCAACTTGCGCATTTCCTTGGCGACCACGGAAAAGCCGCCGGAATTGTCAGTCGAGCGCACTGCCTGTAAGGCCGTATTCACCGCCAAAATATTGGTATGGTACGAAATATCATGTACGGTCCGAGTGATTTTTTGGATCTCCTCTGTGTCCTTCTTCAAAGAATCGGTGATCTGCAAGTTGTCAGCCGATGTGCCCTGCATTGATTCCATCATCTTCTCCGTGTCGGCCATTTGTCGGGACTGCGAATCATACATTTGATCAATGGCGCCCGAA
The DNA here is from genome assembly GCF_003864415.1 of Ligilactobacillus salitolerans. GTDB lineage: Bacteria > Bacillota > Bacilli > Lactobacillales > Lactobacillaceae > Ligilactobacillus > Ligilactobacillus salitolerans. The sequence goes on from NZ_BFFP01000013.1 coordinate 8,493, forward strand.
ACTGACACAATCTCAGCCAAAGCCTTTTTGGTGGCTGAAATCTGCTTGGTTTTGTCAAAACAGACCTTACAGATGCCGGTCACGACTCCCGCAGCATTGTGCAACGGAAAGCAATCGGCTTCAAGATAGATTTTATGCCCATCCTTGGCTTTGCGGACCATTTGATCTTGGAAAGTGTTGCCTGCCAAAAGATACTCCCAAAATTTTTCATACTCAGGACTATCGGCAAAGGACGGGTAGCACAGGATCCGGTGCTTTTGACCGACCAACTCCTCGCGCGTGTACCCAACGGTTTGTGCAAAAGCCTCGGTTACAAAAGTAATATTTCTCTTTGGATCCAATGTGATCAGCGCCAGGTTGTCCAGCGCAGAACCTAAAAAATCTGGTGTAATTTCCACAAGAATCTCCCCTTTTCTTGATTGAAGTTCCATTCTTTTATATCGGCCACTTCGCCCAAAAGTTTAAGCGATTTCATGAAATTAAACACTAAAAAAACAGGCCTCTCTTCAGAAACCTGTCTTTATTATTGGGCTGATTCGATTTCAGTTTCTGCTGGCAAACACTTCTGCAGCAGGTGAGTCAATTCATTCAAGGACATTTCAAAAACCAGTGCATAGCGGCGCAATGATGCTTTCTCAATAAAAGTTGCGACGATCACTTTCCGTTCCTCACTCACGTCCATTGGTTTCAAGCTGACCTTGACGACCTGTTGAAACTTCAATAACCGAGTAAACAGGTTGGGCAATAAAATTCCCTGGTCAGTTAAACCGTTGCGCCCTGCCAAAAATGTCAGCAAGATCAACGCGGCAAACAAGACTTCAAAAACTAAGTTGGCACCCATTGTGTTCAATAAAGGTGTCAGAAAGCCTAAGAAAATCATCCCGCTTAAAACTGGGGAAAAATTGTATTTTGCCTTCAGCTGGAGCTGTGATTGCAAGTAGATGCGGCGCACCAGCGATAAGACTAGTAACGCACTAACGATGGATAGAAATAGCAAAGTATGCTAACCTCCTTTCTGAACAATATAACACATTTTAGTTAAAATTTCAGAGAGGCTGACTACAACTTGCAGCCAAATCAAATCCGCTCCGCAATCGTTTGTAAGGCCTGATACGCTAGCGGCAGATCAACTAAATTGGCTAAAACATACTCGATTTTTAGTGTCTGCGGCAAAAGCACCTGGTATTTATTTTCAGCCAGCAGCCGCGCAACCACGTGCGGATGTCCTGCCAGATATCCCCGCAAATTTCCCGGTTCCCACGAAATGTTCAGCACGGCTTGCAAAAGCTTTGCCACATCAATTTCTTCAGGCAGATGAAACGTGGTCGTTTTGTCGGTGAAACTGATTTGCCGATCCAACAGAGAACTAAACATCAGCTGCAAGGTCCGGTTGATCTTCGTACCGCAAAAAGTGCGCAAATTATTTTCTTCTGAGACAAAAGGAGAGCCATTTTCAGCCAAAACCTCTGCTTTCAAATCAGCCAAGATATTGGCCGCATCCGGACCAACTTTTAAACCTGGGCCAGCTTCCAACAGACTCAGCATTTCTTGTCGCACCAGTTGGCTGACTTCTCCACCGCCGCTGCCAAAATCCATGACATCAGCAGCGACAGTTGGTTCAACATAGATTTTGTGCGTGGGTACGATCACCCGCGTCACGACCCACGCTTTAGCATTCAAAATAAAACTGCTGCCTGGCTCAAGTTCGTTCGTTAATGGCAATTCCCCCACCTTTTTGTCACCGGCAACGACCGCGAAATTTTGTGCAGTAGCAAATTGCGCGAAGAAGTCTGCGCCATGCATTAGTTTTTCCGCGTTTGTCCCGCAGATCATCTCTGGCCCTAAACGCTCCAAATAACCTTCCTCAAGCAGGGACTCTGTTAACTCCAAAAACTCCGCGTCGCTGATCCAGGACCAAGCTTTAAATAAACGGGGCAAACGCTTAAATTCGGCCAAATCGATGCCGTTGCGTTCCAGCAATAAAGCTAGCAGCTGGTGGGCGAAAACATCGTAAGGCTTGGAAATCACAGTTGCCGCGTCTAAAGCTCCCCGTTGGTAGAGTTGGATCGTCGCTAAACCCTGCAAAAGCGACCAGAGTTCGGTGGCAATAAAGTGGAGCCGACTCTTTTTGGTCTGACGGCCAGACCGCCCCAGCCGCTGTGCTAGCCTAGCCACCGAATATGGCGCATTATACTGCACAACGCTATCCACCGCCCCAATGTCGATCCCTAATTCTAAGGTCGAGGTTGCACATATGGTAAACAAGGACTGACGGGCACCTTTGGCAAAGTGCTCGATCCGGGAACGATCGGCCTTCGTTAACGCAGCATGGTGGGTGAAATATCTGACCGAAGAATGATGTTCTGACCCTAATTGCTGCAGATTGGAGGCTAAATATTCAACATTGCGCCGGCTATTGGGAAAGACCAGCATCGTTTCTTTTTGTGAAAGCTGATAAATTCGCGTCAATGCTTCCGGCGCATTATGCTCGAGGTCTTCTGCAAAATAATCGACACTGACTTCAAGCTGATTCTGCCCGCGATCAAGCAAGATCTTAGTTGGCCGGTCGTTGCCAAACATCTGCTTTAAAGCAGTGCTGTCTGTCTTGGTGATCGTCGCCGACATTCCTAAATACCGTGGGCTTTGTTGCGTATAGTGCTGCAGACGCTCCAGCAAGGACTGGAGCTGAATGCCCCGGTTATTGCCCAGAAAACTATGGATCTCATCGACTAAAACCCATTCCAGACTAGCAAATAAAACCGAGCAGTCCTCAGGGTGCAGGTCTAACAACGCCTCCAAAGACTCGGGTGTGATCAACAAGATTCCGCGCGGGTCTTGCAGCAGCTTGACCTTGCTGGTCCGTGAAACTTCGCCGTGCCAGCGGTTGACCGGAATTTCCAGTGCCCGACATAGCTGACTGACCCGCGAAAATTGGTCATTGATCAGCGCGACTAAGGGGGAAACATAAAGGATCTTGATCCCATGCTGCCAATCAGAAACCGCGTTGATTGCCGGCAAGAAGGCAGCCTCAGTTTTGCCAGCGGCCGTTGGGGCAGCCAGAATCAAATTATCGCTGGTCTGGTGGACATATTTGATGGCAGCCGCTTGAATCTTAGTTAAAGCAGACCAGCCTTGTTGATAGATATAATGCTGCAAGTCACGCTGCAGCAAGGAAAAAGCATCCATTTAGAAAACCTCAATATCATCTTCGGTGTCGGCACTGTCCTTTTGCACGGGGCTTTCCTGGCCAAATTTGGACAAGATCACCTTTTCGACTTCAATTGCTGGATTTTGCCTGATCAAATCCAAGATCTCAATGTAGTCCTTGATCACCGCACGCGGGGTCAAAAACTGGTCGGCTCCCGGACGATTGAGTTGTTCTTCCATATAGAGTTGAACTTCCTGCAAGGACAGCTCGACCTGGGCGCGATAGTGCAGGTTGTAAATCTCCGTCAGGCGCTGCAGTAATGTATAGATTTCTTCATTAGTGAGCGGCTTGAGCGGCAAAACCGTCTTATTGGTGTTAACTAATTCTGAATCCAAGGAAGACTCAGCACCTAAGCGCCCTTTTAAGGCCCCATAACTCGCCAGTCCGCGTGTTTCGTCAAAAACTGTTTTGCGGGTCGCACCAAAATTGACCAAGAGATGCTGCACTTCATTGGACTTGCATTCATTGTAAATGTTCAAAATCCGTTCGTAGTTGCGTTCGCGTGATTGACGCCGGGGGAGTTTGTACAAGTTGACTGCTTCATCAAAATTGATCACCAGTCCCGCGTAGCCCAAACGGCTAAAGAGTTCACTTAAGTTCTTGATGGCGTCAAACCAGTTATCATCGGTGATCACGCGGTTGATGCCTAATTCACGTTTGGCTTCGGTCTTAGTCTCGATCTCACCGCGGATCCAGCGCAAGGCCTGTGCCTTTAACATGCGATCATTGTCCAAGACACCCTCGTAGTACTTGACGATGGCTTGTCCCATTTCAAAAGCTAAGCCAGCCGCCGCAAAGGAGCCCGTGATATCCAAAATTTTATTGGTCATCAAGCTCTGTGCTTCTTTAGAGAGAGCTTCTGGCAAACTGATTTTTGCTTCACTGGCGACTGCTTGGGCGATCTGGTTGATCCACTGGGAAAAGACGGTGTCTAAGGCATTCCCATTTTGAGCAGTCTGAGAAATAATGCTGTTAACGATGGCGGTGTACAAAGCCTTAGCCTTGCCGTCAGTGGCATAAAAGCGCCGGGTCGGGGTCATATCGACCGTAGCGACCAGGTAATTTTTCTGCAACGCGATTGCTTCGATCGTACGTAACATAAAGCTCTTGCCGCTGCCAAAGTCACCGACCCAAAAGCGCAGGTCGCTTCCACCAGCCGCAACATCGTCTAAAATGCGCAAGACCTCTTTAACTTCTTCATTACGGCCGACCAGCAAGTGGCGGACACCACGTTGGGGCACGACTCCGGCTTCTAAAGCACTGATAATGCTGGCAGCTTCTTTAGGATTGATTCTTGTCTGCATGTTAAAACTCCTCGTATTTTCAAAATTAAATATTGGCTTTTAAACCAAGTTTTAGTGACCATTGATACTTTATTTGTTGGACACTACATCATAACCTCTAACTGTCATTTACTTTGGTCAACAGGTATATGGTTGTAGCTCCTGCAGTTCAACTAGAATTGAAAGACTACGCCAAGATAATCATATTTCGGTTGGACTTTCGCGTAAACTCCAACCGATTTCGGCTCTTTCGGTTGGACATTTGCGTAAACTCCAACTGATTCCGACTCTTTCGGTTGGACATTTGCGTAAACTCCAACTGATTTCAGGTCTTTCGGTTGGACTTTCGTTTAAACTCCAACCGAATACTCCTCTCGTATTATTATATTAATTGGATTTTACACCATGCTTTAGTTTATATTCTTTATGCCTGGTATAGTTTTGAGTCAAACAAGCACACTTTATTCATCCTTTTGGGCTAGCGCCAAAGCGCACACATTTTTCCTTGGCCCGATAAAATACTTCAATTCTACCATAAACTAGAGGGCTTTTGATGTTACAATAAACTGATAAATTAACTAATTAGAAGGTATTCAACCATGAAATGGCAACAATATTTTTCCCCCACGATCCGGCAACGCGGACGCCGCTATTTTAACCAAAACCAAGTCAGCGAACTAAACTACGGCACCGGTCAGGTTGACGCAATCGTCCAGGGAAGCGAAGAGTACCATGTTCACATGGAATTTTCACCCGAACTCAAAGTAAAAAAGATGACTTGCGATTGTCCATACTGGACTGAGTGTAAGCACGAAGTCGCGGTTTTTTTGCTGCTCGATGCAATCGGTGATGCAGATCTTAAAGCCAGCCTTTTTGAGACCCAAGACTTGCAAGCCCTCCAACTGTACGTGTTACTACAGGAAGTTGCACCCCAAGACAGGCTTGACTTCTTGGCCGAAACCCTAGCAGCCGACCCAAATTTATTACTCACTTTTAAGCAAAGGTTTGGTTTGCCACTCTCAGAAGAAGAGTTACGGAATTACGGCGACAAGTTCGAAGATCTTCTCAGGTCATTAATGACTGCTAAAACCGGCCAAGAGGGATTTTTTCAAGATTTCCTGGCCTTTATCCAAACGGAGTTGCCAGGACTGACCAGACAAGCACCCAAATTTTGTGAGCGTCTTTCTTTCCAGGCACTGCAAGTACTCGACCGGATCAACGCCTGGCCTAACGAGTATTATCAAGCGACCTGCCTGCACGCACTGACAGCCCTCTGGGAAAAGCTGCTGGAACATCCTGCCAAAGGACAGAAACGGGAAATCTTTGAACAGGTCCTCAATTGGCTGGAATTTCATCTCACCGTAGATGCCGTCCAAACGATGGGAGATTTCCTACTGGCAAATTATCCGCAGAGAACCTACCAGCGCGACCTTCAGCATTTTGCTGACAGCCTAGAGGAGAAAAAAGATGAGGCTGATGACCAGACTCAAGATCACCTGACAGCATTTCAACTGATCACTGAAGTCAACCAATTATTCGATGTCCAAGAAATATTGCAAATAGTGCACCAACAACTGAACCTCGCTAGCTTGGTTTCACAAGCCGCCAAAAGGCTTTATGAAATCGGCAAGGGAAAACAAGCCCTGCTGCTTTTGCGTGAAGGCAAATATGCCCAGCCGACCGGCAGCAAGCAGCAAGTGCTACTCAGCCAAGAGTTGGGCAAAGCTTACCAGCAAGCAGGACAGCAGCAAAATTATCTCAAAGAATTGTTGTTGCGAGTCACGCAATACCAACCGGGTGACCTCATGGACTACCGGGCCCTCGAGCAGGTTTACCAGCGACGCCGCCGGGAATGGGAGCAAGTCCAAAACGCACTGCTGGAAGCCCTCCCTGCAGAACAAAAAAATAATTTACTTCAACAAATCAAGGGAGGTGCAAGTCATGGCGACAAATTCTAATCATAATTGGCACAAGGAAATCGGGATCACTAGTGCTATCAAACTAGAAACCGTCAAAGCTAACCAGCTGCTCTGGCAAGTCACACAGGTCTACGATGAACTGTGCAATCAAGCCTCAGTTCGCTTAGCATCAAGTAAGGGCTCACTGGACTATAAAATTAAGAAAAGCAAGCAGTTTCCGCTAGAGTCTTTCAAATTAGCCGGAGCACTGCTGCAGCTGGCCAATGGTCTAGTCGCAGGTCACTACCGGAAACAAGAACTTGATGCAGCTAGCCTCGAAGCCAAAGACATCGCGACCTTTTGGCTCGGCCAAGAGCTAGTTTCAACGGTGATCACGGCGGTGCAACCGATGTTAAAGGATTTGCCAGAGCCTGACGAGCAGACCTGCCGCTCCCTCAAAATCACTCCTACCGGTGAAGTTTATGTTGCCTGGGACCCCGAAGGAACGCTGCGCAAGATTCGGAAATTTTCTACCGAAGAACAACAGCAGCTGGAATTATTACAACAATCTGATGTAAGCTCTAAAATTGAGCCAGAACTAGCCTTATTTTACTTAGAAATTTGGCACATTATTTTAACTGCAGCCTTAGACGCTCCACGCTATGACCAGCGCGCCAAGTGGGTGATTAAGTTGAGCCGGCAAAAAGGCCAACTGACTGCAGATCAAATTGATTTTGTCACGAAACTTTATAATTATGGGCTTGCAATTAAAGAAGCTGCTACCAAGGATATCGATTATGACTTGAGTTTTGATCTCTCCCTGGCACTTACTCTAAGAGTTATCTTTCAGATTGAAACTGCTGGACGCAACTTTGCCGCCAGGCTGTATCTTAAAAACCATCCCACTGAAAAGAGCGCATTGCCTTGGGATAGAAGCTGGACCGAGCTGCTCCAGGAATATTTGCATTTTGACGAGAAAGCCTCACTCCTTAGCGACCACCCGTCCCAGTTTGACCAGCTGACACTCAAAGGCTTCAACATCGTGTGCGCTGAATTCGAAAAACGGCTACAGGCGTATCACCTCAGCTTGAAAGTGATGCTCGAATACGACAGCGATGAATTTGTTGCCTATTCCCTGGTAAATTATGCCTCTGATTTATTTGAGTGGTGTTACAAACCCAGTCTGCTTGAACCGAGTCTCAGTCATTATTACCAGCTAACTGAATATCTGCCAGCGAAAATTTTTGTCCCCGTCCAGGAGGCGGCTCAAGAAAGGGGCAAAGCAAGCGACTTGCCCACCCCAGACTTTGAAACCTGCAACCTGCTCCAGATCACTCCCGACGGCAGTCCATGGCTGGAATGGGATCCGCTCGGTGAGATCCGGCAAAAACAGCATTTTTCAGAGCAGGAGATCGAGCTATGCAGCACGGCTTATTATGCGGCCAAGGTCAACCAGCAGCTCTCACAGTCAGCCACCGCTCGCACCCAGACTCTCTTGTTATTTTTGCAATTATTCGAGCAAATAACCACAGTCTATGCCCAACAGAAGAAAAAATTTGGCAAAAAATTGAGTGGGGCCCTTGACGACCTCCAAGGACAAGGAAGATGGCTGGGCAGTTTTACCTACCTCTTTTTAAAAGACCTTTTCCGGACCGCCGATAATGGGATCCGCGCATGTTTGCCGCAATCTCAGATCACGCGCTCGCTGAAAATGGAGGAAAAAGGTTTTGTGGGGATGCCCAAGCCGCTCAAAAGTGACCTGCATGAAACTTGTGCTTCTTATGGTCAGTCGCTGAGTCTAATGACTAAAAAACAGATTTTCCAAGAACTGCCGCAAACACCGCAAGTGGAGCTGGTGCAATTGAAATTCACGACCGAGCCCGCTGAGCAGATCAAAGTCTTTCAAAGAGCTGCCAAACAAGAAAAATACCGCACATTTTTAATGGATGTCTGGGCAAAGGCCAACAAATTGCCAACTGAGCTGAGATTACTAGCGGTTTGCGAGCTGAAGCGTCTCAGAAAACTCACAGCTGACAAGTTAAAGCAGGCAAAAAACTTGGTCTACCCGGCAAATCAGGCTCGTTTCGAAGATTATCTGACCAAAGAAGTAAGTAAGCATGCAACTAGTTTGGCTGAGTTGGAATTTCTCACTAATTTGACTAAACCGATCAGACAAGAGATCCATTTGAACCAGCAAAAAATCACGCACTCGGCGCAAGCACTAGATCAAACGGTCCAATTACTGAATGACTACGTTGGTCCAATAGACGAAGAAAAAGTACCTGAGGCAGAGGAAAAGACTTCCAAACCAAGTACTCCAACCAAGAGCGAAGAGTCTGAAAGTTCATCCTCGAGCTTAGATTTGCTCAAAGAATTATTGGAGAAAAAGCAGATCCCTGTGGCAGAGATCGCTGCCCTTGCCCTAAAGCAAGGTGAATTACCCGACACTTACATCGCCCAGATCAACCAAGAATTTTTTGAGGAACTAGGCGATCAATTAGTGGTAATGGATGATGAAAAAGTTTGGATCGATGAGTATTACGTGGACTTTGCGCGTGAAAAAGTCGGTGAATAAGTGTCCTCGCCAAGTGGTATTGGCGAGTAATGCATATGAATAAATTGATATAGTTTGATCGGGCTGCCAGTTCTTGAATGGAACGGGTGGCTTTTTTGCTTTCTTGGTAGCTCGGACGTTACTTTGGCAGTCCAGCAGTATTTGCAGAACCTGAAAAGAGGTAGACATTTGAGTAATACCTTTTTACAATTTCATGCTAAAAAGCTATTTTTGAGTTGAATTTGCAATTCCGGTTATATTTTGGAAAACTCTTTTTTAAACTTAACTAATCATTATTGAATACAAACGTATTCTAATGTGTTATAATAAACCTGTAAAAAGATAGGAGGTTTTTGAATGACTACCACAACAACCATCAGAATGCCAGAAGACCAGTATAGGCAAGTCCAGGCCTTAGCATCATATGAAGGAATAAGCGTGTCTGCTTTCATGCGCAAAGCAATCCTTGAACAAGTTGAAGATGTTGAAGATTATGCAGATGGCATAAAAATTCTTAGCGAAAAGAATGAACGTATTTCTAGAGAAGACGTTCTTAAAGAGGTCTTATCGGACTAATGTACACTTGGAAATTTGACAAGAAGGCATTTAAAAATTTTAAAAAGCTGGATCGCACCATCCAAAAAAGAATTATTAAATGGCTTGATGACCATATAGAAGGAGCCGAGAATCCCCGCCAATGGGGAAAGGCTCTTGAAGGCGATAAAAAAACACTGTGGCGTTATCGTGTTGGCACTTTTCGTTTAATTGCAGATATTGTTGATAACGAATTCGTAGTTTTAGTTCTTAAGACGGCTAAACGAAATGATGTTTATAAAAACAAATAGGACGCCAGTCAAAATCGAAATAGCAGGGTAAGGGCCAATATTCAAATAACCCCTATCCTGCTATTTCGCTGATTTTAGTCAACCACTCTACAAGCCCAAAATTGGTGAAGTCTCCTATCCAAATTTCAATCAAGTCCTTCACTTTCTATATCTTCTCCCCAGTCAATTTCTTTAGTATTGACATTCCCGAACTTCTTCTCTTGTTCTGCCACAATATCCCACAGGTCTTGCTTTTTAGCAGCTATGGTTACTCGACTATTTGCTTCTATTTGCCACTCAATCGCGTCACTTGGACCTACTTCTAAGAAATCTCGTACTGTCTTAGGAATCGTGACTCGATTTTTGCTGGTTATTTTTGAGCGGACTATTGTTGAAATTAGACTTGGGACTAGATTCACCCCTCGGCTTTCCTAGAAACTATCTATTTTTGTCAAACTTAAGCTGGCAGATCCAAACCTTTTGTTACATTTCATCCTTCAATAATTTGCTGGTGTTTTGAATTAGTTTGGCAAACTTACTGCCAACGGGGTCCCTATTTCGTTCACCCGACTTGGAACCAGACCGATCCCGTCTGGTGCCTTCTTCACCCGACTTGGAACCAGACTGATCTCGTCTGGTGCCTTCTTCGCCTAACTTGGAACCAGACTCATTCTGTCTGGTGCCTTCTTCGCCTGACTTTGAGCCAGACTGATTCTGTCTGGTGCCTTCTTCGCCTGACTTGGAACCAGACCGATCCTGTCTGGTGCCTTCTTCACCCGACTTGGAACCAGACTCATCCCAACCAGCTCATACTTCCACCGATCTGCATCCTTCCCTCAAATCAACTAGAGAATTTTATCCCGAGCCCCTGAATGTTTTAACTTGAAACCTTTAGGTATAACATTAAGCTTCCCCTGCCCGCTTTCCCAAACAAGTCCGCGCTAACAGGCAAAACATAAGAACCTAATTAAACTTCTTTGCTTTTTTGTTAAATTACGTTATTATGTAAACGTATACATTTTTGTGATAATTCGCACAGAAAGGAGGCCTTGTTTTTACTGTCGTTTGTTTGGGTGTTAGAACATAAAAGGAGTGAACTTACATGCAGAACTTTAAGCGCTGGAGGGCGCTGCTGACACTAGTGGGGGCTAGTGCGCTTTTTGGCTTGGCTGCCAATCTCGACCAAGCTCATGCTGACCAGACACTTTTCTCAACTTCCTTTGAAGCCGATGAAGACCAGACATTTCCTGAAAATGAAGTCAATGACCGCCTTGGTTCCAGCAAGGTGGAGAATACCTTTGACTCCATTATTCCTGGGGATTTGACCAACCAGGTCGAACCGGATTCGATCAAGGGCAGCAAGGATTTTAACGATAACGAAACTAAACAGAAACTTTTTGACTCTGACCTGAGCACAAAATTCTTGTCCAACGAAAACGACGGCAAGGATATTTGGGTCAGTTTTTCTTTGCCCAAAGCTCAAAAAATCGGGATCTACGCCATCAGTTCAGCCAACGATGAAGCTAGCCGCGACCCGAAGGACTGGCAGCTTTACGGCAGTACCGACGGCAAAGAATGGGAGTCCATCGACAAGCAGACCGACCAGAAATTTAGCGGACGCAAGCAATGGCAAAAATATCAAGTCCAGCCCAAGCAAGCTTATCGCTACTACAAGCTGCAAGTTGAAAAGAATAATGGCGCCAACATGACGCAGTTATCCGAACTTAAAATTGGTACGAACAACAAGGCGGATGATCCCGCAGCACAGCCAATGATGTCATCAACTCTGAGCACCGGTCCCAAGGACGCCTTAAATCAGCAGAACAATCTCGGCTGGACCGGCAAAAAAGCTCTGGAATTTAAGGGAAAGGTCTCGGCGTCAGGCAACGCCTATTCACATAACAACTTAATTGATGATTTAAACATCAAAGTCAAGCCTGACACCAAGCTGCAGTATAAGATTTTCCCGTCTGACGGGCAGCATGACTACGATAACAAGTATGACTATCAATACACACCAATGTATGTCGCAATTAACCTGGAATTTACGGACGGCACTTTTCTCAGCCAGCTCAAGCCGCAAAGCACCGACAGCTTTGAGGTCACTCCGTCTGGCCAAGGCAGTTCACGCTCGCTGTATTACAATCAGTGGAACCAGATCACGACTAATATCGGTCAGGTCGCCGCTGGCAAAACCATCAAGCGCGTGCTGGTCAGCTTCAACAAGCCAGATGCCCAAGCCGGCAAGACCTTTGACGACTTCATCGATGATGTCAAACTAGCCAACGGCTCCACTGGCACCACCACGGCTAAAAACAAGACCGACTATGTCAACACCTTGCGCGGCACCAACGCAACTGGTGATTTCTCCCGTGGTCTGAATGTCCCGGCAACGACCGTCCCGAATGGCTTTAACTTCTGGGCGCCAGCCACGAACTACAATAGCAATGTGCTCTATGAATATCAAAACAACGGCGACCGGAAGTTCCAGTATATGACAGTCAGCCACGAACCATCGATCTGGGTCGGCGACCGCGGGACCTGGCAGTTTATGGTCAACACTTCGATCGACAGTTCCAAGGTCACAAGCGGCCAGGACATCGACCATAACAAATACGCTTCGACCTTTGACCATGCCGACGAAACCGCCAAACCGCAACTCTATTCGATCAAATTCCCAGCTAAATCCAACGCAGCTGGTGCTACGATGAGCCTGACGCCTAGCATGCACGGCGCGATCGCCCGCTTCCAATTTGATCCTGACGTTAAAAACAAGAACGTTGTCTTTGACTCGGCGCGTGGTAACGGCAGTCTAGAGTTTGCCCAAGATGGCAAGTCTTTCACAGCCATCACGCAACACGGCGACAACGGCATGCACCAGATGTATGTCTACGGTCAATTCGACAAACCGGTTCAGTCCAGCAAGGTCGAAAACTCCAAGCAAGGAATCGTTTCTTTCAAAGACAACGATGTTTCCATGAAAGTTGCCACCTCATTTGTCAGTGCTAAACAAGCGCAAAAGAACTATGAGCTTGAATTAGCCCAGGAAAGCTTCGCCAGCCTGCAGCAAAAAACAACTGACCAGTGGGAACAGATCATGAACAAGATCCAAGTCAAGGGTGCCACCCATAACCAGCTTGTGACCCTTTACTCCAATATGTACCGGCTTTATATGTATCCAAACTTCTACGGTGAAAACCAAGGAACAGCCGCTAAACCGGATTGGGTCCACAGTGATCCGTACAGCGGTTCAATGAGCCAACCAGTCGTGAAACCAGGCAAGATGTACTACAATAACGGCTTCTGGGACACCTACCGGACGGCTTGGTCGGCATACTCCCTGCTCTCACCAGCCAAAGAATCCGAGTACCTGGATGGGCTAGTGCAGCATTACCGTGACCAAGGCTGGGTCCCACGTTGGATCGCGCCAGGCGGGACTAACAGTATGGTTGGGACCAGCTCCGACATTATTTTTGCCGACGCGATGATGAAAGGTATTCCATTTGACCAGCAAGATGCCTATCAGTCAGCGATTAAGAACGCTTCGGTCCGCTCCGATAACTTGACCAATGGCGGACGTAAAGCCTTAAATCAGTCAGCCTTTCTGGGTTATGTTCCTTTGGAAAAAGACAACTTCGGCTTATCCTGGTCGCTGGAAGGCTATATTAACGACTGGGGCATCTACCAGATGGCCAAGAAACAACATCGTTTCGCCGAGGCAGAGTACTACAAGAACCGGGCTTTGACCTATGTCAAAATGTTTGACGGCAGCGGCAAAACAGCCACTGACAAGTGGTTGAAAGGCAAGAAGACAGACGGTTCATGGTCAACGACCGCCAGCAGCTTCGATCCACGTTCCTGGAGCCGGGACTACACGGAAACCGATGCTTACAACATGGCAGTCTCCGTCCCGCAAGATGGTAATGGGCTGGCCAACCTCTACGGCGGACCAACGGCACTGGCTCAAAAGATCGACCAGATCCTGACCACGCCTGGCGACTTCACGACCGATGGCGGTGTGATCCACGAAATGCGCGAGCAGCGTGAAGTCAAGCTCGGCCAATACGGCCATAGCAACCAGCCGGCGCATAATATCCTGTATATGTATGCCTTCTCGAGTCAACCTTGGAAGACCCAGAAGTATGTCCGGGATGTCTTACAACGACTCTATGTCGGTTCTGACTTCGGTCAAGGTTATGTCGGCGATGAAGATAACGGCGAGCAGTCCGCTTGGTATATCCTTTCTGCACTAGGGATCTACCCGCAGAATTTAGGTTCCAACCAGTTCGTCCTAGGTTCCCCGCTCTTTAAGGAAGCCAAAGTCCAACTGCCAAACGGCAAGTCGCTGACAGTCCAAGCGCCAAATAACAGCCAGCAAAACGTCTATGTCGACAGCGTTTATCTCAACGGACGTAAAATCAACAATCTCTACCTGGATTACAAGCAGTTGATGCACGGCGGGACCTTACGCTTTAATATGTCAGCTCGGCCAAATAAGTTCCGCGGTACGCAAGCATGGCAAAAACCGGAGTCACTGACCAAGGGCAAAAAGACGCCAACCGTCAAAACCGATGCTTTTGATCAAGGCAAAGTCACCAGCAACTTAAGTGACGGTAAGAACCTGACCGATAACAACAGTGAGACGGCGGCAAACGTTAAAGATGGTTCTACTCTGGATGTCACGCTTGACCAAGCCCGCAGACTCGACTTGCTGACACTGTCAAACGAAGATCAAAACACCAAGTTTAAGTCGGTTGAACTCAAGGGTTCACGCGATGGCAAGCACTGGTACAAGGTCGACAAGATCAACCACGTTGACTTCACCTATGCTAAATCAACTAAACCATTCTTACTCAAGAAGAATTTCCACGCTTATAAGCACTACCGGCTTGAATTTAAAGGCGGCAGCGGCAAGATCGGGGAAGTTGAATTGTTAGGGAAAATGGGAGAAAAGTAGCACCGACTTTTCGCTTGTAACACAGAAAAATCACATCGGAGTCCAATTTATGGATACTCCGATGTGATTTTTTTCTGTCTCTAGATGAAGCATAATCTTTCTGGACCTAAACTTTCAGCAAATCAGCCAAATAAAAATAATTCTCCCCAAACCTCGTAAGCTGTGTTTACGCTGCATTTCAACTTTAACTTCCTGAATAGCCTGAACAAGCCCTCCTGGATCGTCCGCCCACAGCTGAAAAACATGGTCATATTTTTTAATGGAGGCAATTCCTAATCCATCTGGTTTCTTCTCTCTAAAAAATGCACTGGGCTTTTTCTTCTTACCCTTGATATATGGTTTATTTTTGTACTTTTCATATCGCACAAGCCATTCTCTATCATAATGAAGGTGAATCGCTTCAATTTCCTCGCGAGTAATATAATAGTTAATGGATTCAATCTGTTTGGATAACTTTGAAATTGGTAGTTTACGATCGGGATCATCCATCAGGACAAAAATCCTAATATTTTCTTCGAATTCATGGCTCAAAAATTCGCTAGCATATCTCTTGGCATTGAGACCCTCATAAACATAATCACCATCTGCATTTTCAATTAATGAATCTCGGCCAATTATCAGCAAGTCATTTTCCAATAGGATGTCAATAATAGCATGTTCACTTGCCCCCTAAACAATGATACTATTCACCCCGCTCACCACGATTCTTCTTGGAAGTGGAACTCACCTTTCTAACTTGAGGACTATTATGCTCAATAATTGTTTGCCGCAGTTTTCTCAGTCTTTCATAACTTGGAGCTGTACCATTCAGCGCATTGCTTCCAAAAATATCACTATTTTTCAGCTCAGTCCTAATATTTTCTTCATTCATACGATGCACTTCAGTTTCTTTATTGCGGGTTAAGACATATTCTTCATCTTTGCGCTTTAAATCATCAGTTAGTTCAATGTAGTGAGACGAATATATAAGTGTACTTTTATTAACATTGACCCTTGGATCAGTAAAAAATCCTATAAAGTCCCTAACAATTTGTTTGTTAACATGCAATTCAATTTCATCAACAAGGAGAGTTGCGCCACTTCTCAGTGCCGTTAAAAACTCAAAGAATAGAGTGATGCCTTTAACCGTACCAGAAGAAACATACTTTCCAATATCATTAAAGTCCGCCACAGTTATTTGTCGTTCACTATTTTTAAACTTCAATTTATAGCCAATCGTGTTATTATCTTCGTCGACTTGATATTTCAAATAGTCTATAGAGTTATCCAAATATTCTAGCAATTCTGTTGGAGTTTCATCAGAAAAACTCTGTACAACATTTCTATCGGTTATCGGAACTGTTGATAACACTTCATAAACATTGGCTGTTTGATTATAAATTCGAAAAATTGAATCCTCCGAACTTAACAATCTCAATTCATTATCGCTTAACTTAGAGCGGTGCACTTCTGGTGCCTGACCATCAAATTCAAAGTACCGTGATTTGGGAACTTTTACATTTGAATGAAACACTTTTTCATCACTGATTCTCCAAACAGGCAGATCACGGTCATTAAAAGTCTCATTAAAGGACGTTTCAACACGATATCTGTCGCCTTCGTTGGAAGCAAGAAAACCTATTATTTCAATCGAATCTTTGCGTGGCCAAAAGGATTTAAATAAATCTGTTTGATCGATAGACAGTGATTCCAGATAAAAATCATTCAATCCTTTGAAAATATTCATTAAGGTACTCTTGCCAGTAGCATTGATACCGACCAGTCCAATTGTTTTATTGATCGTTAAAACATCATTAAATGCCGTTACTCGTTTTTTGGTTTTACTTGTAACTTGGCCAGCTGTTTGAATAGTGAACTTAGTCCCATCTTCAAACAAAGAGTGACCGGAAATTTGAAAACCAATTAATTTGATTGCTTTCACCATTCATTCCTCCAAATTACATATATTATGTAATTATCATAACTCTCTTAAGGATGAATGTATACAGAAAACCTTCAGAAAAAAAGCGAGCAATCACAATGATCACTCGCTCCAAACTAGCTTTCGGCAGAGCCTGAGCTAGCTAACGGATTTCCGTTATTTCATAAGAACACTATACTCTTAGACCGTTACATCGGCAATTATTTTGTTAGTTAAGTCATGGCAAACAATGTTCTCATACCACTACTACCACAGGTTAAACTCCATGGTTGTCGACTTAAGAGCTTATTCCCATTTACTCCGTTCAATCTAAATCAATCACTTCTTCAGCTTGATTGTAGATTTCAACTTGATTTTCAACGTCGATCCTATTAACTAACCAGCCTCTCATTGAACATTGTTGGATAAAATCTTCAATTCGATTTTTGCCATGGATCTCTTTTAATGTGACAACAATCCCAAACTTAATACCGTTGCCGTCGTTGCTTTGAAGACGATTCTTCATTTTTAGACTGAATCCCCAAATCCCAGAATCTTGATATGATTTTCTAGGTCTAGTTCTGGAGGTCAGTTTTTCCCCAAAACTTTTAACATTATCCCATTTTCTAAATAGCAAGCGGACTTTTGATTCACCTAAATAAAACCTGCCGTCTTCAGCTTGAATATTGTCATTAATTGTTTGGATCGTCTGACCAGTAACTCTTCCAAAATGTAAATCCAACTCGGTATCAGTGTAGTCCACCCCTTGATTTCTATTACATTCTGGAAAATAACACAGGGTAGCACGAGCCACAAATGGGTGTTTCCCTTTTTCCAACGGAACAGGAAGATTGTAATTATATGTTTCGTACTTATTGGCTACACCATTTAGAACAAAGCGAATCTCATCGTTAGCTGAATGCAGAATTTCATTGATATTCTGCGGAACAACTCCAAATCCAACCAATGAAGAAACACTATCCTGTTTATGCCAACCTCTGGCTGCATCAACAATTAACGCCTTGCTTAGTTCGCGACTAAACCCCATTACTTCAATTAAATAGGCTACCTTTCTTGTGATCCAGGGAGCTGCAAAAGAAGTTCCCGTGACTTTCTTTGTCCCCATGGCCGTGCACACTTTGATTTTTTTCTCCTGATCTCCACCAAAATAACTAACGTCAGGTTTCGTAAAAAAAGATAAGACAATTCCATCTCTGGAATACAATGCAGGGTTTCCCTCAGAATCCACGGAATTAACAACGATTGAATTAATTGAGTCCGCTGGGGCACCAATTTTCATTTTTCCCGGATGATTTCTAGGCTTATTAGTTCCACTGATGATAAAAATAACATCTTGTTCATATTCTATTTGATCTAAAATTGCAGCTTCAGGAGAAATAAAATTATCATTGACTTCCAACATCGAACCTAAAGAAAGATTCCAGACCTTAATGTCCTTGTTTTGCGCAATGATTTGTTTGATTGCTTTGATGACACTAAACGAGCTTGCCCTGTCACCATTCGTCACTCCAAAATGACGCACGCGGAACCGTCCGCAGCCATCTTCTAACTCAGGATTGAAGCTCGGGCCATCAACAATAATTGAAGTCACTGCTGTCCCATGATCGGCTCCCCACGGAACATCAGGAATATCTTCAGAAACTAAATTATGGTAATCTACCCAGGAAGAAAAATAAACATCTTGATCAAAAACCGTATCAATCACACCAACAATTGGTTCGTTGTTGGGTGCAGGGATCGTAATTTTACTATCGACCTCTTCAGTCGCAGCAACAATTGGAGAAAGTTTGGCAATATCCGAGACTGACATGGAAATTAAATAAGGAGCTTTTTCTTGCAAAAGTTCAAAATCACCCGGCTGTAATCTCATCGTAGTCCGATCTAGCAATTCAATTTTAGAGAGGCCAACTTTCTGTAATAGGTCAACTGTGTTAACTCCAGTATCATAAATTGTCACGATTGATGGAACAGTTGAAACCACACTAAGTTGTTCAACACCGAATTTTTCCACTCTCAAAGTATCCACAATTATACGTGCCAATTTGGTTTTCGGAAATCCGCCAAAATCTGCCTTAATTTTGCCGGAAGTAATTGCGGCCACATCCGTGTTTGTGATTTCATCTCCAAAGTGGTCTTGAATAAACGACCTCGCAGTTTCTAAACGAGTGATTGTTTCTTGAATGGCTTCTAGTGTGACACAGTGAGTGATAATATGCTTTTTTTCGCCAGTACTCGTGAATTTTGCACCAACAATTGAACCATTTGCTTTTTCATTTTTTTGAACTAACAGAGCTTGAATCCTATTACTTTTAGCGATTACCTGATCATAGTAGACTGAAACAAGCGGTTTAATAAAACTTGGCTGTTTAGTCCAAAAAGCTTGCACTTGCAGTAAGTTTTTAATTAGTTCTTCAAAGTGATCCAAGGAAATAACAGCATCTTGTGGCAACGTAGGCGCACCTGGCCTTTGTGAACTCTTTCTTTGCTCAAAGCGACCTTTTAATTCTAGGATTTGATTCATTTATTTGCCCTCGTTTAATTCTCGTGAAACTGTACTCTTCGGAATAGATGTCAGAACCTCAATTTCACGTACTGTAAAGCCCTTCTTCTTTAATTCTTCTACACTTAATTGCTGATTATCCATAACCTTCTCGTATAAGCGCTTCAAGTAATTGAATTTATCATTTGGGTCACTAAAAGCAACCACTGTTTCGATGAGATTCTTTAAATTGCCCGGGTATGGAATGTGCGGTAACAACTGTAATATTTTTCTAAAAAGACGGACATTTCTGCCTGCTTCGGGCACTTTTATTAGAACACCATTTAAAATACTCTCTGCAATCTCGAGTAAGTCATCTTGTGAGTATCTATCGAAATCAACAACAGCATTAAACCGGCGGATCAAAGCTTGATCAAAATCTTGAAAAAGATTAGTTGTGGCTAGTAATACTATTTGACTATTAAGATGATCTAGGCCTTTTAAAACAGCAGAGGTAGCTCGCCCCATCTCTCTCACATCGTTATGATTTGTGCGATCAAGGGCAATTGCATCGATTTCATCGAAGAGGATAACCACTTTTCCCGGTTGCGAAAGCTCATTAATCTCTGCAAACATTTCACTAATATTCTTAGCAGTCTGACCTAACCTGCTGTCGATCAACTGATCAAAATCAACTTGATATAATTTCCGATCTAGAAGTCGTGCAACCTGTTTAACCGTTTCCGTCTTACCAGTTCCGGGAGAGCCTTTAAAAATAAATTTATTGACCCCGAGTTTATGATTAACTGCATTAATTATTCCTAAAACATCATTAGTAATGATGTCAGGTAAAGGCAGGGAAACATCTTCTGCTCTAACCTCTTTAAAAAATTTCAGACCATTTGTATTCGCTTGAGGGACAAAAGTATTTGCGTCAGATAGCAGCGACACAATATATTCAGAAATTTGACCATCACCATTATTATCGAATTCTTTGGCAATCAGGTATGCTTGTTCACGAAAAGCTGGATTATTTTGTTCAGTATGATAGCGGATCAAATTTAAAACATCCTTTTTCTTCATTTCTTACACCTTTCCCCTTTAAATTTTCAAATGTCATTATATCACCAGCTGGGACATCTTTCTATTTTTTGGGACTAAAATAGATATTTTAAATTCAATAATCTTCGCTTATCTATCAAAATAGCAGAATAAGGCCTACCAATCGGTTGGGTCTTATCCTGCTATTTTCAAATTATCTTTACTTAACGGTTCGTGGATTTTTTTCTTTGAAGAAAACTCCCAGCCCCAATGCTGACAAAACTAAACTCAATAATCCTAGCCAGCTTGTATGGCTATCTTGCTCACTACCAGTTTTTGGCAAAGCGGCTGATTTAACGGTTGCTGCCTGAACAGTCTCTTCATGTAGTGCTGGCAAGACTACTTTCGTGTGGTGCTTGAAGTTCAAGACTTCTTGTTGCGCTTTTTTTGTTGCATTAACAGCGCGCTGGTATTCAGCGTTAGCCACAGCTTGTTTCTGCTGAGCTGTATCTAGTTTAGCTTGTGCGGCTTGTTGCTTATTCTTAGCCTGAGCTAATTCTGTTTGGGCTTTGATCACTGCTTGTTCAGCTACAGCAAGCTCTTCTTTTGCGGTTGCCAAGAGTTCGTCTGCGTGTGTCATCCGGTACTGATAATCCTGAGCAGCTTGCTGGGCTGCAGTCTTATCTGCCACCTGTGCAGAAGCTTTATCAGCAACTTCTTTTGCAGTAGCTTGTTGCTCACTGACAGTCTTCAATTCTGCCTGTGCTTGGACTAAAACAGCCTTTTTCTCTGTGACAACTTTATTTGCAACAGTCAAATCTGCTTGAACTTGGGTCAACTTATCCTGCAATTCTGTTAGTTTCTGTTGAGCCTCTGCTTGCTTGGCTGGCAAATCACCTAAAGTAGCGGTAATTTCATCAATCTTCGTTTGACTAGTAGTGATCTGCTGGTCAAGTTGCTGGATCTCCTGGGTCAGGCTTTCCACTTTTTTGTTAGCAGCTGTTAAACGCTTTTGCGCAGCTTCTAATTGTTGCGTGGGACTAACAGCTGCACGTACAGTGAGTGACCTAGTTGATAAAGTGTTTCGATCTTGTGAATTATCTTCGGTGTCTGTGCCATTAACCAGATGCCATAATTCTTCGACTACTTTTTGAGCAGCGTCTGCCTTTTCTTCAGCTTCTTTCACAGCTTGATTATAATCCGCATAATGTGGAGTATCTGGAATTGCTACTTTATCCGGAGTGCTGCCAGCAACATCATAATCATCGATTCCTACAATGACGATCTCATCATGGTTAAAGGAAACTCCCAGATGAGTTGGCTGATAATTATCCCGATCACCATCATAAGCACTCCATTCAAGACCTTCTGGCTTTTCCATTTCACCTAATAAGTAATTATCCGCTGGCCAGGTCAATCTTCCAGCAAGAATACCAGCTATTTCAAGTTTTAAGTCATTCATTGTAAAAGCATTTTTTTCATGAAGTTCCCCAGATTCAAGCATCGAATGACCCACTAATTGATTTAATTCCGCGATGGAGTCATAAGTATCCCCAATAACTTGTTCATTTTCTCCATCAAACTCATAACCAAGGGCAACATGATACTTCTCATTAATCAGTTGCTTGGCATCGTCATCAACCTCGATGTAATCAGAGTCATCTTCATCATCATGATAATTTTTAATAGCAATGTTAGCGAAGTCCTTCGCAATTTCTTGATCAACTTTATTTGAAGTTAAATGTGGTGCAGCTGTTCCCCAATAATCACGTGCCTGATTAACCATATCTAAAACAAAATTGGTCAAAACGTTCCAATCGTTTTCCGATAACTGATCAAAACTAGTATACTGTTTTTCAAAGCCGTCAGGATCATTTGAATAAAAGCTGTTGAAAATTGCAACATAAATTGTATCAGCTAACTCAGACATTTCAAGATTATCCTGCCCACGTCCAAGCAATTTATGCCAGTCTTGTAAATTTTCTTGAGTTAATTGTACGTTTGGCAAAGCCTCCTGTTTGGTGTAAAGTTTAGCATATACATCATATAATTCTTCGTACTTGCTTTCAGCATCCAACATCTCCTGATAATGCGGATTCTTAGTATAATCAATCTCTTCTTGACCATCATTACTATCACCCTCTTGCAGTTCATCAACTGCTTCCTGGGCATCATCTTGTTCTGCTTGGGCGGATTCAAGTTCATCTTCCTTGTCACTTTTCTGGTTTTCCAAGTCGATGCGTTCATTTATTGCGTCAGATTGAGCCTGGTTTAAATTCTTTTCGTTCAAGCCAGCTGCATATTTTTGCTGGTCAGCCAAATCTTTTTGAGTTTGATCCACCGCACTTTGCGCCTGTCCTTTTTGTTTTTGCGCCAGATCATAATCTGCTTGAGCCTGATCAGTTACTGCTTGCTGCTGTTTCTGGTCAGCATTTGCTTGATTCAAAGCCGTTTGAGCTTGAGCATTCTTGTCCTGTGCATTGGCTAAATCACTTGCCGCTTGATCTACCGCCTGCTTAGCTTTCTCAATTCCACCATTTTTAGAGTCAGCTAAATCTGCTTGGGCATCAGCGACCTTTTGCTTGTCTGCCGCCACATCAGCTTGAGCAGCATCCGCTTTGCTTTGCGCATGGTCAACTGTTGCTTGAGCCGCAATACTATCTTGTTTCGCCGTTTTCGCGGCTTGATCAGCTGCCTGCTTATTTTTCGCAGCTTGCTGACTTTGCTGTTGTGTCTCTTGAATACTTGGAGCCTGTTTAACAGACACTGCATCAGCATTGGCTGACACAACGTTTGCCCCCGCAATCGCTGTCCCAACTGCTGCTGATGATAAAAGTGCTTTCGTTACCTTGTGTTCCATGATTCGAATCGCCTCTTTTTTCAGATAGAACGACTTAACTAAAGAAACCGGTTAAACTATTCCTTATTTATAATATCGGCAAATTCAATCAAATATTAAGGCTATAAATAGAAAAATATTATTTTTGTTTTGATAAAAAATTCAAGTTTATATTAGTCATCACAATTATCTTATATCATCCAGTTTATTTATCAATGTACTCAAATCACAATAGGAACAACTAGTCTTTTCAAAATGATAAACAAAGCGCGCCGCTGACCGTTTTCTTTGCTATAATAGTAATGACAGTGATTTCACACTGCTAAATTCAAAATGGGGTTGAAGATACCATGAGTAATAAACATCAAGAAGTACAACACCGTCATCACCATCACAAGAAACATCGCGTCTGGAAATGGGCAGTTGGCATCATCCTGGCACTCCTAGTCGTCAATGGAGTAGTCCTAGCAAAGTTCTACCATGACGCCAAGACTTCAGTTGAATCTACTTACAAACCAGTCAAACACAATACTGGCCGCAGCAGTGCCGTCAGCTATAACGACGGTAAGCCATTCTCAGTTTTGCTTCTTGGGGTCGATACCGGGGACCTGGGACGGACTGAACAGGGCCGTTCTGATACAATTATTGTCGCAACTGTAACACCGAAAAAAACTACTCTGCTGAGTGTTCCACGTGATACTCTAGTTACGATTGCAGGTCATGCTGGTAACAACAAGATCAATGCTGCCTATGCTTATGATGGTGTCAGTGGTTCATTGAACACTTTGCAAAGTTACCTGGATATTCCGTTAGATCACTACATCGAGGTCAACATGAAAGGCCTGGAACAATTGTCGGAAGCAATCGGACCAGTTGAAGTTGACAACGACCTGGACTTTACCCAATCTGGACACCATTTTGCGAAGGGTACTGTGACGATTAACTCCGAAAACATCTTAGCCTTCTCTCGGATGCGTCATGAAGATCCACGGGGAGATTATGGCCGTCAGCTGCGTCAACGTCAAGTGATCACCGCACTTGTCAAAAAGATTGCTTCAGTCGGCAGCATTACCAAGTACCAGTCGATCCTAAAAGCTATTTCATCAAATATGAAAACTGATATCTCATTTAGTGATATGAAGAAGATTTACGCGAACTACAAAGATGCCACAAATATTTCCCAGATCCAGCTGCAAGGCAATGGGCAAATGATCGATGGTGTATCATATGAAGTTGTTTCATCCGATACATTGCAAAAAACACAAGCCAAGCTCAAAGAACAGCTTGACGTTAAATAACAGTTCTATTTGAAGGTTCTATAATATCTGGTACTGATAGAGAAATTTTACTATCTGTACCAGTTTTTTGTTTTTTGTATTAATATAAAAAAAGAGACAGAGCCACTACACCCTGTCTCACTCAATTCCACTCCGTCTGAACGACGAAAATAGAAAGAGATCTTACACATAGATAATCTTACACTCAATTACTTAGGAATTAAAGACCCTTGCACTGTTCCTGATCCTAAATTTAAAGACCAGCCTTTTTACTTTGCTGATTATCAGGGTGAAACAGCGCGCTTTATTCATCTCATGCAGACCTATTCCCGCTTATGCCCCAAGTGCCGTCAGACAATGCGTAAAAACGGCTTTAAAACAGTCCAAATCGTTGGCCTACGTGCAGCTGGAATACTTAACATTTTCTTGATCCGGAAGCAAAAATTTATCTGTCCTGCTTCAAAAAAATGTAAAAGAATAGTGACTAAAATTGCTAAAACCCTGGATGTTGAGCCTAACACTCAGATTGCGAAGGCTGTCAAATACCACTCGATCACTCAGCTTAAAAATAATCGTACGCAAGCAGATATTGCCGAAGAATACGGGATTTCTACCATGTCCGTCATGCGTTTTGGACAAGAAATGGCCAGTTATTTTAAACCCAGGTATACCTGGCTTCCTCAAGACATTGCCTTTGATGACTTCAAATCTAGCAAGTTTGCGAAAAGCGGAATGAGTATCTTACTGATGGATATCGCCCAACACCGCACCTTGGACATCATTCGTTCACGGACTAATACATACCTGCGCAACTATTTTTATCAATATCCACGCAAAGCACGGCTGGCAGTTCAAACTGTGACTGTTGACTTGTACTCGCCTTATCGCCCGCTGATCAAAGAGCCTTTCCCCAATGCCCTGATCATTGCGGATCGTTTCCATACTGTAGTTCAAGCTTACCGTGGCTTAAATAGTGTGCGAATTTCAGTCATGAAGCAATATGGTGCAAAATCCCATGAAGGTCGCGCACTCAAGCGCTTCTGGAAACTCTTAGTGAAAGATTCAAACAAAGTTGATTATCAAGAACATAAAACACGGATCAATTTTCAGCGCAGACCATTAACAGATTCTGAGGTAGTTGATCGTCTGTTGAAAATGTCTCCTGAGCTAGCTCAGGCATACAAGTACTACCAAGACCTTTTACTAGCTGTAAACCGCAAGGATGCAGTCTTATTAGAGGAACTCTTGAACTCGCCTCAGAAACTGCCCGAAGTCATGAAAAAAGTCAATAAAACGCTGCTCAAGCACTTTGATGAGATTGTGAATAGCTTCAAAACCTCATATTCAAACGGCCCGGTTGAAGGTACCAACAACAAAATCAAGGTTATCAAGAAGACTGCCTATGGCTTTAGAAACTTTGCCAACTTCCGCCTGCGCATTCTCCTGGCACTGAAGACTAGCTTTTTAAGCATGAATATTCGCAGAGAGATCAAAAAAGCCACCCGTCCCATTCAGGAACAGGCAGCTTGATCAAGCTATACCAATTTTTTGGAATTTTAAATATCATTACCCATCAGTACCACTTGACGAAGAGCCCAAAAATCACCTCATCTCATTTGATAAGGCAATTATATTAAATCTGGATTTTTATTAAAATACGTCCGATGTGCACCGCTTACGGTTCATCCGTAAAATTTTTGAAAACCATCACCCAAAAAATATTTTAATATAAAGCATTTTGAAGTTGCTCATCTAAGCTGATATTTAACAATGTCACAGATTGAACTTTACTGTTGTATCCCACAACTTGCAAATGGTTGTATGCATTTGGCATATCTATATCGACTTTTGAAATAAAGTCACTTTTTGTCACTCTTTGTAAACTATTATAATTAAATGAAAAATGACTATTTGTAACAACAAATTTTTTGTTTTCAAAATTACTATCATTTATTATTTTATTTATCTTAGGAATTAAATCTGTTGTCCTTAAGCCATCCATAAAATGATTGTCATTTTTATTTTCAATATACCAACTCTCATCTAATATCGGATCTACAACAACCGCTTTATAATCACCCAGTAGAGCATGATAAAATGCACCTGTGCCACCTTTACTACTACCCCAAAAAACAACATTTTTCTTATCTATTTTTTGATCAGCCATAATAAAAGAAATAAGATTTTGAACTTGATCCTCGTAATCTGGAAAATTAACAGTGTTAATGTATCCAGAACCGTGAGACAAATTAAAGTCCATAATCCTTAGCACCATAGTATCTTTAACAAGCTCCTTTTGAATATTTTGCCAAATATTAAAATACATCCTCTTAGATATCGTTGCTTCGTTACTAGCGGAAAAATGGGCGAACAGAACAACTAGTTTTTTGCTTCTATAGCTACGCTGTTCAACACTATCTTGGATTGTATATTTCAAATCTTCAAACGTTTTTAACTCTGGATTTGGGAGCGCAAAGGTTTTACGTTTTTGAAAATAAGAAACCCCATTGATATGCTCACCTAAAATATAATCATGGGCCAATAACTTTTTAAATTCTTTTTTAACAAACTCGTTATCTACAGAAAGTTGTAGCATGTTGCTGTCTGAATGCATATTTACTCTAATTTTATTTGCAGTAAAATCTGGGTTAAAGTCTTTCAAAAAATCTACATTTTGAACATCCATAAAAGTATCCGTCCTTTTAAAAATTCATTTTTTTGCTAATGTTTCCATACATTATAATTAAATAATTTTCTTTTTAAAGTAATATAAATTGTGCTACTTTGTAATCTTGCGTTCCATTACTACTCTATATTTCATTATCAGATTCGATGATTTCTCTAATTAACTTAACAACTCTTTCAGTTGATTTGCCGTCTGTATATCGATACATCTTTTGCTTGAATAAGTCTCGTTTTATTTTTAATTTCTCGTCCTCACAGTGCTCAATTGCTTTAACAAGCTCTTTTTCATTTTTGACTACTGATCCTGGATACTCACGCTTATAATCAATTGTCAAACCCGGCTTTTTAGAATATTTCTTCAAGTCAGGTACATAGGCGATCACGGGCTTATCGAATGCCATCCAATCAATCGTGATGGCAGAGTAATCTGAAATCAATATGTCAGTGACGCAAAATAGCGACGAAATCAGTTCATCCTTCACGAAAAGAACATTCGGATCTTGTTCATATTCTGAATGCTTAATCAAAGGATGAGCCTTATATATAATTATGTAGTCATCACCAAGGGCTTGATGCAATGCTTTTAAATTGATACCCGCTTCCTTGAAATGTGTACTAATTCTGCCACGGAAAGTTGGAGCATACATGATAACCTTTTTATCTTTAAGATTGGGAAATTTTTTCAACAATCTTGCCTTGGTCTGCTCAATGAATTCTTGGTGAAATATCTTATCATTATTGGGAATACCAGTAACCACAACATGGCCCTCTGGCAAGTTAAATGCCCTAGAATAAAGAGGTTTAAAAAAGTCTGAATTAGCGATCGTATAATCATAATTCTTGATTGTATAATCTCTGTCCACATCGTTGCCAAATTGTTTTAATGCCCCGGTCGCGTGCCACAATTGCAGCACTTTAACACTCCTTTTATGTGGAAACCTTGAAACTACAAAGTTGTTGTAGTCAATTATGACCAAGCGGGAACTTTGAATTAAGAATAACTGACGAATACAAGCCAGTCCATATTTTAGATTTCCCAAAAGCGTTGGTTCAAACTTGAATAAAACTGTTTTCAATTCATAGTTAGTATTTAAAGCCAATGAATTATGTAACAGTTTAAAATCCTTGGCAAGATTGGCATGTTCTAATGAAATAAAAGTAATTCGATTCTTATGAACTTTACTAAGCAGAGAGAAAGGATAAAAGAACCCCAGAATAACTGTTAAAACAATTGATTTAAGCTTCACGGAAAATCTCCCCCAAGACTTTAGCGCAAACATTTCCATCATTCCAAAGGTTAAATTTCTGATTAAAATCTGCCAAACGCTGATAATCAAAATCATTTTCTTTGATTTTTTTCAAAAGCTCTGTTTCAGTCTTAACGACTCCATTTGGCAATTCCTCAGGCACCTTTAAGTAAAAACCACGCAGCTCTTCCTTATATTCATCAAAATCATACATATAAAAGTAAATCGGTCGACCTAAAAGTGCATAATCAAAAAATACACTTGAATAATCAGTAACCAGTACATCACTCATAAGGTAAGCATCGTTAATGTCTGCACTTGCCCCCATGGTGTACACAAAATCATTTAGACTAGCAGGAACTTGATAACCGTTAGAAATTAAGTAATGTGGTTTAAATAAAACAACATACTCATCTGATAAGTATGAATGCCAGCGTTCAAAATCAACCTGTAATTCAAAAGTATAGCCATTGAGAGTAAAAGAATCATCACGCCAAGTTGGCGCATATAAAATAACTTTCTTATCAAGTGGCAAGCCATACTGTTGTTTAATTTTTGAAATTTTGTCTTGATCAACTCCTACCAAACAATCTAGTCTAGGATAACCAACTTCTAATATTTTTTCCTTGGGAAAAGCAAATGCGCTTGAAAAAGCCTGGGTTGAAAATGAGTTAGGCGAAAGTAAATAATTCCAATGACTGCCATCACTATCATAACTTTTCACCATCTGAGCGTAGGATTGACGACTCCGATAGTAAGTTGAGCCATTATCAACGATATCATGGCCTAAACGTTTCAACGGTGTTCCATGCCACGTCTGCAAGTATACCTGCGAGTCACGTTTATGATAGTAAGGCGCCATCTTCGCATTAAAAATCCAATACTTAGCCTTTGTCAATAAGTAATAATACCTAAGAGAATTGAATTTAACACTCTCTGCGCCATCAACAACCTGGGCCTCCTTAAACGCCCAAACAAAGCGATAATCAGAAAACTCATTGTTGTCTCGCATATATTCGAACAGATAGCGTGGATTATCTGAATAAGCCCTGCCATTAAAGGAGACGAAGATAATTAACTTAGGATCTTCCCTAACAAATACACTTAAGATCCTTAACATTAACCCGAGCATGAACCTACACAAATGCAACCAAATAAAATAAACTATTCTCATTTTTGTCCCCCTATAGAATTAAATGATTTTTCGCTGGCTCGTTTCTGATTTCTTTAGCCTTCTTTTGTAAAAAGGCACGAAATTAAAGCCTTTTTCCCACTTACTGATTGCCTGAGTAATTCTGTCCGAATTATTCTGATCAACAAAAGAAAAATATTTTTTCTGGTAAGCATCGAGAGCCCCTGTTTCAGGATGTTGAACAAAATTTTCAATTTTCTGGACTAATGACATTGGGTCTTGAACAATTATTCCAGCTAAATCTTCATGGAAATCCAAATAGCTGCCTTGCGTTTCTAGGTACTCTGCCTGATCGAACTGAAACAACACAGTTGGAATACTGTAGTAAAGAGCATCCCACATAATACTACTGTAATCTGTAATTACTAACTGGCTGCTTTTTAATTCTTTATCAAGCGGAATCTCACTTTGATGAATAACTCTGATATTTTGATCATCGGTTTGAAAATATTTTTCGAAACGAACGAACTTAGGGTGCATCATGAAGTGCAAACTGTACCCAGAATCATGTAAGATTCTTTTTATTCGCTCAGAATGAAGCAGTTCACTGTACGCTTGATAAAAAGCACTCTTCAGAAATTCATCATCCGATAAAAGTTCGAGCTGGGTCCGCCAAGTTGGCATTACAAAGATCTTTTTTCCTCGCAAGATTTTTTCTGGATTATCCCAGCGGGCCAAACCAGTCACCGCAATATTTTGAGGCGAATAGCCTAAATAGTCTGTCACAATATTTTTCTCGATTTCAGAACTGGTGATAAATAGGTCGGCGTGGTTCAAGCGATTACTTGCAAAAAATGTATTATCAACCTGCTTTAGTCCCAAGACACCATGTTGCAAGAAAACAAAAGGCTTGCGGTTTAAAGCATACCTAACGATACTTTGATTATGCCGCCACGCGTACGCATGACCTTTTGCTTCAGAGGCGATAAAGTACTTTGATACTAAAACCAAAAGCAAGTGCTTAATACTCATAAAATACACAACTTGCTTTCGATAAGGTAAAAGGTTGGCTAAGTCTGGGGAATCCTTCGTAATTATATAGAAAAGCTTCCTATCTGGGTGGCGTTCTTGAACATTAGCAAAATAATAAAAAGCATTATCACGTGCGTAATTAGAAAATTTTTCATAGATAAGTTTCGTATCTTTATAATACCAATATACAAAGGGAGCTATGATGCAGGCGAGTAATTCCTTGGCATTATAAATCCAACTATCGTACCGGTCTTTTGCACGAATCTGCATGGATAAGCCCCCACCAGCTGCAAAATACTCTGTACTTAAATAAAGTTGATCATCATGCTGTATAGTTTGACTTTTTAAATGAAGCAAATTAATTAAAAGCCGTTGCCAGCGAGATTTATTTTTGAGCCTGGCTTGCTGCACTTCCCCATCAACATCTATATACTCCAAATAAACATCATAGTATAAATTTTGCGGAGAAAATTTTTCTAATGGCACTGAAAAGGTTATTTGATTCAAGCCGAGTTTACATGGTGATATCTTCAAAGAACAACTATTATCTTTTCTTGCTTTAATTATCAAAAATGGTAGCTGACAATCTTCTCTGCCGCGGATTCTTACAATAACGTTGCTACTTTTATTTTTAATACTGATAATTGTTACCTTGTTTACCATTCTTAATTCTCCAGTCAAAAGATAAGTAAAGTTTAACCTCTGAAAGCTATTTCAACTTAGAGAGGTTGTTGAAGCATCTTATCTTAACAGCAACCTAGATGTTTTTTTATAATTCTCGAATTAATCTAACACCTAAATGCCCTATTGCATCAAAAATTTTACTAAATCAAAATTAAGTGAGCCGTTCAAAAGCGTGATTATCTCATATTTGTCCGTCGATCCAACAAGACTATTTGTCTGGTATGCTAAAAGATTATTTATGTCAAAAGTCTTTAAACCTGGTATGTCAGAAAGCTTTTTTATTTCATTATAAGTTGTTGGGACATTGGAATTTGAAACGATAAAAGCTTGATTTTTCCTTCGTAAATTTTTAGATGCTTCTCCAATTTTTATGCTAAAATCCAGTTCCTTATCACCTTTCATAAAGTCCAAACCATTTTTATTTTCTACAAAGTAATTTTCATTCACTATGGGATCAATGCTAAAGTAGCTTGCAATTTCCAAGTAAGTATCTTCGAAAAAAATGGTTGAAAATTCTTTTGCCAGTATTATCAGAATCAGTCCCAAATTAAGAAAAAATAAGAATCATTTTTGGGCTTTGCAATCCACTAATTTTTTTGCGGATGAAGTTCCAGCTTATAATAAATTTCGTCATCCTTTAAAATATCTTTCCTAGTCCACTTCCATCAATTCTTTTACTACGTCTTTATGAAATCAAATCATAAACTCAAGAGTAAAATATCGCTATACTTAATTCCCGCTTGTGAGCTTTGGCAAGCTAATACCAATATAGATTCAGAACTTTAAGTATAGGCAATTATTTTATTAGCAGACCAATCTGGTTGCCAATTTTATAACAAACCCACAGAAAAAAATCATACTAAACTACTCTCCTGTAGATCTTTAATGCTAAGTTGTAGCTAACACTACCCTCACTCGCCTTTTGCTTAACATATTTTCGTAATTTCTTATAAACTGACGATAGAAAACCGTCTCTTTGAATTTTCGTTTCTTGATAGATTTGATCAATACTTTGTTCTGAATAGTTTATTGATGTTTCTTTCCTAACCAACAACATCTTATTAATCATTTTTGTCAGTTCGTTCTCAAGACGATTTGAATTCTTCGTGTCAGTGTACCTAAAGAAATCTAAAACCCTATTTTTATAAAGATCTGTCATTTGATAATTATTTTTGATAATTCGGCTTAATTCAAAAATAACCTTGTTAAAATCATCGCAAACTGGACCAAACCCCATCTCTTGAAAATCGAAGTACCCTTCTTTATTATTTGTATTTCCACCATCAAATTGGAAATACAGTGTCGGCTTACCTTGATATGCAATATCAAAATATATTGATGAGTAATCCGTTATTAGCAAATCAGCTTTTTTCAAAACATTTACATATCTTTGCTCAAATGGAACCTTTTCAATATACTTTGGAACTTCAAATCCAGTCTCAACTTCTCTTAATAACGGATGCAACATCAAAGAAATTGTGTGTCCCTGCTCGATCAACTCTTTCAGATAATCAGACTTCAGAAAATCTTCCCACTTCTGATAAAATTCTGTATCATGCAATTTTTTTATCTTATCTTCTAGTTTGTCCTTATCATTCCAGATTCCATTACGCCAAGTTGGTGCTATTAGGATATTTCCTTGGTTCTTCGAAATTGAATAATCTACCTTAAAACGGTCAAAACGTGGAAAGCCTGTCACTTTGACTTCTTCAGGCCCATACTCATACCCATATCCAAAGAAACCTTGTTGTTCTTGCTCACTAACAGTTACCAACAAGCGAATATCCTTTTCAATTTTACGCAACCAAAGGCTAAGATCCTGCTTAGTAACTCCATGTTGTAAAAAGATAAAGTTGTAATGATAAGCATCCCTGAGGTAACCAAAATTTTCTTGCCAAGGACGCATTTCAGTTAGGCTTGCCTGCGAGGAGATTAGATTTTGTGCTTGAATTAGCAGCTCTTCGTGTTCTTCACTGCCATACTCAACTAATCTGTAGTTTTCCTGTTCGAGCCTATCCCAATCGCTGGAATCGCGATTTAGCACAAAATAATTTTCCCATTCAGGATGCCTCTCGTTAATATACTTATAAAAGACTTCTGCATTGTCATCGGCCTTATTTGCCCGATCTTCGAAAATATTGATGATCTTGTTTGACGTTTTACTTTTTAATGCCAACTTTCTTAAATAGAGCAAACGCTCTTTTCTTGCTTGAGTCATTCCTTTCGAGCTAATAAATTTGGCAGTCAAATCATTTTCAAATCGTGATAAATTCTCTAAGTTATTGTCCCTAACTTCAAAATAATTATCATTGAAATTAAAACGCAGAAGCTTCTGGTTAGCCCATAGATAGTTGAATTTGATGTTATTACCCACTCCCACTAAGATACCACCAAACTCGATTTTCAAAGGAATACGAACTTTCTTGAAATTAATTTGAATTTGTAAGTACTTACTGTCGGTTAGAGATTTAATGGGAATACTAAAACTATAGGTGTACATACTATGTACCGGAAGACCAATCATTTTAACCCTGGCAGGTTCATCCAACTCTTCACTCACAAAAATTTGCTTGCCATCGGTTGCAGTAACATTTAAAAACTCTTTACCAAACAAATGATCAATTGTCCCAATAATATTAATCGAATTAGTTTCTGGTCGATATTTAAACACATATACTTTAGAAATAACATTTGATAAATAGTATGTTTTTTCACCATTAATTAAGTGAACATCATCTTTTAGACAAACTGGTAACCCAACCGCTTTATCTTGCAAAGGCAAGTCACCACTGTTTTTTAAATGGACAAGTGCCTCTTTTTGTACCCAACGAAGATGCCCTACTGCACGAATTTCATTTTCATCAATATACTGTAGTAACTCAGATACTAGATCTAAATACTCCGTATAAAATTCTGCCGACCCCTCAAAAGGCAGTTCTTGTCTTCTGACCTTCCAAGCCAGGTCATAAACGAGCATATTTTGAAGCCATTTGTCGATCCTGCCATCCTTTTCATGTGTACGAGCTAATTCCAACATCATTTTGATATTTGGAATATAGGTTGCTGAATCACTTCTTGAACTATCCATTGCTGAGTCGCCAGCACTCCTAGCACGGTAGCGATAAAAAAAATTGTTTATTAAAGCAAACTTCTTTTCCTGCTCCACTAGCTTTGCAACTAACGCAAAATCTTCCCCATATTTTCTACCTACTTCAAACCGCAAGGACGTATCTGCAAACAAGGTTCTTAAAAAAAACGAAGATGATATATGCGCAAAAATTTTCTTACTTGTCTTAGCAATATCAACTATTTCTTCATCTTTATCAAAATATTTATTTAAATTATGGGGCTCACTTTTTGCTTCAAAAGTATAAAGCGGAATATGAGAAATTTTAATATCAGGATGTTTCATAAAAAACCATTTCACCCTGAGCAAAACACCATCATCTAGCATGTCATCTGGATCTAAGAAATTAATGTACTTTCCTTTTGCAACCTCTATCCCCGCATTTCTTGCGACTGAAACTCCAGAATTTTCTTGATCAATAACTACAATGTTATTCGGATATTTTTCTTTCCATGCTTCAGCTTTCTCTAAACTTTTATCACTAGAACCATCATTTACAATGATTACTTGAACATTTTTTTCAAAGTTCAATTGTTGTTTTATCAATGAATCCATTGCTTCGTCAATATACCGATCAACATTGTATGTAGCCATAATAATTGAAAAGAAAAATTCGTTTCTTGAATATTTTCCTGACACCTCTTCTTGGGCTACTTCGTTACTTTTTTCTACATCTGGTATTTTAATAAGCTCGAGTGATTCCACACTTACTCCCCCTATTTCTTTATAAACTAACTACCCTTTATAAAATGCTTTTTACAAATAATCTGAAATTCTATCCCGAATCCTCATATGTGAATTTGCTGCTGCTATTAGCACTGCAAGCACTAAAAACCAGAAACTAAAATTAAACATACCATGTTCCCAGAACCACGCCCTACCATAAGCAATATCCCGAAAGCCTTCGATTAAATAGTAGAACGGATTTATCAGCTGGGCTTGTAACAAGACTCTTGGAATTACTGCAAAATTCCCCAAGTCGAAAATTACACCTGATCCATACATCAGAAACCGAAATAGATAGTTCAAAAAGAAGTTGAAATCTGGAAATACTACTTCAATCGACGAACACAGCAATGACACTGACAACGAAAAAATGATCAGCATCGGCAGGTAATACAGTAACTGCAACCAGTATACAGATGGGTAGTAACCCGAGAACATTGCGATTACAAGACCGGCGCCAACCATGATAAAGAACTCCGTAAAAAAGCCGATCATCGATGAAGTTGGCATAATGCTCACTGGAAATTTCATTTTTGCAGTCAATTTAAATTGTTTCATCACACTTTTGGCACCTGTTGTAATTACGTGTTGCATAAACGAATACACGCCCATTCCAATAAACATCCAGGAAAGTGGTGGTAAACCATCGGGCGCGGTACGATGCATCAATATCCCAAAAATTATGTAATTAATGGCCAATTGAACTAATGGGTCTAAAATTTCCCATAACCTGCCTAACCTGTTTTGCATGGAAGTACTCTTGGTACTATACTTCGAAAGGTTGGCTGCAACGTGCAGATATTTAAATTGTTCTTGAACGTAAAGTATTACATCTTTCATTATTGACTTACTCCATCTGTTTGTTGAGTCGTTTCAGACTCTGTAGCTGATTGTGCATTTTGCGCAGCAGGTATCTTGATTCGCTGGCCCGGATTTATCACACTGAAATCTACCCCTGGATTAGCTTCTTCAATCGACTCAACCGAAATTCCGTAGCTATCTGCAATCGACCCTAGAGAATCACCAGTTTCGACCGTATAAACAACATTCTTAGAAGACGATCGTTCCGAACTAGAAGACTTCTTTGACTTCTTTGACTTCTGTGACGCTTTTTTCTTATCATTCCTAACTTTTTTACGTCCTACTGGCTTGTCTTCCTCTGGCGGTGGTGTCTTTTCACCCTTCGAATTATCTCTACCAGCCATCGGCTTCATAGGTTTCGCCTTAAGCAATCTCTGCTTTAAAAATGACCTTGGGTGTTCAACTGATTGAGCAAAAGTTGCATTGCTAACTGCAACTAGCGAAAGCCAGATGAACATAACTGTACAAAAAGCGAGGATAAGCTTTGATACTATTGATAAGCGGTGATTGTCTTTTTGTTTCTTCAAACCATCAGCTACTTCAATTAAATCTCGACGGCTCATATTCGGTTCAGCTTTTGTGATTTCCGCTTTTAGCTTTTCTAATGAATAATCCAGCTGGACCTGTCTTTGCTCTGTCTTGTACTTTTTTTGGTCTTTTTTAGGAAGTTTTTTGAACCAGTTAGCAAATTTTGTGTATTGTGGAATGACTTCTTCGGGTGATCCGTAAGCTTTAACCTCGCCATAATTCAACCAGATGACTCGATCGCTCCACTCCTTGATCGTTCTCATATCATGAGAAACCAGCAAGATCGTCTTGCCTTGCTCACGGAATTCGAGCATTTTCTTTCTAGATTTGTCAACGAAGGTCTTGTCCCCAACCGACAATGCTTCATCCACGATCATAATATCTGGATCTTGATGAACCATAATAGAAAAGCCTAATTTAGCCTTCATACCAGAAGAATAGGTTTTGACGGGTTGATCTATGAACGGTCCGAGCTCTGAGAACTCAATAATTTCGTCCATTTTTTCTTTAATTTCTTTGTTGGTCATTCCCATCATCAAGGCTTTAAGACGGATATTTTCACGGCCAGAAAGATTGTTCTGCATCCCAGCGTTAGCAGCGATGATAGAAACGTCACCATTGATTTCAACCTGGCCGGTAGTCTGCGCGATCTGCCCACTGATGATATTCGATAAGGTTGACTTACCTGCACCGTTTAATCCGATCACGCCGACACATTCACCATCACAAATCTCAAAGCTAATGTTTCGTAAAGCCCAGAAGTCTTTTTCATTCTTATGGTTCATGTCAACGAGAGACTTGGCTTTGTTTTTACTATCTTTAGAAGGTAATAAACTAAACTTTTTGGAGAGGTGATCTGCTTTAATTTTTATCTTTTTTGTGTCCATTTTTCCTTAGTCTTTCTAGTTTTTAGCAACAAGAAAACACTGTTCCACCTATAACAATAAAAATCATCCAGCGTAACAAGCTTTCATAAGGCGGCAAATTTCAACAACATAACTTGCCTAATATTTTATAAACTTAGTTTTAAGTTTACCATTTTATCAACTTTTTTAAAATTTAATTTATTTAACTATCTATAGAAACAGTCAAGATACTTAAAATATATTATCTTTTTTTATGTAGCTTTATCTTTGCGACTTTAACTTTGGAATTGCTTACCCAGTAAAGCGTAGACCACGAAATTATTATTATTTGGCTAACTTTATGCATTTCAATGACTAAACACAAAAAAACGGCCAGCAAAAAATGGTCGTTAACAAATATAGGATTTTGATTATATTACTTTTTCATTACAAATACGGCTACCGATATCAGCGCTGCTTTGTTGAGCTTATCTGGCATTAAAACATAAGTTAAGCAAAGAAAAAACACCAAATTTACTAAAAAAACCAGATAGTAACCCCAATTGAATATCTAAGTTTCAGTCTCATACCCCACGACATTAATAATATTTTTCATCTCTCTATAAAGATACTTAAATATTCCACCTTTATCTTTCACGTTTCGGTTCACAACCATGATCAAGATTACAGTGACCTTCTGTTCATCTAAGAATACCGGCTTTTCTAATAATACAGCTAAGATCGAGTAAGGCTGTCTAATTTCATTTGAAACTATATGCGGCACCGCAACACTACCAATCACCAGCTGGTTGCCTGCACTTTCTCGGGTGAGCAAAGCCTCACTACCTTTTGAACTGATCTGGCCTTGATCCTCGACCCTTTGAAGACAATTTGTGAATACCTCTAAGAAATGATCACTGGTTGAGGTGTATTTCAGAATATGACTGCCACTTAATTCTTGGCGGCAAATTCTGCCATAATACTTATCTGACAGTTTAGTTTTGATTTTCTCAATATCCTGATCACCCAAAATACCTTCAAAGAAATAATCTGACTTACTAATCCCAGAATCACTAACCATTTTCCCACTCAAAATAGTTAGATCATACTGTTCTTGATCCTGGATTTCTTCACCAACTTCCAATGTACATTCGGCGTTCTTTAAAGCCTGCTGCAAAAGCATTTTATTGATGGCACCCAAGGCGTTGCTGTCCGAGATTAGTAATATTTTTTGCTTATTGTGCCTTTCCTGTTCCTTAAATGCCATTAAAGCATAAATCACCAAGAATGACTGGTTGACATAAATTTGCGGAAATTTGCCATTGATTGCGAGCCGAAGCTCTTCCGCTAAGTCAAAGGCTAAGGGGTCTGAAGCTTGAATATACTTCCTCTGATTTTCTGGCAACTCACTGAAGATGCTTGGAAAAATTGCTGCTCTAACAACGTGTAGATAAATTAAGTTGCAAATTTTTGTCTCAGCTGTCTGATATTGCAACAGGCAGTTCCAAATAGCCATCCATAAATTTTCTTTTTCTTCCGTTAACCGATGATATAAAGCAACTTTTCCTAGGTAACAATTTTGCAAGCGGTCTTTAATTTCTGATTTGGCTCCACTAGCTGAGCAAGAAGTAGCCAGCAAAACACAAGCTTTAACTTGTTGTTCTAACTCTACACGTGTGATAAATTCTCTGACTTGATTAAATTCAGGCAAAATCACGCCCAAAAGTTGTTGTAACTCTTGGCTCAGCTTGTCTTGTGCTGGTGAATTCATCAAGTTAAGCAAGTCAGGAAATCTTTGCAGCAAAGACGCCAATAAATCAATTCGTGTCGTCACTTTGACTTGGATCAGGATCCCTCTTCTTTGTACAGTCTTGATTACAAAAACTTGTTGATACCTAGCATTCAACAAAGCTAGGCAATGCAGAACTCGCTTCTTTGACATAAAGCAACTCTCAGCCAAATCATCAAGACCCATTTTTTCCTGGACCAGCAGCTTAAACAAAATAAGGTATTCATCCGGCACAGATTCATTTAAGAGCACATGAAATTTTTCTTTGTTTAGTATCACCAGATGATAAATTTGGCTGGTTTGAACAGAACCAGTTTTTTCTTTCTGCAGCGTGTCATTGATTCGTTTGATTTCACGCACAACTGTCCTTCTGGAAACCCCAAGTTTAGTAGCCAACTCATTTCCAGAAGAGTCCCCTATCTGTAAAACCTCTAATATTTTTTTCTGTCTTTCATTCAGCATTCGATCACCAATCTAAGTTTAACCTATCAGAGCTGCCTTGATTCCCTGCAACCCCTGTTGAACTTTTGTCAAGGGACAAGCAATATTCATCCTTAAAAAGCCGCTATTTCCATAATTTTCACCCGACATGATGCCAACATGTCCCTTATTCACTAATGATTCTTGCAATTCTTGAGCATCAAAGCGGCAATTTCTAACATCAATCCAGGCTAGATATGTTCCTTGGGGTACTATAAATTTCATCCCCCACGGTTCATCCTTGAAAAATTCTTCTAAATATTGCATGTTGCGGTGAACATATTCAACCAACTGGTCCACATATTCGCAATTTGCATATGCCCCGATTTGCGCCTCCATCCCTAGGATACTGACAGAGGATAAGGCGTTCTTGCCTTTTAGCTCTACCGCGAATTTCTGTAACAGATCCTCATCTGGTTCAATAAGATAGGAGCCAATTAAACCCGGCGTATTAAAAGTTTTGGAACAAGAACAACACAGGACCATGTTCTTGTGGGTCACTTCTGTCAAAGGCACATAGTGGTTCGGTGCAAATACAATATCACGGTGAATGTCATCCGAGATAATGAACACATCGTTTTTCTGACAGATTTCAACAATTCTTTGAAGCTCAGTCCGTGAAAAAACCTTACCTGTCGGGTTATGCGGGTTGGTCAACAGCAAGATTTTCGTTTTTTCCTGATCCAAGACAGTTTCAAGTGTATCCCAGTCTATCTGATAGTTTTCAAAGGCACTGCCAAGCACAATTGGTGCCAGCCGCCGGTCATTTTGCAAAATCACATTGTAAAAGGCATCATACATCGGAGTGAAAACTGCCACTGAATCATCTGGTTCTGACATCAATTTGATAAAAGAGGCAATTGAAAAAACAACACTGGGACTGTATGAGATCCAATCGCCATCGACGTCTACCCCGTCTCTGTTTTTAAACCAGTTCACAATACTAGCTTTATATTCAGGATTATTCCAGCGGGTGTAGCCATAGATCGGGTGCTCAATTCTTGCCTTCAATCGCTCCTGGATGCTCTCAGGAACCGCAAAGTCTGTATCTGAAATTGAAAAAGGCAGCACATCACTACTGCCAAAACGATCAGCAGTATAATCCCACTGGGTGCTATAGGTGTGATGCCGGTCAATTACCTGATCAAAGTCATATTCCATTTTAAATTTCCTCCAGTTATTTAACTTCAAAAAAAGCAAGCGACATCGAATATACCTTTAGTATGTTCGTAATGTCCCTTGCTGTCTAATAATTTCAGCTATCCTTGTGCTGCTTTTCTTTGTTTCTTAAGCCAGGCTCCTTTGAACCACAAAATGAACACGACGTTTAAAATCAATCCGATCCCAAAAGCAACATAGTAGTTAAACCACGGATAGATCAAGCCCAGTAAAGGATCAAAAACACCAATACCTGGTGCGATTCGTTTAACCCCTAAGACCATCGAGAGCGCCCCAGCGATCCCGCCAGCTAAAGTGTTCGCTGCAATCATTGGAACTGGTGCTGCCAAGGCGTATGGGATCGCAGGCTCGGTCGCCACGGTCATCCCTACCAAAAAGGCTGGCAGGCTAGATTCTCTTTCCTGCTTGGTAAACATATTTGGTTTTAGCCAGGTTGCGATTGCCGCAGCCATCGGTGGAATGACAGTCACTACTCCGACGATGCCATACCAGGTATAGACTTTAGAACTCAGCAGTGAGAAACCGAAGAACCACGCCGCTTTATTCACTGGACCGCCCATATCAAAGGCTAACATACAGCCTGCCACAAAGCCGCCAATAATTTTCATCGAAGTCGGGATACTATTCAAGATCTTGATCAAAGCTCCCATGACCCAGCCAGCAAATGGTCCAATCAGGTAGTAAGTCAATAAACCAAAAATCAGTAAAGTCACGAACGGAATGATCAGATAGCCCATTGTCGACTGGAAAGTCTTGCCAATATTGATCCGTTTGAAATATTTGACGAAGTAACCGATCGTGATCCCCAAGAAGATGGCGCCTAAGAAACCAGCACCAGTCTTAGTCCCCAGCAGATCTGGGCTGTTTGCCAAGTAGGTCGTCAGAAAAGCAGGTGCCAAGGCCGGCTTATCCCCAATTGAATTGGCAATATAAGCGCCCATAATCGGGATCATGAAGGTAAATCCTAGTTGCCCAACATTATTCAAAACCCAGGCTAAGGAGCCTAAGTTTCCGTCTTTAGGAGCAACATTGGGCATCCCGAACTGAATCAAGATACTGCCAATGGCTAATAGTAACCCACCGCCAATGACAAATGGCAAGGCTGCAGAAACACCTGCCATCAAGTGACTGATGATCCCAGTCTGCACGGCTTCTTGGTCAGAACCCAGCTTCACCTTGGATGCATGATAAACTTCTGCTCGCTCATCTAAATGATCCAACAGATCAGGAACATTCTTCAGAGCATCAGAGACTGGCAGTTCCACAACCTTTTTGCTGTCGAATCTTTGCCGGTCTTCATTCGACATCCCCTTACCTAAAGCAAGGATCACATAATTAGCTGCGGCAATTTGGTCGGCCGTCAGTTTGTGTTCAACACCGGCAGCACCTTGTGTTTCAACGTGGACCTCATAGCCCCTTTGCTGGCCTTCTTTTTCAATAGCTTCAGCTACCATATAAGTATGTGCAATTCCAGCGGGACAGTTGGTCACAGCAACGATTTTTTCCATCACATTACGCCTCCCCAATCACTTTTTCAATCAGTTGGTAAACTTCACTCTGACTTCCTTGTTTTAAACCAGCCACAAATTCTTCGTGCACCAGGTTTCTGCTTAACTTCGCTAATAAATTCAGGTGCACTTGCGAATCTTCTTCAGGAACTAAAATCGAAATCC
Organism: Ligilactobacillus salitolerans; assembly: GCF_003864415.1. GTDB lineage: Bacteria > Bacillota > Bacilli > Lactobacillales > Lactobacillaceae > Ligilactobacillus > Ligilactobacillus salitolerans. Next base: position 50,762 of record NZ_BFFP01000013.1, read on the forward strand.
AATTATTGACGGGTTTCCCGTCCAAAGCATTCCATTCAACTTGATTTTCTGAACGCGCAAAGAGAATTGTCGGACGTAGTACAGACTTGCTTTTAGCATGAGGGATCGCGATCCCGTTGCCAAACCCTGTTGTCGACTCCTTCTCTCGTCTGAGATAATCTTTATAGACTTTTTTGGGCTTTTTAGTCGCACCCAAATCAGATGCCTTCTCCGCCAGTGTTTTTAATATTTCTTCCTCGCTTTGTCCGTCAACATCAAAAAATATATTTTCTTCAGCAAACATCGCGCACCATCACCTTTCCCTATTCTTCATTTTCATTTTAACTAAGGGTGAGGCGTAGTTTAAGGAGCATTTTGTCACTCAGTTGTGACAAAAGCGCTTGCAAAACTCTAAATAAACTTCCCCCAGCAATCCACCCTTTGCCCATTAGCAGATTTTCCTGTAGCCAGATACCCGAACTGTCCCTTCCCACGTGGTTGTCTGAGCCAGACATAGCCGCCAGAATGGGCGAAGGCATCATATTTGATTCCTGAACCAGCTGGCAACAATGCGATTTGACTCGATTTGGTGCTGGCACCCCACCGCAAATAAATTGCTTGCTGACTAACAAAAATTCCTTTTTCTTGATGCCAGGTCACGCCAAAGTCATCGACCCAGGTATTTTTGACTGCTGGTTTTACCACTGCTTTTTGCACTTGCTCTGGTCCATTGCCAGTAAACAGCCCAGAGTAATCAACCGAGACATCTGTTTTTGCGCCAGCAATGAGTTGCCGATCAGTATACTGCCAAGCCGCACACGAAATGCCTGCATCCTTGGTGTCGTAACTAGCGACCCACAAAGTTTGTGGCAGGAGTTTGCTACGAAGCAACCTTGCCTTAAACCAGCTGGTACTGGCATAGACGCTGACTTTGCCATAGCCGAGGCGCTTCAGCTCCGCCGCAAAGGTATTCACTTGATCTGTTAATGCAGCTGGCTGATGGGTCAAATCTCCAGCCTCCACATCAATTGCCAGCATTGACCCCTTGTTCAAGCCGACCTTTTGTGCTTCTTTGACAAAAAATTGAGCTTCCTGCTTGGCATCACTGACTGAGATCGAGCGCAAGAAATGATAGCCGCTCACAGTTAAACCGCACTTTCTTGCATTTTGAACCTGTTTTTTGGCTTTAGGATTGACATAATTCGTACCCTGGGCGCTGCCCTCAGTAATTTTAACCACAACACCAGTGATCCCCAGCGCTTTTGCCGCTTGAAAATAAGCCAGTGTCTCTGGTTGGTAACTGGCAACATCAATAAATTTTGCTGACATGGCTGATCCTTCCTTTCATAGAAAAAGCCCCAATGCTCATCACATCAGGGCTGTGTCACTGACCTTATTTTTCTTCAAACAAAACAAGATCTTCTTCATCAATATAAACTGCCGAAGCTGGTGTGGCATACAAGAGCGCGCCATCCTTATCGACAAAGATTTTGGCATCGATGATCGTCTGCATGGCAGCTTTGACTGCGTCAGCGTCCAAGTTTGATTTCACGTCAGCCAACTTTAAATGGCGCAAATTGCCATTAACACCTGAGCGAAAGATTAAATCTAATGACTTCATGGTTGATAACTTCCTTTCTGAATTTGCTTAATTCTATTATTCTGCTGCAGTGAGCACACTGGCCACTGTCAAGACTGTTTCAGCAGCTGGTTCACCGGTCAATTGACCAATGATTTGGGCAAACTGACTGATTTTTTCGGGACTGGCATCAGCACTCAAGTTGTTAAAACCCCGGGCTCTGTATTCGCCGTCTTCCTTGATCGTTTGAACCTTGATCCCCGTCTTTTTCCATTGTTTATTCATGATGATAAACCTCCTTGTCCAACACTTTATTTTTGCAAGCCGCGCGCCTTACATCCTTACTAACGAAATCAAGGAGGAAAATGTCAAAGGGTCAAAGAAAAAGGACTGAACCATAGTGAGAAATTTTATCTCACCATGATCCAGCCCATATTTTGCAGACAGCATTAGTAATTTTGCCCCAGCCTCGTGCTGCCATTGGAATAAATCAATTTCAAATCCAAGCTCACACACTTTTTTAATATTTCGAAAAAATACCCCAGCCTATGACCAGTAGGCTGGGGTATTTTGATAGTCAAATCATTGTCATTGGCTTTGGCTATCACGCCCATTATCATGGGTGTCTGTCTTAAGTTATTCAAACACTGGTTGGAGAATAACGATCGACATGTTGACTGCTAACTGAGTTGCCTTCCAACCTCACACAACATTGCAGCTTGGTAGCTACAGGCTACAATATTGTGAATCTTTTAACAGTCAAACACATTCTACAAATATACCTGAAAAATGTCAACATATTAGCAACCGCGCTATCAGCCCAGCACTAATCGGTTCCTTGACTCTCTATCTCATCTGCTTTAAAATCAACTTACCATCGTCCCAGCTAACGAGACTTGCAGGGATGATATTTAATTTTGCAAAAAAACCTTTCGTCTTTATTTGAAAATGTTTACACAAACATCAGTTCCTGCGGTATAATTTTATTGGTAACCTACCCTGAGAGGGGGTGGTACTAAAATGCAGATGATCATTTCATTGATTATCGCCCCGATTATTGTTGGGGTTAGTGTCGAATGGTTTAAACACTGGCTCGCACAACACGATCGACACGATAAGCATTAAGGTTACTAAGCGAGCCCCACACGCTATTTTTACATAGTGCAAAAAATACCCCAACCTATCGCAATTAGGTTGGGGTATTGTGGTACTAAATGCAGATAATCATTGATTACAAGGTAATAGTACTATAGGTCTTTAAATCTGTCAACAAAAAGCGATCACCTTTTAAAGCGCGGTAGGTCAGCATTTGAAAACGGATACTAAAGCTTAGGCTCCGTCGCTGTGATAAGTATTGGCGACTTGCTAGTCAACCCCACATGCTATCTTACATAGTGAAAAAATATCCTAACTTTTGCTGCAATTGGAATAAATCATTTTCAAATAATATATCACGAACAAAAGTTCCTGTTGTATAATTATAGAGTGGCAACTGCCCCAAAAGGGGGTGGATATTTTGTTAGCCAAATTGCTGACGCTGGTCATCGCTCCCATAATTGTGGGAATCTGTCTCGAATTGTTCAAACATTGGCTGGAGAAGAACGATCGACATGGTGACCGATAGATAAGTTGCCTTCCAACCTCACACGCTATCTTACATAGTGAAAAAAATACCCCAACCTACTAACATTAGGCTGGGGTATTGTGGATATTTTGTTGACCAAATTTACACTGTTATCTTACATAAAAAAATGATACTTGTCAACACATTAGGTACGCTCAAAAAGTAGGATGATGGTTACCACAGATACCTTCACTTCAACTTACCGTTCTCCTACTTGATAGAACCTGCGGAATTATTGAGAGGCAGACTTGGTGGTTTTGTTCCAAGTTTTTGCTGCAATTGGAATAAATCAATTTCAAATAATATATCACGAACAAAAGTTCCTGTTGTATAATTATAGAGTGGCAACTGCCCCAAAAGGGGG
>NZ_BFFP01000014.1 GCF_003864415.1 Ligilactobacillus salitolerans
TTATTTGATTGAAGCCACCAATTCAATAATTCGCTATGATCCAGTCTTTAAGAAGTACTTTGATAACAAGATGTCCGAGATCAAAAATGCACCACGTAAACGAGCCTTGTCTTTAACCGCTCGAAAACTAATCAGGGTGATCTACTACCTACTAAGCAGACACCAAATTTATCAATCGGAAGAAGTGGTCTAGTTCAAAAATAACTGTTTCAAGCTTTTAGATACACCTGCTTTAACCTCAACTTTTTAAAAATTATTCTTTTGAGGGTTGTTAAAGTGCGCCTAAAATCTGATTTTTTTAGAAAATTAATTGCAATTATTCATCACTTCCTCTTGACTTAAAACCACATGTCTTTAACTCGCCTCTTTATCTCATTTCCTGCCAGTATTGAACCAGCTGCGAAGAAAACAGCGGTGTTTCCTGTAAAATAAACTCAGCCACCTGCGAGTTTTCTAATGAGAGCTTGATCTGATCCAACTCACTGGATGCTAATAAGAGCAGCCCGAAAAAAATTATCACATAAGTCGCCAAGAGCCAAATTAAACCGCCTGCCAACGCATTAAACTGTGAGATCACCGGTAGTTTTGTGATGGAGAGAACTGAACGGTTAAAAATCCGTAAGGCGATCCCAGCCAGCAAAGCAACTATCCAAAAGGCCAGGATCTTATAGAAGATCCCCGTAATACCTCCCCCAGTCGCTTGCTGGCCTTGGCTTTGTTCCAAAGAAGGCATATATTTCGCTAAAAAATCTCCCAGCGGGCTGGAAAAATAGAGCGCTACAAGCAAGACAAGCACATAGCCGATCAAACTCACCAAAGTTTGAGCTAAACCTCGCTTGAGACCATAACGAAATCCCAAGACTAATAGCAGCAAAATTATCAGTGAAACCAGCATCTTCTCACCTACTGTTCTTGGTTGTCATTTTTTTCTTTTAATTTATCCAATTCATTTTGCTTTTTGATCTGATCAGACACTGCATTTAATGCTAACAAGACAGCTGCATCTTCTCGCTTGATCTGCGGTAAGGAATGCATGATCTCTTTGAGCTGTTCGTCAGTTAACCGAGCCACTGTTTGCATGTGTTCCGGTATACTGTCGCCGATCACAACATAATTTTTTCCCGCAATATTTAATTTGAATCTTTTTTTATCTGCAGACATTCGTGCTCCTCCATTCACCGCTATGGTTCACAAATTATATTTTAGCATAAAAGCCCCATTCTTTATGATGCCCACCAGCTTTTTTAGACAATATTCAACTTCATTTGGAGATCAAAGCGTGTAATCTAACCGGCAAAAGAAAAACAGCAAGCGCAATATTTGGCTTGCTGTCCTCTAATAGTTATCTTGCTTACTGCATGTTTTCATCGTTTAAGAACGTATCTAGAACATCCTCGACCATTTGCCATTCGGCGTCATCATCGATCTCATTTAAGTCGAAATCCTCGCCCTCTTCGTCTTGGTTAGGATCATAGGAAAAGGCTAGCACATCAACTTGTTCTTCAGGTTCAGCATCCGCTGGTACTAACAAGATATAGGACTTGCCATAATCTTCTGAATCAAATGTAAACAATATATCATAGCTAGTTTCGTTGCCATCATCATCGACTAAGGTAATTTTATTTTCATCGTTCATATCTTTTTCGCTCATTTTGTGTGCCTCGTTTCTTAGAGTGTTTTGACCAGTTTTCCCTGCCGATCAAGGTAATTTTGTAAAATCAACCCTGCCGCCAGTTTATCGATCACTTTTTTGCGTTTACGTCGTGAAGTGTCTGCTTGCTCAACTAACATTCTCTCGGCTTCAACCGTAGTTAAGCGCTCATCTTGGTAATCAACCGGAAAGGCAAACTTTTTGCGCAAGAGTTCCCCGTATGCCTGACTCGCTTCGACCCGAGGACCAAGGGTATTATTCATGTTTTTCGGTAAACCAAGCACAAAACCTTGGACTTGATATTTTTCCACCAGCTCAGCTACCCTGTCTAAGCCAAATTCTCCAGCCTGTTCATCGATCGGAATGATCTCAATTCCTTGAGCTGTCCAACCAAGTTCATCACTGACTGCGACTCCGACAGTTTTCGAGCCGACATCCAAACCCATAATACGTCCCACTAATTGTGATCCTCCTTGTTAAGGTACGAGCGAACTAATTCCTCAATGATCTCATCACGTTCATGCTTGCGGATCAAATTACGTGCATCATTTAAACGTGGAATATACGCAGGATCTCCTGACAATAAGTACCCCACTATTTGATTAATGGGATTATATCCTTTTTCTTCCAATGAACGGTAAACAGTCTCCAAGGTATCATGAACATCTTTTGGACTTTTGTCATCAAAATCAAAGTATCTTGTTTTGTCCAACGAACTCATTTCCCTGCACCTCCACTTTTAAAGTTACTCTTACAGTAATTCTACTAGAACAATGTAATGGTAACAATGAAGTGTAAACTTTTGTAATAAAGACGTAATCATTTAGAGATAAAAATGAAATTTAGTTTTGGCGGGCAGCTCATTTTTTCACATTATCCTTGTGAAGCGACCCAGTCAATTCCTTGTTTCAAAGCAGCGTTGATCCCCGCAGGCTTCTTTCCGCCGGCTTGTGCCAAATCTGGCCGACCGCCTCCGCCGCCGCCAACGCTAGGAGCGATGTGTTTGATCAGATCACCGGCTTTAATACCCTGTTTGATCGCATCCTGTGTAACAGCGGTCAGCAAGTTGACCTTGCCCTCGCCTGTCTGAGTAGCTAAAATCAAAACTTCTGAATATTGTTTTGCTTTCCACTGGTCAGCCAATTGCCGTAATTGATCCATCCCCGAAACATTAACTTCAGCTGCAATCACCGTGTGTGCACCGGCTTCTTGAACATTCTGCCAAATATCAGCCGCCTGCTGGCTGGCAAACTTCGCTTCTAAACTTTGGACCTTGTTTTCCAAGGTCTTCAAGTTTTCATGCAGGGCTAAGGCCTTATTTGGTGCATCTTGAACGTTGGCAGCCTTCAAATCAGCTGCAGTTTTCTGTAAGAGTTGATTTCTTTTTTCCAAATATTCGAAGGCTTCCCGTGCAGTGACCGCTTCGATCCGGCGAGTTCCTGCGCCGATCCCGGATTCAGAGGTGATCTTAAATAGGCCGATCTCGCTCGTATTGTCAACGTGATTGCCTCCGCAGAATTCACGCGAGTAGTCACCGGCTGAAACAACTCGGACCACGTCACCGTATTTTTCTGAGAATAATGCGATTGCGCCCATTTTTTGTGCGGTCTCAATGTCCGTGACCGTCGTTGTAACAGAGATATTCTCCCAGATCTTGTTATTAACGATCTTTTCCACCTGAGCGAGCTGTTCTGGAGTGACATTGCCCATATTGGTAAAGTCAAAGCGTAAATAGGTCGGTTCAACCAATGAGCCCGCCTGATGAGTATGTTCCCCCAAAACATCACGTAATGCCTGGTCCAGCAAGTGAGTTGCGGTATGGTTCTTTTTGACCTTATTATGCCGTTTAACATCGACTGCCAAACGGTACTCAGTTTCGGCAGTCATTGGTGCCTGAACTTTAACAGTATGCAGATTCTGACCATTTGGTGCATGCTGTACATCAACGACTTGAGCAACAACTTGACCGTCTTGGTCCTTGATCACGCCTTGATCAGCAACCTGTCCACCCATTTCCGCATAAAACGGAGTCTGTGAGAAGATCATCTTCGCTGTCCCGGCTGCAACTTGTTGATTAAGCTGGTCATCGACAATAATATCTTTTAAAATCCCGTCTGCTGCGAGTTTTTCATAACCAACATATTCACTGTCTGTTTTAATATCGATCAGCAATGAGTCTTGAACTCCCATTGATTTAGCCTGACTGCGAGCGGCACGAGCCCGTTGCTTTTGAGCTTCCATTTCCTTTTCAAAGCCTGCCTGATCAACTTTCAATCCGTTATCGGCAGCATATTCCTGAGTCAGTTCTAGGGGGAATCCATAAGTGTCATAGAGCTTAAAAACAGGTTTGCCAGGCAAAGTATCTTGACCTTCTTTTTTGGTCGAAGAAACTAAATTATCCATCAATTCTAAACCGTCTTTTAAGGTCACATTAAAACGTTTTTCTTCGTCTTTGACAACTTTTTCGATATATTCAGCCTGATCTAAGACTTCAGGGTAAGCCGACTGCATGATCTGACCCACGACTGGAACTAACTGATACAAGAAAGGCCCTTCGATACCCAGCTTTTTACCGTGCATGACCGCGCGCCTGATCAGTCGGCGAATGACATAGCCCCGGCCATCGTTTGACGGCAGTGCGCCATCACCGATCGCAAATGTAATTGCACGAATATGGTCAGCAATCACCTTAAAAGAAACATCATCGTTCTCTTCTTTTCCATATTTCCGCTGTGCTGAAAATTCAGCGGTCTTTTCGATCAGCGGCATGAACAAGTCTGTCTCAAAGTTGGTTTTAGCATGTTGGAAAACTGAAACTACTCGTTCGAGTCCCATCCCCGTATCAATGTTTTTATGCGGCAATGGCTCGTAAGTGTTGTCTGGTTTGTGGTTAAACTCTGAAAAAACAATGTTCCAGATCTCTAGGTAGCGTTCATTTTCACCACCTGGATAACTTTCAGGATCATCTTCTGCTAAATTGTTCATTGCTTGCCCACGATCATAAAAAATCTCTGAATCTGGTCCGGAAGGTCCTTGACCAATGTCCCAGAAGTTGTCTTCCACTTCATAAATATGATCAGGAGCGACACCGACCTTTTCCCACAACTTTTTAGCATCTTGATCCTTAGGGTAAACTGTCACATACAACTTTTGCGGATCTAAAGCGTACCAGTCTGGGCTGGTCAAGAGTTCCCAAGCCCAAGCGATCGCTTCTTTTTTAAAGTAGTCGCCAACTGAGAAGTTGCCTAACATTTCAAAGAGCGTGTGGTGCCGGGCGGTGTGACCGACGTTTTCGATATCATTGGTCCGAATAGATTTCTGAGAACTAGTCAAACGGCGGTTCTTAGGTACAACTGAACCGTCAAAATATTTCTTCATTGTGGCAACACCGGAGTTGATCCAGAGCAGAGTCGGATCATCTTGCGGGACAAGCGGAGCACTCTTCAAGACATCATGACCCTTAGTCTTGAAAAAATCCAAATACATTTGCCGAATTTGGGCACTAGATAATTCTTTCATTTAAAATTTCCTTTCTAATAAGCACAATGTGGGACTGAAATGGTTTAGTCTTTCTTTGAGCTGACATTGACAAACAGCTGGAAAAAGAGCAGACAATATTAGGACAAAAAACACCGTTGCAAAACAAGGACGCGAAATGCGCGGTACCACCTTGCTTGCAACGATGTTTATCGTATGCCTCTTTATGAGCTGATATTTAAATTTATTCCGGGCAGCACTCATTCAACGCGCATAGCCCCTTCCAGCAGCCGGAGCCTCTCTTTAATGCCTAGTTCAACAAGCATATCCCAATATGCATTCACAAATACAAAGTATAGTTATTTCTTGGTTAAAAGTCAATCTTGAACTACCACCCTTTAAAAAGGGTGGATTCTGGGAACACAGCAAACTTGTCAGTTAGATTTCTCTAAAAAGATAGCGGTCACTGCTATTTACCAAGGCACGTTCCATGCCTTATTTTTTTACGATCACTAGTTTATGCTAGTGCTTTAATTGGTGTGATTTGTGCTAGTCCACGTTGGAGGATATTCTGACTAGCATTAATGTCACGGTCTAAGTGAGTGCCGCAAGTCGGGCATTGCCACTCACGGACGGCTAACCATTCATGCTGACTTAGACCGTCAAATTGGTGGTTTTTCTGACCACAAGCACTGCATATCCTGCTAGTGTATTTCGGGTCAACCATGATTAGTTGCTTGCCGTACCAGTCACACTTATATTGCAACATGGTAACTAATTTTCCCCAACCAGCGTTGGAAATTGCACGAGCAAGGTGGTGGTTTTTCAACATACCCTGCGTATTGAGTTTTTCCACGACAATCACGTCGAAATCTTGGACTAATTGCGTGGTCAGCTTTTGCAGTTTATCGTTTCGACGATCACTGACCTGCCGTTTGAGTTTTGCCACCGTTCGTCGTGCCTGCTGGTAACGTGGAAACTGACGCAAGCTAGTGCGTGGGAACAGCACTTTGTCGTGCTTATCAAAGGCAATTTCCTTGAGTGCATTTCGTCGGCGACGTGCCATCTTGCGTTCCCACACTCTAATCTGTTTCCTTGCATCAGTGTCAAAATGTACCATGTTGACTTTCTGACCGTTGGACAAAATCATGAGGCTATCTAAACCAAGGTCAATACCGACAGCCTGCTTTGTTTTTGGTTTGAGAGCTTATTTTTCGCCCTCAATCAAAATTGTGGCGTAATATTGACCTTGCGAGTTGATCCGGACGGTTGCCCGTCTAACTTTGCCGGTCAAAATACGCCCGGCACGGAAATAGACTTGACCTAATTTAGGCAGCTTCAAGTGGTGCTCGTCAATGACCTTGATATTCTGATTAACCGCTTTAGAAGTGTAGCTTTGTGCGTAGTTTTTCTTGCTTTTAAAGCGTGGAAAGCCATTACTTAGTTCCTTGTTGAAAAAACGCTGAAAAGCGTCGTGCAAATTGCCGTTGGCTGCTTGCAGGGCAGTAGCGTCCACGTCTTTTAACCACGGATATTCTGTCTTGAGTGCTTTCAGCAGGTTATTCATAGCAAACTCATTTTGATAACTAGCATGAGAGTTGTTTTTGTGGCGAGCACTTTGCATAGCTAACATTTGATTTCACACAAAACGAGTTGAACCAAAGGTCTGTTTAATTTGTTTAATTGGCTTTTGATTTGGATATAGACGCACTTTAAAAGCTTTCAAAGTCATTGATTTCACCACCTTTTAATTTAAGATAGCACACTGTCAGTTCAAAGCAAGTCCTGACTATTTTTTTGTGAAATTAGCGTGCAAGCACACTACGGCTATCCATCCCCCGACTAAAGTCGAGAGTCTTTCGCCAAAAACTAAATAAAACGAACTGTGACAATTATTTTGAATAAGTTGACAGTGTGCAAACGGACCATTTCGACGCTTACTTGCGTTTTGCCTCACGCCGCTTGGCGCGGGACTCGATCCGCCGTTTTTGTTGTTGATCCTTCTTGATGGCATACTTAATGCGTTTTTTATAGCCAGGCTTATGCTTGGTTTTTTCTTTTTTAGCCATCCCACGTAAAGACGGATCCATGGCATCATGGCGATGTTTGCGTTTGACACGCCGTTTTCTATCATAGGAATCAACGATCTCACCGTTGCGCAAAGCCTTAGGCGCAAAAGTGATCCCCATCTCTTCTAGTTCGGCTACCTTACTGTCATCATCCGGACCATATAAGGTAATTGCTGTGCCAGGCATATTATTTCTTCCTGTCCGCCCAACACGGTGAACAAAGAATTCTAAGTCGGTCGGCAGATCATCATTGATGACATGTGAGACTCCTTCAATATCGATCCCACGTGCTGCAAGGTCAGTCGCCACAACAAACTGATAGTCAAGGTTATGGATCTTTTTCATGACCCGTTTCCGTTCTCTGGGCTGCAAGCCGCCGTGGATCTTAGCAACTTCCAAACCATGCTGACGCAAGTAATCTGTCAAGACATCTGCTCGTTCTTTAGTATTGGTAAAAATCAGGACCAGATACGGTTCACCCAAGGTCAAAAGCTGATAGATCAACTGATTCCTATCACGGCCTTTAGTCGACAAGAGCCAATTATCAACTGTCGGACTGATAATTGCTTGATTCTCAACCACAACTGTCACCGGGTTGCTCATATATTTTCTTAAAAATGGCTGGAGTTTTTCCGGGATAGTTGCTGAAAAGACCAGCATCTGCAGATTTTCCGGCATGGCCGAAGCAATTGCGTCAGTATCTTTCAAAAAGCCCATATCCAAAGTCATATCGGCTTCATCAACGACAAAGTGGCGCGTCAAGTGAATATCAAGGTCTCCGTTCTTGATCAGATCTAAGATCCGCCCTGGTGTTCCGATCACGATTTGCGGCTGGTGCCGCTCCAACTTAGCTGCTTGTCTTTTCTTGTCGGTCCCACCGACGTAGTTAGCAAGGCTGATCTCTTCTGGTGCTTGCGTTGCGATTTGTTTTGCCGCTGCATAGATCTGATAAGCTAACTCGCGGCTCGGGGTGGTAATTACCGCTTGAACTTCATGCACTTTAGGGTCGAGCTCATTAAAAATCGGGAGCAAAAAGGCATGGGTCTTACCGCTGCCCGTTTGCGCCTGCCCGACAACATTTTTTTGGTGCATGATCGGCGAAAGCAGGCGTTGCTGTGCGATAGTCGGCTCAGTAAAGCCTAATTCTTCAATGGCCTGCTCAATAAATGGTTTGAAATGATAGTCAGTAAAATTATTGGTCATTTTGTTCTCCTATTTCAGTGGCAGCAATCTGGTCGAGTTTTTGGACGAATTCTTTGATCTTTGAGCCATCCTTCAAGGTTGCTCCACTGGCCAGCGGATGTCCGCCGCCGTCATATTCCTTGGCCAGCTCATTGATAATAGCTTTTTTAGAGCGGATCCGCAAACGATAAGACCCGTCTTTTTGCTGCACAAAAATCGTCCAGCATTTGACCGTTGAAACCTTGCCAAGTAACGGTACGATCCCAGCTGTTCCAGCATCTCCCAACTCAAATTTAGCCAAGATCTCATTGGTCAAAATAATGTAGGCAGCATCATGTTCAGTAATTTGCATATTTTCCCAGACATATGCGGAAAGCCGTGCAACAGCGGGTTCAATATCATCTAAGCGCCGATTGATCGCCGCTGCATCAAAATCTCGTTCCATTAATGCAGCCGCAACACGCATCGTGTGCGGTGTAGTCGCATCATACATGAAACGGCCAGTATCCCCAACGATCCCAGCATATAACATGCGCGCCGCAGCCGCCGAGACTTTTAACTCTCCGTGTGACGCTTCAGCCAGGTCGAAAATCAACTCAGAAGTACTCGATGCTTGTGGTTTGACCCACTTCAAGTCGCCAAAATCATCATCATTTGGGTGATGATCGATTTTGATCATCATCTTGCCCTTGGTATAGCGTGGATCATCGACCCGCGGTGTATTTGCAGTGTCGACCACGATCACCAACGCATCCTGATAGACTTGGTCCTCGACCTGTTCTTCAGGCGCGATCCAGGCTAGACCTTTAGCCGCTGAACCAACTTGGTAAACTTTTTTATTGGGAAAACTTTCCCGCAAAATCGTAGCTAAACCGCACTGCGAGCCGATCGCATCTGGATCTGGCCGCTGGTGACGGTGAATCAGGATCGTATCATACTGACGGATCTGTTCAATTATTTTCTCTTGGATGGACATAAAAGTGCTCCTTATATTATCTATTAATTACAATTTCGTTGTTCTCAGATCGGCTGGCCGACCTGATCAAAGTGCTTAACAGTTAACTATACATTTTTTATCCGGTATTTTCAAAACAATCTTGTTGATATCCTGCTTTTTATTTCCACAAAGGCAAAACAATATTTTCATACTCCAAAGGATCAAGGTTAGTCACGGTCAAGCCTAAAAGTCGAATGTCATAATGTTCAGGATCTTGGATCTGCTCCAGCAAGCTTTTACCGTAAAATTCAAAAGTTTCTGTCTCATTAGGCAAATAATCATCTAAGGTGATCCGTTTGGTAGTCGTCTCAAAGGCAGAATTTCTGACTTTGAGGACTAAAGTTTTGCCGTGTTTTTGCCGTTGCTCCAACTCCTGTGCCAATCGAGCAGCACTCTTTTTTAAAAAATTGTCTACTGCCAGACTATCAGTCAGGGGCTGGTCAAAGGTCCTCTCATTGCCCAGTGATTTTCGTTCACGCTGCCATTCTACCGGCCGTTCATCAATGCCGCGGACCCTGTGATAAAAAACATAGCCCATTTTGCCAAAGTGTCCGATCAGCTCCGAGGCAGTCAACTGGTAAAGGTCCTTGCCCGTGAAAACTCCGAGATCATGCATTTTGGGAACTGTCTTTTTTCCGACTCCCCGAAATTTTTCGATTGGTAAAGGAAATAAAAATTCTTTCGTTTCATCCTGCCGGACAACCGTGATTCCAACTGGCTTGCGGTAGTCAGAAGCCAATTTGGCCAAAAACTTATTATAAGAAATCCCAGCCGAGCAGGTTAAAGAAACCTTGCTGTAAATTTCTTGCTGCAGCATGCATGCCAAATCTATGGCAGAATTGAGCTGTTTTTTATTTTCAGTGACATCCAGGTATGCTTCATCGAAGGCGACCGGTTCAATTTTATCAGTATACTCATGAAAAATTTCATGGATCTGTGAAGAAACTGCCCGGTATTTTTTAAAATCTGGATCTTTAAAGTAGGCCTGAGAGCAGAGTTTCAATGCTTCCTGACTGCTCATAGCAGAATGGATCCCATAACTGCGAGCAACATAGTTCGCAGTTGCAACCACACCGTGTCCGCCGGTTTTGCGCGGATCACGGGCAATGACCAACGGACGCTTGACCAAGCTGGGATCATCGCGCATTTCAATTGAAGCATAAAAAGCATCCATATCGATATGAATTATTTTTCGCTCTTTCACAGCTTGGCCCCCCTTTACCTTGTCATATTTTGTTGCTTGCAAAAACAAAAAAACAGCAGCAATATTCGCTACTGTTATTTTAACATTATTTAGTCTAATCAGCCTTGATCTGGACGGAAATGCCATTGATTGCCGTCTGCAGCCAACAGATCATCGGCTCCCTTGGGCCCCATCGATCCAGCCGGATAAAGATCGATCTGGCCTTCTGCTTGTTTCTGCCAGCCTTGACGAATTGCATCGACAAACCGCCATGAATAGTAAACCTCATCCCAGTGTGAAAAGCTGGCTGTATCTCCTTGTAAAACATCATAGAGTAATTTCTCATATCCAACCGGCATCTTAGATTGGATCTCTTCTCCATGTTCATGTTTCAAGTGCATGCTTTGAATGCTGTATTGGTCAAAATCGACTTTCTTGCCGTTCAAACGCAATTCCATGCCTGGATTCGGGTCAACTTTAAAAGTTAAAATATTACGTTTCAACTGATCTTCGCCGAAAATATTGTACGGGGCATTTTTAAAGACCACATCGATCTGCGTGTTCTTAGTTGTTAGCCGCTTACCAGTTCGAACATAAATCGGCACCCCAGCCATACTCATGTTGTCCACAAAGATTTTCCCAGCTACGAAGGTTTCCGTTTTGGAATCTGGTGCAACTTGATTTTCTTCCCGATAGGCAGCCTGCCCATTGCCGGCTCCATATTGCCCAAAAACAAAGTTCTGCTTAACCCCTGCTTGATCGTAGACACGCAAAGCTTTCAAAGCGCTGATTTTTTCTTTACGAATATCAGCGTCTGTATACATGGTTGGCGCGTTCATGGTCAGCAAAGCAACTGTCTGCAGGATGTGATTTTGAACCATATCCCGTAATGCCCCAGCATTTTCATAGTAACCAGCCCGTTCTTCGACCCCGAGTGCTTCACTCAAGGTGATCTGAATGTTATCAATGTAGCGGTAATTCCACAGAGCATTGAAGATATTATTGCTGAACCTTAATGCTGGAATACTTTGGATCATTTCCTTGCCTAAGTAATGATCGATCCGGTAGACATCATCTTCTGGGAAATATTGATTGATACTGTCATTCAACTCAACAGCACTTTTGACATCGCGGCCAAATGGTTTTTCGATCACGACACGATTATAGCCGTTGTCAGTTACAAGTCCTTGCGTCTTAACATGCTCGCAGATCGTTGAGAAAAATTGCGGCGACATTGCCAAGTAAAAGACACGGTTCCCGTTGATCGCATACTTTTTATCTAACTCATCAGCTAACTGACGCAAAGTCTCATAATGCTGTGTGTCATTAACGTTATGTGACTGGTAATAAAAATGACTCGAGAATTCATTGGCCTGCCGTGCAGTAATTTCCATGCCTGAAATCGAATTGCGTACGATCTGCTGATAACGTTCATTGGTCCAAGGCCGCCGTGCCGTACCGATCACCGCGAAATTTTCCTTAAGGTAACCTTGTTTGTATAAGTTAAATAAAGATGGATATAATTTGCGCTGTGCTAAATCCCCAGTTCCTCCGAAGATAATAAACAACGACTTCTGTTCACTTGTCATTTTGTCGCGCACCGCTTTCCTAATTTTTTTATCGTATTTTCATTATAGCATTTTTTAATTTATTCGGACTAATTTGGGGCTTATCTAATTAAAACTTTTTTATTTATCTTAAGTTCTCGCTTTTCTGCCATAAGAAAAACGCCTCACACCCGCAAAAAAACGAGTATCAGGCGTGATAGTATTTTACTAGATCAAATGAACACCCTTATCGACGTAGATCGTATCTCCAACTACACCAGTAGAGAGGTCGCTCATTAAGAAAGCACATGCTCCACCGATTTCTTTGGTTGTAACTGAAGCACCATCAACTGTCCGGTCTTGAGATTCCTGCAAAAGATTGGAATGATCTTTCACGCCTGTCACAGCTAAAGTCTTGACTGCACCGGCAGAGATCGCATTGACGCGCACGCCGTATTTACCCATATCCCGGGCTAAGTAACGCACGTTGGCTTCCAAAGCCGCCTTAGCTACACCCATGACATTGTAATTTGGGATCGCTCTTTCTGAACCAAAGTAAGTCAAGGTAACGATGCTGGCAGGATCATTTAACAGCTCTTGCCCATAATGAGCCACGGCAAGCAATGAATATGATGAAATATTATTAGCTAAAGCGTAGCCTTCCCGACTTGTATTTTGAATATCGCCGGCTAGTTCTTCTTTATTGGCAAAAGCAATCGCGTGAACGATCCCATCTAACTTGCCGAAACGATTTTTGACCTCAGCAAAGGCCTGCTCGATACTTTCGTCTTGAGCAACATCGCATTCGATCAAACGCTCTTCATCAGTAACTAGTCTGCTGACACTTTTTTTCATACGTTCATTTTGATAAGTATAAATGACAGTAGCGCCCTGTTCTTCAAGCGCATTAGCGCAGCCCCAAGCAATCGAACGCTTATTAGCAACACCCATGACTAAGATTTTTTTGTTTTCCAATAAATTTCCCATAAAAATGATCCTCTCTCATCATTATTTTTTTCTGCCGGTCTACCATAGCAATATCTTTCTTCGGCAAATTGATAATTATGTCTCTATAATAACTAAAACTTGCGATACCTAGCATGCCGCGTCTTTAATAACTCAGCCGTTGATAAAGCCTGTAATTTGCTCAGTTCCCTGTGCAAGACCTGATTGATATTGCGGCAAAAACGCTTCTTGGCTCCTGGTTCAGGAATAATTCCTTCGATCACGCCGGCTTTAAGCAGGGCTTCTGGTGTTAGCTGCATGACTTCTGCTGCCTCATCAGCTTTATTAGCATCTTTCCATAAGATAGATGCAAAGCCTTCTGGTGAAAGAACTGAGTACATCGAATTTTCACTCATCCAGACCTGGTCGCCGCAAGCTAAAGCTAAGGCACCGCCGCTGCCGCCTTCACCATAGATCACTGTCAAAAAGGGCACCTTGACGTCTGCAATTTCAAACAAATTACGCGCAATGGCTTCCCCTTGACCCTGCTCTTCAGCGCTAGCCGCGGGATAGGCACCGGCTGTATTCACGAAAGCCAAGACCGGCCGGTGAAATTTTTCAGCTTGCTTGATCAGCCGTAATGATTTACGATATGCAGCCGGAGTTGGACTGCCAAAATGTTTGGCGATCCGTTCTTTAGCCGATGTTCCCTTATCGATTATCAAAACCGTCACCGCTTGGCCATCAAAGTGAGCTAGACCGCCAACGATCGACGGATCATCATCGTTAGCGCGATCCCCATGGAGTTCCATAAAATCCGGAAACAATTCTGCTAATAATTCTTGACCGGTAATTTTTTTGGCATCACGTGCAGCGACAACGATTTCTCCCGCAGACCGCGGCTTCTTCTTTAACAAACTTACGATAACTTTTCACCGCCTTTTTCTTGGTTCATCTCGACCAGCCATTCGATCGTATCCTTCTCTTGTTTTCGGGCAACAATTGCATCGATAAAGCCATGGTCTAAAATGTTCTCTGCGTCTTGCAAGTTTTCAGGAACTTTTTGATGCATGGTCTGCTCGATCACCCGTTTACCCGCAAAACCGATCAGCGCATGGGGCTCAGCTAAGATTATGTCGCCTTGCATCGCAAAACTCGCGGTGACGCCGCCAGTCGTCGGATCGGTGAGTACGGTCAAATAAAACAGCCCTGCCTCAGAATGCTCTTTAACAACCTGCGAAACCTTCGCCATCTGCATCAAGGAAAATATTCCCTCCTGCATTCGCGCTCCGCCAGAAGCAGTAAATAACACGACCGCCTTGGAAGCCTGAGTCGCATATTCAAACAGACGAGCAATTTTTTCACCAGTGACCGTTCCCAATGAGCCCATGATAAATTTCGGATCCATGATGCCTAAATAAAATTCTTGCTCACCGATCCGAGCTTTCCCTGTTAAGACTGAGTCATTCAGGTCGGTTGCTCGCGCGGCTTTTTGCAATTTTTTATCATAGTCTGGAAAGTCTAATGGGTCTTTGGTTTGCAGGTCTGCATCAAATTCTGTAAAATCATCAACCAGCCACTCTAACCGGTCGCGACTGCTAATGCGAAAACCATAACCGCAATTGGGGCAAGTCGAATAGCGGCCTAAATCTTTATGGTAGACTGATTGCTGACATTTAGGGCACGCAAGCCAAACTCCGCTAGGAACACTTTCTTGCGCTTTTTTATCCGCCTTAATATGTTTCTGGCCCAGTGTTTTCAGTTCATCAAACAGCTGCATGACTATCCCTTCTCTTCCAATCTGGTAAAAATGTTTGTTCTACATATTCCGTAGTGACAGTTCCTTCTTTAAATGTCGGGTCTTCCAAGAGGTCTAAATAAAACTTCTGGTTGGTCGTGATCCCAGAAATAACCATTTCGTCTAACAGACGTTTGACCTTTTCGATCGCCTCGCGTCTATTTGGACCCTGTGCAATTAACTTAGCGATCATAGAATCGTAGAAAGGCGAGATTTGGCAGCCGGCATATAAGGCAGTATCCATTCGCATTCCTAAATTGCCGACTGGCACATACAAGTAATCAACTTTTCCGGTCGACGGAAAGAAGTTCTTGCTCGGGTCTTCGGCGTTGATCCGGCATTCGATTGCTGCACCCTGCAGCTTGATCTCACTTTGTTTAAAAGGCAACGCCTCACCGGCTGCAACTTTAACTTGCGCCTTGACCAGATCAATACCTGTGACCATTTCAGTCACAGTGTGTTCTACTTGGATCCGTGTGTTCATTTCCATAAAATAAAAATGCTGGTCTTGATCCATCAAAAACTCGATCGTACCGGTATTCAAATAATCAATTGCTGTGGCTGCACGTAACGCGATCTCCCCCAGCTCCTGCCGTTTTTGCTCCGTGACCAAAGAACACGGACTTTCTTCGATCATCTTCTGCTTACCGCGTTGGACCGAGCAATCACGTTCCGGGAAATAAACCGCATTTCCTTGCTGATCGCAAAAGACTTGGACTTCGATGTGCTTGACGTTATTCATGATTTTTTCCAAATACATTCGGCCATCGCCGAAAGCACTTGCTGCTTCACGGCTGGCTTCTTGATAAGCAGCCGTCAAACTTCCTTCATCATCTACCCGCCGAATTCCTTTGCCGCCGCCGCCAGCTGCAGCTTTTAACAAAACTGGAAAGCCGACTTTTTTGGCAACTTTTTCAGCTTCCTCAGCATCCTTTAAGAAGCCGGTCGAACCGGGTATCACCGGCACGCCGCTTTTTTGCATTTGCGTGCGCGCGTTAGCCTTGTTTCCCATCAAATCGATAGTTTCGGACCGCGGCCCAATAAAGGTGATCCCACAGTCTTCACACATTTCAACAAACCGGCTGTTTTCTGAAAGAAAACCAAATCCAGGGTGGATCGCCTGTGCTCCAGTTCCCACTGCAGCAGCTAAGATATTTTTCATATTCAAATATGAATCTTGCGGCCGCGCCGTACCAACACAAACCGCCTCATCGGCCAACTGCACATGCAGACTTTCCTGGTCTGCGGTCGAGTAAATCGCGACTGATTTGATCCCGAGCTCTTTTAAAGACCGGATGATCCGAACCGCAATTTCGCCGCGATTTGCTACCAATACTTTCGAGAACATTCTAATCGTTAATCCCCAATCATAAATGTGATCTCAGCGGTGCAGGCTTTTTTCCCGTCGACGGTCGCAACCGCTTTACCTAAACCAACACTGCCTCTGATTTTTTCAAGTGTGACTTCTAAACGCATTTGATCGCCAGGGCGTACCACCTTGCGGAATTTAGCCGACTTGATCCCGCCAAAGTACGCGGTCTTGCCTTTAAATTCATCTAAGGTCAACAGCGCAACTGCACCTGTTTGTGCCAGTGCTTCGACGATCAAGACACCCGGCATGACCGGATTGCCTGGAAAATGCCCCTGGAAGATCTCCTCGTGCACAGTCACATTTCTAAGTGCAACTGCTCTTTTCCCAGGCTCTAATTCATCGATCCGGTCGATCAAAAGCATCGGGTAGCGGTGCGGAATAATCTCTTGGATCTGGGTCGAATCTAATACTGTCATCTTAATCCTCCTCAACTCTGAAAAGCGGCTGATCGTACTCGACCAGTTCTTCATTAGCAACCAAGACTTCGCTGATCGTGCCGGCAACCTCACTCTTGATCTCGGTCATCATCTTCATTGCCTCAATAATACAGATCACATCGCCTTCAGCGATTTTTTGACCCACTGTCACATAGGATGCTTTATCCGGATCAGGCTTGAGATAGATGGTCCCAACCATCGGGGCTGTGATCACCGTACCCTGTTTCTTTTCAACCGGAGCTTCCTCTTCTGGCAAAGGCTGCGCGTGCTGCACGATCGTTGGTGCTGCAGCCGATGTAACTCCAGCTGCATTGTCGTTTTGAAAGGAATTTTCATTTTTACTCAAATGAATATGAAATCCTTCAGTCGAAATTTCCATTTCTCTGGTGTTGGAGGAATTAAATTCATTCATTAAATCTTTGATCTCTTTGAATTCCACTGATCAATCACTCCATTTTTTTAAAGCTAAAACTGCGTTGTGTCCGCCAAAACCAAATGAGTTGCTGATCGCATATTCCAAATCAGGCACCTTTTCGTTGGTAGCGGCTACGTTGACTGTACACTCAGGATCCTGTTTTGTCAGGCCAATATTAGGCGGGATCGTACCCGTCTGCAAAGCAGCGATCGTCGCGAGCGCTTCAATTGCTCCAGCTGCGCCTAGCAGATGACCTGTCATTGACTTAGTTGAACTGACTTTGACTGGGCTATCTTCACCAAAGACCCGGTTGATGGCATGTGCTTCGCTGGAATCATTACTTACAGTAGCTGTTCCGTGTGCATTGATATAACCAACTTGAGCCGGGGTGATCTGCGCCTCAGCGATCGCCTGCGACATCGCACGTGCAGCACCTTCGCCGGACGGATCAGGCGAGGTCATATGGTAAGCATCGGATGTTGAACCATAGCCAACCACTTCAGCTAAAATTTTTGCGCCGCGTTTCTGTGCGTGTTCCAGGCTCTCTAAGATCAAGGTTGCTCCGCCCTCACCCATAACAAAGCCAGAACGATGAGCATCAAAAGGCAATGAAGCTTTGTTTTTGTCTGCTTCCGTTGTTAAGGCAGTCAAGGCTGCGAAACCGGCGATGCCAATTTCATTGACCGAGGCCTCCGAGCCGCCCGTGATCATTACTTGAGCACGTCCTTCTTTGATTTGGCGATATGCTTCACCGATCGCATTAGTCCCGGAAGAACAAGCCGTGACGATCGAAGTCGAGATATTTTTAGCCCCTAAACGGATCGAGATATTACCAGCTGCCATATTCACGATCGAGGTCGGAACGAACATTGGTGAAACTCTTTGCGGTCCTTTGTCATGCATCTTGATAACTTGTTCTTCGATCGTTGTCAATCCGCCGATGCCGGAACCATAGATCACTCCCATTTCGTAAGGATCGGTATTTCCCTCAGAGATCCCTGCATTTTCAGCTGCTTCTAATGCACTATGCACGGCATACTGTGAAAACAGATCCATCCGTTTGCCAGCCTTTTTACCGACTCTTTCTTTAATGTCAAAGTCCTTGACTTCACCCGCAACATGCACGCCTGTTTCACTAGCATCGAATTTAGTGATCGCGTCGATCCCTAATTTGCCGGCTAAGACATTCTGCATAAAACTTGGGGCATCATTGCCCAGCGGGGTTACTGCACCTAAACCAGTGATTACTACTCTAGTCATACTTCACTCTCCTCGTCTGTTACTTCTATGAGCAGCGATTTGCTGCTCTTTTAAGGACAAAGACCATTTCACCGAAGTCTGTTAACAAATTCATCCCTAGACACTCGTGTAATGGCCTTCTTTTTCAAATATTTTTAATCTTGTCCTAAATCGACATGCCGCCATCTACACTGAGCACTTGACCAGTAATATAGTCGTTTTGAGCTAAGAAAATTGCCGTCTGTGCAATTTCTGTCGGATCGCCCAACCGTTTAAGAGGGATCTCAGTCAAAATTTCAGCTTTGACTTTTTCACTCAAGACTGAAGTCATGTCACTCTCGATCATCCCGGGAGCAATCGCATTGCAGCGAATATTGCGCAAGGCGCCTTCTTTAGCGACTGTCTTGGTCAAACCAATCACACCAGCTTTGCTGGCTGCATAGTTGGCCTGGCCAATGTTGCCGTGCAAACCGACCACACTAGCCATGTTAATGATCACACCAGATTTTTGCTTGTTCATTTTGCGTAAAAAGGCACGCGTCATCGCATAAGTTCCCACCAGGTTAACATCGATCACCGAGCGGAAATCGTCCTCTTTCATGCCGATCAGCAATTTATCATTCGTGATCCCAGCGTTATTGACCAAAATATCGATCTGTGGAAATGCTGCATAGGCTTCTTTGACCATTCGTTTGACATCTTCTGCTTGAGAAATGTCACCCAAGACACTCAGAGAATCAACCCCGTACGAGCGAATTTCACTTTCAAGTTCCGGTGAGATCTCAGTGCGGGCATTTAAGATCACATTCGCCTTGGCTTTGGCAAAAGCTAAAGCGACCTGCTTACCAATTCCACGCGAGGATCCGCTGATAAAGACTGTTTTTCCTGCTAGCTCCATTTAATTACCTCGTATTTCATCCAAAAAAGCCTGATAAGTCTCGTAGTTTTCTACTTGGTAGCGTACCAGCTTACGATCAACTTGCTTGGCAAACTGAGTTAACGTTGCACCTGGTCCTAACTCCAATGTTGTGTCAACACCTTCGTTTTCGATCAGATAAGAGAGACAGTCGGCAAAATGTGTCGGCGACACGATCTGATCAACAAGGGTCTGAGCAATATTTTGCCGGCTAAATGGCTGACCAGTCGTATTACTGATCACCGGAACGACCGGGTCAGCTACGTTGAGTTTGGCTAATACGGGCGCCATTTTGGCACTGGCATTTGCAAACAATGGCGTATGAAACGCGCCTGAGACTGGCAACTCAACCACTCTTTTAGCTGCTTTTTGTGCCTGGATCTCGGTCAAAGCTTCACTTACCGCCTGAGACTGTCCGCCGATCACAACTTGTTTGGGAGAATTGTAGTTAGAAACCGCTACGATTTTTCCTTTTGCCTGCATACTTTGACAGATCGCTTCGATTTGCGCAACGTCTGGTTTTAACAAGGCAGCCATTTTAGAGTCGCTTTCGTCGGCATCAAGCTGCATCAACTGAGCCCTTTTTTCCAGCGCCTGGATCCCTTGTTCCTGCGGGAGTGCCCGTGCCGCGATCAAAGCAGCATATTCACCTAAGGACAAGCCGACCATTCCGCCAATCTCTAGCTCCGGCAAGTCTCTGTGGACCATCGCGTACAATCCAAGACTCAAGGCCACGATCGCCGGCTGCTGATATTTAGTCAGCGCCAGTTGTCCAGCACGGTCTGCTAAAACATCCAGTAAGTCAAAGCCTGCGATCTGCTCGTTGATTTGGTCGAGTGTTTCTTTAAATAAAGGATCCTTGGCGTAAAGGTCAAGTCCCATCTCACTATACTGTGAACCTTGTCCGCTAAACAGGACTGCCGTTTTCCCCATCCTTATTCACCTCAGTTTATTCAGTCTTTGCGTCTACTTCTTTTTTGACGTAGTTAACAACGTCTTGAATGGTCTTAACATCTTCACTGGCTTCCAGCTTGATATCTAATTCATCCTCTAATTCGTTCATGATTTCAAAAACATCCAAACTATCAGCATCCAAATCATCTTTGATATCAGCAGTCAAAGTCACATCTGCTTCTTCAACGTCCAATTCATCAACCACGATCGCCTGTACTTTTTGTAAAATTTCTTGTTCTGTCATGATATTTTCTCCTTTAAATTACCTAAGTTTTATTTTATTTTTGTGAGCAAATTGCTCATTGTTTCAATATTTAATAATTTGTGTTCCAACTGTCAGCCCGCCGCCAAAGCCGCTTAAAACGATAATATCTCCGCGCTTGATCTGCTGACTTGCAACCAGTTCATCTAATAATAACGGCTCGCTTGCTGCTGAAGTATTCCCATACTTTTGAATGTTGATCGGAAATTTTTCAAGCGGCTGATGCAGTCGTTTGGCAATTGCCTTAATGATCCGCGCGTTAGCTTGGTGCAAAACAAAATGATCAACGTCTTCAAGACTAAGTTCAGCCTGTTTCAAAGCCGCTAAAATTGTTTTCGGGACCGCATGCGTTGCAAACTTATAGACTGCTTGTCCATCCATCTCAAACGGTGAGATCTGAGTAGCTCTTTGGGGTGGAAATTCCAATAAAGGCTTCGTCTGGCCAGCAGTTAATTTTGTATGCTGGTCACCATAGGTTTCAAGCACACTGGCTAACAGACCCGAGTCAGCTGAATATTGGTTGTCCAGCAAGACTCCTGCTGCACCGTCACCGAATAAAACAGCAGTCCCACGATCACTCCAATCGATGACCTTGGATAAAACCTCACCACCCAGCAGTAAGATCTTCAAGGGCCAATCCTGCTTTAAAAATTGAGCAGCTGTTTGCATGCCGTAGACAAAACCGGAACATGCGGCTGAAATATCGAAGCAAAAAGCATGGCTAGCGCCGATATTTCCTTGGACGATTGCTGCAGTCGCCGGAGTATATGAATCCGGTGACATTGTGGCGACAATGATCATGTCTAGCGATTCAGCCGACCAGCCGCTTTGCTTTAACAGCTTAAGTGCGGCTTTAGTACACAAGTCCGAAGTGTTTTCACCTAAACTGATCCGACGCTCCTTGATCCCCGTTCGTGCCGTGATCCATTCATCAGATGTGTCCATGATCTTACTCAAGTCATCATTGGTCACAACTTTGTCTGGTACATAGCTCGCGGTCTCTACGATCCTCATTTTTTCCATCGTGTCTCTCCATCATCAAGAATGTTCATTCATAAACTCTTCTAAATTTTTTAGTGCCCTTTGGATGACTTGAACTTCCTTTTCATCGAAGCCCTGTAAAAAACCTTTGACCAGCTTTTCATGAAAGGCGGCATGTGCACGGTACTCAACCCGGCCTTTCCTCGTCAAGCCCAACCGAACCACACGTCGGTCATCTTCGGACCGGATCCGTTCAACATAACCTTTTTTCGTCAAACGATCGATCGTGGAGGTCAGTGTCCCAGGAGTCAGGTGCAGCTCTTTAGCCACTCTTGATGCAGTCTTATGATCGTACATAGAAATCGCATTGATCGCGTGCATTTCTTGAATAGTCAGATTATTAAATTGACTCTTTCGCAAAGCACTTTCTTCGATCCGCAAGATGTTGGTATAGATCCGAACAAGAGAATCACTGATTATTTGATTTTTTTCGTCCATCACATTACCATCCTTTTTGTTTGCCGTTCAAACATCTTGGCGTTCAAACTAAAATCCGCACGTTTGCTAGACTTTTTCACCAGTCTCCTCGACAACAAACATCAATTCCGCAGCAACGGCGGTTGCACCATCAACCTGGGCTGTTGTCTGAACGATCCCAACATTGGCCCTTTTCTTGACCATCTGAATTTCTAACTTCAGCACATCCCCAGGACGGACTTTTTGTTGAAAATCTGCATCGCGGATCGCACCTAAGTACGCGGTTTTTCCGGCGAACTCCGGTGACTTCAATATCAAAATCGAAGCAGCCTGGGCGAGCGTTTCAATAATTAGTGCGCTCGGCATGACCGGATCGCCAGGAAAATGGCCTCTAAAAAAAGATTCGTTGATCGTGACATTTTTGGTTGCCAAGATCCTTTCTCCCGGCTCCAACTCATCCACATAATCGATGTAGCAGATCGGATAGCGGTTGGGGATCATTTCCATGATCTCTTGGGCACCCATGATTTTCAATCTTGCCACCTCACTCAAAAAGAATTTCGAACATCAAACTATTCGATGAAAGAATAATATTACAGGTCAACAAAAGTGTCAAATATTTATAGATAAATAATATCAACGTTGCAAACCCCTCAAATTTAAGCGGATCTAGATGCCTATTAAATGTCTATAATCGGCATAAAATCCATAAAACAAAAGAGATTCAAACGTTTTTATCGTTTGAATCTCTTATAGTTGGATAAGCAATACCTAATCTTTAATCTTGCTTTATCTTTTTTTGCTCTTTCGAAATCATTTTGATGCTCAAAATTCTTATTGAATTTTAATCTTTGATAGTGCTTTTTTCACAGCTTTTGCTAAAATATTCGTTTTTACAGGGCGGAAATAAAGCCTAAAGCTGCTGCATAATTTGGCTCATGCGTCATTTCTGGCACTAATTCCTGGTAGACGATCGTTCCAGCTTGGTCAACGACCCAGATACTGCGTGAATCTACCCCTGCCTCAGAAATGTAGAGACCTGTCTTTTTACCGAAATCCAGCTCCTGATCGGAGAAAAGCTGCATATTAGCGACACCTTCTGCAGCACACCAGTCTTTTTGCTGTTCTGGTGTATTAGTTGAGATCGTCAAAAAGTTAATTTCAGGATACTGGTCAACTTCCTGGTTAAACCTCTTGGTTGAAATACTGCAAACACGGGTATTGATATCAGGAACAACACTGATCAAGGTAGGTTTATTTAGCAGATCCTTGGACGCTACGGTCTGCCCAACTGCATCTGTTAATGTGAATTCTGGTAATTTTTCGCCCACTTTTTGCGGGTCTCCGATTGTTTGAAGCGGTTCATCATGTCTTGTGATTTGCATTTGATTTCTCCCTTTCATAATTGAATCTGTTGCTTAATTTTAGCAAATTATTAGCGGCAACTAAAGCAAAAGTACTTGTGAGCAATTACTCCCCCAATAAAAAAAGCTTTCCTTCTGCTGACAAAGCAGAAGAAAAGCCGTTAAGTGTTACTTATTTTTCAGGATCATCTGATTGTGAATCATCATTATTTGCTGATTCTTGCTCATCACTTGTCTGTTGTTCTGAATCTGTATTCTCCGTATCATCTTGAACAGGAGCCTGAGCTTGAGCTGCAGGCTGATCAACGATCCGGCCGATCGCAGAACGATTGAATACCAAGTAAACACCATCACAATCCAATGTGACAGTCTTATCTGCGTCATCGATACTATCGATCACACCATGAAGACCGCCGATCGTGACTACAGAGTCGCCTTTTTTCATGGAATCCATCATTTGTTTACGTTTATCTTGCTGCTTTTTTTGTGGACGGATCATCATGAAATACATCAACCCGATAAAGACCACAAAAATCAAAATTGTTGACAAGCCGCCACCAGCGCCTGCACCTGCACCCAACATATACATCTATTTATTCG
Source organism: Ligilactobacillus salitolerans (assembly GCF_003864415.1). Lineage (GTDB taxonomy): Bacteria > Bacillota > Bacilli > Lactobacillales > Lactobacillaceae > Ligilactobacillus > Ligilactobacillus salitolerans. Next base: position 23,867 of record NZ_BFFP01000014.1, read on the forward strand.
CTCCCATCTTAATATACAATACTTACTGTATCAGAAAACTTGTTTGCTGACTAGCTATCTTGATAAAAAATTAAAAATTCTTGGGGTTTTCTCGATTTAGACCATATTGTTCAAAAAAAGCCTCTTTGAAATCAAGCAATTCATCATTTTTGATGGCTTCTCTGACCTGACGCATCAAATCCAACAGGAAGTACAAGTTATGGTAGCTCGTTAAACGCAGGCCAAAAGTCTCATTGGTCTTAAACAAATGCCGTAAATAAGCGCGGGTATAGTTGCGACAAGTATAGCAATTGCAGTTTTCATCCAAAGGACGAAAATCACGCGCAAACTTGGCATTTTTAACTACCAGGCGCCCATGAGATGTCATGCAGGTCCCGTTGCGTGCGATCCGTGTCGGCAACACGCAGTCAAACATATCGATCCCACGAATCGCCCCATCGATCAAGGCATCCGGCGAACCAACTCCCATCAGGTAGCGGGGTTTATTCTCCGGCAGCATCGGAGTCGTAAATTCGAGAACATGATTCATTTCAGCCTTTGATTCACCAACAGACAGACCGCCGATCGAATACCCGGCAAAATCCATAGAAGTTAAGGCTCTTGCACTTAACTGGCGCAGATCCTTGTGGCCGCCTCCTTGGACGATACCAAACAATCCCTGATCATTTGGCCGCTGGTGTGCTTTAAGGCCGCGTTCAGCCCACCGTGAAGTTCTTTCAACAGATTTTTTAATATAGTCATAACTTTCAAAGAAAGGCGGGCATTCATCAAAACTCATCATGATATCTGCCCCCAGATTGTTTTCGATCTGGATCGCTTTTTCTGGTGATAAGAATAACGGGGCACCATTTAAATTACTGCGAAAATGAACCCCTTCTTCCGAAATATCCCGCAGCTTGGCAAGCGAAAAGACTTGAAAACCGCCGGAATCAGTCAGGATACTCCGATCCCAGTTCATAAATTTGTGTAAGCCGCCTGCCTCAGCGACAATGTCATCGCCGGGGCGCTCCCAGAGGTGGTAGGTATTCGATAAAATGATCCCTGCATTCATTTCTTTTAATTCTTCTGGCGCGATCGATTTAACGGTCGCTTGTGTACCGACCGGCATAAAGATCGGTGTTTGGAAGGTGCCGTGCGGGGTCGTCACTTCACCCAGGCGCGCACCGGTATGCTTGTCTTTTTTGATCAAACGGTATTTAACTGCCGCTTCACTCATTAAATTTCCATCCTATTCCTAAACAAACGTCCCCCGTTAACTGTGAAACGCGAGTTGTATTTTTTGCCAAATAATCTTGCATCTAATTGACTAGTAAATAAACATGCAATCACCGAAACTAAAGAAGCGATATCTTTCTTCAACGGCATGCTTGTATGCATTTAAAATATTCTCCCGCCCTGTAAACGAAGCCACCAACATGACCAATGTTGATTTTGGCAGGTGGAAGTTGGTAATAAAGGCTTGAACAACTTTCCAGTCATAACCGGGCTTCAAGAAAATATCAGTCCAGCCGCTGTCTGCCTTGATCTCACCGTTAAACTTGGTCCCGATCGTCTCTAGTGTTCGAATCGTTGTTGTCCCAGTAGCCACGATTTTACCGCCGTTTTGCCGCACTTCGTTCAAAGTTTGCGCAGATTCCTCGCTTAAGCGATAAAATTCACTGTGCATCTTGTGGTCTTCGATGTTTTCTTCAGAAACAGGTCTGAATGTTCCCAGACCAACATGCAGGGTCAAATAAACTAATTTAACACCCTTATCTTCGATCTTTTGCAAAAGTTCTTTAGTAAAATGCAAGCCGGCTGTAGGAGCTGCTGCTGAACCAATTTCCTTAGAATAAACTGTCTGATACATTTCTGGATCATCCAACTTTCCTTTAATGTAAGGAGGCAGCGGAGTTTCACCTAAGCTCTCTAAAATCTCCATAAAAATACCATCATAATGAAATTCGATCATCCGGCCGCCGTGCTCCAGTTCTTCTGTGACAGTAGCAGTCAGCTCACCATCGCCAAATTTGATCTCGGTCCCAACTTTAGCCCTTTTGGCAGGTTTGACCAGTGTTTCCCACTGGTCGCCTTCGGTATTGTTAAGCAGCAGAACTTCTAAGTGACCGTTAGTTGCCGGCTTCTCACCATACAAACGAGCTGGCATGACCCGTGAATCATTCATCACTAAAGCATCCCCAGGATTAAGCTGATCGATAACATTATAAAAATGATCATCCTGATATTCACCGCTGACATGATCCAACAGCAGCATCCGTGACTCGTCTCGTTTCTTCAAAGGAGTCTGGGCGATCAATTCATGGGGCAAATCATAATCAAAATCTTCTGTAGTTAAATGTTTCTCTGACAATTCAAATACCTTCTTCTAAAATTTAATTTTTCTTTTCGTTGGGTCTAAGGCCCAGATGTTCATAGCCAGCCGGTGTCACCATCCGGCCGCGAGCCGTCCGCTTGATAAAGCCGCTTTGCATTAAATACGGTTCGATCATATCAGCAACTGTATCTGTTTCCTCACCGATATTAGCAGCAATCGTGCTTAACCCAACCGGACCGCCGCCATACAGCTCGATCATTGTCCGCAGCAGCTTGCGGTCAGTTTCATCCAAGCCTTGTTGGTCAACTTGCAGCAATTTTAAAGCATACTGCACGATCTCCTCGTCGATACTCTTTTTTTGCGCCACTTGTGCGAAATCACGCACCCGTTTTAGCAATCGGTTAGCGACACGCGGCGTTCCCCGTGAACGTCGTGCGATCTCTGCGGCCCCCAAAGGATCGATCTGAGAATCAAAGACTTCGGCGGACCGTAAGACGACCTGCGCTAATTCAGAATCTGTGTAATATTTCATGTGTTCCACGATCCCAAATCTTGCCCGTAACGGTGAAGACAATAACCCCGCACGTGTCGTGGCCCCCACCAAAGTAAACGGTGGTAAGGGAAAATGAACGGGATGCGCTGTGGCATCCTGACCAACAATAATATCGATATAAAAATCTTCCATCGCGGAATAGAGAATCTCTTCCACGTTTTTAGGCAGACGATGGATCTCATCGATAAACAAGATCGCACCCGGCTGCAGCTCATTCAATAAAGCCACCAGATCTCCCGGTTTTTCAATCGCCGGACCACTCGTGGTCTTAAAAGTAACCCCCATTTCATTGGCGATCACTCCAGCCAATGTCGTCTTGCCTAGGCCAGGGGGACCATAAAGCAGCACATGATCCAACGGTTCTTGGCGGTCCTTTGCGGCTTGAATGTAAACAGAAACTTCCTGCTTGATTTTATCTTGGCCGATGTACTGGCTCAAAGTAGTGGGACGCAAGCTCAATTCGGTTTGATCTTCATTTTCCCCGAAGCTTTCGCCTGAGACCAACCGTTCATCTTCATCCATCACAGCAGACCTCCTTTACTATACTATTTTTTCATCAACAGTTTCAATGCCTCACGCAAATACTGATCAGTCGAATCCCCCTCAAAAGCGCGCAGCTTCTTGGCGATCCGTTTGACTTCCGCTTTAGTATAACCTAAAGCCAGGAGTGCTTCCAAACTTTCTTTCAAATAAACCGGATCTTCAGCCTGGCTGAATTGCAGTTGATCATCGATCAGCGGTGTTTGTGTGGCTAAATCAGACATTTTATCCTTGAGATCAAGGATGATCTGCTTGGCAGTCTTTTTACCAATGCTCGGAAACTTAGTCAGATATGTTTCATCATTACCGTCGATCGCTGCAACTAAACCAGCATGATCATCCGTAGCCAGAATTGCCAGCGCACTCTTTGGGCCGATCCCAGACACAGAGATCAGCTTTAAGAACAATTGCTTTTCTTGCCGGTCCTTAAAGCCAAAAAGGCTGACATCATTTTCTCTGACTGCCTGGTAAACATAGATCTGCTGTTTTTTATCCAGGTCAACTTGATAACTGAAGGGATTAGCAACATTTACGCGGTAGCCGATCCCGTCAACTTCAAGCACAATGTAATGCGGTGTCACCTCTGTGATCAGACCAATAAAATATTCATACATATTTTTCCTCTGTTCTTTTTGTTTAGTTTCTCTTAGCTGCCCCTTGGTGAGGATCTTGGATCCGTTTAAACATTTTCTCCATATCGACATTCGTAAAATGGACGACTGTCGGGCGGCCGTGAGGACAATTATAGGGGTTCTGACAACCTTTCAGCTGCTCCAATAAGGAGCGTGCTTGCCGCTCATCCAAGTGATGGTTGGCTTTGATCGAACGTTTGCAGCTCATCATAATTGCAGTTTTTTCGCGGAATTTTGCGACGGTCAGTTTATTATCCTCTAAAACATAGTCGATCATTTCGCGGATCGTATCTTCTTCTTGACCTTTTTCAAACCAAGTCGGATGCTGCCTGACCGCAAAAGTGTTTTGTCCAAAGTCTTCTAACTTAAGGCCGACTTCTGCCAACTTATCCCTATTTTGCATGATCCGCAGGGCGTCATTGACCGGATATGACAAAATCAACGGTAAAAGCATGCTCTGCTGATCGTCAGAAACCTGACCGATCTGCTCACGGTAAAATTCATATTTGACTCTTTCCTGGGCGGCGTGCTGGTCAATGATATAAAAGCCGTCCGCCGCCTCGGCAAACAGAAACGTCCCATGCATCTGACCAATGTAATTTAAATTAGGAAAGGGTTCAGTCCGCGACTCCTCAGCTTGGAGTTGTTGCGGGACATTCGCATCGTCTGCTGTTTTAGAAGGATCAGCCTGATTTGTCTCGTCCTGCTTGTGCGCATACCTTAGATCCCATTCTTTGACCTCGGGGGAAGAAAGGTCTCGCACATCACTGATCATCAAAGGTTTCACGCTGGAAACTTCTGCGTGTTCTTTTTTCGGTGCAGAGGCTTCTTTGCCTAAGAGAGCATCAAGGACCTCGGTGGTCGTGACTTGGGGTTTAGCCCCCAATCCGTACTGAGAATTCGGCTCATTTAATCCAAAATCAAGTTGTTCTAACTGCGGTCGTTTCTTCTTTTGACCATGCAAATTGGACAAGGCATCCGGGATCAGATTCTCCTGGGCGATCCGTTGGTAGACACTGGCAGAAAGGAGCTCGCACAGCTGGTCTTCCTTACTGATCTTAACTTCCTGTTTGGTTGGGTGCACATTCACGTCGACCAAAAGCGGATCGAGTTTGATCTCGATAACTGCCAAAGGATAACGACCGACCATTAGTTTAGAGCCGTAGCCTGCAATCAATGCGCGGCTAAGCCGATTGTTTTTAACATATCTGCCGTTCAAAAGAAAACTGACATAATTGCGTGAAGCCCGGGTCAGCTTCGGTAAAGAAACAAAACCGCTGACCTTGAAGTCATTATCTTCCTTAGCAAAAGAAACCATCTGGCGTGCAGCATTAATACCATAAATCGCACTGATGACCTGCTTGAGATTTCCATTACCCGCGGTGTGCAATAATTCGCGTCCGTTGCTAGTTAACGAAAAAGCAATTTGGGTATGGCTTAAAGCCAGCCGATCCACGATATCTGTGATCGCTGCCAATTCCGTCTGGACAGAACTCAAATATTTCAACCGCGCCGGAGTATTAAAGAAAAGATCATTGACCGTGACCTTTGTACCTTGCCGGCTCTCAGCAGTCTTTTTGGCTAAAATCTTGCCGCCTTTAACGTGGATCCACGTCCCCGGCTGGTCCCTGATTGCTGTCTGCATCGTCACGTCAGCGACTGAGACAATACTTGGTAAAGCCTCACCCCGAAATCCCAGCGTGACGACTTGAAACAGGTCCTGACGCTTGGTGATCTTGCTGGTCGCATGGCGCAGAAAAGCAAGTTCGACTTCATCAGCGGGGATCCCATTACCATTATCGATCACCGTAATTTGTTTGAGTCCTGCATCTTCTACTGCGATATCGATTTGAGTACTGCCAGCATCGATTGCATTTTCAACTAATTCTTTCACGACAGAAGCCGGCCGCTCGACGACTTCGCCCGCCGAGATCTGGTCGGCTAGGACCGAGTCCAATTGGTGTATCTGTGCCATGACCTTGCTCCTTTCCGGTCTGGATCAACTATTTTTTGCGGTTCAAACGTCCCTGCCACTTGTAGACTGCATTCATGACATCCATCGGAGTCATCGCCATCAAGTTGGCATTTTCTAATTCACGAATAACCTTGGCTTGTGTCGTATCATTCTTAGGTTCGGGTTCGCCAAATAAAGAAAGCTGCTCATCTTCGAGCTCTTTTGCTGCGGAAACATTAGCAGCGTCCTCTTCTTCAGTTAACGCCTCTTGCTTTAACCGCGACTCAGGCAGTTTATTTTCTCCTTGCTCAAGCTGCTTTAAGATCTGATCAGCATTTTGGATCAGACTAGCCGGCAAGCCTGCCAACTTAGCAACATGAACCCCGTAAGAACGATCTGCCGGGCCCGCTTGCATCTTATGCAAGAAGACAAGTTCACCATGTTTTTCAACCGCACCGACATGGATATTTGTTAAATGGGGCAATTTATCTTCCAAAACCGTCAGTTCATGGTAATGAGTTGAAAACAGGGTCTTAGCTTGAACCTTGTCATGAACATATTCAATGATCGCCTGTGCCAGTGCCATTCCATCATAGGTCGCAGTTCCACGCCCAATTTCATCGAACAGCAGCAGACTATTTGGTGTCGCATTTTTCAAAGCCTGATTGGCTTCGATCATCTCTACCATAAAAGTTGATTCACCGCTGATCAAATCATCAGCGGCTCCGATCCGGGTAAAAACTTGATCAAACAAGGGCATCTTGGCACTTTGTGCGGGAACAAAGCAGCCCATTTGAGCCATGATCACCGTTAAAGCCAGCTGCCGCATGTAGGTACTTTTTCCTGACATATTCGGGCCAGTGATCAACAAAACTTCTAAGTCAGCCGGCATCTCAATGTCATTTGGAACATAGCTTTGCTTGCCCATGACCTTTTGGACAACGGGGTGCCAACCGCCCTTGATTTGGATCTCATGCCCAGAAACAAACTGCGGCAAAGTAAAGTGCCCTTCCTCACTGACAACTGCGAAGCTTTGCAAAACATCAAGTGTGGCAATTGCTTGGGCCAGCTTCTGCAATCGTGAAATTTGATCCTTGATCTGTTCACGAATATCGGTAAATAAACGATATTCCAAATCAGCTGCTTTGCTCTGAGCACCTAGGATCATAGCCTCTTTTTCTTTTAATTCAGGGGTAATAAATCGTTCAGCGTTCACCAAGGTCTGCTTGCGCTGGTAGCGTCCCTCCGGCAGATTGCTGATGTTGCCTTTAGAGACCTCAATGTAATAGCCGAAAACCTTATTGTAGCCGATTTTTAAATTATGGATCCCGGTTTCTTTGCGTTCTTTGGCTTCGAGTTCGGCGAGCCATTTCTGTCCGTTAGCCAAAGCATCATTATACTCGTCAAGTTCTTGATTATAGCCTGCTTTGATCAAGTTCCCATCTGTGACCGACAATGGCGGTTCATCCACGATCGCCTGCTCGATCAGATCAGCAACTTCTTCAACTGGATCAAGTTTTGACAGCAGATGATCTAAGCGCCCGTCATTGAGCTGTTCTAAAAGGTACTTGATTTGAGGGATATGCTGTAAAGAAGTCATTAACTGGATCAAGTCCCGACCATTGACATTTCCAAAGGCGACCCGACCGGCCAGCCGTTCCAAGTCATAGACTTGAGCGAGCTCATCTTGCAATCCGGCACGTTCAAAGTAATTTTCAAGCAAAATTGAAACGGTCCCTTGCCGTTCAGTGATCTGTCCTTTATTCAATAATGGCCGGTCGATCCATTGCTTGAGCAAGCGTCCGCCCATAGCCGTTTTAGTTTTATCCAGCAGCCACAAAAGAGTCCCGGATTTTTTATGTGTCCGCGAATTTTCTAATAGTTCGAGGTTTCTTTTAGCACGGTGATCTAGCTTCAAAAATTGTGCAGGTTCATAGTGGACCGCTTTTTGAATATGTGCTAACGCCCTTTTTTGCGTCTCTTCCAAGTAAGAAACCAAATGCCCGACAACAGTGATCTCCAGCTGATCACTCAATTCTTGAGTCGTAAAGGCGACCTCAGATTTTTCAGTGCTCGTTTCTTGGGTCGAAACCAGCACCTTCAAATCTGTCAGTGCCTGCAAAGTTGCAGACGTCACACTATCATCAACAACGACTTCCTTAGTTCGCAGACTGAGCATTTCATTGATAACCGCAGAAATACCATCCAAAGAAGCAGTTTTTAGTTCACCCGTTGACAGATCAGTGTAAGCAAATCCAAACTGCTGCCCTTCTTGATGAACCGCGGTCAAATAATTATTCTCCTTGGCTTCACCTGCTTTGTTATCGATCAGAGTCCCAGGAGTCACAAGTTGAATGACTTCTCGTTTGACCATATCTTTAGTTAACTTTGGGTCTTCCATCTGTTCGCAGATAGCAACTTTATAACCTTGCTCAACCAAAATATCGATGTAATTTTGTGCAGCATGATGCGGTACCCCGCACATCGGGATCGGATCGCTAGCATTACGATTGCGCGAAGTCAAAGTCAACTCTAAGATTTGCGAGCCCTTGATCGCATCTTCATTAAACATTTCATAAAAATCACCCAGACGGTAGAACAAGAAGGCATCCGGATACTGCTCTTTAACTTTCAGGTACTGTTCCATCATGGGGGTATTTTTTGTCTTCTGGGGCATGGGTCCATCCCTTTCTCTGCAATATTTTACTGCCTAATTCTAGAGTACAGATCGATTTTTTAAGTAGACGGTCTGCCTGACTGATGCTTATTATTCAAAGTACGGATGATCTGGATCGATCCGCAAATTACTAATTTTCTGTGCCCGTCCGGTTTTTTCATCAACATCGATCACCACTGCGCCCAAAGTCTGACCACCGGAAGTTTCAACCTCAAATCTAGTTGGTAATTGATTTTTAAACCTGCCGATCACACTTTCACGGCGCATGCCTAAGATCCCATCGTATGGTCCGGTCATCCCAACGTCAGACAAAAAAGCCGTTCCTTGCGGCAAGATCCGGGCGTCGTTGGTTTGAACATGGGTATGAGTCCCGACTACCGCCGAAACACGCCCATCAAAATTCCAAGCAAAAGCTTCTTTTTCGCTGGTTGCTTCTCCATGAAAATCTACAAAAATGATCGAAGTTTCTTTCTCAAGTTGAGCTATTATTTTCTCTCCAACTGCGAAAGGATCATCCGAGGGCGACATAAAAACCCGCCCTTGGACGTTGAGCACACCGACAGAGACAGAATTGACCTTAACGATCGTATAACCGATCCCTGGAACCTGTCCGGCGGAAAAATTTGCCGGTCTGATCAATTTTTTGGCAGTCCCAATGAAGTCTTGGATCTCACGGTTATCCCACGTGTGATTACCCATAGTGATCACATCTGCCCCGGCCTTCTGTAATTTTTTAAATACTTTTTCGTTGATACCGCGGCCGCGAGTAGCATTTTCACCGTTGGCGATCGTTAGCTGGGGATGGAGGTTTCTCTTTAAAAGAGGAACTGTCTTTTCAAACATTTCCTGCCCTGATTCACCCATCACATCTCCAATAAATAAGATCCGCATTTTCTGTCTCCTCTACCTTTTCTTTTATACATACAGTTAGTTTTAATTTTACCATTTTTAGGGTCCATTGTGCAGTCCCAGACTACAACCTCCAACAGACCACTTATAATATCAAAAAAGCCGAAAGCTTTACCTCTGACGGTAAACTTTCAGCTTCCAGAGTCTTACTTAGCATACTCGATCGCACGTGTTTCACGGATCACCGTAACCTTAATGTGGCCAGGGTATTCCATTTCGTCTTCGATCTGATTTTTGATATTCCGAGCCAAAATTGTAGTTTTAGCATCATTGATCTTATCAGGTTTAACGATGACGCGTACTTCACGACCAGCTTGGATCGCATAACTCTTCTTAACGCCTTCAAATCCATTCGAAATCGTTTCGAGTTTTTCCAAACGATGAATATAGTTTTCGAGCGATTCACTCCGAGCCCCTGGACGAGCAGCAGAAATGGCATCTGCAGCAGCGACCAAGACCGCAATGATAGATTCTTGCTCAACATCACCATGATGAGACGCGATCGTATTGATGACAGTCTTGCTTTCCTTGTACTTCTCAGCCAACTCAACACCGATCTCAACGTGAGATCCTTCAACTTCATGATCGACTGCTTTGCCGATATCATGCAAAAGACCTGCTCGTTTCGCCAGCGAAACGTCTTCGCTAAGTTCGCTAGCCATCACGCCGGCTAATTTAGCGACTTCAAGAGAATGATCCAGAACATTTTGGCCATAAGAAGTGCGGTAGTTCAACCGGCCGACAATTTTGATCAAATCAGGATGCATCGAATGTACCCCCAAATCAAAAATTGCTTCTTCACCAGTTTCGCGAACTTTAGCATCCATCTCTTTCGTGGCTTTTTCAACCATTTCTTCGATCCGGGCTGGATGGATCCGACCATCTTGGATCAATTTTTCTAAGGCAAGTTTTGCGATTTCTCGCCGAATTGGATCAAAGCCGCTCAAAACGACTGCCTCAGGCGTATCATCGATGATCAGATCGATCCCCGTTAAGGTCTCGAGGGTCCGGATATTGCGTCCTTCACGACCAATGATACGTCCTTTCATTTCATCGTTAGGCAGATTGACGATTGAGACTGTGGTTTCCGAAACTGTATCGGCAGCACTCCGCTGGATCGCCTCTGCAATTAAGACTTTCGCTGTTTTATCAGCACTTGCTTTTGCCTGCGCTTCACTATCTTTGATCATCACTGCCATTTCATGGTCTAAACCGGCTTTAGTCTGATCTAGGATCACCTTTTTTGCTTGGTCCTTGGTCAGAGCAGCAACTTCTTCAAGTTTTGCTTGTTGTTGTGAAATCAGTGATGAAACTTCTTGATGCTTTTTATCAAGGCTGCTTTGTTCAGAGCTAATGCGCTTTTCTTTTTGTTCAAGCGTATGTTCACGTTTCTCTAAATTTGCATCTTTACGATCCAAATTTTCTTCACGTGCCAGCAGACGGTTCTCCTGCTTTTGAACTTCTGAACGTCTTTCCTTGAGTTCATTTTCTATTTCACTGCGATATTTATGGCCTTCCTCTTTTGCTTCCAAAAGAGTTTCTTTTTTCTGAGCTTCTGCTTCTTTCCGAGCATTAGCTACAATTCCTTGCGCCGTTTGTGTCGCAGCATCAAGAGATCTCTCATATTCTTTCTTGCGTCTAAGATCTCCTGCTAGAAAACCGATCAATAAAGCTAAAATAGCGATCACGAGGATGATTAAATATAAAATAATTCAGCACCTCCGCATCGTTAAATTTTATTCTTTAAAATTCAACAATTGCGTCTTAATCGATGCTTTTGGTCATGCACACAATACTATTTTAAGGTTACTTGACTGTTGCTGTCAATAAGAATCAACAGCTGAGATTATTTTTAATTCAATTGACCTGCGGTTCATGTTCAATGTGACAAATTCAATAAAGCCCGCTTCTTTCATCAGAAATCAGTGGGCTTTATCCTGTTATTCTACCTTAAATCAAAGATTACTTTTTAGCTTTCTTTTTAGTTTTGGAGTCATCAGACTGCTTTTGGTCACCGGCTGTCAGGTCAAGATCTAATTGATCTTTGCTGACTTTTTCTTCTTCACCGCTGATCCCGTATGCTTGCCGGACTTTCTTAGTCACTTCTGCCATCATGTCCGGATGATCAGCCATATACTTCTTGGCATTTTCCCGTCCTTGACCAATGCGTTCCTCACCATAGGAGAACCAAGAACCGCTCTTATTAACGATATCTTTTTCAACGGCCATATCGATCAATTCACCAGTCTTGGAGATCCCTTCGCCATACATAATATCGACTTCAGCTTTTCTAAAGGGAGGAGCGACCTTATTTTTAACGACCTTGATCCGGACACGGTTCCCAATGATTTCTGACCCGTCTTTGATCTGTTCAGCACGTCTAATTTCCAAACGGATAGTCGCGTAGAACTTCAAAGCACGACCACCAGGAGTTGTCTCAGGGTTGCCAAACATAACTCCGACCTTTTCACGGATCTGGTTAATAAAGATCGCGATCGTTTTAGTTTTGTTGATCGTTCCTGAGAGTTTCCTCAAAGCCTGTGACATCAACCGCGCTTGCAAACCAACGTGCGCGTCGCCCATTTCCCCTTCAATTTCTGCGCGAGGGACCAAAGCTGCCACAGAATCAACGATCACAATATCCACTGCTCCGGAAGAAACCAGAGCATCGGCAATTTCCAAGCCTTGTTCTCCTGTATCCGGCTGGGATAAAAGCAGTTCATCGATATTGACTCCTAGCGCCTGAGCATAAACGGGATCTAAAGCATTTTCAGCGTCAATATATGCTGCCGTACCCCCATTAGCCTGAACCTCTGCCACGGCATGCAAAGCAACGGTCGTCTTCCCAGAACTTTCTGGGCCGTATACCTCAACGATCCTGCCGCGAGGGTAGCCGCCAACACCTAAAGCTTCATCCAATGCCAACGAACCGCTAGGGATCGTTGAGATCTTCGTATCGGCTTTATCACCCATCCGCATGATCGAACCCTTACCAAAATTCTTTTCAATCTTCTTTAATGCAGCATCTAAAGCTGCTTGTCTATCATCAGCCACGGTGATGTTCCTCCTTAATTGCAAGTCAATTCTCCCTGCTTTTCGCTATAATCAATCATACTGATAATTTTGCAAAAAGGCAAGAAAAATCGAACTAGCGTTTGAAATCTATTTGAGCTAAAGCTTGGTACAACTGAGAAAATCCGGTCATAACGGCGCTATTGCGGACGCGAGAGCGGTCATACTGGAAAGAATACAAGCGAGCTGAGGTCGGGATCTGTTTGCCCGCTAAGCCGATCCAGACCGTGCCTGCAGGATGACCTTCCAGTTCCTCAGGTCCAGCGACCCCGGTAAATGAAAGCGCGAGATCCGTGTCTGTCAAGGCCAATGTCCGTTCGGCCATTGCCCGTGCTGTTTGTTCACTGACCACGCCATAGCGTTCGATCAAATCTGCATCGATCCCCAGCATTTGTTCTTTTTGTTTTGCGGCATAAGTCACGAAACCGCCGGGAAAAACTGCTGAAGCACCAGGAATGGCAGTAACAGCGGCTTGAAAACTGCCGCCGGTCAAGCTTTCCGCGGCTGAAATGGTTAAGCCGCGCTGCTTTAACTTCTCTACTACTACTGCCGGCAGGCTGTTATTTTCTCCATAGCCGTATAAATACCGACCCACACGAGCGCTTATTTTTTCTTCCAGATCATCAAGCAGCTGTTGATTCTCTGCTTCTGTCTGGCCGGTTGCTGTCAAACGAAGTGTGACTTCAGTTTCCTTAGCATATGGTGCGATCGTTGGATTGACCTGCTCATCTATTAAGTCAGCTAGTTTGGTGACGAGGTTAGATTCGCCAATCCCGTAAAAACGCAACAGGCGTGTACTTAAAATCTGTGAACGTTGATACTGGCTGGCTAATAAGGGCTTGGCTGTCTGATCAAACATCGTCTCCATCTCGTGCGGCGGCCCTGGCAGCAGCAAGAAATCTGCCCCTTGGTCAGAATGGTAAAAATTGCCCACAGCCAACCCAACTTCATTGGGCAAAGATACAGCTCCATCGATATACATCGCCTGTACCTTATTATTCGGAGTCATGGTCCGTTTGCGCGCTTCAAAGAAAGCAGAAATTTTTCGCAGCGCGACCTGGTCCACAACTAACTTTCTCTGTAAAAAGCGGGCCACCACTTGCTTGGTCAGGTCATCTGGCGTCGGACCCAGCCCGCCGGACAAAATTACCAGATCACTGCGTGCAGCCGCCAAGGAAATAACCTCTTCCATCCGGGTTTCATTATCTCCAACTAGACTATGATAATAGACATCGATCCCCAGATCAGCTAAACCCTCACTGATGTATTTCGAATTAGTATCAACAATTTCACCCAGGAGCATTTCTGTCCCGACAGCAATAATTTCTGCATGCATGTTTTATGCCTCCACTTTATAATACGCAAAAAATGCTAATTTCTTTCTAAAACTTGATAATTTTTTTACCGGCAGCAGATCAGCTTACTAAAAACAGCTCTCCTCTCTAGGAAAGCTGTAATTTTGAAAGAATATGTCTAATGCTAATCTTGTTTGCCAAATGAATCCGCAAAAACGCTCCGGGCGTTGTAAAAATACTCTGCACCAGAATAAATCGTAAAGAATAAACAAATATAAAGCAAAATTTCACCCAATGGAATATGGATGTTGCTGAAAAAGATGTTGTTTAAAAACAAGAAAATAATTGCAAACATCTGTGAAGTTGTTTTGATTTTACCCGGCATTGCCGCAGCCATGACCTCGCCATTGTTTTCAACCACGATCAAGCGCAAGCCAGTAACAGCCAACTCACGGCAAACAATGATCGCAACGACCCATGCTGGTGCTTTTCCAAGCTCGACCAAAAAGATCAATGCAGTCATCACAAGCATCTTATCAGCTAATGGATCGGCGAACTTGCCGAAGTTAGTCACTAAGTGGTTGCGGCGGGCGATCTGCCCATCGGCAAAGTCTGTCAGCGAAGCAGCTGCAAAAATGATCGCAGCAATTAACTGAGTCACAGGGATCACCGTCCCCGCTGCATTAACACTGCCCCAATCCGGCGGCAGAGCCAAACATAAGATAAAAACCGGGATCAAAATAATGCGGATCACTGTTAATTTATTAGGAAGGTTCATTAACGTTCACTCCTTACTGTTGATTTGAATCAGTTACTTGGCTTGAAACACTTGAGCCAGTCGAACTGCTGACAGTATTGCCGTTATTATCGGCAGCTGTGGTGTCGCTTTGTCCAGCATTCGAGCTGGAAGCAGTCGAATCAGATGCTGTATTCGAGCTTTCACCTAGTTGAATTGTCAGAGAACGCACAGTCAGTGTTGAATTATCTTTCAAGAAGTCAAACTTCTTGCCATTGAGCTTCAAAGTCGTAGCCTGTGAATTGCCTAACTGGATCGTGATCGAGCCGGCGCCAGAAGGAATAGTAACTGTATGGTCCTGACCATCAGAAAGTGTTCCCTGCCAAGTCTGTGTTCCATCGGCTGAGACTGAACTCCAAGCACTGCCGCCGGAAATCTCCAAGGCAACCTTATTGCTTTGCGGAGCATTTTTCATCACATAACTATAATTCGTCCCCGAATTACCAGTCAAACTCAAAGACTGCTTTTTCTTTTTAGTTGTCTTTTTGGCCTTCTTCTTAGTAGTAGAACTGCTCTTGGCAGAACTAGAAGTATCTTTGGCTTTTTTCTTCGCAGTTTTCTTAGTGCTGGAAGAATCAGAAGAAACCTGCACATCGTTTTCGACCGATTTTTGGGCTTGATGCCGGTTATTATAAGAAACCCCAAAAATCGTCCCGATGATCGCGACCACTATAACCACGATCACGATCGTGGGCAGATAATTCAGGATCTTTTGCCCATTGCCTCCCTCAGGGTGAGCATTCTTCTCGCGTAAATTCATTCTTGAGGTTGCTTCTTCATGGACCGGACTTTCATCTTGTGTTTCGATCTGGTCACCGAAAGAAGACAAGAGCTCATCTGCGTTTAAGCCCACGGTTTCGGCATACTCTTTAATAAATGCTTTCACATAAAAGTCGCCGGGTAATGCTTTGAAATCCTCTTCTTCAATGGCGATCAAATACCGTTTTTGAATTTTAGTTGTTTGCTGCAGATCGTCTAAAGTCAGTCCCTTATCGACCCGCGCTTTTTTTAGTGTTTGTCCAATTTCACTCACTTTTTATTACTCCATGTCTTTTCAAAGTTTAATGTATTCACCTTTAGCTAGTATAGCATATAGCGTTAAACCATTTCATTAAGAAACAATTATTTTAGCCAGCCGCCCGTAACATAGATCGTTTGTCCCGTTAGGTAAGAGGCATTTTCAGCTAACAAAGAACAGATCCAGTAACTGATCTGTGTCGGAGCTGCGAAATGCCCGGCCGGGATCTCTTGGGCAACGGCTTCTTGTTCTTCGGGTGTAAAAGTCTGGTTCATTCGTGTTGCGACCGCACCGGGGGCAACAACATTCACCGTGATCCCAAGCGAAGCAACTTCCTTGGAATAAGCCGAAGCAAAGGCACTTAATGCCCCTTTGACAGTACTATAACCAACTTCCATTGCACTGCCGGCTCCCCCGTAAACTGAGCCGACAAATACGATCCGTCCTTGACCGGAACGGGCCAATTTATCTTGCACCTTTTGCACCAAAGTCAACGGCGTTTGCAGCTGCATTAAAAGCATCTGCGCCATGATAACTGGATCTTCATCCGCGAATAAACCATAATCAGTTGTCCCTTGGGCAAAAATCACGGCATCCAGTGAAAAAAGCAGGCCCGCAATAGCACTTGCGCTCTCAGTTTGAGACAGATCAGCTTGCAGGAGTAAAAAATCCTGCCATGGATAGTCGTGCTGGAGTTTTTCCCGCAGTGCGTGTGCTTTTTCTTGGTTATTAAAATAATGCAGGTATAAAGACCAGCCTTGTTGCGCGAGGTCCACTGCAGTCTGGGTGCCAATATCTCCTGATGCACCAATGATCAATGCCCATTTCATGTTTTTAATTCCTCCGATCAAAGCGGCTTTTGGTCCGCCAACCCTGCTTTAGCCTTCAGGCAAGATCCGGTAGATACTGAGTACTTGCGGGTCACATAACTGGCTGATCGCAGCAAGTACATCAGCTAAACTGATCTCTTGGATCAAAGCTGCCTGATCAAGCACCGTTGTCTGTCCAAAAAGATTTCCTTCATAACTGTTAGCAATACTTTCCAGAGAATTTTGCGCCTGAATGTACTGTCCCAAGTACTCCTTCTTGGCTAGTGCCAGCTGCTTGACGGCATTTTGCAATAAATCAGCAGCATGCTTGAATGTTTTGACGACTGCCTGTTCCATTTCCTGATAATGCGCTGTATCGGCTGAAACCACCGCGAAATGGTAGCCGCGTTCAATTTCTAATTCATAACTGAACGAATCATCGACGATCCCTGCTTGATACAACTCCTGAAAGAGCTGCGAGGACTCGCCAAAAAGCAGGTAGAGTCCTAATTCCAACGAAAGTTTGTATTTCAGACCGGCTTTGCCGGGCGAGACCGGCTGTAAGCCCTTGACCCCAACCATCGATTTCGGTCGAGTGACATTCATCTTTTTAGAGGTCAAACGTTCGATCTTACTCCCTGATGCTGCCAGAAAGTTATTTTGCACCGGCGGCTGCGGTGAATTATGCTGCTCCTTGCCAGCTTGGTTGCTAGCGATAGTCTCAAGCACTTCTGCCGGATCAAATCCGCCGACAACAAAAAGATCCATGTTTTCTGGCCGGTAGAATTCACGATAAACATCATAAAGAGTTTGTGCGTTGATCTGGGCGATCGTTTCCTTGGTCCCCGCGATATCTGTGTTTAAAGGGTCTTGGGGATACAAATTACGCAACATCCCAAAGAATAACTGCCAGTCAACATCATCATCATACATCGAGATCTCTTCGCCGATAATCCCCTTCTCTTTTTCGACAGTTTGCTCCGAAAAATAAGGTTCTTGTACAAAGTCCAACAACACATTGAGACACTTTTTCAGATCAGAAGTCGTCGAAAACATAAAGCTAGTTTTCGTAAAGCTGGTAAATGCATTAGCATCAGCACCATAATCGCCGAAAATATCAAAAGCATCGTGGTCTTCTTTTTCAAATAATTTATGTTCCAAAAAATGGGCGGTGCCGGCAGGGATCGCATGTTCTTTTCCCTGTTGATCATGATATACAGTATCGATCGCCCCATAATTGATCGTCAAAATTGCATAATTTTTATGAAAACCAGTTCGCGGCAGCAAGTTAACGGTCAGCCCGTTGTCAAGTTTGGTTCGAAACAGGGTTTCTTTGAACTGCGGATACGCTATTTTCTTCATGCAGGTTCATCTCCTCCGCTCAAAAAATAAACTGCTTGCAAGTCTGCACCTTGGGCAATTTGAGCCACATCAGCAACTTGGACAGCTGCTACTTGCGCGACCCATTCACTTTCAGAAACTTCCTTGCCCAGGAGTCGGGAACTTAATGCCCGGGATAAAGCCGTTGATTGATTATCCGTTCGACTAATATAACTGTTGATCAAACCGAGTTTAATTTTTTCTAATAGTCCTGCATCAAGCTGACCGGCTTGCAGCTGCTTTAACTGTTCATTAACTAAACGTAAAACCTGGTCCTTATTTTGAGCCTGGATCCCCGTTTGGACCCATAATTCCTGACGAAAGAGGTCAAGGTCGCTTTCAGCGTAGTAAGCTAAACTATTCTTTTCGCGGACATTCTGGAAGAGCAGCGAAAGAGCCGAACCGCCAAAAGCTTCGTTAAAGACCATCGCCGCATAACGCTTGGCAGAATTTAATTCAACGGGCAGATTATAGGCTAAGTTGAGCTTGCTTTGACTGACTTTTTCGTATTCATTTCGAATTCTGATCTCATGTTCACTTTGCTGCGAATACAGTAAAGTCAACGGCTTAACTTGCCGCGCGGCAAACGGCAGTTCAGCAACCGCCTCTTTGACCTGTGTTTCAGTTACGTCACCAGAAACAACAATTTGGACTTGATCTTCATTTAACATTTTCTGGTAGTATTCAGCCAGCTTAAATTCATCCAAGCTGGCAACATCGTCAGCCTGGCCGACGGGTGGGATCTGCTGCAGCTGATCTCTAAAATAAAGAGCATTCATCTTGGTCAGTGCCTTGCCCTGCTTGTTATCTGTCAGTGAATGCAGATAATCTTTCAAATTGCTTTTTTGGATCCCAAAAATCTCACTGTCAAACTGGCCATTCTTGATCTGAGGGGCAAAGATCAACTCCCGTAAAAATGCAAAGGCCTCTTGCAATAAATTGGTCTGCCCAGGCAAAAAGTTGTCATTAACAACATTGATAATAAAATTGATCCCATAAACCTGACCATAGCGGCTAACAGAAGTTCCAAAACTTGCACCATACAAGTCGGATAATTTCATCGCAACATCTCTTTGGGTCGGCCATTTTTGACAAGTACTTTCCAAAAGGTCTGCCAGCAGTGTGCGGGCAGTGATCTCTTGTGGGGTCGAAATATTAGTGGTAAACGAAACAAGTATCCGGTTAGTTTTAAATTTTTTAGTTGGTTTCAGCGTCAAATCAACGCCATTGCTTATTTTCACTGCTTAATAATTCTCCTTCAAAAAAATAGGAAGCTAAACTATATCATAGTCGAAATGAACCAGAAAGACAACGGTCCATCCGCTGAAGTATGCCTAAAATCAAACCAATGATTGCCATAATACTCTAGCCGACAAAAACACCACTAGGATAAATCTAAAATTGAGTAAAGATCAGCTGAAAATTAGGTAAAATTTTAGGTACGCAAATACCGCACATTTCCAAAAATGTGCGGTATTTTAACCGGTGCGCCTGCAAAAATATTTACAAGTTGTGCTTATTGCTCCTCTTTTTTTAGATAGACCTGCCGGGGTTTGCTTCCTTCTTGGGGTCCAACCATCCCCTTGGCAGCTAAATTATCAACGATTCTTGCAGCCCGGTTATAGCCGATCTTAAATTTACGCTGCAGCAACGAGATACTGCATTTCTGTTCTTGAGTAATAAATTGGACTGCTTGCGCAAACAATTCATCCTCTTCGTCGCTGTCTTGGTCGACTTGAGCTTCTTCATCAGTGACTTCCATTGTTTCATCATAGGAAGCCTCTTGTTGTTTCTTAACGAATTCCACTACATTTTCAACATCTTCATCAGAAATGTAGGCGCCTTGAACACGAACTGGCTTATTCATCCCCATCGGCAAGAATAACATATCACCTCGACCCAGCAGCTTTTCTGCCCCTGAGGAATCAATGATCGTCCGCGAATCGGTACCGGAGGAAACCGCAAAGGCCATCCGGGATGGAACATTAGCTTTGATCAGACCAGTAATAACATCCACTGAAGGCCGCTGAGTAGCTAAAATCATATGAATGCCCGCTGCCCGAGCCATTTGGGCCAGCCGAATAATTGCATCTTCAACTTCATTCGAAGCAACCATCATCAGATCTGATAATTCATCGACAATGGCGACAATATAGGGCAAGGCAGGTTCTGCGGTCTTTTGCGCCGCGTTTTGTCGTTTGACCATCTGATTATAGCCATTAATGTTGCGTTGTCCGGTGTTAGCAAAAAGCTCGTAGCGCCTTTCCATCTCGGCTACCAGTTTGTGCAAAGCACGTGCTGCTTTCTTCGGATCCGTGACCACAGGAGTCAGGAGATGCGGGATCTCATTGTAAACTCCCAGCTCGACTTTTTTAGGATCGACCAGCATCATTTTGACCTGGTCCGGAGTATCATTCATCAGCAGACTGGTAATGATCCCGTTGATCGCCACTGACTTCCCGCTCCCAGTTGAACCAGCAATGAGAAGATGCGGCATTTTAGCCAAGTCGGCAGTGACCAGATTGCCCGAAACATCTCGTCCGAGCGGAACTTGCAAAGGTTTAGCCGGGTCCGGAGTCATTGCTGAAACAACATCTTTAAAAGAGATCGTCGCTACTTGCTGGTTAGGAACTTCGATGCCAATTAGCGACTTGCCTGGAATCGGTGCTTCGATCCGAATATCTTTAGCTGCCAAAGCCAGTGCCAGGTCATCAGAAAGATTGACGATCTTAGAGACTTTGACCCCGATTGCCGGGTGCAGTTCATATTTAGTCACTGATGGTCCCAAAATCGTATTCCTTAATTCGACGTCCACGCCAAAACTTTTAAAAGTCTTCTTCAAGACGTCCTGATTCCGACGTAAAGCCTTCTTTTCATTGGATTGATCGGTTGGGGCAACGTCTTGGAGCAATTGAGGTTCCGGCAGCTGATAATCAGGGTTCGTTGTCTGCACCGGGACCTTTTTAGCAGCTGGTTTCTTTGGTGCTTGCGAATGTTCACTCCACAAGGCAGGATCATCAGTCGCATGTGCAGCGGGCAGGTGCTTGTCGGTGGTAATGTCATTTTCAATCGTAACTTGTTCTTGCGCCAGCCCTTCATCGGATCGCTCTTGTCCCTCTTGGTCCCCGATATCGTGCACAGATCGATCTTGCTTTTCTTCTTCATCCAAGTAATCTTTTTTCACTTGTTCGTGCAGCTTTTGCCGTCGCTGCTGCAGCCATGGCTTAGTTTTGGACCATGCCCGCGCCAGCTGCTGGAGACCTTTTTTGCATAATTGCAGTAATTGGTAAAGCAAAGTTCCAGCAAAATCAACAACTTGTCCTAATCTGACTCCAGCAATCAAACAAATTCCTAAAACCAGTAAAAAAACAGCCAAAACATAACTGCCAATTTGGGCAACCAAAAAGTAGGTCCCTTGATACAAGGCAGCACCAATTAAACCGCCGCCCAACGCGCTGCCGACACTATTTGACACTAAATCCGCCTTGAGATATTGCCAGGTAACAGCAAAAAATTCAGAATGGAGGTCTAAGCGTCCAAAAAGATATGTACTTAGAAACAATAGCATGCCAAATAAGGCAGACAAGCTGCCCCACAAATACCTGCTCTTAACCTGAAGATCTTTACCCGTGACCAGCATCATTAGGCCCCAAAAAATCAAGAGCAGTGCAACAATCGAATAGAAATCACCAACGAACAATCGAAAACAGTTGGCTAAAAGCATCCCTAAATTACCTAAATGGATGCCGGCGATCAAACTAATAAGTGCCAAAATCGTCCCCGAAACCCGTGTAGCGATGATCTGCTGTTGTTTTTTAGTTGGCTTACGCCCTGTCTTTTTCTTTTTTGCCAAGACAAAATTCCTTTCTGAAAAGTTGCGTTTGAGCGGCAGAAAGCTCTCTGCTTAAACGCAGCTAAATCATTTTTCTTGTTCCACTAGTATAGCATTTTTTAAGTAAAAAGAACATTTGTGCGAACAAACTTCGACTGGGCAAAATTAGTTGGTCGTCCGCTTATTTTAGTTTATCGTTTTCGTAGAGATGGGTCGTTTCGAGACCTGGAAAACTTTGCTGACGAACGGCTTCA
Source organism: Ligilactobacillus salitolerans (assembly GCF_003864415.1). Lineage (GTDB taxonomy): Bacteria > Bacillota > Bacilli > Lactobacillales > Lactobacillaceae > Ligilactobacillus > Ligilactobacillus salitolerans. Next base: position 45,902 of record NZ_BFFP01000014.1, read on the forward strand.
TAGATCACGATCGCGGCAGAATTAGACAGATTAAGCGCACGAATATGTTCGTCATTTTGCGGGATCCGAATACACTTATCAGGATATTGCTGCATCAGCGGTTGCGGCAAGCCAGTCGTCTCTTTACCAAACAAAAAGTAATGGTCTTTAGTCTGATCAGAATAATCAACATCTGTATATGCATGATCAGCGAATTTAGAAACAAGGTAAAGCTGCTCTAGGTCAGGGATACTTTCAATAAATTCAACCAGGTTTTCGTGATATGTAATTTTGACATGCTCCCAATAATCAAGTCCAGCCCGCTTGAGATACTTGTCATCCGTCGAGAAGCCTAAGGGCTTGATCAGATGAAGTTCCGTGTTGGTTCCGGCACAAGTCCGGGCGATATTGCCGGTATTAGCCGGCATTAATGGTTCAAATAAAGCGATATGGTTCGTCATTTCGTTCTCTCCTTGGACTCAAATTGTCCGCTTAGTTTTTAATTAGCTTAAAAAGCTCAAAAAAACGCAGCTATTCGGTGCAAGCACTGCGACTAGCTACGTTGATGAAGTATCTTACAGAGCTGCTGACGCTTGGACATCAACTCTTAAAACATTCCTCACCATCACTCTAACATTGATACACCGGACTTGCAAGCCTCTAAGCCTGTCCTTTTTGACTTAGTTAGCGGCGCTAAGTAAGGTCACATCAACTGTGATCTGCTGCAAGGGGTGTGCGAGCGCCTGCTGCTTGATTTCCTCTGATGCTCCCCAATTCAAAGGAGTCATCATTAACAGGGACGCAAAATCTTCAGGTGCAAAAGCAAATTGATACTTGATGCGCTGCTGAGTAAAGTTGGGAAAGTGCTGAGCAAATAGATCTAAGACAGCGGAATTATCATAGTTATGGTGGACGTTGTCTTCGGCATACAAAAGCTGCCGTAATTCTTGAAGGTAACCGCCGTTCGGGATCACCTTGCAGATCTGGCCACCAGGAACAAGTACACGTTTAAATTCCTGGTAAGCGGCCGGTGAAAAAATATCCATTAAAACGTTAAAAGCTTGGTCCGTAAATGGCAATGCTGCTAAATCTGCTACGCAAAAGAAATTCTGGTCCCCGTATGAGGTTGCCAGATTGACAGCACTTTTTGAAATATCGATCCCCACTGTGACATCGTTTTGTTTAGCCCGCAAACTGTGTAATTTAGCTAGGGGTGTCCCCTCACCAGAACCGATGTCAAGGATCCGCGCTTGGGCAGAATTGGGGATCTGGGCCGCAATTGCTTCAACGATCGGATCAAACAACCCTAAAGTCAGCATCCGCCGCCGGGCTTGCCACATCTGCGCGCTATCATACTCGCTTTTAATTTTATGCGGGATCATAAACAAAGTACCCTTACGCGACAGGTCAAAACTATGTCTTTGTGGGCAAACAAGTGCCCTGTCAGCGACTGCTGTAAACGGCTGGCCGCAGACTGGACATTGAAATAATTGCCGATTTTGCTCTAGAAATTGAGCTGCTTGTTCGATTTTTTTCATACGTTCTCCTAATTATCCACTTACTGAGCTGCGACCTGGATGAATCGTCCCTCGACCAACTGGACTAAATCGCTGAGCTGCATCCGGACCGAACGTCCAACTTTGCCGGCCGAGACACAAATTTCTGACTGATCTTTGATCCGTTGATCGAAATAGATCGGAAAGTCCTTTGCAGCATGGATCCCAATTGGTGTATTGGCACCGTGAATGTAACCGGTGATTTTGATCAATTTTTTATTATCCGCCAAGTGGATCTGTTTTTTACCAAGTTCTCGTGCAACCATTTTTAAGTCGATCTCAGAGACAATTGGCAGGCAGATTACTAAATAATCCTTTGGACCATCGCTGCCTAAACAGACAATAGTCTTTAAAATACTTTCTTCGCTGATTCCCTCAGCTGCAGTCGCCTTGAGGGCTTCCTCTTTGCCTGCGAGCCAATTAAACTGCAGCTCTGAATACACCAAGCCGTTTTCATCCAAGATCCGTTCTTCATTAGTTTTTTTCAGCTGCTTTTTCTTCTTTGACATTTAGCCGTTTCCACTCCTATCTGTATCATTGTATTATATTTATTCTGAATTTCAAACACCGGTCAAGCAAGCCCCAAGTGTTCCTCAGCTGCCCAATCATCCTAGCAGACAGCTAAAATCTGTCGACTCCCACTGTTTTTTGATAAAAAGACGAACATTATTGTGCAGATACAACTTTTAATTTGACTTTTTTTGTTAAGTTAGGTAAAATTCAACTGTTTTTGGAAAGAATAAAAGTTTAAGAACGAATATTTTTAATAAATGAACCACAAAGCAGAATGTGAGGGGTAAACATGCCAGTTTTTGATTACGAGGATATTCAGCTAGTTCCCAATAAGTGTGTTATCGAAAGCCGTTCAGAAGCAGACACAACGATCAAGTTTGGACCGATGACTTTCAAGATCCCGGTTGTTCCAGCCAACATGGCAACAACAATTGACGAACAATTAGCTGTTTGGTTAGCCCAAAATGGCTATTTCTACATCATGCACCGTTTCGACGATCAAGATCAGCGGCTCCAATTTGTCAGGAAGATGCACGACCAGGGCTTATTTGCATCGATCTCTGTCGGCGTTAAAGCAGAAGAATATGCGCTGATCGATGAGTTAGCTAAGGAAGATTTTGTTCCTGAATATGTAACCATTGACATCGCGCATGGTCATGCCGATTCGGTGATCAAGATGATCCACTATATTAAAGAAAACTTGCCAGGTTCATTCGTAATTGCTGGCAACGTTGGGACGCCCGAAGGTGTACGCGAACTAGAAAATGCAGGTGCTGATGCTACGAAAGTCGGGATCGGCCCAGGAAAAGCCTGCATCACGAAACTTAAAACCGGCTTTGGGACCGGCGGCTGGCAACTCGCAGCAGTTCGGCTCTGTGCCAAAGCCGCCAGCAAGCCGATCATCGCAGATGGCGGGATCCGCAATAACGGCGACATTGCCAAGTCAGTCCGTTTCGGCGCTTCCATGGTTATGATCGGTTCATTATTTGCTGGTCATGAGGAAACTCCTGGTGAAATCGTGATCGAAAACGGCGCTAAGTACAAGACATATTACGGCTCAGCTTCCCAATATCAAAAAGGCGAATACAAAAACGTCGAAGGCAAAAAATTACTCGTTCCTTACCGCGGCAGAATCGCTGACACCTTGCGTGAAATGCAAGAAGACCTGCAGTCATCCATTTCCTATGCTGGGGGCAAGGACTTGAATTCGCTGCGAAAAGTTGATTATGTGATCGTAAAAAATTCGATCTTTAACGGTGACAGTTACTAAACAAATCACCATCAAAATCATGCAGATACTAAAAAACGCTATTCGATCGGATAGCGTTTTTTAGTTGCCATAAATTGATCTTGGCCTATTTGCCGCCAAAAGTGACGATCGTGCCAACGTGGACATCTGGTTCACCTTGTGGACGCAAATAAATTGCATTCGACCGCGGAACTGCAGGTACTGCATGAAAATCTAAAATTGTATGGCCGATCGACATCAAGTTGCTCTCAACCAGTTCCCCAATAAATGTGATCTCATAAGCCTGCTGATCAAAGTACACTTTTTGCCCGACCGCTAAATCGTATTTTTGGTCAAAATCAGGGACCAGCTCATGGATCAGCGAAACGTCGCGTAATTTAGCGGAAGCGGTATCGTTAAACATGATCATCAGACCGTCTTCCTTGGAATCGGCATATTGTCCGATCTCAGTAATTTTTGTCCGCAACATTAAAACAACCTCTTTCTTAAAACGTTTTTTCTTTTATTGTAGCATATCAACCATTGAAATTAACCTGGCTTAAGTCCCCTATGCTCCAAACTCCGCTTCCCTATCAACAAATCCAAGACGGTTGTCCCTTTGGATGCTATACTTATACTTGTATAGATGAAAGGAGTGCAGCATTTAGTTATGAAAGAAAAAATCTACTTTGGAACTTATACGAAAAAAACGAGTCAAGGAATTTACCAAGCAACGTTAGACACCAAGACAAAAGAAGTTTCAACACCTGAAGCAGCTATCAGCATTGGCGGCCCAACCTACATCCGGTTGACCGCACAAGGAGACTTGCTCGCCGTTGAATCAGCTGACAATTTAGGTGGGATCGCGAGTTATCAGACAGCAGATAGTGATTTCATCGATAACAATGATGTTTTGCATGAGGGCGCAAGTCCATGTTACATCGGGATCGATAATCAGAGAAAGCTGGCCTTTTCAGCCAATTACCACAAAGGCGAGATCTTGGTTTATCGCATCAATGCCGACCATACTCTCACGCAGACCGACCAAGTAGTCGTGACCGGCAAAGGTCCCCGTGAAGAACAAGACAGCGCCCATGTTCATTTTACGGATCTAACTCCAGACGGGCGTTTAGCAGCTGTTGATTTAGGCAGTGACCGGATCTACGTCTTTGATATCTTAAATGATGGTACCTTAAAACAGGTCAGTGTCCTTAAATTAGCTGCTGGATACGGTCCACGGCACTTAGTCTTCGCACCCAACGGTCAATATGCTTACCTGGCAGGAGAACTTTCCAGTCAGATCAGCACCTTAAAGTATGATCAAAGCAGCGGTTCTTTTTCTGAGATCCAAACTTTACCAACTATTCCAGCTGATTGGACCGAACATAATGGAGCTGCTGCAATTAAGATTTCTAGTGACGGTAAATTCGTCTATCTTTCCAATCGCGGCTACAACTCGATCGCGGTTTTCGCAGTCCAGGCTGACAACCAGCTGCAGTTAGTTCAGCAGATTTCGACTGAGGGCGATTTTCCCCGCGATTTCTCCCTTGATCCAAGCGAAGAATTTGTGCTTTGTGCTAACCAAAATACAGACAACGCTACGCTTTATTCACGTAACCAGGAAAATGGCAAGCTGACCTGTATCCAACAGGACATTCCACTTCCAGAAGGTGTTTGTGTTTTATTTGCTGGCGAAAACGACAACTCAAACTAAAGACCGCGATCGGAGATGAATAATTTGTTATTAAAAGAAGCCTGCGTTGAAAACTTTACTGACATTCCGGCCGTAATTGCGAACGGAGCTGCCCGGATCGAATTATGCGATAACCTGGCAGTCGGCGGAACCACCCCCAGCAAGGGCGTGATCGCTGAGGCGGCTAAATACTGCCATGAAAAGAATATCCCCTTGGTTGTTTTGATCCGACCACGCAAAGGCAATTACGTTTATTCCGACACTGAGATCAAAATCATGGAAGCCGATATTTTCGAAGCTCAAGCACTTGGTGCCGACGGGATCTCTTTTGGGGCATTAACCAATGACGGAAAGCTCGATTACGAGGTCATGGAACAGCTCGGTGCCGCTGCTGGCGGGATGCAATTGGTTTTACACATGGCATTTGACGAAATGGACTTGCCAGAGCAGAAAAAAGCCATCGATTGGGCAGTCTCAGAAGGCTACGAGCGCATCTTGACTCACGGCGGCCCCTTATCTGCTTCACTTGCCGAAACCCAGGACCATTTAAAAGAGCTGATAGAATATGCTGCTTCCAGAATTACGATCCTGCCGGGCGGCGGTATCACTGCGGATAACTGCCAAGAAATCGCTGCTGATCTAGGCGTCGTCCAGGTTCATGGTTCAAAAATAGTGCCCCTCAAAAATTAAAAAACTGTAATTTAATAGGCATCCGCGGGTATACTCCTTCTTAGGTAGACAAGCTAAATAATTAAAGCTTGCCTACTTTAGGGAGGAGTATTTTTATGGGGAAAAATGGATTCAGATATACGTTAGAGGAGAAACTCTTTTATATTAATCTGGTTCAGGCTGAATCTATGACCGCATACGCTATTCAACATCAATACGGGGTTCGCCATTCCCATGTTACACATTGGGTGGAACTCTACCAAAGTGGTGGGATTGATGCATTAAAACCACAAACT
>NZ_BFFP01000015.1 GCF_003864415.1 Ligilactobacillus salitolerans
GAGAAAAAGCAAAGACACTGACTTAACAATTGAGAAAAAAGAAACCCCATCTAAAAGATAGAGTTTCAGAGACCATCAACACTATTTGACGTAGTCCCATTTTTTTTTTTACCAAATTTAAATTCCAGAAAAATATTCTGCTTTTTTTACGTATATATGATTAAGGAGGAAACGAAATGGATGAAGAAGTCGCGAAATTGCTCAATGCTGCCATCGCAGTCCATGCGAGTGATATTTATTTGCTGCCCAAAAAAGCAGAATATCAGATTGCCTTTTATCTGGAAGGCCGCTTTCAAATTCAACAGGAGTTAAGTCTAGTTCAGGCGCAAAGGCTGATCAATTTTCTCAAATTCAAGGCTGATATGAATCTCAGTGAGCGGCGCAGGCCACAGCTAGGGGCGTGGACCTATCAAGATCTTCAACAACAAGTTTTTTGCCGTCTTTCAAGTGTGGGGGCATTTTTAGGTGCTGAATCATTGGTGATCAGGCTGATTTATCCTAGTTTGACTGCTACTGGGTATTTTTTCCCAGAGCAATTTGAACAGATCAAAGCTGCCTGTAAGCAACGAGGCATGGTCTTATTTGCCGGGCCGATGGGGTCAGGAAAAACGACTGCGATGTATAGTTTTGCGCAGTCGTTTAAAGAGCAGCTGATTATGACGATCGAGGATCCAGTTGAGATTTACGAACCCAATTTTCTCCAGCTGCAAGTCAATGATAAAGCCGATATGTCGTATGAAAGCTTGTTAAATGCCGCTTTACGCTTACACCCGGATATTTTTATCATCGGTGAGATCCGTAATGAAAGGACGGCTGCTTTGGCTGTCAGAGCGGCTTTAAGCGGGCATTTAGTCCTAAGTACAGTCCATGCTAAAAATGTCTATGGCGTTTATGCACGCTTGGTTAATCTTGGGATCTCTAAGTTTGACTTGGAACAGACGGTTCAGCTGGTGTCTTATCAGCGGCTGATCGAAACAACTGGACCAATGCCAAAGGTGCTGTTTGATTTATTGACACTTCAAGATGTGTCTTGGCAGCAGATCGAAGCAAAAAAGAAAGGAGGAATGACTGATGAATGGAAAAACAGGCTCATTTCTTGCAAAGACTCCGGTGAGATCACGCCCGCAATTCTGGAGAAGTACCTCCAGGGTTAAAGGAAAAATGAGCTTGAAAGAACAGGCTGATTTTTTTAATTTATTAGCTGATCTGCTTCAAGCCGGCTTTTCCTTAAAGAAAAGTCTAGAAAATATGCAACTGTTGGAAACTAGTACCAGTGGTAAAATTTCTCAAATTCTAGCGCAGTTAGAAGCCGGGGCGACCCTTAGCAGTGCGCTGTCTGCCTGGATCTCTGCTACGACATGTATCCAGTTAAGATTGGCTGAACAGCATGGTGAAGTCGAGCGCAGTATTCGTGAGCTGGGTAAATTTTTATTGCGCGAAAGCGAACAACTAAAAAAAATTAAGGGTCTATTGTTCTATCCGTGCATGCTGCTGGTTCTGTTGGCAGGGATCTGTGTTTCGATCAAAATCTGGCTGTTACCGCAGCTGGATGAATTTACAAAGATGAGCAGCCAGCAAGACACTAACCTGGGTGGCTTTGATTGGACCAGGTTGGTCCAGTGGAGTTTAGCGTTTATTGGGATCTTGCTGTTTTTGTACCTGTTTAAGGTCCTCTATTGGTGGAGCAGACAAAAGGCGCTTTCCCGGCACCTGTGGTATTCGCAACTGCCGATTTTCGGTAAACTTTATTGCTCTTACAGTGCTTATTTGATCTCATTGAATCTTTCGTTGATGTTCAAAAGCGGGTTGAATTTACAAGAAATTTGCCAAATTCTGATCAGTTTGTCTTCCAAAACACTCTATCATCAACTTGGCTTGGAATTGGCCAATTTTTTGGAAAAGGGGCGCGAGCTTAACAGCTTTATTCAAAGTTACCCCTTTATTCCGCAAGAACTGCTTTTCTTTTTAAACAACGGAGACACACTCATAGAGCAATCTAACGAGTTGCTGATCTTCTCCGAAAATTCATACCGGCATCTGTTGCGTCAGGCTGATCATTTGCTGACCTGGCTGCAGCCATTGCTTTTCTTTGTGATCGCTTTGATCATTATTGGGACCTATCTCATTATTTTATTACCCATGTATTCTAGCATTGGAGGAATTTATCAATGAAACGGAGAAAAACACCGGGATTTACTTTAATAGAAATCGCTGTGCCTAAATATTTCTAAATGTCAAAACTCCACTGTATATCTAGTTTGTTGTTATATACAGTAATCTGCTTGATGAGCTGTTTTACCAGCGTCTTTTGTTGATCGTATTCTAGGCTAAATATATCGTCCGATTTGCTGAGCAGTTGCTGGGCTTCTGCCGGCTCAACATCTGGCTTGGCCATATTATTTAGCTTGGCGGTGATCGCCGTATGTTGTTCCGCCAACTTGTCCCGTCTCTCGTTCAGTCGCTCTAGCGGCAAGTCGTGCGAATCAAGGTAGAGATCTATTAGCTTGGCTTGTTGGCTCTCTATTTTTTTCAGTTCGTCTTTCAGCGGACCCACGTCGCTGTTGCGATTGCTTGGAACGATCAAGCCAGGGCTCAGCTGCAGCTTGTGGATCTCACTCAAAATGTACTCCTCTAGCTCTTTCATGTCGTGGTTGCAAGATGGGCAGAAGCCGTATTGGCGCAGAGTGAAAGCTTTCTTTGAGAAACGCGAATTACACTTATAATAACGGTGTGGTCCATGCTTCGTGTGACTTTTCAGCACCGAAAACGACGCTGTGCAATAGCCGCATCTTAGCAGACCGGACAGCATGAACTTAGCGCGGAATGGTCTCGGGTTGTTGCTCATTTCCGCAGCTGTAATCTGCCGGCGTTTCAGCTCCGCTTGCGTCTGCTCATAGATCTCTGAGCTGATCAACGCTTGATGCGTGCCGGGGAATGTCTGGCCCCGATACTTGGTTATGCCGGTGTATGTTTCGTTATCCAAGACACCCCGAACAGTCCTGTACGACCAATTAATGTCTTTTCCCAAGTGGCCTTCTTCGTTCAAGTGATCTCTAATTTTGGTGATTGATACTCCGTTCAAATAGTCAGAATAGATTCGCTTAACAATAGATCCCTGGAACTCGTCCACAAACATTTGATCGTTGCGGTAGGTGTACCCAAACGGTGTATTAGACCAGTTCATGGCTTTGCCAGACTTCGCCCGTCCAACTTTTCCCATTGTCATCCGTTCTCTGATCTGTTCCCGTTCTAGCTGAGCGAACACCGACAGAATGCCGATCATAGCCTTGCCGAAAGCCGTTGAAGTATCAAAGTTTTCAGAGAGGCTCACAAATGCCACGTTATACTTGTTGAAAATGTCTTCGATAAGATAGAGTGTATCTTTCTGCGAACGTGATAGGCGGTCTAATTTATACACCAAAACTGTATCAAAGTAGCCAGATTTTGCGTCACTAACTAGTTTCTCCATGCCTGGGCGGTTGATATTAGAGCCCGAAAAGCCAGGGTCCTTATATACTTTGGTTAAGTTCCAATCGCGTGCTTTACAGTATGCCGTCAGCTTTTCAACTTGCTCATCAATCGAATATCCTGACTCGGCCTGTTCCATTGTTGAAACCCTTACATAGCCAGCTACCTGTTTAATTTGCTTTTCCATTAATAAAACCTCCGTGGTATAATAACAAAAGGGTGCACTGCACCCCTATGACAATGCGGGCACATCCTTAACTTTGCCGAGTGGGGGATGTGTTTTTTTGTATTATTTAAACGGCAATTCTAACGGTTGAGCTGTGCCAATATCTTCATACGTATCTGTATTGGCGACAGAATCAAAGTTAATTGTAAATTTATCAATCTTGCTTTGATCTTCGGTTTTGATTAGCGCTTGCACTACATAATCACTATTTGCATTAGCAGCTAATGTCTCGCCAACTGATTCATCATTTAAATATTGCCCTTGGCTGATTTGCTGACCTGTACTGGTGACTAATGATTTTACACCGTTGACCTGCACTTCGTTTGCAGAAGTATTCTTTGCATTAAACTGAATCTGAACATAGTAAAATGGATTAGTTACACCGTTCGTGCTGAAGTAGTCATTGTCATATGACCTTTGAGCTTTGGTTTTAGGCTCTGCTTTGAACAACTTTACATCCTTGATTTTAAATTCAACTGGACCGTCTTTGGCAACCGTATTTTCGGGAGCTGTGATTTTTGTTAGCGTAATTTTACCCATATCCTCATCGTTGGACCACTGACCAACTTTTAGCAATGGACCGTTGGTGATCTCTCTGTCGTCCTTTTTGCTAGATGAAGTTTTACCCGCCTGTGTGGTTTTAGCGGACTTACCAGCATTATCCGATTTATCCGCTGAGCTGCTTCCACATCCCGCCAGCAGCAGGCCTAAACTTAGTAATGCAATACTAGATACAACTGATTTCTTCATTTTGAAATCCCCCATAAAATATAATTTGTCCCCAGTTTTTAACGTCCTTGTCTGGTGGACTATGTAATCGTTTAAAACTTTGAGATTTTAAAAAGTTCGCCTCGGTGTATAATTGAGACGAACAAATGATTCTTAAGCTCTAGCCGGGTAACCCCTAACCACAGGCTAGAGCTATTTTTATAGTTCGACGACTGATCGGACTGCCTTTCCGATGATTCTGCCTGTGTAATCGTCTGACAGTATAATCGGATCAAAGCCCGGATTGTCCGGCATCAACATAACTATGTCTTGCTGACGCTTGACGCGCTTCAATGTAGCCTCTGTGTCGCCGTTGACCAGCACTGCGGCGATCTCTCCATCTTCAACGCTTGGCTGTTCTCTAACTAGTACATACGAGCCGTTAGGGATCGTCGGCGCCATTGATTCGCCTTTAGCCTTTAAGTAAAAAAGGCTTCCGGTTGGCAAGTGATCGGCTACGGTCTCCCTGTATTCTTCGATGTTCTCGTCTGCGGTTATTGGATTACCGCAAGCGATAGTACCGAGAACAGGGATGCGTTTAATGCCTGTGGGACGTTCTAGATTAGAAGGTGTTACCTCCACTAAGTCAGCTTTTTCAACGTGGAAGTAATCTGCCATCATTTCGATCTTATCTATTCTTGGATAGGTTTTTCCGTTGATCCAATCTGACACCGTTGTGTATTTCAAGCCAAGATCGCCAACAAGTTTGTTTCTATCTATCCCCAAACGCTTCATCTGTTTCTTAATGTTAGCAGACATCACTTTCTTGTTTCCCAATTCGTTCATTACGTTTCACTTCCTTTCTACAATTATCATATTACGGCAAAAACGTATATAACGCAATAGATATATTAAATAAATTACGGTTATTTCGTAATTTATCCTTTACATTACGGTTAAACCGTTATATGATTAGAATATAGAAAGCGAGGCGATAACATGAAGATTACTTTAAAGGCTTTGAGAGTGAACTATGGATTAACTCAAAAAGAAATGGCCAAAGTTGTTGGCGTATACCCAGATACATGGGCTAACTACGAAAACGCAAGGACGTTTCCTAATAAAGATGTCCTTGATAAGATCGAAAAATATTTCGGTGTAAACTACAACGATATTATTTTTTCTTCTTATTTACGGTTTAACCGTAATTTAGTCAACGAATAGAAAGGAAGTTTCAAATGAACAATTTAGCAGCAATCAAAACAGATATGACTATCGAAAGCCGCGAAGTAGCCAAGATGATTAGCAAACGACATGATCACTTGGTCAGAGATATCCAAGGATACATTAATGATATTTCTGAAAACCCAAATTTGGGGACTCAGGATTTCTTTATTGAAAGTTCCTATAAATCAGAAGGAAACAATAAAACTTACCCTTGCTACTTGCTCACCAAGAAGGGCTGCGAATTTGTAGCAAATAAGATGACTGGCAAGAAAGGCAACTTGTTCACCGCTAGCTATATCACCAAGTTTAACCAGATGGAACAGTCACAACCAGTTCAACAGTATCAAATTCCGCAGACGTTGCCAGAAGCATTGAGACTGGCGGCAGACGAAGCTGAAACAATCGAGGCTCAGAAAAAGCAAATTGAGCATGATCGCCCATTAGCAATGTACACCGAGATCATTTTGAAAAACCCTGGCTTAACTAAGACAAGTGTAATTGCTAAAAATTACGGAATGAGCGCGGCGACATTCAATGAACTTCTTCATCAATTGCATATCCAATACAGACAGGGTAATGACTGGATGCTCTATGCAGAGTACCAAAACAAAGGCTACACACATAGTGAACCATTTGCATTTAAACACAAAGACGGTACCAAAGACGTTAAGTATTCAATGAAGTGGACACAAGAAGGACAGAAGTTTCTGTACGACAGGTTAAAGGAAGTCGGCATTGTCCCAGCTGTTGAGCGTATGAAAGGGTGATCCACATGCCAAAAATGCAAATTATCAACCACGACGCATCCGGCAAGCTGATCCCCGACATGTCCCAGGTCAAACTCTGGGAAGTTGCCCCAGAAACACATCGGATCGTTTGCCAGATGTTGCAAGGCAACTCCACCGAAAGAAGCGTGGCGCCATGACCGCCGGCGAATCAGTCCTGTTGTCGGTCATAATCTATCTAGCATGGTCGGCTATCCGCTGGCTAATCGAAAGGAAGAAATAAAAATGAAGTTATATCAAGCATTAGACGTTAGAAATGGGCAACTTGAATTCTTTTCTTCGCGAAAAGGAGCTATTGAATTGTTTATCAATCGTTATCCTAATGCAAAGGTATCAGTAATCAGTTCAAAATTATGGCAGAAAATTTGTGATCGTTTTGGTTTCAGTGAGTTCGATATCGACAATTTTCAATTTGATTTGATGGATGAGCAAGCTGAAGCAGCTGAGGATTTGTTTCTGGATGGGATTTAGGAAGGAATGAACATCGTTGACCGAAGTACTAGTAACAGCGCTGGTAATGTTTCTGATCGTAGGAGCGGACCAGCTAGATTACATGTGGAAAGAGAGGAGGCAAGCTAATGAGTACAGCAATGATCGTTCAGATTATCGTGGTAAGCATTTTGCTGGTGGCGATTCTGACAGCCTCAATAATCGGATTGATTAAGGTGATTCCTGAGATCAATCAGATTTGTAATGATTTAGAGCCAAAAAATAGCCGTGACGGCAATCACGACTAACAAACATTATTAAAAAATTTTACACGGTTATTATACCAGATTGGAGCCAATTATGACACCTATTGAGGAGTATGAGCAATGCAAGCGTCGAATTGCGTATGAAGATGCACCAGAGAAGCGAATTAAAGCAATGAAGTTAATCCTTGCTGATTACGGCGATGTTCTATCTGACAGTCAGATCAATAGTTTGAAATTAAACATTAAGCTGGTCCAGCAACAAGTAGAGGAGCAGAAACAACAAGAGCAGGAGCTTGAAGACAAGATCAATCGATACATTGATAACGTGTGGAGAGTTCTCAGCACCGATGAGTACATTCAATTTCTGGAAGACATGTATACCGCATATCACACGTACGGCACAACTTTAGCAGATTTTCATATTGCGATGAGATGTTTCAACGAAGCTGGCGAGATACGGGAGGCATTGCAATGACAGTTAATGACCTGTATCTTGACCGCTTGCAAGAGCAGCAAGACAGATACTCAAGCGAGTGGCAACGGCAATTTGGTAGATGCAATATTCCTGAACCACCAGAGCCTCTGATTGATTTTGGCGGTGATCGCATCACTGAGGATGAAGTCTGGATGACCGACGATGGTCTAGTTCCACTCAGTCAGATATTTGCATATTGCAAAGACGCAATAGATGAGGATGTTCCCGACTTAGAAACAGCAATTAAGTTAGTCGAAAATGATGGAGGTTATGAATATGAACAACAATGAAGTGGCAACAAAACAAGAGCATTCAGTAACGTTTGGAGTAAATGGTGAAGATGTAACTTTAACAGCTAATACAGTTCGAAATTATTTAGTCGATGGTGGTGGTCGAATTAGTGACCAAGAAGTTGCGATGTTCATCAACCTTTGCAAGTTCCAGCATTTGAACCCTTTTCTAAAAGAAGCATATATCATCAAGTTTGGTAGCCAGCCAGCGCAACTCATTACTTCAAAAGAAGCCTTCATGAAACGGGCTGAGAATCATCCCCAATATGCAGGTATCAAAGCTGGTGCGATTCTCTTACGGAACAACGAAGTTGTATATAGCAATGGTGCTTTTGCTTTACGAACTGACAAGGTTGTTGGTGGTTGGGCCGATGTTTTTCGCAAAGATCGAAAAGAGCCGCATCGCGTTGAGATTTCAATGCAAGAGTTCAGCAAAGGGCAATCAACTTGGAACACGATGCCAGCCACAATGATCCGCAAAACCGCAATCGTTAATGCTTTGCGTGAGGCTTTTCCAGAAGCATTAGGTGGCATGTACACCGAGGACGATAAGAACCCGAACGATCCAGCACAAGGAATGAAGTCAGTCGAAGCAACCGAAAGAGAGCAACAGGCTAATTCGATTCTAAAAGGTGCTACAAACGATAATAATGTTCAACCAGTTAATGACATTCAAGACACATCAACTGAACCAGAACAGGTTGAAAAGGATGTTAAACAGGAAGATGAACAATCTGACGATGAAATAACTGAAATCATTCAAGGGTACGAAGAAACACAGGCAAACGATCAGGAAGAACAGACTGAATTGTTAGACGAAATCACAGGACAACCAAAGGAAGATGAGCAGTAATGAAACTAACTCAAGATAATTATTACTCACATGATACGGACTTCAAATATATGTCCGTATCAATCTTCAAAGACTTTATGAAATGCGAAGCTGCAACCTTAGCAATGTTGAAAGAAGACTGGGAGCCGAACCGAGATAATACAGCTCTGCTAGTCGGAAACTACTTGCATTCAAACTTTGAAAGTCCAGAGGCACATGAGAAGTTTCTGTCAGACAACAAGAAATTTTTGTACAAGTACGGTAATCCAGAGAAAGGCATCAAATCACAATACAAGCAAGCTGACAGCATGATTTCAGTGCTGGATCACGATGAAGCTTTTAGAAATGTGTACGAGCCAGGTCAAAAAGAAGTGATCGTGACTGGTGAGATTGAAGGTTTTGCGTGGAAGGGCAAGATTGACAGTCTTGTTTTAGATCAGAATTATTTCTGTGATTTAAAGACAACCGCTGATATCCATAAGGGTATCTATGATCCAGAGATCAGACGCAAGGTTCCGTTTGTTAAGGCATACGGATATTACATGCAAATGGCTGTCTATCAGGAGCTCATCAAGCAGCAGTTTGGAGTTGAGTGCCAACCGTTTATCTTTGCAGTTAGTAAGCAAGACCCACCCGATAAGATGGCAATTGACTTTAACTCTGTTGACGATGGTTATGAACTAGACGATGCTCTTGAATTTATTAAGGATAATCAAGAGCGTGTGTGGGACGTGATGAATGGTGAAGTTAAGCCAAAGAGATGTGGCAAATGCGAATACTGCCGCATGACTAACGTGATTGATAACTTTACGCATGCAAGCGAGATTGAAGTTGATTAAAGATGTGGCTACCAGCTTTTATTAAGCAAATAAAGGGTGCTGAGTTACTTGTTAAGTTAGAACAGTCGATTAACTTAGAGCATCTCAAAACGATGTATAACGGCAATCTGAGCAAGATATATGCAAAGGTAGAGATCGTTGATCCAAGAAAGATGCGTCCAAGCCAAAGACGGCTCTTCTGGGCGCTCTGTGAGGATATTTGGGCTTGGAATGGTCAACCTAAGAAAGACCTAGAAGATTATTTCAAATTTGAATATGCCGTTAAAAACGATGGCAAAGAAATCAGTCTAAAAGAAAAAGCAAGAACTACCGCCTCAGAAGCTAACGAATTATTGAACATTGTTACTGATTGCATTCTTGAAAACGGCGTGCCTGTTAAAAAAGGTTATGAGTTACTGCCAAGAGATGAGAACTACTTTCTGTATCAATGCTGCAAGCATCGAAAGTGCGTTATTTGTGGCAAGCATGCGGATATTGATCACATTGACGAAATCGGTTCAGGTTTAAATCGAAATCATGTAGATCACACCAAACGGCATGTGATTGCATTATGTCGGATTCACCATTCAGAGCGGCATCAGATAGGCAATAAGCAATTTAGCAAGAAGTACCACATGCCACTGAACGGTATCAAGTTAGACGTTGAAACGCTCAAGAAGATAGGCGTTAAGGGAAATTATCGAGAGGAGAAAGAACATGACAGTTCGGAAAGTGACCAAGCAAGATAGAAAATTTCAAGGCGTTTGGATACCAGCCAAGTATTGGCTAGATGAAGACTTGAAGATTGTTGAGGTTGTGTTTTTAACTGAGATAAATAGTTTAGACAATGATCAAGGCTGCTTTGCTTCAAATAAATATTTTTCTGAATTCTTTGGTCTAACTGCTGGGAGATGTTCGCAAGTTATCAATGGTTTAGTCGATAAGGGTTACTTGTCTGTTGAATATGACAGAGAAGGAAAACAGATAAAAAAGCGAACACTCAGGGTAGTTAATAAATTAAATACCCCTATTAAGAATATTAAAGGGGGGTATTTAGAAAATGCTGAAGGTAATAATACAAGTATTAATAATACAGAAAGAGAAGGTAGTAGTAGTAAAGAGCCCTCAAATATTTTTGTCGAATATCAACTGACTGGTGCGACATTGAGTAATAATCAAATGCTGATTCTGATGGACTACGAACAACGTTTGGGAGATGAGCTTATCTTGCATGCTATCAGCTATATGGACGATTATGCTACGAAGCCTAACTTTAACTATCTTAGAAAAATTCTCAATGCGTATGAAACTAAGAATGTTACCACGGTTGAAAAAGCAGAAGAGATAGAAAAAGCGTGGGTAGAGAAAAACGAGGCCAAGAGCAAGAACTACCAACGTCCAGCCAAGCCTAAGCACCACAGCATTAAGGACACTTGGGATAAGGAGCATGAACGCAAAGAGAAGCTCAAACAAGAGTACCTGGCTAAGTATGGTGAAGTTCCTGTCAATCTTGATACTTTAATGGACCGTCCAAATATTAAGCCAATGTTCAAGGCTGATGAAGAAAAAGAGATGGCTGAGCTGGGAATTAGTGAGGATGATATGCCGTGGTAGAAAGTAGCATGAGTTCAATAAATGAGATCGTTCTGGCATATGTCAAGAAATACTCAGACGAAGAAAAAGAGTTCTGTCCTGAGTGTTTGGAGAGAGGTAAGGAAACAACTATGTTCAGACCTCAAGGCGACAAGATAACTTATGACGATGGTGTTAAGCATGTTCATAAAGGTGTCAAGAAAGCAGCATTCTGTCCTGTCTGTGGATACTCGACTTTGGACGGTGGCACGAAGCCAGTTACTAAAGACGAGTTAGAGCGGCGAACTGCTCAAATAGCTACCGAGAACAGCCTAAAACATGGAGCAATTGGTTATCTGACTTCAACGTCAATTTTTGCCAAAGATATAACGAATTGTACCTTTGATAATTTTGCAAAAGACAACGCTGACCGCCTACAAGTTGCGAGATACGTTGCTAAAGGTGCGATTCATCTTAGCAAGGGAGATAACACTCACATGATATTGCAGGGACATACAGGCTCAGGAAAGACACATCTAGCCTTTGCCACAATTAAAGATGTGTTCAGCAGAACTAACTACCGTATCAAATATCAGAAACGGCAAAGAGGGACTAGCGAATCCGTGGATGCTTACCGAAATATTGAAATCGTGTTTTGCTCGTGGCCATTGTTAATGAAACAGATTAAGGACGGTTTCAATGACGATCAGATAAAAAAGGCAACCGATCGAACTGTTTCAGCATTACAGACCGCAGACATTGCAGTTATTGATGATTTGGGAGCTGAACGAGACACAGACTTCAACTTCGAGCAAATCGATAATCTAATGCAAATCAGGGAAGACATGCCTTTGATTGTCACAACTAACGAAAGCTTTAAAGAACTAACGGAAAAATACGACGAGCGAACCGTTTCACGCATTCAAGCACATAGTGCATTGATTAAGTTCGATCACGTGCAAGATTATCGAACCGAGGTGGCGAGTTGATGGAAAAGGATAAAGACAACGAAGAAACAGAATACCACGAGATGGACATTTTCGAATGCCTGGCAGAAATCGAAAGGGCGGGATATTGATGGCTAAGTTTCACATCGGCGACATCGTCCGAAATCATTATATGGGAGATGATAATCCATATAGAAACTTTATCTACCTAGGAGTGGAAGGAAAATTTATCAAAACTATTCAGACTGATGGGAAGAAGATTGAACAGGGCAAATATTATAAAAGCATCATACGTGAGTTTGAGAATAAGTTTGAAGTAATCGGACACTCAGAAGCTATGGACGCAATGGTAAAAGAGCTGTTAAAGTAAGGGAGAGATTAACATGACAACAGTCTGGTCGTTATTCGACAGTGGAAATAGTTCATACAAGAAAACTATAGACAAGTATTTTCATGAAATTAAAAATTATTCGATCGGCGTTGACAAGCTCAACAAAAATCACAATTTTATAAATTTAGATCTAGCAGATTTTCATGAAATATTTGGAGACATAAAGTTATTTGACACGTTAGATAAACTTCCTAAGCCGGATATTATTCTGGCAAGCCCACCGTGTGAATCATGGAGTGTAGCAAGTGCTATGAGAGGGGGCAATAAGTTTTACGAATGGTCTGACGGGTATCTAAAGATGTCGACCGATACCAGGATCATTTCTAAAAATGACGGTCCTTATAAGTCTTATCCGTGGAAGGTTATGTATACCAGAATCAACGGCGAGCTTTGTGCCTACAATACAATAAGAATTATAGAAAAATACCACCCAGAACATTGGGTTATTGAAAATCCGCAAAGTAGTCACATATGGCAATACTTAGAAAAATACCATAACTTTACAGGTTTCAGTAATGTGGCTCACTACGCAGCATATAACGACAATTTTCCAAAAAAACCGACAACATTTATGTCTGATACATTTCTATCGCTTGCCCAAATGGAAAAAGGTAGGAAGGCAAAGATTGTAATTGGTGATCGTGGCTGTGGAAGAAAACAAATAAGAGATTATAACGAACGATCAAATATCCCAGAAGAATTAGTTAAGGATATTCTAGAGCAATTATTGGAGGTGCAGCTATGACAACAAGCAACCACCCAGATTGCCAATTTACCGCCGAAGAACTCAAGCAATACGGCTTGGACGGCGAGCTGTTCGAGAAAGTTGAGGTAGAGGAATGAGTAAATATTTAGGGTATATCGAAAATGCTGAATTTGGTCGGGCGTCAGACGTGGGCTTTATGTTTGGACTAATGCTAGTCATTACTGTCCCAGAGCACGGCATAGCAAACTTCAATCACTATATGGTAAACACTTCTGAGAATTGCAAAAATAAAGAAGCTGTTGATAAGGCTATTCTAGATTATTGGCGGACGATTTATGCATTGCTAGATGATGCGAAAGTTAGTTCTGTCAGCGAATTGAAAGGCGTACCAGTAGAGGTTGATTGTGATACCAAAATCAATAATTTCAGAATTTTAACAGAAGTAATTCCCAAGTAGGAGGATAAACAATGACAAAATACCGCAAAAAATCGTTAATCGAAGCTGAGCAATGGACTGGATCAAAGGTAATGGCGGATAAGTACCACATTCAATTTGGGGCAGCTGGTGATATGCGGATACCAACCCTTGAAGGTGATATGACACTTGACTTTGGCGATTATATCGCTACTGGAGTTCGAGGAGAACATTGGGCTATCGAAGAGAGTATTTTCAAGGAAACTTACGGAGAAGTTCAAGACGGCTGCGGATGTTGTAGGGCACAGACACCGCTTAATAGAACACCTAACTCAGATTTTGTGATTACCATTAGCAAACTCGATCCTGGCAATCCGCAGCTGGAAATCTCGATGGACGAGGACGGTTACTTTGCTGATTGTCCGGTTAACTTCTGTCCGAAATGCGGCAGAAAGCTACGGGAGGATAACGAATGAAAATTACAGGTGAAGATTTATTGAAGTTGACCAATCAGTTTGGGGGCGACACATTTGAAGAGGTGGTCGATTGTGATACGGAAGGCAACTATGCAAGAAGTTATGAGCCGATTACTCCACTCTCTGAGCTCAACATCCCCGATTCGCTGATTGACCAGTATATTAAACAGAGAGACAAGCGGTACTATATCCACTTAGTCCCTGGTGAATTTGGTTATTTTATCAAAAACATTTCAAATGATCGCTACGATTGGGATCTTGCTGACAATGAATCAGATGTAAACTATAAAACTGAATTTACCACTGCAGAAATTGATGAGCTATGCGCCAAATACCCGCATATCGACTTCTGGGCGTGCGTGGAGGAGGTGACCGATAATGTGTAAATTCTGTGATGGAAAAAGCCTTGATCTATCGGGGCTGACTGATGAACAAGTTGAATACGGAGACATGGCCTTTTGCTACATCTTACCACCTTATAATGGTAAACCATTTCGCCTTGAGTACGGTTCATATGGTGATGGCTATGACGGACAGGCAAGCCAAACAGAAATCAAATTCTGTCCTATGTGCGGGCACTCGCTGGAGGTTAAATCATGACGTTCTACGCATTATACAAAGGTGACACGTTCATTACGATCACCGACACGATCCAAGAGATGGCAGACTACATGTACATCAAATTCAACTCAGCACGCTGGCTGAGCTATCCCGATGCGCACAGGTGGCAAGCAGGGAAGGATGCACAACTAATTTATAAATATAAACTGGAGGAAATTTAAAATGACAAATTATCTATCATGGTTATTCAACCAATTAAAAGGCTGGTCGATGCAGAATTATCTGTTGTGGTTTTTCTCGTTTGGCTTTCAGTTAGCACTACTAATTAGCGCACCGATTACGACTGTCGCTGTTATCACGTTTACTGGAGCGTTGCTTGGCACTCTCTGTGTGCTGTCGATTAATGCTGCCAAGTCAGTCAATGGTTGGCTGGGTCTATTATCTGCAGCTTGTTTTATCTATGCTGGGTATACGGCTAAGAATTATCTGTCAATTTTCGAGCAGGTTGCCTATATCTTAACGCTTGACTTGCCTGTATTGCTTGCGGTTAAGTCTTGGAATTCTGATACGGTCAATAATCTACGGAAATTTACACCAAAAGCATGGGTTATTTCAATCATTCTCACTCTGATTGTTTGGGTAGTGTCGGCATATGCTATTGGCGCGCTGACAAACGATCCGCGTCCAATTATTGACGGCTTAGCATTCGCAATCAATCTGACTGCTGGAATTATCTGTTTTTTGCGCTACAACAATCAATACATCTGGTGGGTCTGTGGTGGAGTATTGCAGTTAGTCCTCTGGGCTGTTACGTACGCACAAGGAGATGCTACTCTGGCAATGGCGGTCAACTCATTGATCTACGTTGCTAATGATGTGCTGGCATTCACTGTGTCGCCTTGGTTTAATCGGGGGCGGAAAAATTTAGGATTAGAACAAATCAAATAACTTTGGGGGTGGCTCTGTGAAACGTGGCTTATTTGCTTTTATTCGTGAGATTATTGAAGACTATCCGAATTATGAAAAATACATCAAGCAGCGTGAAGATGAGATCATGTATCGGCATCAAGAATTTGTTGATGAAAACATTGGCGGTGGGAAAGCGCAGAACGTGCGTGACGAATCAAATGAGTACATCGTTATCTCTCTGTCTGATGACAAGCGCCTAAACTCTCTCAAACGTAATTACGAAGCCGTACACGACTGTTTGAAGAACACAGATGAATATACTCAAGGAATCATTTACGAGCTTTATATCGCAGAGAATCGGCTGTACACGCTCAACGGCATTGCTGATAAGATTGGTTACTCAAGAAACCAAGTTATGCGAAAAAGAGATGCTTTTTTTGAAGCAGTCGCCGAAGAACTAGGCTTGCTATAATGGTGCTTTTATGGGACTTTTGAGCCTTTATAAAGTGTTATTCTGGTAACATAAGAAAAATAAATTACTTCTTTTAAGTAAATTTATCGGTTAATTCTTATTTAAGTGAGCATAGCACGATCTATGCAGGCAGTGACTGGTGTCGTGGGAGAACATAAGACAAAGCTTTACAAGTAGTCGTTAATACCAACTCCTTTTATTTAACTTAAATTATTCGCTTCCACAGCAGGTTTGATTCCTGCTACTGCCTTTGCGGAAAACTTCATGGTTCCAATCGGTACCGCTGAACCGACAAACTATAGTTAGGGCAGCTTAATTGCTGTCTTTTTTATTGCGACGAGAAAGGATTACTAACATGATTGATTTAAAACAAGGCGATTGCTTGGAACTGATGAAAGAGATACCAGATAACTCAATAGATATGGTTCTTTGTGACTTGCCTTATGGAACAATCAAAGGAATGCAATTATCAAGTTGGACTTCTAAAACAACAGAATGGGACAACAGGTTGCCACTTGACGCATTATTCAAGCAATATGAGCGCCTTATTAAAAACACAGGCGCGATTGTTCTGTTCTCCCAAGAACCATTCACTCAAGAGCTGCGAACTTTAAAACCGTTCAATTTATCTTTTTCTTATCCAATGATCTGGTTAAAAGATAGCTGGGGAAATGGGTTATATGCTAAGAAAGCACCACTCAATGTTTTTGAAGATATAAATGTATTTAGAAAAGTCCATTCACTAGAAACTAATAGAAGACTTAGAGAATATTCAAAAGCGGTATTAGATTATATTGGTAAAAAAGCTGTTGATGTTGAAAAAGAGATGGGCAACGAGCGAATGAAGCATTTCTTTCACTACAAAAGCCCACAGTTCTCTTTGCCAACCAAGCAGACATATTCAGCATTTGTTAACAAATATAATTTGAGGAGTATGCCTAAATATCAAACTTATGAAAAAATGAAAAATTCGTTTGATAAGCGATTGCCAACATTTAATCTGTGTGGTGAGAATCATTTAGAAAATGTGTTTGTTTTCTCAAAGGATAAAGAACATTATCACCCAACACAAAAACCTGTAAAGTTGCTTGAAAAATTGATTCGTATATATTCCAACAAAGGCGAGTTAGTCTTAGATAACACAATGGGCAGTGGCTCAACGGGCGTGGCATGTGTCAATACTAAGCGTGACTTCATTGGCATGGAGCTGGACGAAGAATACTTTCACATTGCTGAAAAGCGGATACGGGAAGCACAGGCAGAAATTAGATTGGATATTTTATAAGACACTTAACGGTGTCTTTTTTATTATCTGGAAAGGAGGCGGTGGTTGATGTGAGCCACAAAACTTTACGAGACGGGGCTTTCGCTGAATTGGACGCTAACCGTAAGAGAGCTGTCGTTTTGCTATTCGAAGACGAAAAGACGGATGAACAAATTGCTAAAGAAGTCAACCGCTCAAGAACCACCCTTGCTAAGTGGAAAAAAGACAAGAAATTTCAAGAAGCAGAGCGAGAATATCGTTCTTTAGCTATTGATAGTTATGTGCCGGACGCGATCAAAGAAATTCACAGGCTCTCAACCAAAGCAAAGTCCGAAATGGTCCGTTTGCAGTCAAGCACGACGATTCTTAACATGGCTGGTTATTCTGCTAACGGGGACAGCCCAGAAAAAACTAAACAAGAAGTCCGCAAACTCAAAGCTGACGCTGACCTAGCTGAGCTCAAAGTTAAGCAGGAAAGCTCGACCGGCGGAGACGGCCTAACAGTTAATATCATCAAACATGGAGGTGTAGACGATGCCGACAGTTAATCTTGATTATGAAAAGCTGGTATCGCCTGCATATTATCCGATGTTTACATCTGCTGACCGCTATCTGGCCTATAAAGGCTCACGTGGCTCTGGTAAGTCGTATGCTACGGCAATCAAAGTCATCATCGACACGCTGCAGTATGACTATGTTAATTGGCTGGTATTACGGCAGTTCTTTGGCACGCAGAAAGACAGTACATTCGCAACACTAAAGAAAGTCGCTTATGATCTTGGAGTTGCTGAGATGTTTAAGTTTACTGTGTCACCGCTCGAGATCACTCGCAAGGATACGGGTCAGCGAATATTTTTTCGTGGCATGGATGACCCTTTAAAGATCACATCTATCCAAACGACACACGGCAATCTCTGCCGCATCTGGGCAGAAGAATGCTACGAGCTCAAGGACGAACCAGCACTTGATACTGTGGAAGAATCTATGCGTGGTATTCTGCCAGCTGGCGGCTTTTATCAGTCGGTATTTACGTTTAATCCGTGGTCCGACAAACACTTCTTAAAGCATCGCTTTTTTGACGAGAAGACACGCAAGGCGCGGACTTACTCTGCTACTACCACATACAAAGATAACAGCCACCTTAATGCAGATTATGTTGAAGACTTAGAGGATATGCTCAAGTCTAATCCTAATCGTGCAAGGGTGGCTGTTTTGGGTGAATGGGGAGTTGCAGAAGGGCTTGTATTCGAAGGCTTATTCGAACAGCGAGATTTCGGCATGGAAGAGATCGCTAACTTACCTAAAGTAATCGGGCTGGACTTTGGCTTCAAGCACGACCCGACAGCAGCAGAGTTTATGGCGATCGACCAGAAGAAGCGTATTGTGTACGTCTACGATGAGATATACCAGCAAGGTATGCTGACACAACAGATTGCACAGGCATTGGCACAGCACAAAGCGTTTGGCTTACCAATCATTGCTGATAGTGCCGAGCAACGTCTAATTACTGAATTACAACAAGTCTACGGTGTACCAAATATTAAGCCAGCAGGCAAGGGTAAAGACAGCATTATCCAAGGCATTCAATTCATGCAGTCGTATCGCTTTATTATCCATCCTAAAGCCAAAGGTTTGTGGGAAGAAATGAATACGTATGTGTATGCTAAAGATAAGTTTGGCAATTGGACGAATCAACCCGAGGACGCAAATAACCACGCAATTGACAGTTTGAGGTACAGTATGGCACTATATACGTTCTATAAAGGTAATCAGTATATGAACTATCAAGAAAGAGTACAAGCCGTTAAAAATATTGGATTATAAAGAAGGTGTGACAGATCGGTAATTACGATTTAAAAAATCATAGACAGGCAAATATCTTGTATCAGGAAAGCTTAGATAAATTAACGCCTGCCAGAATTATGCAGTTTATTCGACATCATCATGATTATCAAAGACCAAGATTGCAGATGTTAGATGATTACTATCAAGGTTTCAATACTAATATCTTAAAGCCGGATAATCGGCGGACTGATACAGAGAAAGCTGACCACCGCGCAGTACATTCGTTTGGCAAATATATTGCGGACTTTCAGACGTCGTTTTCAGTCGGTAATGCAATTAATGTCAAACATGATGATGATAAGAAACTAGATGAGATTGAAGATGTTAACGATTTTGACAGCTTGAACAGTGAGCTGTTTCTAGATACAACTCGTTATGGTCGGGCATATGAATATGTCTACCGTGGTAATGATGATATTGAGCACAGCGTGTTATTCGATCCGCTAGAGACGTTTGTTATCTATTCGCTAGAAGTAGACCCACAGCCAGTTATGGCAGTCAGATATCATTTGATTGAGGTTGTGGGTGATAATAATAAGGCTGTCTTACAATACCGTATAGAAACATGGACAGCTGATATATACACATTATATCAACCAACATATCTAGACAGTTCAATGACTATCGAGCGGCAGGAAGCAATCTTTGCTTTTCCTGTCGTTGAGTATACGAACAACCGTTTTAGAATTGGTGACTTTGAGAACATTATTCCATTAATTGATCTATACGACGCAGCACAATCCGATACAGCCAACTATATGACTGATCTAAACGACGCAATGTTGGTCGTTAAAGGCGATATTGATACGTTACTGCAAGGATCCAACCTAATGGGCGGTATTGATCCAACCGATGAAGATGCTGCTAAGAAACTAGCGCAGGATAAGATGGACATGTTGAAAGAAATGAAGAATGCTAACATGTTGCTTCTCAAGTCGGGTGTTGATATCAGTGGAAAACAAACAACTGTGGACGCTAATTATATTCACAAAGAATATGATGTAAATGGCACTGAATCATACAAATCACGGCTGGCGCACGATATTCATAAGTTTTCCCACACTCCCGACCTTACCGATGAAAATTTTGCCGGTAATTCTAGCGGCGTGGCGATGAAGTATAAAGTTTTGGGAACAATTGAACTAGCCAGCACGAAACGCAAACAGTTTGAGAAAGGCTTATTCAAGCGTTACAGCATTATTTACAAGTTGGAGAATAAAGCATCAGGCGGTATGACAACCGACCCTAGAACGCTAAAATTTACGTTCAGAGACAACATGCCAACTGACGACCTAGCAACGATCAATCAGGTTACTCAAGCTGGCGCACAGTTACCGCAAAAGTATCTATATCAGTTCTTACCAAACATTAGCGATCCGAGTGAAATTACTGAACAGCTTGCTAAGCAACAATCTGAACAGGTCAAGCAAGCTCGCGTTGACTATGGTGCTGCTACCGATAAGGAGCTGAGTGACGATGGTCAAACAGAATAAAGCTTATTGGAAAAAACGAATCAAGCAAGAACAAAAGTATATGGAACGTGCTACGAATATTCCACAACTCAAAGCATATTATCAGCAGGCAGTCGACGAAATTCAAGAGAAAATTGATGCTGAATATACTCGGCTGGATAAGCTAGGCTTTAATGCTAAAGATGTTAAAAATGTTGACATTCGCAGATACGAGCAAGAGGCAAAAGAGGCTGTTGCACAAGCTGACCGTATTCGCAAAGAATTGGGGCGTAATGCAAGACGTTCAGACTTCACTGATGAGGTTAATGATAGGTTAACGATATACAACGCTACAATGAGAATCAACCGGTTAGAATATCTCAAGTCACGCTCAGCACTATCACTTGTTAAAGCTGGCGTAAAAGTTATCGGCAAAATGACAGCTCAATTGTTCAGCAAATATGTTAATGAATTCAAGCGCCAAGCTGGCATATTGGGACGTACATTTCAACACATGGGCGCTGATAGGATAATTAAGCACGTGCTGGCACAGACAGACGGTGCAACGTTCAGCGAGCGTGTATGGAAGAACACAGACGAATTAAAAGCTCGGCTAGATGTGCTATTAACTAATAACCAGATTCAAGGTAATAACCCTGATGTGATTGCTCGTAGGCTACGTGATTTAGTTAGCGACCAATTCGCTAATCAAGCTCAATATGTTACTGAACGGCTAGCGCGAACTGAATCAACACGCTTAATTGGCGAGGCTCAAAAAGAAAGTTATAAAAAATATGGTATTAAGTTTGTCAAGTGGATAGCCGAATCAAGTGCTTGTGATTTTTGTGAAAATATCGCTCATGGTGGTAAGGATGGAGAGGGAGTTTATAAGCTGGATAAAGTTCCAGCGTACCCACAACATCCCAACTGCATGTGTAGCTTAGCAGCATATGAAGAATAAGGAGCTGATCCTATATCTCGGAACTGTCCGTTAAACAGATGACCTGAGCAAGTCACTAAACTGCTCAAATAAAACTAAATCTTGTGGGAAATAATTATCGCGTCTTACTGGAGCAATCTAGTGGGGCGTTTTTTAGTGGTTATATTTCTGCAGGGTGGGAGGTTATACAAATGGAAATGGATTTACAATACTTTGCTGAAGATACAGCAGAACCAACAAAAGAGCCTGAAAAGCTAGAGTTTACTCATGAAGAATTAGAGGCAAAAATCAATTCTGAATATGATCGTAGAATGCAAAAGCAGCAGGCCAAGTTTGATGAACAACTTAAACAAGCTAGAGAAGAAGGTTTAACTGAAGGTCAGAAACGCGCTAAGATGTCCGCTAAAGAAAAAGAGGACGAGGCACAGAAAGAACGTGAGGCTGCTTTATCTAAACGCGAAGCTGAGCTTAATAAGCGGGAATTAACTGCTAATACAGTTGATTTGTTATCACAAAAAGGTTTACCAAAGGGCTTAGCTGATTCATTAGTAGAACTTGGTGATGCTGACAAAATCAGTGAGGTTGTAGAAACACTTCAAAAGTCAACAGAACAGAAGGTTAATGAACAGGTCAAGGAACGCATGAGACAAGATCCACCAGCAAATGGTAGCTCTACACTCGATAGCGAAAATGATCCGTTTAAACAGATTATTAACTCATATACAAAATAAGGAGGTTAGCTAATATGGCTAATAACAATAACGATTTACCAATTCGCGCATATCAGAAACAATTTGCGCAGTTAATTCAAACAGTCTACGGAGTACAAGGTGTATTTGCTCCCACATTTGGACAATTGCAAGCCTTAGATGGCGTTCAGGACAATGCAACAGCGTTCTCGTTGAAAACAAACGATGTGCCTGTGGTTGTGGGTGAGTATTCCACAGACGCAGATGTGGCATTTGGTACAGGCACAGCAAACTCATCTCGCTTTGGTGAAATGAAAGAAATCAAATACGCAGATGTAGATGTGCCTTATGACTTCACGTGGTCGATTCATGAGGGCTTAGATCGTTTCACTGTCAACAATGATTTAAATGCAGCAGTAGCCGATCGCTTGAATTTGCAAGCACAGGCTAAAACACGTTTGTTCAACAAAAAGGAAGGCCAGTTCTTAGCAGATGCTGCTACTGACATTGGCTTAGATGCAACAGACGTTAATAAATTGTTCGAAACGGCAGTCGAAAAATACACTGACTTGGAAGTAGTTGTTCCTATCCGTGCATATGTGACTGCTGCAGTTTACAACGCAATTATCGATTTGGCTAATGTATCAACGGGTAAAGGTTCAGCAGTAGATATTGACGCCAACGGTTTGGTTAGTTTCCGTGGTATTGCATTGACAAAAGTTCCTTCACAGTACATGGCTGGACAAGCAGTTATCTTTACGCCAGATAATGTTGGGCGTGCCTTCACAGGTATCTCTACAGCTCGGACAATCGAGTCAACAGACTTTGATGGTCAAGAATTACAAGGCGCTGGTAAGGCTGGACAGTTTATTTCTGACGACAACAAGAAGGCTATTTTCAAAGCCGCAGCAAAAAAAGCTTAACCCCGCCTAGTGGGGTGAAAGCTACCCCAACTAAAAGCGGGGCGAACGTTACTGTAGGTTAGAAAGGAGGTTAATAATGGCTGATAAATATTTAAAAGCTATCAAAGATGGTAAGGTTGTGGCTGTTGGCGATGACAAATCTGTCACTATTACAGGAGAGTCTGCCAACACAAAAATTGTTAAAGGTGCCTATAAGGTTGCGTTTGATGAAACAATTGACAAAAGTTTGAGTGCTATTGCTAGTGCTTTGGTTGATGTACCTGAGTTCACTACATTACCAATTTCGGTAACTGGCATAACTTTGAATAAAACTACGCTATCGCTTGAAGAAGGAGCAACTGGACAATTAACGGCAACAGTCGCACCAACTGATGCAACTAATAAGACAGTTAGCTGGAGCTCTGACAAAACCACAGTCGCTACTGTAGATAATACTGGTAAGGTTACAGCCGTTAAAGCAGGTACGGCTAATATCACAGTTAAAACTGCTGACGGAGCTAAAACAGCAGTATGTGCATTGACAGTTACAGCACCTGCTGAAGGCTAACACATAGACAGAGACGAGAAAAATGAGACGAATCAGGGGGTGTAATGATTGGAATTAACAGATCTAAAAACAATGTTGCAGATCAAAGATAATAGCCGTGACAGTATTCTTAATTTAATTTCTAAGAATACCGAGAGCGCACTGTGTTTTAAGCTAGGCGAAAAAAAAGTGCCTGATGAGTTAAGCTATATTGCTTTAGAAGTCGCTGTGAAGCGATATAACCGCATTGCGAATGAAGGCATGTCTTCATACTCACAAGAAGGCGAATCTATCACTTTTAGCACTAACGATTTTGATGAGTTCACCGATGATATTGCTGACTGGAAGAACGATAATGGCTTGGTTGATGATAAGGCTGGCCGTTTTCTGTTTCTGTGAGGTGGTCAGCATGAGATTTAACAACAACGTTAAGTTCTACTCGGAGGTTGCTGAGCATTACGATCCCGAAGTTGGTCATTATGTTGGCGGTGAAGAGCTAGTTGCTGAACTGATTGCTAATGTGACCGATCTAGGCACTAACCGCTCGGCTCAATTATTCGGCAATGTCGATACGCGTGCACAAGTTATCCGCTTGGCTTGTCCTGTAGGTGCTGTGTGGTCGTATTGCACGATTGACGACAGTTCCACTCAGTACGTGCAGACGACTGTGAGAGACCCGTTAAAAGCTCACACATTGATTGTAGGTGAGCGGAAGTAATGGCAAGAGTAACGTATAGCGTTAAAGGCTTGGATAAACTGGAGCAAGGCTTACTGAAACGGGCTCAAATCGCAGGCATTAAGCAGATCGTTAGAAAGCATACAACTGAACTGCAGCAGAAAGCGATGGCTAATGCAAGTTCGACCTATGTTAAAGGCTACTCAACTGGAGCCACTAAGAAGTCGATTGGCATTGGCTTTGAAAATGGTGGTTTGACTGGCGTTACTGGACTAGGGCAAAGCTACGATTCCTATGTTGAACTGGGTACTCGTTTCATGGCAGCCGAGCCACTACTCAAACCGCTGTTCAATCAAACTAAGCAAGTATTCATCTCTGATTTAAAGAGGGTGATGCGATGATAAGCCCACAGAAATGTTTGTTTGATTACTACTTCAAACTGATTCAAGAAAAGGGCTTTCCTGTTTACGACTATCTGCCGTTGAAAGATGAGCCTGTCACTTATCCGTTTGTCGTGCTTAGTCAAACACAAACAGTGAACTATGATACTAAATACTCCCGTAACGATCACATTTTTCTAACGATTGATGTGTGGGGAGGTAGAAAACAAAGAAAGGTCGTTGGCGAGATTGCCGATGGCCTTTTTAATTCTGCTATTGGCGTTGTCAAAACGGACGTATATACGTTCTATGGTCAGCAGAATCAACAGAATTTACAAATGATGATAGATACATCAGTTTCGAACACGGTTTACCAGCGAGCAAATCTAACTTTGGAACTGACAGTAAATTAAAAAGGAGCGATAATAAATGGTTAAAAACTTAAAAGGTATCAATGCGGTTGCTTTTGCACGCAAATTGTCCAAAGCTGCGACAGAAGAAGCACATTTGATTCCTTGGCAAACATCACTGTCTTTTGACCCTAGTCGTGACAGTGATTCAACCGCAACTAAAGATGGAGCAGTTAATACACAATCGAGTGTAGAAACTGACCTAGAAACAGAGTTTATCAACAATACTTCTGCGATTGCAGACGCGTTCTATGATTCTCTGTTCGATGGTGACAAGATTGAATTCTGGATCGTCCACAAAGATCGCTTGAATGACGACGGACAAGCTTATGCTTGGTACATGCAAACTTCTGTATCAGAAGATTCAAACGACAATGATGCTGATGATAACTCAACTCGTCATGTGTCCTTCGCCGTTGACGGGACACCTAAGCGTGGCTGGACAGACTTCTCTGCAGAACAACAAGCCGATATTGACTACGTGTTCCGTGGCATCGGCAAGTATGCAAAAGAGACTAATGGAGATGGAGCAGCTTGGGATAAGAATACTGACGCTGGCAAATCAGCTGACGAAACGACTACACCAACCCCCTAGTGCAGCCGAGCAACGTTTCAGTTGAAGCGACAGCTGACGGCGCAACAATATCGGCTGAATAGTCAATAACAAAAAAACAGAGACGATAAAAGTGAAACGATAAAAGGAGAATACACATGCAAGTAAAAATCAATGGTAAAGAAATCGAACTGAAATTTGGCGTTAAATTTACTCGTGAACTTGACAAAATCGCAGGTTTAGACGTGCAAGGTGCATCGTTTGGCATGGGCTTGACTAAGACAATCCCAGCACTAAACACTGCCGATCCTGCAGCACTGTCCGATGTGATCTATGCAGCTACTTCCACAGTACTCTCATTCAGACCCAGCCAAGATGATGTGGATGACTTCATTGACGGTTACGAGGGCGACTTAGAAAAGCTGTTTGATGACGTAATTGCTGAAATGGGTAAAGCAAACGCTATCAAGGTGGCTCTAAAAAACGCTCAAGCCTAGACGATGAAGAACAGAAGACAAGCGAACAAACGTATCATGAAATTGTCTTGAATTGTCTGACTCGTTTAGGTTTTTCTATTTCTCAAAAGCAGCAAATCGAAGAATTGACACTGTCTGATTACTACTTGGCAATGGAAGCGTACGCCATTAAGCGTACACTACACCGTGAAGATATTGCTCTGCAAGCGTGGTTTAATCAAACGGTGCAAGCTACAAAAGGCTCTGACAAGCATCCTAAACCGATGTATCGTAAGTTTGATGAATTCTATAATACAGAAGAACTTGAAGATGAGATTAGAAGCAGTTTTGAAGATGATTACGTATCTGAGCGGACTAAAGCAAGAGATGAGCAAGCAGCAATCAATGAGCGATTTGCTAAATTGCAAGAAATTAAACGTAGGAAGGGGGAAAAGTAGTGGAAAGTTATTCGGTTCAAGCGGTTCTATCAGCAGTTGATAAGGGCTTTAGTAGTGCAATGAAGCAAGCTGCTAAAGGTGCTGAGCAGGCTAATAACTCTGTTGGTAAGTCGGGCGGTGGCATGTTGAAGTTCGGCACAATTGTAGGTACGGCGATGGCTGTTGTTGGTAAAGCAATGAATGTTGTCGGAAATTCCGTTAGTTCTGCAGCTGATCGTTTCGACACATTGAATAAATACCCCAAAGTTATGAAAGCATTGGGCTATTCTGGAACGGACACAGCTAAATCAATGAAAACATTGGATAACGGCATCAACGGTTTGCCAACTACACTTGATGAAATCACTGCATCTGCTCAGCAATTTGCTCCACTGACTGGCGGTGCCAATTCTGGCGCTAAAGCTGCGATTGCTTTGAATGATGCGTTTCTAGCATCTGGAGCTAGTGTGGCTGATACTTCACGTGGGATGCAGCAATACACACAGATGCTGGCAACAGGTAAAGTTGATATGCAAAGCTGGCGGACGTTGCAGGAAACTATGCCAATTGCACTGCGTAAGACCGCTAATGCATTCGGGTTTACTGGTAAATCGGCGGAACAAGACCTATACAAGGCTCTACAGTCTGGCAGTATCACAATCGACCAATTAAATAAGAAGTTTGTGGAGCTGGACAAAGGCCAGAATGGTTTTGCTAACTTGGCCCGCAAGAACTCAGTCGGCATCAAGACATCATTTGCCAATATGAAGACCTCTGTTGTTAAAGGTTTAGCTAATACTTTGACTGCAATCGACAACGGCTTCAAGAACGCTGGTTTGCCTGGCTTAGCTCAGATGTTAAATGGCATGAAAGATGGCATCACGTCAGCATTTGCGACAATCAACGGAGCTATTCAAAAGGCTATTCCGCCAATCGTGAGTGCATTGAAGAGCGTTGTTGTTTGGGTCAATCAGAATAAGAATTGGCTACAACCGTTAGTTGTTGGCATTGTAGCTTTTGTAGCGTCTTTTAACGGAATTATGAAAGTAATTCAAATAATCAATGCTGTTAAAACTGCCGTAATGGGTTTCTTTGCGATTTTGTCAGCTAATCCATTTGTACTGATAATTGCCGCAATTGCGGCTGTAGTTGCTGCTTTGGTTTTGTTTTTCACTAAAACAGAAACAGGGCGTGCTATTTGGCAGTCTTTTACAACATGGCTAATTGGCGCTTGGAATACCATAAAGACAACAGCAGTCACTGTATGGACAGCTGTTACAACATTTTTAACAACGGCATGGACTACAATTTCAACAACTGCTACCACAATTTGGACTGCCATTACTACTTTATTTAACACAGTTTGGAATAGTGTATCAACGACAGCAACAGCTGTATGGACAACAATTACAACATTCTTGTCTACTACTTGGACTAATATTTTGACAGTTGCTACTACAATTTGGAATGCAATAAAAACATTCTTTACAACACTATGGGCTGGTGTATCAAATACATTTACTACAGTGTGGGCGTCAATCAGTACAGGGTTACAGTCTATTTGGCAAGGCATTGTTTCAATTGCAAGTGGCATCTGGAATATGATTAAGGCCGTTATTTTGGGCCCAGTGTTATTAGTAATTGACTTAGTTACTGGCAACTTTACGCAACTCAAATCAGATATTCAATTAATCTGGACGTCAATTCAAAGTGCTACATCAAGCATTTGGAATGGTATTAAGAGTGTCATCTCTGGCATAGTTCAGGTAGTTAAGAATTTAGCCATTGCCGCTTTTAATGGATTAAAATCTGGTGTTATTGGAATTT
Organism: Ligilactobacillus salitolerans; assembly: GCF_003864415.1. Taxonomy (GTDB): domain Bacteria; phylum Bacillota; class Bacilli; order Lactobacillales; family Lactobacillaceae; genus Ligilactobacillus; species Ligilactobacillus salitolerans. The sequence goes on from NZ_BFFP01000015.1 coordinate 28,350, forward strand.
GGAATAGTTTAAAGTCAGCCGCAAGTTCTATTTGGAATGGTATGAAATCAGCTTTATCGTCAGCATGGAATGGTATGAAGTCAGCTGCTTTTAATGCTGCTAGAGGTTTAGCTAATGCTGCCAAAAGCGCTTGGAACGGTTTAAAGAGCGCTGCAAGCTCAATTTGGAACGGCATTAAGTCAGTTATATCACGTGGAATAAACAGTGCTAAATCAGCAGTCAGCTCAGCAGTTAACGGTATGCGATCAGCTGCTAGTTCAGCGTGGAATGGTATGAAATCAGTTGCTAGTTCTGTAGTATCGGGCATCAAATCGGCGTTTAGGTCATTATCTAATATTGATTTAGGTGCCGCAGGACGAGCAATCATGAGCAGCTTTTATAGAGGGCTCACTGCAGCATGGGGAAAAGTAAAGTCATTTGTTTCTGGTATTGGCTCGTGGATTAGAAAACATAAAGGACCAATTTCGTACGATAGAAGGCTCTTGATTCCTGCTGGTAATGCTATCATGAATGGTTTTAACAAAGGCTTAGTGAGCCAATTTAGCACAGTACAAAACAATATTCGAAGCATGACTAATAGTATTGCTGGTATGGCTTCAAATGCTTTAAACGACAATATCCAAGCACTGAACTCACGTGCAGTTAATGGCTCGATTAGCAGTAATATTACTGGCCAGCTGTCAGTTCAACAACAGCCAGCTAATATATCGCTAGATTTAGGCGGTTCAAATTATACTGCTTTTGTTGATGATATTTCCCACAAACAAGGACAGTCAGCTAGTTTGAAACGTACCTATAGAGTATAGAAAGGAGCACACATGTATAGCAAATTTAGAGACTTAAAAAAGTACACTGGTTCTGATGATGTGCTCCAAATCGAGGCATTAAATTGGAACGGTGAATATTTAGATGAGAAAATACCGGGCTTTACTACACTTAATGTAGATGGCAGAGAAAATTTTTCTCGCACAATAAACGCTCCTGAGATGGTGGGTGATGGTAGTTTATATCTTGATTCAAGATTTGAGGCTAAAACTATCACAGTTAATTTTCAGTTGTTGGCTATTTCAGGCGCTGAATTGCAAGACAGATTTGATCGTTTAAAAAAATGGCTGTATCAACCGCAAAAAAAGTTTTTCTTTGCTGATGAGACTAATTATTACTATATTGGAACGGTTTCTAAAGTTGAAAATGCTAAGGCTGGTCAGTTGAATATTATAGGTACAATTGAAATAACATGTTCTGACCCTTATAAAAGAACTCAACCCGTGACAGTCACCGATATCAAAATAGATGATACAACGATAGTATATCCGACTGTACCAAATTCATTGACATTTGTTCCCAGTGTGAACGCTGATAAGGTCCAAATAACTACTAGCGATGGCATGAAGATTATTGTAAATCGTGGTGTGTCATCAGACCAGAAAGTTACAGTTGATTTCAAGGATCTTGCTGTGAAATACGATTCAACAAGTGCACTGATTGACCTTGATTTAAAAAGCAACTTAGGGGACTTTACTATTAAGAATGGTACAACATTTACTACAAGCCCCACAGGTACGCTAACGATTGAATATGAGGTGAAGCGAATTTGAAAATGTATTTTTTTAATAAAAATGAAGAACTGGTACAAGTTGCCAACAATTTCATTGAAGCTCACCTTATCGAGCAAATCAATACTGCTAGCCAACTTACTTTTAGTTTAAAGGAGCCATTGCCTTCAAGCATTGTAAAGGCATGCATTCCATCTCCAAATGGGGATGGTTTTTTGATGTTTAAAATTCTGACTGAGGATATAAAAGAATCAACGATCGAATACACCTGTATTGAATCTGCCTATGATGAGCTTGCTAGTTATGGATATATTAAGGACTTACGACCAAGCGCTCAACAAGCACGCTATATGCTTGAGATGGTACTGCAAGGCACTCGTTGGGAATTAGGACTAATTTATAACACCAGTAATGCAACAACTAATTTCTATTACGAACCGATTCTTAATTGTATTCAAGACATAGTAAGTTTATTTGGATTAGAATTGACATTTACTGTCTCAATTGAAGGCAACAAGATAACTACAAGACGGGTCAATATGTATTATCAGCAAGGAAAACGTACTGGCAAACGTTTTGAGTATGGCTCTAATGCTCTAGATGTTGAGCGTGAAACGTCCACAGAGGAGTTGTATACGGCTCTGGTGGGGCGTGGTAAAGGTGAAGAAGTAGACGGGGATGATAACTCAGATACGCCCGATGGCTACGGTAGAAGAATCACGTTTGCAGATATTGAGTGGAAAAAATCAAATGGCGATCCACTAGACAAACCAAAAGGGCAAGAATACCTTGAAGATCCTGACGCAACAAAAGCTTATGGTTTCGACGATGGTAAGCCCCGAATTGGTTTAGTTGAGTTTGAAGATGACGAAGACAAGGATGTGCTAATCCAACATACCTATCAAAAGTTGCAAGAATTAAAGCGCCCTAAAGTTCAATTCAAAGCATCTGTTATTGATGTGGGAGATTGTACTCTGGGCGACACCGTGGCAATTATTCGCCATGATTTTCATCTGGAGTATATGACACGTGTCTTTAAGATCAATCATGACTTACTTGACGAGCATAATAATACGGTCGAACTTGGTGATGATCTAAGTGGTAACGATTTAACTTCTAAAGTTAATGATATTTCTAATTCAATCAATCAAACTAATCAACAAATTAGTTATGTGATGACTGCTGCGGATGGGCAACATAAAGCGGCTTATTCGCCTAATCAACCTAAAACCGCTAAAAATGGCGATCTGTGGTACAAAGACTTAGGCAACGGAGAAACTGAGCTATATATCTTTAATGATGGTTGGCAATTAGTCACCTCGACTGAGCATCAAAAAGAAATTGATGATGCGGTCGATCAAGCCATGCAAGACATCGATGATGCTGCCGCTAAGGCCAATCAAGCTATTACAGACGCCGGCTTTGCCACTGATACTGCTACTACAGCTAAACAAGTTGCTAACAGTGTCAAAGGTGATGTTACTCAAGCTAAAGAGGATAGTGCTACAGCTTTAACTAATGCTAAGGACGCTCTAGATAATGCTAAAGATGCTAAAACAACAGCTACCAGTGTCTCTTCTAAAGTTGATGAGGTAGAGGGTAAGTTAGTTGATAAAGCTGATAAAACTACTGTTGATAGTATTAACCAGACTGTTAAGCAACAAGGTACTTTAGTAGAGCAGAACGCTGAAGCTATTAAGAAAACGGCTAAACAGTCAGATGTTGATACTCTTACTGGAAGAGTCGGAACAGTTGAGAGTTCTAATGAACAGTTGGCTGGTGAGATTAAGCAGAAAGTATCTAGCTCAGATGTGCAAGGCTTACTTGATAAGGGTGGATATGCTACTCAAAAATGGACAGGCTCACAAATTGACCAGAAAGCAGACGAGATTACTCACACTGTAACAGACGTATCTAATAAAGTGGATAATCTCAATATTGGAGCACGTAACTATATTGAGAACTCACTACCTACTAACTCAGACGGCTGGAACTTTACTTCAGGTGGTACAGCAGACCATAGAGTTGTTGATGGGCAATACCTAGAAATAACTAGGACTGGTGGAAGCTATCACCAGATTAATCGTAGTTATCCAATAGACGGAACAGGCTGGTTCGCAGACATTAGACCAGGTGATGTATTTACCATAAGCCTTGACGTTTCAATGACATCAGTTCCAACAGTAGATTCTTTATTCTATGGTTCACTTAGATTAAATGCTGGTAGTCAATATGTTGTTCAAGCTGGAATCTGGAACTTAAAGGATATTATTAAAGTTGCTAACACATGGTATCGAGTTTCTATGGTTATTAAAGCAGAAGATGCTTGGGTATATGATACCAGCAAGTGGACTCAAGCTAGACTTATTATTGAGTCACAAACAGGCTCTAATACGGATATTATTAGAATACGTAAAGTTAAGCTAGAAACGGGCACCAAAGCAACTGACTGGACACCAGCACCAGAAGACCTAGCCACTGTTACAGCTTTATCTAAAGTAGACCAGAAAGCGGATAGTATTAGCTCAACCGTTACTAATAATAAGTCAGACGCCGATAACAAGTTTACTAACATCAATCAAACTATTTCAGGTATTCAATCGACAGTTGCAAGTAAGGCTGATGCCAGTCAAATTACTCAGTTGAGTAATCAGATAAATTTGAAAGTTAGTCAGACTGACTTTGATAACATGCAAGTTGGTGGACGGAATTATGTCACCAATGGTAATTTTGCAGATGGCACAAATGGTTGGACTAAATTTGGTAATATAGATACTTATCAAATTTGGGGCGATGGAAGATTAGTATATTCTTCGACCAAAGCAATAAATGGATATACTGGTGCTGGGCAGAACAACATTCCAATTTCTGGCTCTAAAGGTGATAATACTACAGTTTCGTTTGACGCTTGTTACTTTGGGGACAATCCAAGTAATTATGCTAAATATATCAATATAATTGTACATTATAATGACAATTCTGGAACTATTGTAAGTCAGTCGAAAAATTCAATAGACATGACTAGCTCAGTTCAAAGGTATTCATTTACAATTAAGGCGCCAACAGATTTTTCCACTGTAAATGTTAGATTTGTTTATGACTCAAATACACTTTATAGAAACAAGTTAGGTAGAGTAAAAATTGAAAAAGGCACTAAAGCAACTGACTATACTGATTCGCCTGATGACAAAGCTGATAAAGCAAATTTGGTCTCACAAATTAACATCGATGAAAGCGGAGTTTTAATCCAAGGCAAGAAAATCATGATTGACGGGGACGCAACGATCAAGAATGCTGTCATCAAGTCAAGCATGATAGATACTTTGGACGCAAGTAAAATAACAGCTGGGACGCTGAACGCTGCTAATGTGAATGTTATCAACATGAATGCCAATAACATTGTCACAGGTACATTGAGCGGTATTAAGATTAAATCTGCTGACGGCAATGGTATTTTTTCTGTCCAAGGCAATGATTTGCGTATGCAAAAAAATAATGGTGATAATCTTGTGTTCAATACTAATGGTATCTTCTGGAAGAACGGCAGCGGTGATACGTTATTTGAGGTATCAAACAAGGTCACGACTTCTGATATCTTTGGTACGTCAGAATATAATGTATATCTGGCGTCTAATAATGAAACTAGGTCAGTTACTTTTGCCACAGCTATGAAAGGCCATGGCAGTGTTGATGATTACACCTATGTAGATCACAGGGCGCATGGTGTCTATTCTAGTTTTATGGAAGTCAATACAGGTATTGACGGTGCAAGAAATGTCTATATCAGACCTTTAAAGGCTGAAGATGAAGTTAGAATCACCGCTTCTGGTGGCACTGATAGCTATGCTAATCTTCGGGCTAGATATGTCTTTGCTGATAGAATCGCTAACAATAACAGTCAGACTGATTCAGTAAACCTGTATCTTATGACACATGGAGAAGTTGCCGTTAAGACAACTAACATGGATACCGCCAACTCTGGGTATATGCCTGTACGTGCCTCTGGCTTTAACAACGGATCATTAGCAGAGTACAAACAGAATATCTGTGAGGCTGACTTTTCAGCGTTAGATGAGATCAACAAGTCTACTATCTATAACTATCAGCTGAAAAATACCCCAGACAAAGATGAAGTTGGGCTGGTCATTGGTGGCGGCTATGACATCTCTAATATCGTTGTGGACGGTGACGGTGTTAACCAATATCGTATGACCACAGTTGCGTGGAAAGCTATACAGGAACTGGAAGCAAAATTAATTGAATTAAAAGATGAAATAAGTGAATTGAAGGGAGCCTAACAATGGATGTTGACGCACAGGAAGTAATCAATGATTTAGCCAATAAGATTGGGACACTTGAAGCTAAGAACTCAATCTTAGCAGCACAAATTAAAGCCTATCAGAAACAAGAAAAGGAAAGTGAAGAATAATGGATATTAAAATTACTAACATCAACTATCGTATTGACGGGGACGGAAACACGTCAGCTATTGCATCCACATTTAGCGGTTATGCTAATAGTGAGTCGGTTAATGCTAACGTTGAGTTGCAAGCTGACATGATGCCAGAAGGCAAGACACTGGACGACTTGACACGTAAAGAGATTGAGTCGTTAAGTCGGGATCGCTTGAGTGAGTTGGTTAAAGTAGAAAAGGCTGAGCCAGCGGAATAATATTTAATTAAATTAATCTAGTCGCCAAGAAATTCACAGTACGCAAGGGCGGCTATTTTTGTGCAGAAAATAAGAAGGAAGTGAATTTATGTGACATTTAGACAGAAGTTTATTCGTAATCGAAACATAGTCAGCAAGTCAGTAACAACGATCTTGTTTTCACTTTTCATGTGGTATGGGAAAGTCCAACAGCTAAAGGATGTCCCCAGTGTTCATGGATACTACGCAGTTAGGCATTCGTTTGATAATGGGCTACTTTTTCTAATCGCATTATTGGGGGTGTTTGGTTTATACGTGTCATTTGCAAACAAACATATGGAGCATGGTAAAGCGACATTCATAGTAATTGGTGCAGGTCTGTGGTTTGGTTACGCAGGCTTATTTTTGTACCGAGATCTATTGTTCCCTCATCCGCCGACATTACAAACGATTTTAATTTCAGCTATCGCAATTTCGTTTTGGCTGGACGCATTGGCAGGTGACTATTGATGGATGGAAGCACAGTTGCATTGATAGTCGGTTTTTTTGGACTTGTTGGCACTTTGTATACGGTGAAAGGGACCTTCAGAAATACCAATGTCGATATTATTGATAAACTTATGCAAGCTAACGACAAAATAGAAAAATTGCAGAAAGAGAACCTAGAACTCATGGAACAAATAAAGAAATTACAGGATACAGTCAACGATTTAATGGAGGAGTTGGGAGAATGAAGAAGATTCTTAATTTTAATCATAAAAGTTTAGCTGCTTGGCTAACGCTAGGTGGCGCTGGCTTGAGTGCTGGTATTGCTATTCTAAAGTTGTTTGGTATCGAGATCACACCCGACCAAACTAAAGACGTCACGCTGGCTTATACAGCTATTCTGAACGTACTAGTTGCGGCGGGTATCTTGACGGCACCGACGGATAAGAAGGAGGACAATCAGAATGGGAAGTAAGTTATATGCGGTTGATGTGGCGGATCCGTACCAGACAGTAGCGCAGGCGGTCAATCAGAACGCTGCGATCACAATTATTAAAGCGACAGAAGGAACTGGCTATGTTAATCCGCGTTGTAATGCTATGTGGGATAACGCAAGCAAGGCTGGAAAGTTGCTTGGGCTCTATCACTATGCACGTGGCGGTTCAGCGGTAGCAGAAGCCAACTATTTTATCAATAATATTAAGAACTATGTCGGTAAGGCCGTTCTGTTCTTGGATTGGGAAAACGGCTCAAATACCGCATACGGGTCCACAACATGGGCAAAGTTGTTTGTTGATCGGGTCCACGAGCTAACAGGCGTCTGGTGTGTCCTGTATACAGGCTCTGACGGTTTTGCTCAGTGTCAAAACATCAAAAGTACCTGTGCAGGCTGGATTGCGGGCTATCCATACAAGAACTGGCCAAGTTTCAAAGAGCCTGGCGATATGCCGTATAATGCGCATGGCTTTAATGTTATCGGTTGGCAGTTTAGCTCAACTGGTATAGACCACAGTGTGTTCTATCTGACCGCTGACCAGTGGAAGAAGTACGCTAATCCAAGCAATAAGACGGTATCGAAGCCAACTCCCACTGTTAGCAAACCAGCTCCTAAACCGTCAGCTAAGTGGGTTGTTGAAAAAGCGACCTACAAACTTAAAACAGCCGTAAAATTACGTTCTGGTGCATCGACCAGCTCCAAAGTGATCGCCACACTACCCGCTGGCAGCACTGTCGTCACCGACCAAGCAATCATCCAAGGTGGCTACCGCTGGGTGCGTCAGCCAAGGTCTGGCGGGTATGCTTATCTAGCTACGGGTCCAGCTAATAATACGCTGGAGTACGTGACTAAAGTTAATGCGTCCGCCGTTCGTTATTACACGGTCAAGAGCGGCGACACGCTGAGTGCAATCGCTAAACGGCTGGGGACTAGCGTTAATGTTCTGGTCGCTAAGAACGGTATCAAGAACGCTAACTTGATTCGTGTGGGACAGAAAATTAAATACTAGAATTATTGAAGCTCTGGCAGAAATGCTGGAGCTTTATTTTTTTTGCAAAAAAATTAAAAAAAGTTGTAAAAAGTGGTTGTAATTATCTAAGCCTAGGCTTATACTATATATGTAATCAAGTAAAGGAAAACAAAAAGGAGATAATCAACATGGACAAAAAAGAAATCGCAAAAGAGTTATTGGAAAAAGGCTACAGCTTCGTCAACGAACACATCACAGTTAATTTTTACCAGATGACAGGTCAAGAGTTCCTTGACGATGGTTGGACAAGCTACGACGGCTTAAACGTTGACCCTAAAGACAAGTTCGTTGCTTTGATGATTGATGACGATCGTCAAGCAAGCGACTACTACGGCACATATGATCCAGACAGTGTGCGCAGCTTATCAGACTACGACAGCGACCCAGCAGAGTATCTCAAAGTTGAGTTCATCAACAACAATGATTGGGATGACCAGTTAGAAGAAGTAGAAGAATAGAGCCCAGCCCCCTTAATTGGGGTTTTTGTTTTAAAAGGAGAGAGAAAATGCCAAAAACAAGCAAAGCTCAGCTCAAGGCAGTTCAGAAGTACGATGCTGAGCACCGAGCTGAAAAACAGTATCGCAACAGGAAATCAGCCGCAGCTACTTTTGTTCGCAAGTACGGCACGTATGCTGACATCAAAGATCTACAGTCAATTATCGAAGACAGATTACAGGAGGAAAACACAATGATCGCAAACATCGAATTCACATCAGAAGGTACCGCATACCAGACTACTATCCAATTTGAACAGCTCAATGACAACAACACGAATTACATCGGCGGGCGGTACGTCGCAACGGCCGCCGTTGACATCTTCAGCGGTCCCGATATTGACAAGGACATGGATGCAAGCCTAGAGTGGTACTATACCGATGAGGACATTGCTGACGCAGAGCATGTCAAAGCTTGGTTCTTAGAAAACCTAAAGCACGAATACCAAGAGCCAGAAATCAACGGCTTTGAAATCGAAGAATAATTTCCACAGTCCCGAGTGATCGGGGCTATTTTTTTACGCTGAAATAAACTGGTTTGTTTTAGATCCACAGAAAAAGCGATAAGATGAAGCCATACCTCGATTAGCCCTACTCTATACAGCCAGAGCAGGGCTATTTTTATTTAAATTGATTATCTTATCAAATTATATTAATGGTATTATTTAATAGTCACAAAAGGAAAACATAGGGGGAATTACATTGGACACCGTATTTGCATTGATTTGGTTTGCTTCAATGATCTATTTTTTTGTCTGCCTTTTCACCAAGAAAAGGCGAAAAGGTAAGAAAAAGTGGATCACACTAGCCGTTTCGTTGTTGTCACTTGTCATATTTGCCGCACTAACGCCCGACACCTCGGAGAAAGCCGATAAGGGACAGCTTGAGAAAACTGAGAAAGTCGCGGTTAAATCTAAGAAGAGTAAGGTTAAGTCTGATAAGAAGAAAAACCAGGCTAAGTTACTAGCTATAAAGGAATCGAAGAAGAAAGAATCTGCTAAGCAAGAGAGCTTAAAGAAAGAGCAAGAATCAAAAGAAGCTTCTTCAAAGAAAGCAGCAGAACAGGCTTCACAAGCTAAGCTCGCCGCTGCTAAGAAGTCAAGCGCCAGTCTTGCTAACTTGGAGTACCAAGGAACGCAGACAATCAACGTCAATAACGGCGTACCGACGTTCAGCAATGCCGATATGTCGACCGCTAATGGGGCTTGGGAAAAGTACGGCAATCTAGACGGCTTGAACCGTGCCACATCCGCAGAAGCTATGCTCAATCAGTCTACAATGCCAAAAGACGGCGAAGAGCGTAGCAGTATCTCGGAAGTTACACCGACCGGGTGGAAGAACAAACGCATCGGCGGTGGCTATCTGTTTAACAGATCTCATCTGATCGGTTGGGCTTTGTCGGACGAAAACGCGAACTGGAAGAACTTAATCACTGGTACCCGCTCGCTGAACAGCCCGGAAATGTTACGGTTCGAAATGGACACTAAGACCTATCTAGAACAGAGCTCAAGTAATTACGTTCGCTATTCAGTCACTCCTGTTTTTCGCAGCAATGAGCTTCTAGCTCGGGGCGTCCACATGATGGCTAAATCTGTAGGAAGCAACGCGATCTCGTTCAACGTCTACATATTCAACGTACAGAGTGGGGTAAAGCTCAACTATGCAGACGGATCTAGTAACGTGTCTGGAGCCACTACGACCGCATCCACAAGTCAAGGGTCTAGTTCACGATCTAGCTACTCCAACAGCGCTCAGAGCCAGCCAGCAAAACAAAGCAGTCAGTCAACTGCTCAAGCCGGGGCCAACGACAATATGACTGTCTACGTAACTCCGACCGGTAGCAAGTACCACACGCATCCGCATGGACGTGGACACTTTACGCCGACTACATTAAAGGAAGCCAAGGCAGCAGGATTAACTCCATGTAACGTCTGCAATCCGCCTTCATAAAAGCAACACAAAGCCCGCTAGACTAACATCCGGCGGGCTTTTTATTATACAAATATATTTAGTTATCTCCATTGAAATGGCCGTCGTTTTATTTATTATCAGTCTTTTGATCCTAATTGTGATCCCGAACGTCAGCAAGCAACGGGGGCGAGCACTCAGTATCAATGATCAGGCATTGCAGACAGAACTCAACTCGCAAGTTGAACTTTATCGAAATGAACATAATCTGGGTGAAGACAGTTCTGTCACACTCGACGAATTAAAAAAGGATGGGTATTTAAGTAATTCGCAGATTCGCCAGATTCAAAAAGAGCACTTAAAAGTAGGTGGAAACATTGACGATTAGGCAGCCAAAAAAAGCCGTTGCGGCCTTTACTTTGACCGAGGTCGTGATCGTTTTGCTGTTAACTGTTTCAATTGAGTTGTTAGAGTTTGCTCCTAGTTTGAATGCGATCAAAAGCATGAAAGAAGATGAGTTTTGGCACAACTTTCGCCAAGACTGGTCAAGTTTAGTTTTATCGGCTCATCAGCAAAAAGTTGCGGCCCATCTGCGGCTGACAGACCAAGAGGTACGTTTTATTATCGGGCCGAAACCATTACGAGTGGTAGTACTTCCGGTACCTGAAACGCTGCATTTGCTAGGCGGAAGTAAAGAAGAAGAAGTTTATGTGCAGGGTGGAACACAGCCGCAAACGATCAGTTTTTATTCGGATGTGGATCAGCTAAAATATAGTATCATTTTTCAACTGGGTTATGGAGGACAGTATCGTGTGGAGAAAGCTAAATAAAAGCAACGGCTTTGCTTTAGCAGAAGCTTTGGCAACCCTTTGGATCGTCTCAGGTTTTATCCTGATTTTTTGTTCGATCCGAACTCGCGCTTTACAGCAAGAACATGTCCTTTTTGTACGGACTGAACTTGCCAGTCAATTGCTGAGTAAAAGTAATGAGCTATTAATGCATGAAAGAAAAGACCCGCAGGCAGCAAAGATGATCGAAGTCAATGATGGAACAGAGGAGATTCGAGTTGAATTGCAAAAATAGCGCCGGTTTTACATTGGTCGAGACTCTAATTGCTCTGATGATCGATATTTTGGTGATTATTTTATTGGCTAATTTCTACTCTGACCGGCAGACAGAGGCCCACTCACTACGATTTTCAGACCAGTTTCAAGTTGCCACCGCCCTGGCGACTCTGCAAGGTGATCAGCTAAGTTTAGAATATGCTGGAGAAAACCAAAAACAGCTGCTGCTTTATAGCCCAACCAAAAAGATGGAGTACACATTAAAAATTACAGACCATAAATTGGTAATGCAGGGCAAAAACCAGGGGTACATGCCGCTTCTTTATGATTTGCAAGAGGGCAAGTTAACTTATCATGCTCCATATCTCGACTTGAAATTTTCATTGCATGATGTAGTTTTTCACGAAAAGATCTGTTTTAGGACTAAAGTCAAAAAGGGTGACAGAAATGAAGAATAAAGCGGAAGGCTCTTTATTTGTGTCTGCAGTTTTGCTGCTCTTGTGGGCGGGAGTCATGCTTGCAGGGCAGATCACTTATTACCATGTTCGAGCCGTGTCCTACCAAGAACTGATCCAGCAAGATGAAGCCCAAGCTTTAAAAAATTTAGCGCTTGCTAATAATATTAAAGATGGGGAACGGCAAAAGTATAATTTGGGGAGTGTGACTCGCAGCAATACCAAGTGTCAGGTGGTTTTGCACAATCATAAAAGCTTTGAGTATACCGTTGAATTTGAAGAATGAGACCCTAACTTAAGCGAAAAGCTGCTTGAAATTCACGCTGGCTCTCGGTACACTAGTTTGTTAGAGAGTAATTGAGGTGAAACAGTTGAATTTAGAGAAAATCAAAAAAGTTTATGAACAGTTTGAGCAGGGGATCAAATTACTGCAAGATGACGCTGACCTAGCATACCTGGATGCATTTATTGCGCTGGCTGATGACTTGTTGAGCGGCGGGCAGATCGAGGATCCTGCTGGAGCCTTGAAGAAGCAGACCGTAACAAAACTAGAGGAGATTTATCAGCAAATCGATTTATCTGTTCTTGAACCGGAAGAAATTAGACAGGTAATTCAATTGGTTTTATTGCAAGCTTACCGCCAAGAAAAAATCCAGGCCAATCACCAAATGACCCCGGATTCGATTGGCTTTTTGCTTGAATATCTGGTAGAAAAGCTGACTCAACCAACCCAGAAGTTGAAAATACTGGACCTAACCGTTGGGACAGGTAATTTGCTGACCGCACTGATGTTGCGGTTGCAGGCGAATGGCTGGAAAGATTTACACGGCTTGGGGATCGATAATGACGATACATTGCTTGCAATCGCTAGTATCGGGGCCCAATTTGAGGGGCTAAACATTGATCTTTATCACCAGGATGCCATTGAAGACCTGGCCGTAAGTGCTGCTGACCTGATCATCAGTGACTTGCCGGTGGGTTATTACCCGCTTGATGAACGAGTGCAAGAATTTAAGACTCATGCCAAAGAAGGTCATTCATATGTCCATCATATCTTGATCGAACAGTCATTAAATGTTTTGAATCCTGGTGGGTTCGGTTTATTCGTTGTGCCTGGCGGTTTATTTGAGACTAAAGAGAGTCAAAAATTATTACAGGTCATTCAAGACAAGGGTTATCTGCAAGGCTTGTTAAATTTACCGGCAGAGTTATTTGCGAATAAAGCAGCACGCAAGTCATTGCTGATCATTCAGAAGAAGGGAAGATCAGTTCACCAAGCAAAACAGGTTTTGCTTGGTGATTTCCCATCTTTTAAGCAGCAAGCCGAGTTTGGCAGCTTCCTGAATGAAATTGATACTTGGATCAAAAACGAACAGATCACATTCAATAAAGAATAAGGATCACGGTTAAGCAGGCGTTTTTTGCCGAGTTTAACCGTGATTTGCTTTTAACGCAGAGTTTTCTTTTGAATCAGATTCTTTTTTTGTATCCCAAACCAGTGTAAAATTAAAGTATATTAGGACTGAGGGGCGAGAAGATGATTTATTTTACAGCGGATACGCATTTTTTAGATGCGCACTTGAAGCATGATCTGCATTTTGCACATCGTGATTTCTTGACGACAGCAGAAATGGATCAAACAATTATCGAAAATTGGAATCGTGTTGTCACCCCGCAGGATACAGTTTACCATCTTGGGGATATCGCCAAGATCGATTCTAATCGAAAGGGATATTCGGCCGTTTTAGACTTATTAGTCCAGCTCAACGGTCAGATCGTTTTTGTAAAGGGAAACCATGATCCGCGTGCATTATTAAAACATCTCGCCAAACACCAGGTGAAAACAGAAAGTGGGCAGGATAAATTTATCTTTCATGACGTTGGCCTAATTTTAAAATTCGACCATTATCAATTTTTCCTGACACATTATCCTTTGATGTTGGGGATCTCAGTTAACAGTATTAACTTGCATGGACACATTCATCATTATGCGATCAATTCAGTTTCCAACCTGAATGTTGGAGTCGATAGCCCGGAAGCGGACTATCTTGGTTTAGCGAAGCGGCCGTTCGGACAACCTTTCTCTCAAAAAGAAGTAGTTGCAATGGTGCAAAGCAAGAAAATTGATTTTCAGAAAAGGAAATAGGTAGATAATGAACGAAAAAATTACGATCCTGCATACTAATGATATTCACTCCCACTTTGAAAATTGGCCTAAAATCAGGCGCTATCTGCAAAAAACTAAAAGACGGCTGGAAAGTCAAGGGCAAACAGTGGTCACGGTTGATCTTGGGGATGCGATGGATCGTGTTCATCCGTTAACGGAAGCTACCAATGGCAAAGCAAACATAGATCTGCTGAATACTGTGGAGTATGATGCTTTAACTATTGGCAATAATGAAGGGATCGGGAATTCCCATGAGGAGCTGGAAGATCTCTATACAAACAGTAATGCCCCAGTGATCTTGGATAATTTCATTGATTTAAGGACTGATGAGCGGCCTTCTTGGACCCAAAGAGCAAAGATAATTCAAACAGCCAACAATACAAGAGTTGGGTTATTAGCATGTACCGCTCCTTTTGGACCGACCTATGCTATGAATGACTGGCAGGCTTTAGATATTGACTCCGTTTTGCCTGATTTGGTTCAAAGGCTGCGACCGCGTGTCGATGTGTTGGTTTTAATGTCACACTTAGGTATTGATATGGACCGGTATATTGCGCGCAAATATCCGCAATTTGATATAATTTTGGGAAGCCATACGCATCATCTCCTGGAAAATGGGGAGCTGGATGGCAAAACTTTAGTGTGTGCAGCGGGCAAATGGGGGCAGTATGTTGGCCGAGTTGATTTGACGCTGGGTGAAGATAAAAAAATCAGTGAAAAGATTGCCCAAACCATATCCACCTTGGAGCTGCCTGAAGTCGTGGGAGACCAAAATGAGATCGAAAGTTACGTTAAACAGGGCCAACAGATCTTGCGCAGCCAAAAAGTCGCCTGCTTGCCGGAAGATTATTCCAGCTCGTTGGTGCAAGATTATCCTTTAATGCAGGAAAGCTTGGCAGCGGTGGAAGAAGCCACTCAGACAAAAACGGCTATTTTGAACGCCGGCTTATTTTTAGGCGATTTAAAAAAGGGGATCCTCACGAAAAATGAGCTGCATCAATTGTTGCCGCACCCAATGCGGATGGTCAAGGTGCGACTAACTGGCTACAATTTATGGCGCTTGATTCGGGAGATGGAAAAAAATCGGCGGCACCTGCGTCGTTCGATTGTGAAAGGAAATGGTTTTCGCGGCACGGTCTTCGGGGAACTAGTCTACGATGGGATCAGTTATGATCAAACAGAAAAAACAGTTCTGTTGCATGGACATGCCCTTGACCCAGAGAAAATCTACACTATCGGCACAGTAGATAATTTTATCTATGGGCCATTTTTCCCAACGCTGGAAATTGCAGGGGAGATTTCCTACATTGGTGATCGTTTTCTGCGTGATGCGCTGGGGACGTATTTTGCGCAGAAATTTCCAGTATAGTATAATGAGTGGAATTAATTTTGGAGGAAGTAAGTAGTGAATAGTGAGAAAAAAGAGCGCAGAGAAGCTCAATTGGCTAAAAAAGCGGAAGCAATTAAAGCAGCTGCGAGTGAAGTCAAACTGACCGATGAACAGCATTTGACTGTTGACGGCAGACCATATGAATTGCTGGTCAATTTTCATTCCGGCTTTGACGTTGAGAAGCTAGAGGAACGCTTTAGCGACATTTTGACTAAATATGATTATATTGTCGGAGATATTGGCTTTGATCAGCTGCGGCTGCACGGTTTTTATGAGAGCGGCAGTAAGAAGGGCTTACCTGCTCAAAGTATTGATCGCTTGCAAGATTATCTAAATGAGTATTGTAATTTTGGCTGTCCGTATTTTGTTTTGAAAAACCTGGCAGTGACCCACCCGAAGTCTAGTTCGGCTATGGACAAGGAATTATACGGAAAAGAATCGGGTCAAAAAAATCATGCGGGCAATAAGCCGCGAGGGCGTAAGCGGCAGCGACGCAACAAGCCGCAACGTAACAGCAGTCAGTCAACTAATAATAACTATTCGGTTCACAAACGGCGTACTAAAAATGAGCCTCGGCAAACGACGCCGGCAGAAAAGCGTACGAAGAAACGGCGTTTTGTCATCCGGCAGAAATAAACGTTACAACCAGAGAGTAGTTTAAGGCGGATTTGAAGAGAAAGAGAGAGTTTTGATGAAAAGTTACCGAGGTTATATGATAGATCTGGATGGCACAATGTATCGGGGCAAGGAAAAGATCCCAGCGGCAAAGGGCTTTATTGAACGCTTGCAAGCGCAAGGACTGCCTTTTTTATTTGTGACCAATAACAGCACGCAGGAACCGGAAAAAGTTGTGGCTAATCTAGCCCAGAATTTTGATATCCACGTCACGGTGGAGAATGTTTTTACATCGGCTTTAGCAACGGCTGACTATCTGGCAGACTTGGATCCGGAAAAACGGACAGTGTATGCGATCGGAGAAATTGGCTTAAAAAAAGCGCTGCTTAGTCGCGGCTTTGTGTTTGAAGAACAGCGTCCAGATTATGCCGTTGTCGGACTGGACTATGACGCAACGTACCATAAATTTGAATTAGCTACGTTGGCTATTAAACGCGGTGCTAAATTTATTGGGACCAATGCTGATACGAATCTCCCAAATGAACGTGGATTAGTACCGGGTGCCGGCTCGTTGATCGCTTTGGTTGAACGCGCAACTCAGCAAAATGCTGTCATGATCGGCAAGCCGGCAACGATCATTATGGAAAAAGCTTTAGCTCAGATGGGCTTGCAAAAAAGTGACGTGGCGATGGTCGGGGATAACTATATGACTGACATTAAGGCTGGGATCAACTTTGGGATCGACACGATTTTAGTTTATACTGGTGTTTCAACTCCTGAACTAGTGGCAAAACAAGCAATTAAACCGACACATGAAATTAGTTCCCTTGATGAATGGGAGATTTAGCCATGCCAAAAACTCTGCGTTTTCAAGCACTTTACCAAGTCGTCCTTTTTTTGACCGTGCTTGCTTTCTGCATTGCATTCGTGATCAACTTTCAGCCGCTTTATTATTATTTTGCTGACCATCAGCACCTCGCGCAAAGTGTTAGTTTGACCAAAGAGGGATTACGGTCCAATTATCAGCATTTGCTGAATTACCTGAATTTTCCTTGGATCAAGGAACTGCAGTTGACCTTGCCGAGTTCCCCAAGCGGATTACAGCATTTCGCAGATGTAAAAAAACTATTTTTACTTGATTATGCAGTCCTGTTGTGTGGAATGCCGATCAGTATTTGGTATCTGAGAAAATTAGTCAAGCAAGGGCTGCTGTGGACTTTGATCGTGCCAGCACAGATCATTTTAGCCGGCACAGCTGTCTTAGCAGTCATGATGACTTTGTCTTTCCAACAGTTTTTTGTTTACTTCCATAAACTCTTGTTTCGCAACAATGACTGGCTCTTTGATCCGTTAAAAGACCCCATCATTAATGCCTTGCCAGATGAATTCTTTTTCGCCTGTTTTGGGCTGTTTTTCGTCTTATTTGTCGGTGGGCTGCTAGGTATGATCTGGATCGGTAAACGCAGTTTGAAAAAATAAAAACCTCAGGGCAAGCTCGCCCTGAGGTTTTTACGTACTATATTTATTTTTCAGTCTTTGGAACTTGTTTCGGCCTTGCTGCCTTTGATCAAGCCGACGATCGCTGGGATCAAGGAAACCACGATGATAGCGAGCACGATCATTGAGAAATGAGCTTTGACGAAGGCAGTGTTGCCAAAGAAGAAACCAGACCCGCAGCATAAAGTGACCCAAGCAATTGCACCAATTAAGTTATGTTTGATGAAATTGCTGTATTTGAGGCCGCTGCCGGCTGCAATGAAAGGTGCAAAGGTTCTAATGATCGGCATGAAACGTGCCAATGTGATCGACATGGAACCGTGTTTTTCAAAAAACGATTCGGTTCGAGCAAGATATTCCGGCTTGACGGCTTTTTGGAACCAAGCCGCTGACCTTAATTTGTTGCCAAGAAAATGGCCAATAAAGAAGTTGCAGGTATCTCCTAGGACTGGAGCCAATAAGAATAGTGCGCCAAAGACCCAGATATTTAAACCATAGTCAGGATTAGCTGCAAGTGCCGCTGCAGCGAAGAGGAGAGAATCCCCAGGTAAGAAAGGTAAAATGACTGCTCCTGTTTCTATAAAGATGATCAGAAATAAGATCCAGTAAGTTGAAGTTCCAAATGTATTAACGATATTAACTAAGTGTTCGTCAACGTGCAAAACGAAATCGATTAGATTGGCCAAGAGGTTTTTCTCCTTTAGAAATGTATTGTCAGTATTATACTTCATGCTGCAGTGCTGTAAAGGCGGTGACTGGTGATTTAAGCAAATCTTATTCCTTGTACTTCAGCATCAGCTCGGTGCTGTGAGCGGGTTGCCGCCGTTCCGGATAAATTGCCAGTAAGGCATTATTGACAGCAATAGGTGCTTCACCAGCGCCAGCAGCAATTAAAGCAGGGCGGCCTGCTTTGTAGGCGACGTCGCCAATTGCGTAGACACCAGGCATGGAAGTTTCCTGCTGGTCATTGACTTTGATCTCATGCCGTTGCATTTCAAGCCCCCAAGATTCGATCAGACGGTTGCTGGAAGTGAAACCGTAGTTGACGATCAAATCGTCGACAGTTAACTGCGTTTGCTCGCTGGTTCGCGCTTTTTGCAACGCAATCGTTAATTGGCGGGTTGCTGTTTCCGTGAGATCCTTGATCGTATACGGGGTCTTGAAAGTTGTATTTTCGTAATTGTGAAGTTTAGCCAGACTGCTTTCTAAGGCTCGAAATTGGTCTCGTCGGTGAACGATGGTCAATGATTTAGCAATAGGAGCTAATTCTAAGGCCCAGTCGATCGCAGAATCTCCTCCGCCAGCAATAGCAACATCGTGCCCTTTGAAAACTGAGGGATCCGAGACAAAATAATGCAGCTGCTTGTCTTCAAACCGGCTCGCATTTTCAACGCGCAACTTGCGAGGGGTAAACGAACCGATCCCTGCAGCGATGATAATTGCTTTACTAAAGGTTGTGCGTTTGGTAGTTTCGATCCGAAAACCGTCCTCTTCTTTAGTAAACGAATTGACGGTTTCATTAGTGTGGATCTCTGGTTTAAAAGCTTGTGTTTGTTCCGTTAGGTTTTCAATTAATTTTTGGCCGGTTACTTTTGCATAGGCAGGAATGTCATAAAGTGTTTTAGCAGGAAAGAGGGCAGCAACTTGACCTCCCACCGTAGCTAAACTCTCGATGACTTGAGTCTTGGCCATATGCATTCGAGCATAAGTCGCCGCAAAAAGACCCACCGGTCCACCGCCAATAATAGTTAGATCATAGTATTTTTGTTCGTCTTGCATCGCTTAAAACGAGCTCCTTTCAAAATTGAGGCAAAGCAGATCGCTGTCATCCAGGATTTGTGGTTTGCCTCTAAAAACATCCAACTAATAGACTAGCATTAATGAAAACTAAATTGAATAATTACCTGATAAAAAGAGTGAATCGGCAGGAATAGACAGAAAGGGCAGGATGAAAATCAGCTTAGGTAGCAAGATCTTGTAAAGAGCACTAAATAAATTGGCAAAAGCAGGTGTTTTCTTGTATCATAAGTAAGGAAAAACATTAAGGAGATTAGTTATGACATACCCACAAGCAGATTTAGCAAATGTAGATGGACCACAAGCAGTAATTGAAACAACCTTAGGACAGATCACAGTGCAGTTATTTCCTGAACAAACTCCTAAAACAGTTGAAAATTTTGTTGGCCTCGCTGAAAAACACTATTACGATGGGACGATTTTTCACCGCGTGATCCCAGAATTTATGATTCAGGGCGGTGACCCGACTAGGACAGGAATGGGCGGTCAGAGCCTTTATGGTGCACCTTTTGAAGATGAATTTTCAGTAGAACTCTTTAACGTTCGCGGAGCATTATCTATGGCGAATGCTGGTCCGAATACAAATGGCAGTCAGTTTTTCATTGTCCAAAGTTCAACGGTACCAGCAGATATGTTAAACCAAATGAAGGCAGCCCAATATCCTGATCAAGTTATTGATATGTATCAAAACGGCGGTACTCCGTGGTTAGATCATCGGCATACTGTTTTTGGCCAGGTGCTGGATGGCTTAGATGTGGTCGATGCGATCGCTGCAGTTCAAACGGGTGCACAGGACAAGCCGGTCAAAGAAATTAAGATTGAAAGCATTGTTATCAAATAGCTTACTTATTATTTTTTTAATAGAAAGGTGGATTTGATGAGCGATTATCGAATTGGACAAGTTGTCCAAGGCAAGGTAACAGGGATCCAGCCTTATGGAGCGTTCGTTTCTCTAGACGAGCACAACCAAGGGCTAGTTCATATCTCAGAGTGCCATAATGGCTATGTCGACGATGTTAACAGCATTTTGCATCTGGGACAGGAAGTTAATGTGATGGTGATCGATATCGATCTTTATACACAGAAAATCTCACTTTCCATCCGCTGCCTAGAAAAACCGTTCGATTTCTCGCAACCGCGCAAACGTGCTCGGTTTCAGCATAAGAGGTATTGGACAGATCGGAACGTCACCACGGGATTCAAACCGATCAGAGAACGCTTAGACGGCTGGGTTTTGGCAGCATTAAATGACATCGAGCACGGAAAATAAAAAAAGTGCTTGACCGTACTGGCTTAAAGCTGGTATGATAGTTCTTGCCGTCAACGACGGTCACGAAATTTTGAATAAATAAATTTTAAAATTGTTTTGACATTCAATTATTTCAATGATATACTTTTGTAGTTGGCGTTTTTTAAAACTTGTTTTTAAATATTTTCGCTGATTATAAAAAAGTTCTTTACAAGCAATGATGTTATTGATATAATAATCGTTGTTGCGACAAAGCTGATCTTCAACTTTGCTTGCATAGTAGATCTTTGAAAACTGAACAAAGTTTCGATAAATCAAATGTGTGAGGTCGCTTACCGAATGGTAAGTGCAAACAACATTTGCGAAGTCAATTCGCTAGTAAAATTTATGAGTCACAAACTTTTAAAATGAGAGTTTGATCCTGGCTCAGGACGAACGCTGGCGGCGTTCCTAATACATGCAAGTCGAACGCAATCTGTTAACAATGAGTGCTTGCACTCAGCGAT
>NZ_BFFP01000016.1 GCF_003864415.1 Ligilactobacillus salitolerans
TTGTTGACTGATTCAGAAGTTGTCGACCGGCTTTTGAAAATGTCTCCTGAGCTAGCTCAGGCTTACAAGTACTATCAAGAGCTTTTACTGGCTGTACACCGCAAGGATGCAGTCTTATTGAAGGAGCTCTTAAATGAGACCCAGGAACTGCCTGAGGTAATGAAAAAAGTCAATAAAACCCTGCTCGAACACTTTGATGAGATCGTCAACAGCTTCAAAACCTCATATTCAAACGGCCCGGTTGAAGGCACCAACAACAAAATCAAGGTTATCAAGAAGACTGCCTATGGCTTTAGAAACTTTGCCAACTTCCGCCTGCGTATTCTCCTGGCATTAAAGACCAGTTTTTTAAGCATGAATATGCGCAGAGAGATCAAAAAAGCCACCCGTCCCATTCAGGAACAGGCAGCTTGATCAAGCTATACCAATTTTTTGAAATTTTAAATATCATTCCCCATCAGTACCACTTGACGAAGAGCCAGTTTTTCATTTAAAAAGCCCCAACCTATCTGCTTTAGGTTGGGGCTTTTGAGTTCATACGATACATATTATTCGGTTTGGTAAATTTCCAGGCAGAACTTAGGAGCTCTTATTGCGGGATGATCTGACCTTTTAAGCGCCAGAATTCATTGTTCGGGACACTGGTAATATTGGTGTAGCTAACTAACTTGTTGAAGTCATCAACATGAGTCACGGTATTTTTACTTTCCTCTTCGGTCCAAGTGATCATTGCAAGCCCTTCTGCTAGATCCGTGATTTCGATCTCGAAATGATTGATCGTACCTGGGGCATAGAAACCATCTTCAACGACCGTGACTTCCAAATGGGTTTCATCGACGAAATGCAACTGATATTTTGAACCTTCACCAAAATCATACAAATATGTTTTGCCAATAATATTCTGTGCTGTCATAACAATCATCCTCCACCTATTTTTATCTTATCTCTACTGTACACCTTTCGCTTTTAACTTACAATAAGTAAGTGAATGTTTCTTAGTAAAAGAAAATACCTATAGATGGAGTTTTTCAATAGTCCTAATTTGAAATTTCAAAACACAAAAAATCAGCAAGCTATTTTTCCTTTAGCTCGCCTCTTCTATAATGACTAATGACATCAAATTTAATTTGAAAAAAAGCCAAACATTGCCGGCATAGAGGCAATGCCATAGCCAATTGCTTTTTGTCTCAGGGCGGCATTGTTAATACTGCCTTCTTTCATGTCGGGTTGAATAAAGTGGTAAATGGCTGTCATAACATTCGGCAAGTTCCTCCCGTTTTTCATGTAATGATCAGAGATACCCCGGCCTAATTGAGTGACTACTTTAATATAGGGCTCTTCGTTGTTGAGTTCGGTCGCACTTTTCAGCAAGAGTTCCATTAAATCAGGACATTTAGTCACTTCAGTGTCATCATAGGCTGTGCTCATCATGTCCATCAGCTTTTTTTCTTTGTTTTCACTCATCAGCAGCCCCGCCTCTTTTAGTTTATTATCCACATGGTATCACCTTTTACCCAAAGTCGATAATATTTAACCTTTCTTCATCCTGGCTTGATTTAAGCTAGAACAAATCATGACCATGGCTGCGCTATTGTTGTTCAAAAAATACATGGCCAGTCCAATCTTACAGTTAGACCTGGATGTTGAATGGATGATCATTCTTCCTGTGCTCGGTCTGGGTTCAAGCTAAGCTATGTTTACAAGGCCAGCGACATTTCGCATTAACTGATAAAATTACTCTCCAATCAACAACGTTGCACTTGCGTTAAAAAATTGAAATCTTTGATTAGAGAGATTTTTTACGCCATGTTACCGCCCCTTGGTTTGTGTTTGCTAGACTGAATAATTTTGGTTATAATAAATTATGTAATACGATCGTAAACAAAAGAGGCGATTTAAATGAGTAAGGCACCAATTAAAAATAAAACTGTTTCAACCCGTGTCACGTCAGAAGTTAGTGAGCGTGCCAAAGAAAATCTAGCTAAACAAGGTTTAACTGTTTCAGAATATATTCGTCTTTCATTGGTTAAAGCGGCCAATAATGAGGTACGCTTAATTAGTTTTCTCAATTCTCCTGAGGCTTTGGCAGCCAAACAAGAGGCTGAAAATGGCGCAGTGACAGAGATTGGATCTTTGGCTGATTTCGATGATTGGATCGAGCAACTAGATGAAGATGAAAATTAAGGCAACCAAAGCATTTGAACGAGAATTAAAACGGCTCAACAAAAAACAGTATCCAATTAAAGTATTAAAGCCATGTTTAGCAGCAATCATTGCACAAGATCGGCAAACTTTGAAACAGATCAAAGACCATGCCCTCCAAGGTAAGTGGCACGGATATCGGGAATTTCATCCTGCTCGTTATGGCAGCTATGGTAAGCAATATGATGGCTGGATCGTAGTTTATAAACTCGATCACGAAGAGTTGGTTTTATTGTTGGTCACCACTGGCCCACATGAAATTTTGACACAATAGGAAAGATAAAGCCCCTGATTTAGCTTATAATCAGGGGCTACTATTAACCCTAAATGTCTGCCTTTTTAATGATCCATTCGTCTTCAAGTAAGGTCCAAAGATAGCCGTCATGAAAACCGTCAGCCAATAACTCTACTGAACGTACTTCTCCGTCTAGGTGAAAGCCTGCTTTTTTTGCCACATGATTACTGCGATCATTGTCCTTAGCTGTTAAAAGCTCAATTTTGTGCAGGTTATATTCTTTAAAACCAAGATCACACATACCAGTCACTGCACGGTGCATGATACCTTTTCCCACAAAATCAGGACTGAGCCAATAGCCTATTTCAGCTTTTTTATTACTTTCATCAAAACTGTTAAAGCTTATCATACCAGCAATTTTGTTTTGGTAGAAAATGATCGTATCTAACGCTTTGCCGTTTGCATAATTCTGTAAAGCTTCTTTAAGTGAACCTTCTTCGTCTTCACTGCTTTTTACGAATTTTACCCAAGGTAACCAAGTACTTAATTCGGTACGGTCTTTATCAATCAAGTTAAAAAGAATTTCAGAATCTTGGGTTGGTCTTGGTATTGCAAGGCTGACTTCATCGTCAATTTGATATGTAAACATGTTTTTCCCCCGGTAGTCTCAAGAATATATTTATTTCTAATAATATAACAAGAGTGTATGGATAACAATGCTACAAATGAGTACATAAACATAAGGCCTACTACTCACAAATAGACCCAAAATTTAATTTCCTGCACCCTTTGCTTCTCTAGAGACAAATTCAGTTTCCAGCGCATAATTTGTCTAAGCAGAAATTCCCAAAATAAGTGTGTTTTTTCACCTGACTTTGAACTACCACCCTTTAAAAAGGGTGGATTCTGGGAACACAGCAAACTTGTCAGCTAGATTTCTCTAAACAGATAGCGGTCACTGCTATTTACCACGGCACGTCCCGTGCCTTATTTTTATAGGCACTAGCTTAGGCTAGTGCTTTTTCTTTTTCAATTTGAGCTAGTCCACGTTTAAGAATGTTTTGACTAGCATTAAGGTCACGGTCTAAGTGGGTTCCGCAAGTCGGGCACTGCCACTCACGCACGGCTAACCACTCATGTTGACTTAAACCATCAAATTGGTGGTTGTGTTGCCCACAAGCACTGCATATCCTGCTCGTATATTTCGGGTCTACTATGATTAGTTGTTTCCCGTACCAGTCGCATTTATACTGCAACATTCTGACCAAGTTTCCCCAACCAGCGTTGGAAATTGCCCGAGCAAGGTGGTGGTTTTTCAACATACCTTGCGTGTTGAGTTTTTCCACCACAATCACGTCGTAACCTTGCACTAATTGCGTGGTCAGTTTTTGCAGTTTATCGTTTCGGCGGTCACTGACCTGCCGTTTGAGCTTTGCCACTGTCAGACGGGCTTGTTGGTAACGTGGAAATTGACGCAAACTAGTACGTGGAAACAAGACCTTTTCGTGCTTATCAAAGGCAATTTCCTTGAGTGCGTTTTGGCGCCGACGAGCTGTTTTGCGCTCCCACACTCTAATTTGCTGTTTAGCGTCATTATCAAAATGCACCATGTTGACTTTTTGCCCGTTAGACAAAATCATCAAACTATCTAAACCAAGGTCGATACCGACAACCTGCTTTGTTTTGGGCTTGAGAACTTGTTTTTCGCTCTCAACCAAAACGATTGCGTAATATTGTCCTTGCGAGTTGATACGGACGGTTGCCCGTTTGACTTTGCCGGTCAAAATACGACCGGCACGAAAATAGACTTTCCCTAGTTTCGGCAGTTTCAAGTGGTGGTCATCAATGACTTTGATACTTTGACCGTTGTTTTTAGTCGTGTAGCTTTGCGCATAGTTTTTCTTACTTTTAAAGCATGGATAGCCATTACTTAATTTCTTGTTGAAGAAACGCTGAAAAGCGTCGTGCAGATTACTGTTAGTTGCTTGTAGTGCTGTGTTGTCCACGTCTTTTAACCACGGATATTCTGCTTTTAGCGTTGTTAGCATTAAGTCCATTGCATAATTATTTTGATACTTAGCGTTTGGATTATTCTTGTGCCTTGCACTTTGCCTAGCCAACATTTGGTTCCACACAAAACGGGTTGAACCAAAAGTCTGCTTAATTTGCTTAATTTGTTTTTGGTTTGGATATAAGCGCATTTTAAAAGCTTTCAAAGTCATTGATTTCACCGCCTTTTAATTTAAGATAGCACATTGTCAGTTCTAAGCAAGGCTTGACCGCATTTAGTGGTATTAGCGTGCTAAGCACGCTACGGCTATCCTTCCCCCGACTGAAGTCGGGGGCTTGTCGCCAAAATCTAAGTCAAAAATTTCAAGAAAGTTGATAATTCCCGTGGAAGCTTTCATCTTTGATTATTTCTTCCATTCTGAACGCAAAACACCGTATTTGATAGAGTCCCAGTATCTTCCCTGCCAGTAGCGAACCTGCCTAACCTCGGCTTCTTTTTTCAATCCAAGACTTTCTGCTAGAGCTATCATCCGATAATTTCCCGACCATGTTGTTAATCCTATATGTGGTAGTGGGACCGTCTCAAACAACTCGTCTATCCATTGTGTTAGAGCAGCCTTGCCTATACCATGTTTCCATTGGTCTTGCTGATACACGGTAAGGCCAACATCTAGCCATTGGTTTAATGGTTCATCGTCATAATAGGCAGAAACCATTCCCACCATTTGACCATCCACCCATATAACTTTACGAAAAGGGTTTTGCACATAGTTATTGTCCTTTGTTGAATCAACAAACTCCTTTTTTGCGGGTAGTTGATCGTGAAAGTACGGACCATTCCACTTTGTCCATTCAGCATTAGTGTCACTAAAAGCGAGGTTCCAAAAATCTGATAATTCGTTAGTTTTTAGTTCTTTTAAAGTAACTTTCATCTGCTCCTCCAAATTTTGTAATGTTTAATCATTTTAAATCGACCCCTTAATCACTTTTCCCTTGCCAGTTCTTCAGATAATGAACCTACTCGGTTAATGATAGAAACAAGACTATTTGCATTAGGAGAGCAAATAAAATTCGGCTGAAAAACACCACTTTTATTTGCACCATCTAGCTGTCCGACCCACACGCTTTTATATGCATGGTTCAACAAAATTGTGTCATTGGCATCATTACCGAAAGCTATATATTCCTTTTTTGGTAATAAACGTTGCAAGGTTGTATACTTATTAATTCCTGTCGCAGTCAAATCAAGATTGTTTTCCCCTTGATGCCTGATTATAGCTAGGCTAGTGTTGTTTTTTAACATTTTATACAAGCTGTCAAATAACGTAGGCTTTAAATTCAGTAAAATAATTTTAATTGGCTTGTTTATTTCTTCAATGGAAATATTTTCAGCAAAGTGTTCAGGGTCTAATTGCTTTAATATTTTGTTTTTTGGACTAACTCGAGCGGAGTAGTTCCAGGTATCATCAACAATGTAATCCAAGTTGTTTGCTGCGATAAGATCTTTGATGAGTTGGAAATCGTTTGATGCTATCTGCTCCATGGTTTCTATTTTGCCTTGGGCCGAAACGATTGAACCGTTACCGCCAATTAAAGTTGAGTTTTAAAAACCTCTTACAAGTGGAAGTAAGTCTCTAATGGGTCTGGCAGAAGCAAAAATGGCATTTTTACCATTATTAGAGATACTATTAATCGCTCTTACGATTGGCTTTTCAATTTTTTGACCATTAAAGCTGATTGTTCCATCAATATCAAATACAAATTTCATTTCTTCCTCCAAAAATAAAAGGGCCATTCACTCACAAATAAGCCTTCAAAGTTATTGTACTGAAACCAAAAAACTCACATAAGTGCGTAAAATGTCCCACAATAATTGCTGAAGCTTAATTATATCAAGCGGGTTCAGCCGCATAAAGAGGTTTTATTAATACAAAGGGCCAAAGGACAAAGACCTCGCTCAGTATCTTTGCTTAAAAATGACCGAGAAAAAAACACCCTCACGTTCACCTACATTCGCTATGCTCATCGCACAGACGTTTAAAAGTCCCCTTAATAAGCACAAGAAAACTTCGTGCAAACTTCTTAACTGCTAAAAGCTTCTAATCACCTGATATATGTACAAAGTTGTAAAAGCTGCTGCAATCAAAAAAACTAAAACCGACTTAACCTTCTTTTTTGAGATTCACCTTAAATTTGCTTAAGAAGGTAAAACAAGCAAATTTGAAGCATACAAAGCGAGTATTAAACTAATACCAAACAGCCCCAGTACTATATGTTTAGCAGTTTTAGGCCATACGTGTTTACCTGACCATGATGCTGGTAACTGAAATAGAAACATAATCGACCCAAAGGTATAAAAATACCAAAGCTGATCTTTTATTTCTAACAATCGTCTTACATGGCGTTCAACTACATTGCGTGCAGGTGCGCGTTGGTAGTAACTATCTTCAAAAAAGCCATGATAACCAACATGAACGTACTCAGATTTTTCATAAAAATAAAACTTTGCCGAATCAAATTTCGTTTGTCTTAAGTGCAGGTTAATCCCCAGGTTGATCGTAACTAAAACAACCAAGATAATAACTAAAAATAATGACCTTCGATATTTTTGAAAGCTTTGTTTTTTATCAAAATCGGCTTCAATTTTTGCAGATGCTCGTAAATAATTCAGGATTTTCATTAAAATACCTCTATTTATATTTTTAAATCTTAACAAAAAAGACTTACCATAAATCCCAGCTTCCATCAACAAAACACATCTTTAGTTCCCGTCCGCACCGTGGATGCACCGCTGAATAACCCCTTTGATCCAGACAAGAACAAGGTAACCGGCAAAGACCCCTAATGCATTGGCAATGACATCATTAATGTCGACCCAGCGGCTGGTCAGCTGCAGGTTATCCAAGATCAACTGGGTTGATTCGATCAAGCCCCCCACTACGATGCCCAACCCAGCACTTCGCCAAAGTGAAAGAGGTTTTCTGACTAGCAGAGCAGTAAAGACGCCAAATGGTACTGTCATCAACACATTCAAGTAAAACTGAATGTCCAGCATTTCCGCAAATGGTAACCAGATAAATGGTGCTTTTCCTAAATAAATATAGGGCACTGGATTATTGGCTGGGATCACCAGCGGTAACGTCGGCGAAAAGCAAAGGTAGCCGACCGCTAATATGTAAAAGATAAAAGCCAGCCAGAGAACGATCCGGACTGACTTCTTTTTTTGTTCCAAAATAATTACTCCAACTTTCTGCCTTTAATAACCCTTTTGCAGGTCAACTTCATTTCTAACCAGCGTGCCGTCTTGATGATACTGCCGGAGGTTTTCTTCAAAAATTTCCAGCACTCCCTCAACATAATTACTGTAAGAGCCCGAAACATGCGGAGTGATCAAAACATTTGGCATCTGCCACAAAGGGCTGTCTGCCGGCAATGGCTCTGGGTCTGCGACGTCTAACCCAGCCTCACCGACTTGCCCGTTTTCTAAGGCACTGATCAGATCTGCTGTCACTACGCTCGGTCCGCGTCCAATATTAACAAACAAGGGACTGCGCTTTAATTTGGCAAAAAACTTCTGGTCATAAAAGCCCTTCGTTTCCTTGGTCAGCGGCAAGGCGTTCACGATCACATCTGCCTGGACGATTGCAGGATCTGCAGCTTCACTGATCGGCAGAGTTGAGTTAAACCCTGCTGCCGCATGCCCAGAATGGTTGATCCCTATCGTCTCCATCTTGAAGGCCTGCCCCAATTCGCCGATCCTGCTGCCAATATGGCCAGTTCCAAAGACTACCATTTTCTTACCGGACAACAAGGTAAATTTACCAGCAGAAGGATCCCATTTACTATCAGCCTGATTTAAGACAGCTTCTTTTATCCCGCGCATTTGGCTGAGCATGATCCCAAAAACAGTTTCCGCGATCGGTTCAGCATGGATCCCGCTCGCATTGGACAGCAAGATGCCTTGGTGGGCAAATTTTGCTAGCGGATAATAGTCGACCCCAGCCGAAAAAGCCTGGATCCACTTCAAGCGCGAATGCGGTAAACTAAGGATCCGCTCGACCATTTCAGCCTTATTTCCAAGCACGATATCGACTTGGCTTAATTCTTCATCGGTTAAACTTTCATTGGCAAAAATAACTTGATCTTCGGTCCGCTCTTCAAACTGAGCGAAAGCTTCATTAGCACCTTCATGGATCAAGTTCCCGCCTAAAACTAAAATTTTCATTCCGGATCACCTCGTAAAATTCATTATACACTAACCCGCAAAAAGACTGCTAGAGAACGGCCTTGTGCCACTCTTTAGCAGTCTTTTCTAAATACTTTTCGCCTAGCGCTTGGCAGGTGCAGGTTCAAAGTGCGCGATATAAGGCTTTTTGTTTTCATTATAGCCAAACTGGTTAATTTGATTCGAGTCTGCTGTGTTCCAGTCGAAAAAGTCGAGTTCAGAATTCCAGACATTTAACATCAAGTACTGCAGGTTCTTCTTTTCATCCCGCAAAATCAGACTGTAACGCAACCCTGCTGGGATCTGGTAGTTATTCTCCCATTTCTGCACGATCGAAGCTAGCAGATCTTTTTGCTGAGTCCCCAGCGTAAAATAGCGAAATTCGTAGAAACCTTGCCACGTTTCTTCGCCAATTTCGTGTCTGGTCTCATAGTTTAAACCCGCATGAAAAACACTTTTCTGATTCGAGGAGTCTAACAGTAAGAATTTATTTTCATCCGTTACTGATTTGAGTAACTTTAAGTCACGGTCAGGATACTTCTCCTGTTGCAGGCGTAATCCTTTTTCCGGTCCAAAGGCGAGACTAACTTTTTCAACGGCCATAATAATTGCCCCTTCCATCTAACTGATTTCCACCTTTATTATAGCATTTTTATCCAAAAATTTAACCGTATGCCCATTTTTGCACAAGCAAAAAGGCAGGGCTAAATTTCAAGCAGCTCTGCCTTAACTGATTTATTTGTTTGGTACAAAAAGTTTTGGGACCCGGTCAGCTAACAGCCAAACAACCAGCATGGCAGCTAGAGCCTCAGGGATCATATAGGTCGCATTATAGATCGTGGAATAAGCAAAAACCGACTGGCCTTTAGGTGTGTACTCACCGTAAAAGACGATCCCGGAAATCACGTTATTGACATAGGCCATAAAACCGCCGACAAAACTAGCAGCCAAGCTATACCAGAAAATTTTGCCATGTTCCCGGTTATCAGCTGCTGCTTGGAAAGGACGCGCAAAAAAGCCGCACAAGCCGACCGTGCCAAATGACAAGACATAATCAAACAAAACTTGGATCGGATTCAGGAACGAACCGCCAAACATCAACTGCACAACACCGCAGATCACACCAGCAGCACACCCCCACAAGGGTCCGCGCCGCAATGAAAGAAAGATCAGCGGCACTAAAACTAATGAAACACTGCCGCCTTGGGGCATTCTGAAGACCACGATATAACTTAAAACGATCGACAAAGCTGCCATAATGGCAGTTTCGGTCAAAAGACGAGTATTGCTTTTGGTTTGTGACATAACTTCTCCTCCTAAACAATGCCCAGCCATTATTTTACGGCCAAGCTGAAAAAATAAAAATTTGAAAAATAGCTAAAGTCAAGATTGCAGCGAAGTAATTCCATTTTGGGATCTGAATAACCAGATAATGTGTGCGCGGCTGATTTTCAGCAAAGCCATGTGAGGTCATTGCTTCAGCTAAACTTTCTGACCATTTCAGTGCTGCCAAGATCCCTTTAAACATCAGCTGCGGCGACCAGAAATGCAAAGTGATCCCCCGCATCTGTGCACTAGCCTTGATCGTCGTCACTTCACTTCTGATTTTAGGAACAAAATTTAGCGCCGCTAGCATGCCGTAGACAAATGTCGTTGGCAGGTGTGCGTTTTGTTCCAGGGAGGCAAGCGTTCGACTCACTGTGGTCGAAAAGGTGAAGATCGCACCTAAAAATGAGTAGGCGTAGATCCGCGTTGCCAAGACCCAGGCATAGTGCAGTTGATGATCGACAGCAAAATATGCCATCGAAAACCAGACTCCAAGCGCAGGCAAGAGCGGAACTAAAAGTAACCGCAAATAGGTCCGCCAGCCGGCATGCTTGTAGACTAACACCACGACCCCAACGATGATCACCAGCAGATTCGCAGTGATCACGCGGGCAAACGACAATTCGATCCCGCAGACAAGAACTACGGCTAATAAGACTGTTGGATTCATAGCGTCGCCTCGTAAGATAATTCTTTGTGATCTAATTTGATATGGTAATCAGCATACTGGGCGAGATTGGTCAGCTGGTGGCTGATCATGATCACTGTTTTGCCTTCGGTTTTCACAGCTCGCTGCAAATAACCCATGATCTTGTTAGCTGAAACTAAGTCCAACCCAGTTAATGGTTCATCTAGCAGCAAGGTCGGCACGCCCAACAACAACATCAATAAAATTTGCAGTTTGCGTTTCTGCCCCTCGCTTAACTGGTAGACGACCTGTTCTTGCCGACCGGCTAGGTCCAAGTCAACCAGGGCAGCTTGAACCTGGTCTTTGGTCCAGCCATTTGCCAAACGATTTTTCAAGCTCAATTCAAGTTCTTCCTTAACGGTCACTTGCATAAACTGACTGACAGGATTCTGAAAAACCAAAGCAACTTTTCGGTTATAATGTTTGGCCTTTAGTTTGGCAATTTCTTGTTCATGCCAGGTCAAGGACCCTCGATAGCCTTGAAGCTTAGCGATCGCATTGAACAAAGTAGACTTACCGACACCGTTTGGACCGGTAAAAACCGTTAAATGTCCCTGAAACAATTGGAATTGTTTTTGGCTGAGCAAATTTTGCTGATAGCCTGTGGCAAAATCATGCAGGGCAAATTCCACTGGCCCATCTTTCTGAGGCAAATCAACCGCCACTGCTTGGTGCTTTTGCTGATCAAAGGCTTTAAAACGTTGAGCTCTTTCTGCTGGGTCAGCCAGGTGGATCTGTTTTTTTGCAGGATCCAAAACATACAGATAGTCGGCTACAAATTGATAGTCAGTCAGGTCATGATCAGAAATGATGACTGTTTTGCCCTGCTCTGAAACTAAAGCAGCCAATCTTTTAAGCAAGAACGCCCTGGTTTGCGGGTCCACGTTGGCAAAAGGTTCATCCAATAAAATAATATCAGCGTCTAATGCCAGAATTACCGACAAAGCTGCACGCTGCTGCTCACCACCCGATAAAGTGGTAAATTTACGGTCGGCAAACTGCGTTGTTCCAGTAAATGCCAAAACCCGTTCAAGTCGAGTCGGGATCTCAGCTGGATCCGTGCGCAAATTTTCTAAGGTAAAAACCAACTCTTCGCGCGGTGTCGGCATGGCAAACTGCTCAGACGGGACTTGAAAGAGCAAGGCAATTTTTCGTGCCCGTTGTGTAACTGACATTTGCCCGACATCCTGTCCGTCCAGCAAGATTTTTCCTGCCAACAAGTGCCCGGTAAATTGCGGAAATAACCCGCATAATAAGCGCAGAAAAGTTGATTTGCCTGACCCAGACGGTCCAGTCAACACGTTAAAAGTCCCTTGGTCAAACCTGAGCTGCTGGTCTTGCAGAATTTGCTGTCCGCCTTGAACATAAGAAAAAGTTAAATCAGTAACGTCAATGTAACTCAATTGGCTTCTCCTCTAAGTTATTCAGCCCGAAGCATGTGCGAACGTTCCAACAACTTCACGACTGCATGGACCAGTAAGGCGCCAAATAGCCAAATTGAGAGCAGACGGGTAAAGAACAAAGCAATGATCATCCATAAGTGATAGGCGGCATAACCTTGCTGGAAAAGATCCCAGGTAAAAGTCACGATCGTGGTGGTCAGAGCTGATAAGGATAAACTGACCATATCGTAGCGTTTGTAGGCGGTAAAAGTGAAGCCAAGTTCAGAGCCGATCCCCTGAATAAAGCCGGAGATCAGAGTACTGATCCCCCACTGGCCGCCCATGATGGCTTCCACCGCAGAGGCTAAAATTTCACCGATCGTGGCGGAGCCAATTTTTTGCAATAGGCAGGCAGCTAGCGGGGCTGCCAAGGTCCACAGGCCTAAGATCAAATCGTTGCCAAAAGGTGCAAGACCTAGTGGAGTCAAGGCGACGCTTAAAGCGTTATACAGAAAAACTACTCCGAAATACAAGACACCAGTCAGGATCGCCACTAGTGTCAGTAAGATCACATCCCGCAAATGCCAGGCGTTGTTACGTGTTTTGTTCATTTCTCTCTCCTCACCACCTGAGAGGCTGCCAGACTGAGAAAACGCCAAAGATGCCCGTAAACGCGGACTGCAAAATCATAATAAAAAAATCTCTCCTGGCAGAATCCACCAAAAGAGATCATTAATTATCATTAACATTCGCGCAATGCGACCAGATAAAACTGACTCCCTTCGCCGGTATTAACCGTATCAGGTTCAATGGGTCTTTTCTCAGCCTAATGGCACCCCAGATGTTTTTAAATTTTAAAATAACAAGTGTAATAATAAACCTTGTCCAGCATAAAAGCAAATACTTGCTCTGCTGTTGGCGAGAAATAAAGCTAGTTTTTAAAACTATGGATCGGCGCCGGAATCGTACCGCCCCGCTGGATCATTTCAGCAGCGCCTGCCTGGTTAACTGCCATAATTGGAGCGTGCCCGAGCAGACCGCCAAATTCAACGGTGTCTCCCACGCCTTTGCCCGGCACTGGGATCACCCTGACCGCAGTTGTCTTGTTGTTGATCATCCCAATTGCCGCTTCGTCAGCAATCATCGCACTGATCGTTGAAGCCGGAGTATCGCCCGGGATCGCAATCATATCGAGACCGACAGAACAAACGGCTGTCATTGCCTCAAGCTTTTCGATGTTCAAACTTCCAGCGGCGGCTGCTTTGATCATGCCTGCGTCCTCTGAAACGGGGATGAAAGCACCAGAGAGTCCGCCAACATGACTGCAGGCCATGATCCCGCCCTTTTTGACGGCATCATTTAACATTGCCAAAGCCGCCGTCGTGCCGTGGGTCCCAACAGATTCCAGGCCAATCTCTTCCAGGATCTGAGCAACCGAGTCACCAACAGCCGGGGTCGGTGCCAGCGACAGGTCAACGATCCCAAATGGAAAACCCAACCTTTCAGCAGCCAAAGTACCAACTAACTGTCCCATCCGAGTGACTTTGAAAGCAGTCTTCTTGATCGTTTCCGCCACGACATCCATCGATTGTCCTTTGACCTGTTCTAAAGCTGCTTTGACAACGCCAGGGCCTGAAACACCAACGTTAATGACAACATCGGGTTCACTCACTCCTTGAAACCCGCCCGCCATAAACGGATTATCCTCAACGGCGTTGCAGAAAACGACCATTTTGGCATTGCCCATCACATCCTTTTGGGACGTCTCGACAATGATCTCGCCCATTTGTGCGACGGCATCCATGTTGATCCCAGAACGAGTTGAACCGACATTGACCGAAGCACAGACAAGCTCAGTTTCAGCCAAAGCCTCGGGCAAAGACGAAAGCAGCGTCCGATCGCCTTTCTGGAAGCCTTTTTGGACAAGAGCCGAGTAACCGCCGATAAAATCGATCCCGATTTCATGTGCTGCACGATCCAAGGTTTTGGCATATTTAACATAATCATGGTCGTGACTGGCGGCAGCAACGATCGCAATTGGAGTCACGGTTACCCTTTTGTTAATGATCGGGATCCCGTACTCGTTTTCGATTTGCTGTCCAACTTTAACCAGATCCCGCGCGGTAGTGGTAATTTTTTCATAAATTTTACGACAAGCAATGTCACTATCACTGTCTATGCAATCTAGCAAAGAGATCGACATCGTAATAGTGCGGACATCCAAGTTTTCATCGGAGATCATTTTGATCGTTTCAAGAATATTTTCAGTTTCCATGAGTGACTTCCTTTCAAAACGAATGATATTCTGACAAGGTCAGCTCAGACCTTTTTCTAGCAGCTTCTTTGACCAAGTTGGCTCCAGACTTTCCTCGTCTGGTTCCTTCTTTGGTAAACTTGGAACCAGACTTCCCCTGTCTGGTTCCTTCTTTGACCAAGTACTCTCCACATAAATGCTATCAATGGAATTTTTTACAACTGGTGCATCGACCGATAAAGCTGCTCGTTTCGGATGTTGATTTCAACACCCAACTCTTGCCCCAAGTCGTTTAACTGCGCAGTCAACTTCTGAAAATCTGCAGTATCAGGCAACGCAACCATCATCATCATCGTAAAGTTGCCGCCCATGATCGTCTGTGAAACATCTAAAATATTAATTTCATGGTCAGCCAAATACCGACTGACTCCGGCAATAATGCCAACTTTATCTGTCCCAATTGTTGTTAAGATCGCCTTCATAAGATCTATCCTTTCTGTTCGTTAGTGACTTGACTCGCTCCAGCTGGCCGACGGATGAAGGCCAGGAGTACCAGCAAAAGAAGATGTGCCCCAAAGAACACTATAAATGTTTTGTCATACCCCAGCATCGTGATCAGCCATCCGCCGGATAAGGGGCCCAATGCCCGACCGAGTGAACCTGACAAGCTGCCTAAAGACTGAATCGTTCCCCGATCTCGATCTGTTGCATAGCGGTTCAACAGGATCGGGATCGCGGTCAAAGCCAGAATTTCTCCGACCGAGACAAAGGTGATCCCTAAAACGAATTGCCAGTATAATTGGGCTGAAGCAATTGTCAAATAGGAACAGGCAAAGAAAATCACGCCTAACACGACCCGCATTTTGTCAGAGCGAAAAGTATTTGAAAAAAGCCTAGTCAAGATCGGCTGCAAGACTAAGATCTCAACCGTGCTGATCGTAAATAACATGCTGTATTTACGCACGGAGATCCCCATATCAGTCATCAAAACTGAAACGTTGCTGTTCCACTGCTCGTAACAGATCCAAATCGTGATCATAATCAAACAGACCAGAAAAATCGCCAGTAAATTGCTGAATTCTTTATGGGATCCTTGGGTCAGCTGGGGCGCAGTTTGTTTGACGCTGAAATCTTGAAATTTCAACCTGATCAAAACAACGGTAGTGGTAAAAAGCAGCGCGGCCAGTCCAAAAATCAAGCGAATGTTGATATCAAACAAATACCCCGCTAGCAAGGTTGAAATGGCCATTCCGATATTGGCGAACCAATAGCCGTTATTAAAGATATTCGCATCGCTTTTTTGCAAAAAAGCCAGGTAGCCGTTGACTGCCGAATTCAAAATGCCCAGACCAAAGCCATAGAAAGCAAGCAAGATCGGGTACAGCGGCCAAACTGGAAATGCCGCCAGTAAGCAAAGTGCCCCGACTACCAGCCCACCGCCAGTATACATGGTTGCCTTTTGGTTCCACGCATCAAACATGCGGCCGCCGGCGAGATTTCCCAGCGTCATCGCCCCCGAAAATCCCAGCAGCACATATCCAGCAACAACTAAACTTTTGCCTAATGAGTTATGTACAAAAAGTGTCGTGATCGGCATGATCAGCCCGATCCCCATATTGACAAACATATCCGCTAACAAGACGAACTTATTCTTCACACAACATGATCTACCTTCCATTACACAGCTAAGTGTATGATTTTTTACTATTGTTGCTATCGTACTGACTTATTGCTAATTTTGCAACAGCCAGTTATAGTTATTTACAAATATACTCTCTGGAGGTGTTTTTATGTTTACATATCAAATCGATGAGGAAATCAGCCTTGCTCTCCCACGCCCTAAACTCGACGCACAACCGTTATTTGAGTTGGTCGATGAAAGTCGCAGCGAACTAGCACCTTGGCTGCCTTGGGTCCCCAAAATGCAAGCTGCTGCTGACGAAGAGGCTTTCTTAACTACAGTGGTCCAGCATTTTGCGACCGGGGAATCATTGAATGTTGTGATTTTGTACCAGGGTCAAACCGCAGGGATGATCAGCTTTAATCGTTTCAACCCACTAGCCCAGAGTACCGAGATCGGCTATTGGCTAGGGACGAAATACAGTCACAAAAACATTATGCACCGCGCAGTAGCCGGGATGTGTGCTATCGGCTTTCAGGATTATCAGGTCAATAAGATCGTCATCGAAGCCGCGGTCGAAAACGCCCCCAGTAATCAAGTCGCTAAAAAAGCCGGTTTTCATTTGGACGGAACCATGCGCGCCAATGAATTGCTGGCTGACGGTTACCATGACGGCAATGTCTGGTCGCTTTTAAGATCGGATTGGGAAAAACGTGAGGAGAAAAGATAATGGTACTGAATTTACGGGTCACGTTAACTGAAAAATCTACAGAGATCCTTTTAGACCAGCACAGGTTGACTATCACAATTACCCAGTCTGACCTTAAGCAAACGCCCCAACCGACACAGGCGATTTATCTGACAACTGCCAAAAACCAAGTGGATCTGATCACAGAAACAGCACCCACCGCTAAGGACCTAAAGAAAACACTGATCGTGATCAGCTCAACAGATTGGCAGACCGAACCAACCTATCTTAAACGTCAGCTGATTCAAGCTGCCCATCAGGCCGGCCATTTGACCGAACTAGAGGAAGAAAAAATTCCCCAAAACCTGGCAGCTCTGACAGCTCAAATCTCACAAGATGTCCAACTGGTTTTGCAAAGGTTTGGCTATAGCCTCGGGCAGGATCAAAAGAAGAAAGGCGGCAAGCCACGGCACAAATGGACTAAAGAGATTGCTGCTATCCCCTTTTATGTGGATCATTCCGACAGCAAAGCCACCGTTTTCTGGCAAAAGCGCACTGAAATGCTGATCAAGGCCGGCGCCAAACTCAAAACAGAAGTGCCTTTAAATAAAGACGGCAGTGTCGGCTTTTCAGCCCGCTTTGCGCAAAAATTACGCAGTGAACATCAAGCTGAGTTCAAAGATGGTTATACGACTGCAGATATTGTCTTGAAAAGTGTCAATGAGGTCGGGCTATTCTTATATTTTGCCGGAACAAACAGCTGGCTGCAGCTCAAAGATGAGAACGGTAAATCGATCAATGAATGGACCGTGGTCAGTTGATTCAACTATTTTGTTAATTTCCCTTGACATCTTCTTTTGAACGTCTATAATGGAATTCAACATTAAATAATCATTAAAAACAAAGAGCAGACTAGTAGTTGCAGACGCATTCAGAGAGTACCTGGTGCTGGGAATGGTATATGTTGTTTTGCAGCGAATCACACCTGTCAGTTGATTTTCTGAAACCTTACAGTAAGAAATTCCGGTTGCCCCGTTAGCGCGTGAGTTTGATCATATTAAACTTAGTGAGTTCATTTGTGCGAGCAAATGATAAACGTGAGGTGGAACCGCGATACGTCGTCCTCTTAGGCTTTTGGCCTAGGAAGGCGGCTTTTTTATTTTTCCGGCCTTATCGTAAAATTTAATGTGAACAAACTCGCCGAGGTTGCATGTGCGAGCATGTAACGAAAAAAGGTGGGACCACGACAGCAGTCGTCCTTTTGTATCAGTTTTGATGCAAAAGGACGGCTGTTTTTATTTACCCCAGCCGCTGCTTTCAAAAAAAGGAGGATCTTTATGAACTATATTGAACAAATTGCTCCATCGCTCATTTCAGGGGCTTGGATGTCTCTCAAAATCTTTTTCTGGACCTTAGTTGCTTCTATTCCCTTAGGTATCATCGTCAGCCTGGGCCTGACTTCTAAATTTAAGCCGCTAAAAGCCGTCTTGAAGTTTTACGTTTGGATCATGCGTGGCACACCTCTGTTGCTGCAGCTGATTTTTGTCTTCTACGGTTTACCGATCGTGGGCATTATCTTCCAACGTTATGATGCGGCTATTTTTGCTTTTATCTTGAATTACACTGCTTACTTTGCAGAAATTTTTCGGGGCGGCTTCCAGGCGATCCCAGCGGGTCAATTCGAAAGTGCCAAAGTTTTACGTTTGACCAGAACTCAAACACTGCTACATATCGTGATCCCTCAGGTGGTCAAGATCGTGATCCCTTCAATTGGAAATGAAGTTGTGAATCTGGTCAAAGATACCTCACTCGTTTATGTGATCGGCCTAGGAGACTTGCTGCGAGCAGGAAACGTTGCGACCGCCAGAGATGTAACGCTGATCCCATTAGTCCTCGTTGGGGTGGTTTACCTGTTCATGACAGGAATTGCTGCCTACGCACTGCGGAAGGTCGAACAACACTATGCTAAGTGGAAGTAATGAGTACTAACCTTCTGAGCGCCCCGCTCCACTCTGTTTTCTTAGTCGAGCTACATCAGGCAAAAGGTTCCGCCTAGCTAACTTCGTCATCATAGTGCAAAAACCGCACTATAATGCCAAAGTCTGCTAGTGCTCACCTTCTGGGCGCCTGATTCCGCTCTGTTTTTCTTAGTCGAGTTCCACGAGGCAGAAGATTGCGCCTAACCTACTTCATCCAACAATGCTGAAAACCGCATTATCGTCTGAAGTCCGTTAGTGCTCATCTTCTAAACGCCTCGCTCCACTCTGTTTTTCGATAGGAGGAATTTTCATGCTTGAATTAAAAAATATCACTAAAACTTTTGGCTCACGTACTATTCTCGATCACCTCAACCTCCAGATCCCCTCGGGCGAGATCTTGGCTATCGTTGGCCCTTCTGGTGCCGGCAAAACTACTCTTCTGCGTTGCCTCAGCGGTCTTGAAGTTCCTGACTCAGGTTCCTTCTTGCTGGATGGTCAGGCTTTTGACCCAGCTAAGCCAGCCAGCAATGAACAGATCACTGGTGTCGTTTTCCAAGACTATCAGCTTTTTCCTAACCTGACTGTTCTGGATAACATCACCCTGGCTCCTAAACTGGCTTTAAAGCAAGATAAAACTACTGCTCAAAAGAAAGCCAAAGAACTGCTGAATAAACTTGATTTAGCCGGCAAAGAAGACTTGTATCCCTACCAACTTTCCGGTGGTCAGCAACAACGTGTTGCCATCGTGCGTGCCTTGGCGATGGAACCTCAAGTTCTCTGCTACGATGAACCAACATCTGCTCTGGATCCGGCTTTGCGCGAAAAGGTCAGCCAAATCATTTTGAAATTGAAAAATGATCAAATGACCCAAGTCATCGTGACCCATGATATGGATTTTGCCAAACAAACTGCTGACAAGATCTTCACTGTCGAAGCCTTAGACGCCAAAGGAGGGACCGCTGTTTGAAAAGGAAAAATCTATTCACCTGCCTTTTAGTCCTAGCCTGCACAGTAATTTTAAGCGGTTGCGGGGTTTCGATCGGCAAAAAGGCAGACCAAACCGACAACTGGAGCCAGATCAAACAACGCGGCTATGTCACAATTGGTGTTGACGACACCTTTGTCCCAATGGGCTTTCGGCAAAAAAATGGGCAGCTGGTCGGCTATGATGTCGATCTCGCCAAAGCTGTCTTCAAACTCTACGGCGTCAAGACAAACTTCCAGACGATCGACTGGGCAATGAACGCAACTGAATTAAAAAACGGTACGATCGACCTGATCTGGAATGGCTTCACAAAGACTCCAGAACGCCAAGCCAAGGTCGCCTTTAGCCGCACTTATTTGAGAAATGACCAGGTCCTAGTCTCGCTTAAGAAAAACCACATTAACTCTTATGCAGATATGACGGGTAAAGTTTTAGGAGCTCAAACCGGTTCTTCGGGCTCCAATGATATTAACAAGTACCCAAAATTATTAAAAAACCGGATCAAAGACCATGACCCAGTCCTGTATGAATCTTTTACTAACGCCTTTATCGATCTCAACTCTGGCCGGATCCAAGGGCTTTTGATCGACAGCAGCTATGCTGACTACTACATTGCCCATCAGAAAAATCCGGGGGACTTTCAAACGATCCGCGGCGCCTTCCCGCCTGAAGCATTCGGTGTCGGCATGCGTAAAAGTGATGACCGTCTCCGCCAAAAAGTCAATGCCGGTCTGAAAAAACTGGCAGCCGATGGCACGTTAGAACGCATCAATCAAAAATGGTTTGGAGATCAAGCCGATTCGCCTTTACTGCAAAATAATAAATAAGTACAAGAGCCGCTGCCTACACAAAATTAGGCTAGCGGCTCTTATATTTTCATATCTATAGATGCTGGATAAAGTTATCCAG
Source organism: Ligilactobacillus salitolerans (assembly GCF_003864415.1). Classification (GTDB taxonomy): domain Bacteria; phylum Bacillota; class Bacilli; order Lactobacillales; family Lactobacillaceae; genus Ligilactobacillus; species Ligilactobacillus salitolerans. The sequence goes on from NZ_BFFP01000016.1 coordinate 20,505, forward strand.
GAACCTGGACAAATCATAGGATATTATCTAGTTGGTTCGAAGGCTGGTTACAAGTCAGGCGAAGTTTGCTCCAAATGGAATCAGTCTGGCTTAATGTCAGGCATAGTTTGCTCCAAACGGAATCAGTCTGGATTAATGTCGGCCGAACTTTGCTCCAAACGGAATCAGTCTGGATTAAAGTCAGGCGAGATGGATTCAGTTGGTCGCATCTTTACCCAACATACTGCTAAACGTTGGCAGTATGACTTTTTGTTTGCCTAACTGTAAATAACTACCAAAAAACCCGACTGCAACAGCACAGCCAGGTCAAGCGTAAAACTAATCTTTTTCTTTAAATTCGCCTTCAAGAACCGAGTCATCGTCGTGGTCGTGATGATCATGATCATCATAAGGCTGATCAGGCATGATGATTGCAGCCAGCCAGTACAGTAACAGCCCGCCGATCACATTGCCAGGGAAGATGATCAACACCGCCCCGATCAGCCGGACGATCGTTTTATCCCAGTCGAAGTACTCTGCCAGGCCGCCAAAAACGCCGCTGACAACTTTTTCGCGCGATTTAGTTAACTTTTTCTTTTCTTTCATTTTTATCCGCCATCCTTTTTTGCTTACTGATTTTCCTGCTTAGCTGTAAACACCTTGTCTAAACTTTCCTTATAGTCTGTCCACATCCGATATACCTTCGCCAAATGCTCTTCACCACTCTCAGTGATCTGATAGTACCTGCGATTTCTACCTTGGAACGGCTGGTCATAAGTTGTTAGATAGCCATCCTTTTTTAGCCGCCGCAACACTGGATACATTGTTGATTCTGAAATAGAAATTGCCTTTTGCATCTCTTGCGTTAAAGCATAGCCATAAAAGTCTTCTCGGTCCAGTAAGGCTAAGACCAATCCATCAAGCAGATCAGCGGTTACTTGAATTTTCATACCAATTCTCCCTTTCTTCGCTAGCTTCTGCTTAACGGATCACGTTGTCACCCGTGTTATTCTTAATGTTTAAAACATTTCGTGTCAAACCGCTGCGTAATGTTCCGCCATTAGCGTGATTACTGAACAAATTATTGTCTGAAGTCTCGCCTGTTGTGCTGACATAACCACCTGCTTTGACACCATCAATGATGTTATCTCCATCATCATTATTAACCGTATACCCATTTGTCACAGTACTTTGCGCAATTTTAACATCACCATCGGACATATCGACCTTACCGCCGTCCAAAGCAACATTATGCATGGCAAGGTCGGCATCATTTTGCTGGATCTCCACGTTTCTCAAAGTTCCGTTTTCTACCAGTACATCATTATCATCACTCGTGATCAACCCGCCTAAAAGAATTGTATTATTCAAACGGATCTCCTCACCATCGCGAAGCTCAACATTGGCTTTATCAATGTTCATGTTATTCAAAACTAATGCACCATGCGAACCGAGTGCTTCTAAATTGGCTGTACTGAGTCCGATGATCTTAGTTGAACCATTATTATTTAAATTCCGCACTTGTTCCAACTTCACGTTATCTGGAACCTCGATAATTACCTTGTTTCTAACCTTCTGTGAACGATCATGCCAGCGAAAACCGATCGAGGCCCGTTGGCTGCCGGAGGCTTTTTGTCTAACTGTCACCCGATCGTTTAACACCTTGACAGATGGGCGCGCACTCTTTTGCCCGACATACCGGACACGATAGTCATCACCTCTACGGATCACAACATTCGCATTGCCAACATTACTATCAACCTGTTTAAACTCTCCTACGGCATATTCCTTTTGAAAATTCGCTTTTGCACTATAAACAACTGGCCGCCAATTGTTGAAGACCACGTCTTTTGCGCCACGGGCAAAACCGCCAAATACTAAGCAAATCACACCAACAACTAAAAAGATCCAACCCCACTTAAAAACTTTCTTCATTATTTTCTGCCTCCCTTACTGTTTCCGTATTTGCGGTAAACAAACCGGGAAAAATTAGCGATTCCTTGAATTAGTGCTGAGCACAACCAGTACAGCAGCGGAACCATGATCATTACAACAGCCGCGCCTGTCAAAGCTATCCCAACATAAAACAGCCCGACAAATGGAGCGCTAAACAAGAGTCCTAGACCCGCGTATAATGCCAAGCCAGCGGCAACGATCGCAGCTGCGATCATTACAACTAAAGTGATTGCCAATCCCAGCAGAATTCCGCCGATAATGATCAGGAAAACTAAGGCGAAAAAACCAACTGCCAAAGTGAATGGTGAGGTGATGATCGCAAGCAAGATCAGCCAGATCATCTTCGAGTTAGATTGCGGCGAAGCAAATTTTCCGCCCTGTGCCTCTTTTTCACTCTTTTTGATCGATTCATCTGCGAGGATCATCCGGCTTAACTGCCGCGGCGACCCTAATTCCTTTTCAATTTCTTCTCTTGTCTCTAACCCAGCATCGGAAATATATTCATCATAGTATTGCAGAACATTTCTTTTTTCCTCTTCACTTAACCCAGTCAAATAATCTTCCAAGTCAACCAGGTACCTTGATTTATCCATTGTGTACTCCCCCCTGCATCTGACTGATCATTCCAGATTTAGTGCAGTTCTTTAACTTCTGACAATATTATATAGCGTATAATATAGAATGTAAAGCAATAATATTTATCTTTCTGGCAAAATTTTGCCCAAGCAGTCCTTTTCATTGTCATAATAGCATTTAACCCGCTCTATTTTCAAAATACACGACCGCTTTTTGCACAAATAAATGCCCTCCAAAAGTTGGAAACCGATTGCAGTACCAAAGTTGGTCAGTTTCGGTTAAAATATAAGTCAGGAAGCAAAATTTATCATTGAAAGGATGCTTTTTTATGGATGCTGCATTAACTGGTTTTACGAATATCCAAAAACTTGATCCAGATATTATCGTCGATTTACGCTATGCCACCACTAACAACTTTACTGGCCACGTCATTTATAACTTTAAGGTCGCAATTGCACGGACGGGCACAGCACAGAAGCTTGCCAAGGCCAGTGCACTTCTCAAAGAGCAAGGTTACCGGCTCAAGGTCTGGGATGCTTACCGTCCAACCGAAGCCCAAGAAAAACTTTTTGAAGTTTACCCTGATCCTGAATTCGTGGCACCTTCAAATCCTAACTACAGCCACCAAAAAGGGGTCACTTTCGATCTGACCATGACATTTGCCGATGGGACAGAATGTCCGATGCCGACCGGCTTCGATGACTTCACCGGACTCGCTCGTCGGTCTGCAAAATGGCCCGAAGAAGCAGCTAAGTACCATCAGATCCTGGATGCTGCGATGAAAGAAGCAGGTTTCATCGGGTATGAAAGTGAGTGGTGGGACTTCCGCGACTCCCAAATGGATGAATATGGTCCGCTTGCTGCTGACCCTAACGATTACAAATAAGCTCCAAGTCAGCCTCCCGCTAAATGCAGCGGGGGGCTTTTTCGTTTGTCTCCATCAAAAAAGCACTGCTTTGCTCACGATAAGAACTATCATGTGCAAAGCAATGCTATTTTCAGGTTATTCATGCAATTCCAAAGGTAAATGATCTGGGTCAAAGAAGAAGGTCATTTTTTCACCAGTAAAGGTATCATGACGGATCGGCTCACACTCTATGCCCTTTTCTGCCAGTTCTTTGACTTTTTTCTCGACGTCAGCAACATGAAAGGCCAGGTGTCGCAAGCCCGCAGCTTCCGGACCAGTCACGCGGTTAGGAGCATCAGGCTTGATAAACAATTCAAGGACCACTGGCCCACAAACCAGGTGAAATAAAATATCTCCTTTATCTGGCCGCTGATGGCGGTCCTGAATTTCAAAACCCAGTTTGTGCACGTAAAAATCCAGTGCGGCTTGTTCGTCGTGACAGATCACTGCAATATGGTCGAGCTTGTTTAAATTCAAGTCAAAGCCTCCTATTTGTCCCGCTAAGTGAGCGCAAATTATCCCTTTGCTTTGGCTTTTGATCAGTTCAAAAAAACTCTGCCATAAGAACAGAGTTTCAGTTTAGCCAATGCAACTAAATTTTTATTCGTAAAGATCCTCGAGCGTTTCATCAACCTTCTTGATCTTTTGCCCAATTTCTTTAACAGCATTAACGCTGTCTTGATATTCAGGATAAGTCATATCAATTGAATCCAAGCAAGTTTTAACACTATTCTTGATCTTCGTTTCACTGGCCTTGCCCTTTTTAGTTAATTCAATATAAACTTTGCGGCCATCTTCAGGGACATGTGTCCGGTTGACCCACTCATCTTTTTCCATTCGTTTTAAGAGTGGTGTCAATGTTCCTGTATCCAGTTTCAAGCGCGCACCGATCTCCTTGATCATCATCGGACGCTGTTCTTCCCACAAAACCAGTAGCGTCAGGTATTGCGGGTAAGTCAATTTGAATTCCTTTAAAGCTTGGGAATAAAATTTAGTATAAAATTTTTGTGCCGAATAAATTGCAAAACAAAGTTCATCTTCAATATGGTCAGGTTTATATTCTTTCATTAAATTTTCCTCCCCATTACAATAACAAGCTCTCTCTTCATTGAAATCGCAGTGCTCATTTTAAGCTGCGTCAAGCAGAGATCCTCACTTTTTGACGCTTTTATTTTGGATCCACAACTACCGCTCTGCGCGGTTCTGTTCCTTGAGAATAAGTCTTAACGTGCTTATTCTCAGCCAAACTTTTATGGATCACCTTACGTTCGATTGCCGGCATCGGATCAAGCATCACCGGTTCACCCGCTGCGATCGCATCACGCGCAGTTTTTTGTGCTAAATGGTCTAATGTTTCAGCACGACGAGCGCGGTAATTTGCCACATCCAAAACAACTCTCACGCGGTGGTGGATCCGCTTATCCAAGAAATCTTGCGCTAGCAGCTGCAAGGAATTTAAATTCCGTCCGCGCTTGCCGATCAGCAATCCTTCCTGTTCAGTCTCAAAATCATAATAAACAGTATGTTTTTCTGGAGTCACACTGATAGTAGCGCTGATCCCCATATTCTTGGTAACTTCTGCCAAATAGTTGCCCAGATCTACCAGCACTTCATCAAAGCTGGCTTCTTTTTCCCGGTGACTTATTCTAGCAGGCTGCTGAGCTTGCGGCTGAGTCTTTGGCTCTGCTGCTTTTCTTAGAGGCTTGTCCTCTTTCTTGCTTTGTTCAGGCTGCGCATCAGCTGCAGTGTTTGCTTGGAGCGGTGTCTTTTCTTCCTTGACAGCATCCTCCTTGACCGAGAGCTCAACCTCAGCAAGCTGCTTGCCAATTCCCAAAAAGCCTTTTTTACCGCTCGAAATAATTTGGACATCTACTTGTTCACGAGCTTTGTTTAAATCAGCCAAGCCTGCAGTAATTGCTTCATCGACTGAATTTCCTGTATATTTCGTCGGTGTCCCCTCCTGTCATTTTCCTTTTTTCTTTAAAAAATAATCACGTTTATTCGTGATCAACATAATTTAGTATAACACAACACACTTTTTTGAGATACGAATTTTATAGCTGATCCGGCTTTTAAATTCAACATTTTGGCGCGTTCTTAAAGCAACAACAGCTGCTTGTCCTGATAAATTGAAATTGATTACATTTTTTTAGCACTGGGCGCAAATTTTCAGTACCGTTCTAACAAGATTATGCTCTAATATGTCAAGTTGCTCTAAAAATTTACCCATTTTTTTAGATCGGATAAGCTTATTATTGACTATCTTTATCTATTTTACTACAATTTATTTGAGGTGATGTAACCGTTTTCAAAATGTTTTGTCCGACATTTGTTCAATTAGTTGCTGCTAGGGGAAAGTTAGTTGAAATGCTTGGTATTCTTTAGTCACGCTTCGCTCTGTCATTTATAATACGAGGAGATAATTTCATGAAAAATCGAGAAACTGCTAATGTTTTATGGTTCGATGACCTTCACCGCTCTGATGTCGACCTCGTTGGTGGTAAGTCTTCTTCCCTCGGCGAGTTAACTTCTGCAACCAATATTCCTGTTCCTTACGGCTTCGCTACTACCGCGCATGCCTACCGCTACTTCATGGATCAAACAGGCGCTAATGACAAAATTAAAGAACTCTTGGAAAGCATTCAAGATTATGAAAACTCAGATGAATTACACCAGAAATGCACGCAGATCCGTAAAGTGATCACCGACAGCGAAATGCCGGCCGACCTTGCCCAAAGCATCGAACGATCATATGAAGAACTAGCCCAAAAAGTCGGGGAAAGCGAGCCTTTCGTTGCGATTCGTTCCAGTGCCACTGCCGAAGACCTGCCCGATGCTTCATTTGCCGGCCAACAGGATTCTTACCTCAACATTCGCGGCGCAGCCGATGTCGTGCAAAAAGTCAAAGAGTGTTATGCCTCCCTCTTCACGGAAAGGGCAACTTATTATCGGCATAAACAACATTTTCCGCATGAAAAGGTTGCTTTATCCGCGACAGTTCAAATGATGGTCTTCTCCAAATCCTCCGGGATCATGTTTTCGATCAACGTTGGGACCGGGGATGACTCCAAGGTCATTATTGATAGTATCTGGGGCCTGGGCGAATATATCGTCCAAGGAACTGTTACCCCTGATGATTTTGTCGTCGACAAAGAAACCATGAAGATCGTTTCTAAGGATATCACTCAAAAAGATATCGAGCTGGTTCGACTCAAAGATGGCGGTGTAGAAGAACGGCAGATTCCTGTTGAAGAAGCAAAAAAGCCTTCATTAACTGACGAACAAGTCATTGAACTCGCTGGTTATGCCATTGAGATCGAAAAACATTACGGTTCTTATATGGACATGGAATTTGCCTTGGACGAAAATACCAACAAACTGTGGCTGGTTCAGGCTCGGCCGGAAACTGTCTGGTCACAGAAAAAGAAAAATTCCGCTGCCAAAGGAGATGAGCCCGTGGATAACGTAACCGATGCTAAAGTTCTGGTTAGAGGTTTGGCAGCCAGTCCTGGGACAGCCGCTGGAAAAGTGCATGTGATCGCCGATCCGAAAGATATCGATCAATTTAAAGAAGACGAAATCTTAGTTACCACCATGACTTCACCAGACTGGGTCCCAGCCATGAAGAAGGCAAAGGCGATCATCACTAATAATGGCGGAATGACTTGTCATGCGGCCATTGTTTCCCGAGAAATGCAGATCCCATGTATCGTAGGGACAACCAGTCGCGGAACAGCCGCAATGGATGTCTTGCAGACAGGCGACACAATTACAGTCGATGCTAAAAACGGGATCGTCTACGAAGGCGAAGTTCAATCGATCGTCGCTCCAGCCAAAGAAGAGGTCCCAACCGGTGAAGTTGCCGGCAATGCCGAATACTTCGCTGCAACTGCGACTGGCGTCATGATGAACTTGGGTGATCCTGATTTGGCTCACAAATACGCTAATTTGCCAGCCGACGGGATCGGCCTCATGCGCGAAGAATTTATCTGGACCAGCTATATTCACGAGCATCCGCTCTATCTGATCGAACAAGGCCACCCAGAAAAAGTGGTCAATATGTTAGCAGAAGGCATCAGCAAGGTGGCCCGTGCGATGAGTCCGCGGCCCGTAGTTTTGCGTTTCTCAGACTTCAAGTCCAGCGAGTACCGCAACTTGAAGGGCGGCGATCAGTATGAACCGCATGAATCAGCCGATTTACTGGGTTGGCGCGGTGCTTCACGGTACTACGATCCGAAATATGTTGCAGCTTTCAAGCTTGAACTAGAAGCCGTTAAGAAGGTCCGCAATGAATTTGGACTGACCAACTTAAACGTCATGATCCCATTTGTCAGAACCGTTTCTGAAGCTTCGAAGGTCACGGAGATCATGACCCAAGCTGGTCTGGTCCGGACACCTGACTTTAAAGTCTATATGATGGCTGAGATCCCTTCAAACATCATTTTGGCCGACCAATTCAACCAGTTTATCGACGGATACTCGATCGGTTCTAACGACTTGACCATGCTGCTGCTAGGATGTGACCGGAATAACGACACTGTTTCGGATCTCTTTGATGAACGCAACTTGGCTGTCAAACGTGCGATCTCTCACCTGATCGAAGTTGCCCATCGTGACGGCAAGACGGTTTCGATTTGCGGCCAAACACCATCTGAGTATCCTGAATTCACGGAATTCTTGGTTCAGCAAGGCATCGACTATGTTTCCGTCAACCCAGATATGGTCAAGGCTACGAAACACAACGTCGCCCGCTTTGAACAAAGAATTTTATTGGACAAGGCCACCGGCAGAGGCCGGCAAGATCCAACCGACTATCAGTGGTAAAGAGTCAGATCTTCCTAATTAGCTGATACCAAAAAGGCACTAGCTTGTACGCTAGTGCCTTTTCTTTTGTCCTAGGAACTGCATTGTAAACTGCGAAACTAAATTGTTGTCTTTATAATATCATAGTGATATCATAACCGTAGACAACATGGAGGTGTAGAAAAATGTTCACGTTCGGAAAAAAATTATCATTTCGTCCTTTGATTATTTCATTGCTTTACTTTTTTGTATTCGGCCTAATTGCAGGAGGGTTCTTGGGACCCGAGGGCTGGTTCGCCGGCCTGATCGCCTTTATCTTAGTAGCTGGTGTTCATTATCCTGGGGTACTTGAAGTGGAATTCAATTATTTTGAAGTCACAGACAGTCAAATCAAATATTATGACTTCAGCAGTTGGTGGAAAAGGGTTTTAATGATTTTCATGGGTCCTTTAACACCTTTACAAAGTATCGATTTGACAGAAATTGCTGACGCCAGAGCAATTGGCAGACGCAAAGGAAAAGAGCTGCAGACTGCTATCCCCTATCCTAATGCCTTAGTGGGTTATACTGGACTCCTCTCATCGATCCAGAACCTGTATTGGATCGAGATCACATTCAAAAATGGAAAAAAGAAGAAATTTTCTTTGGCACGCGACAAAGCTTACGACACTGAAAAAACGATCAACAAGGCTAATTCAGCGGTTGATTGGATCCGGGCTAGCAAATAACGAATTCTAATTTCAAACTGATCCTCAAAATTTTATATTTTCTCTACTAACAGCTATGAAACTCAGTGCGAGCTTCATAGCTGTTTTTGACTATTATTTTTCTTAAGAAACATTAATGTGTTTCGTTCGTAATATTGTGATATAATTCATTTGGAAAATAGAAAAGGAGGTGTGTACTCATTGCTAACAAAACAAAAGATTCCCCGACAGACAAAAACAGCTGATAAAGGTTTGCTGTTCAACATTCAAAAATTTAGTTTAAACGATGGGCCTGGTATTCGTTCAGTTGTTTTCTTTAAAGGCTGTCCCTTAAAATGTGCCTGGTGTGCTAACCCGGAATCACAATTGCGGCACCCAGAAGAAATGTACGATGAAGCCCAGGGTCACAAGATCATGGTTGGTGAATACAAAACAATCCCTGAAATCATGGAAGTCATCATGCAAGATTATGATTTCTACGCAGAGTCTGGTGGCGGGGTAACTTTTTCCGGTGGTGAAGTTTTGTTTCAAGCACCCTTTGCAATCAAACTAGCACAAGCTGTTAAAGAAAAAGGGATCCATTTGGCTTGCGAGACTACCGGTTACGCCAAACCAGCCGTTTTCAATGAGTTCTACCCATATATGGATCTGATCTATTTTGACTGCAAACAATGGGACCCCCTGCTCCATCGCAAAGGGACTGGCGGGACAAATGAAATGATCTTAAAAAATATGCAGTCCGTCATCGATTCGGGCAAAGACTACTGTATCCGGATCCCAGTGATCCCAGGTTTTAACTATACCGATAATGATGCCAGACACTTTGGCGAACTTTTTCAGCAGATGGGGGTCAAAGAAGTCGAGCTGCTGCCTTTCCACCAGTTCGGCTTGAAAAAATACACTGACTTAGGGCGGGAATACAAATTAAAAGATGTTGCCCAGCTGCACACAGAAGACTTATTAGCCTATCAAAGGATCCTGCAAAACTCCGGAATTGATGCGCAGATCAATGGCTGGTAAAACCGGCAAACTTATGTGAAACTTTGAACAAAAAAACAGTTAGTGTCATCTTTTTTAGTTGCGATTGTAAGCGAGGTGCTCAAGCCAGAACTTTCCGCCCAATCAACTCCGTCATCATGACAAGAAATGCACTTGTCATAATGCCAGAGCCCATTGGTGCTCGAGTTCTCCCGGCTTGCTCCGCTCTGTTTTCTTAGTCGATCTTCACAGCGCAAAAATTCCGCTTATCCAACTCCAAGCCCATGGTGCAAAGTACGTACCCTAAGCTTAGAGTCCGATAATGCTCATCTTTTAAGCGCGCTGCTCCGCTCTGTTTTTGTAGTCGAGCTGCTCATGGCAGAAGGCTGTGCCTAACTTACTTTAGCCAAAAATGCTGAAACCCGCATTTTTGGCTATAGTCTGTTAGTGCTCACCTTCTGAACGCCATGCTCCGCTCTGTTTTAACATAGGAGGTTATATCTATGGTCATGACAAAAATTGCACCCACAACCACATTAGGAGATTTTGGCAAATTAACACCTAAAATGAGACGCTATCGTGAAGACATTTTAAATGCAAAACCCTACGTCGATCCCGAAAGAGCTGTTTTAACGACAGAAGCCTATCAGAAATATCAAGATCAACAAGTCGACATCTTACGCGCTCGTGTCTTAGAACACATTTTGCATAACATGACAATTTTCATCGAAAAAGATACTCTGCTTGTAGGTAATCAAGCTCAACATAACCGCTGGGCCCCTGTTTTTCCTGAATACTCAATGAACTGGGTCATTGATGAATTAGACACATTTGAAAAACGTTCAGGCGATGTTTTTTACATTACCGATGACGCTAAAGAACAATTGCGTCAGATCGCACCATTTTGGCAACATAACACCCTCGAAGACCGCGGGTATGCTGCCTTCCCAGAAAAAAGCAAGTTATTCTACGACCTGGGTCTCATTGGTGCTGACGGAAACATTACCTCTGGCGATGGTCATATCGCAGTCAACTATGAGACAGTCATCAAGTATGGACTAGTTTCTTATGAACAACGGATCAAAGAACAAATGGAGCAGCTTGACCTAACAGACATCGACCAGCAAAAGAAACTGTACTTCTACCAGGCAGGTCTGATTGTGATCAAATCTGTGCGCGACTTCGCCGCCAGATATGCCCTCCTAGCTGAACAGGAAGCGAAAAAGACTACTAGTTCAGAAAGACACGCCGAATTATTAGAGATTGCCCGGATCATGCACAAGATCCCCTACCAGCCGGCTGACACCTTTTACGAGGCGATCCAATCAGTCTGGCTGATCCACTTAGTCCTGCAGATCGAATCTAACGGCCATTCAGTTTCATACGGTCGTTTGGATCAATATTTAGAACCATTTTATGAAAAGGACCTAGCGAACGGCCAGATCACCGCTGGACAGGCAACAGAATTACTGACCAACTTGTGCATGAAAACTTTAACGATCAATAAAGTCCGGTCCTGGGCCCACACCGAGTTTTCGGCCGGCAGTCCGCTCTACCAAAATATCACCATCGGCGGTCAAACTAAAGATGGTAAAGATGCCGTTAACAGCATGTCATACTTGATCTTGAACGCAATTGTACAGGCTCATTTACCACAGCCCAATCTCACTGTGCGCTACCATCGCGGCTTAAGCGACCACTTCATGCGCCAGTGCGTTGAAGTGATCAAGGAAGGACTGGGAATGCCTGCCTTCAATAACGATGAGATCATCATCCCGTCATTTATTTCCCGCGGCATCAAGAAAGAAGATGCCTATAACTATAGCGCGATCGGTTGCGTTGAAACGGCCGTGCCTGGCAAATGGGGCTATCGTTGCACCGGGATGAGTTTCATCAATTTTCCCCGGACACTCTTGATCGTGATGAACGGTGGCAAAGATCCCGAATCAGGTAAACAGCTCTTGCCTAACTATGGTCATTTCACGGAAATGACCTCCTACGCTGAATTATTTACTGCGTGGGACAAATCTTTGCGCGAGATCACCCGTCAAAGTGTGATCATCGAAAATACTTGTGATCTCGCGTTAGAACAAAATTACCCGGACATTTTATGTTCTGTTTTAACAGAGGACTGTATCGGCAGAGGTAAAACAATCAAAGAAGGTGGCACGATCTACGACTTTATCAGTGGTTTACAGGTCGGGATCGCAAATTTGGCAGACTCATTAGCTGCAATCAAAAAGCTCGTCTTTGAAGAAAAGAAAATCTCTCCGGCAGAACTATGGCAAGCTCTGACCGATAACTTCCAAGGCGAAGGACAAGAAGAACTTCGGCAAATGCTGCTCAATGAAGCACCCAAATATGGGAACGATAATGACGAGGTCGATCAACTGATCGTCGCTGCTTACCAGCCGTATATCGATGAGATTGCTAAATATAAAAACACGCGTTATGGCAGGGGACCAATTGGCGGGACACGCTATGCCGGGACCTCTTCAATTTCAGCCAATGTGGGCCAAGGACATAGCACCCTGGCAACACCAGATGGCCGCTACGCCCGTACTCCACTATCTGAAGGATGTTCTCCGGCTCACTCGATGGATAGGGATGGACCTACAGCTGTCTTTAAGAGTGTTGCTAAGTTAAATACGCAGGCGATCACTGGCGGAGTTTTGCTCAACCAGAAAATGTCGCCCCAGCTTTTAAGAAGTGCAGATAATTGTGAAAAATTGGTGTTGCTGTTAAGAACTTTCTTTAATCGTTTGCACGGCTACCATGTTCAATATAATGTCGTGGACAAAAAGACATTAGTTGACGCTCAGCAACATCCTGATAAACATCGGGACCTGATCGTCAGAGTAGCTGGTTATTCAGCTTTCTTTGTCGGCTTATCCAAGGAAACACAAGACGACATCATCGAAAGAACGGAACAAAGTATTTAGCAAAGGAGCAAGAACAAAATGGAAATTTTAATCGATACAGTCAATTTGGATGAGATCAAAAAATATAACCAGATGTTGAATTTAAGCGGGGTCACTTCCAACCCTACGATCATCAAAAAAGAAGGCAAAGTCGACTTTTTCGAGCATTTGCGCCAAGTCAGGGAAATCATCGGGCCGGAAAAGACATTACACGTCCAAGCAGTTGGGGCAACAGCGCAGGAAATCATCGCTGATGCTCACCGGGTTTTAAAGGAAATCGACCAGCAAGTTTATATTAAGATCCCTACTAACGAACAAGGATTGGAAGCAATGAAAACTTTGAAGAGTGAGGGCGTCCATATCACTGCCACCGCGATTTATACAGTCTTTCAAGGGGAGCTTGCCATCGCAGCCGGAGCTGATTATTTAGCACCCTACTATAACCGGATGTTAAACATGAATATCGATGCCCCGCAAGTTATCGCCGAGTTAGCCCATGCAATTTCGCTGAGTGCCAGCCAAACCAAGATCCTGGCCGCCAGCTTCCACAACGTTGCGCAAGTCACTGCCGCCATTAAAAACGGTGCCCAGGCCGTGACAATCGGCACAGATGTGGTGGCAGCCGGCTTAAATGCCCCAATGATTGCTGCCGCTGTCACAGATTTTAAAAAGGATTGGGTCTCGCTGTATGGAGACCAGACGATTGCAGATTTAAAATAGGAAAAAAATCAGTTCCTTTTCCCATAAATATGGTTGAAGCACAACCTTAACTCAACGACTAAAGGTTGAAAGTACAAAAAAGACCACTATTCTTGTTATTACACAGATGTGTAAACGAATATTAGCCTTTTTCAGTTTTAGACACTGCCTAGTAGACTTAAAAAGCTACTTGGCAGTGTCTTTTTAATTCATCAAACATCCAGGTAGAAAGATACCAACTATCTATTAAAGAGAACATAGTATAGGGCAACTACTAAAATAAAATAATTTTTGCTTTACCAGTTTGCTTATTTTACATAGGCTTCTTTATAGCTATAGTGACCATTAACGGGATCATACATGACATTTTTAAGCTTAGAACTGACCAAGTCGCGCGAATTTCCTTGATAGATGGGGCTAACCGGCATTTCTTTCATCAATAACTTTTCTGCGTTGATCAAATTGTTAAATCGTTGGTCAGGATCATTGGCATACTTATTATTTGCGTCCTCCATTAACTGATTGTAAGTTGAATTGGACCAGCCAGGGTCATTTTTAACATTGTACATTCCCAAGAAAGTGTTTGGATCTGCATAATCTCCAGACCAACCAATATAACCAATTGTAAATTGGTGTTGTTCCTCACGGGTAATAACGGATTTTAGAGGCATTTTGCTTAAACTAATTTTTAGACCAGGTAGATTTTTTTCACCTGTGGATTGGACAAGCTGCATTGCCGCATCTGAGGCATTATCATCACTGTAAATTATTGTAACGTTTAACTTTGTTTTTCCGATTTCTTTAAGCCCCGCAAGCCAAAGTTTCTTTGCTAAATTTGGATTATAGTCAACCGTGTTTTTAACATGGCTAGCCTTTGCGAAATCTTCCCCAGTTGCAGGAACTTTGGCAGTTTTAAGCGACACAACGCCAAGCGAAGGGGTTGCACCGTTACTTAATACATTTTTCGTTAGTTTTTGACGATCAATCACTAGAGAAAGTGCCTGACGTAATTTTTGATTGGTAAATGGCCCCTTCTTTACATTAAATTCGATATACTTTGTATTAGAAAGGTATCTTGTGACAGCAAGCTTACTCTTAGCGAAGTGTTTTGCCTGTTCCCCTTGAAGATGGATCAAATCAAGTTTGCCGCTTTTGAATAAACTGTAACTGGTACTTGGACTCTTTGTTACTTGATAATTTATACGATCCAACTTAACATGCTTTTTATCCCAGTAATTGTTATTTTTGACAAGAGACCATGAATTATTTGACCCGTTCCATTTTTTGGCTACAAATGGGCCGTTGTAAGTTACCCTACTGCTTTTCGTGCCATAGTCTTTGCCGTATTCTTTGACTGTCTTTGAATTAACAGGACCAAAAGCATCTCGCGCCAGCAAATCTTTAAAGTAAGATGTTGGTGAGGATAGATCCACGATGAGTTTATATTTCCCATCTGCCCTAATGCCAAGTTCCTTTGGTGACATTTTCCCCTGACTGATCTGTTGATAGTTTTTCACTGGTGTAAACAAATATGTACTGCCACTAGCAGTCTTTGGATCGACCAAGCGTCGCCAGCCATATACAAAATCATGGGCTGTCACAGTCGATCCATCACTCCATTTGGTTCCTTTGCGCAAACTGAAAGTGTAAGTTTTTCCATTATTTGAAATTGTTGTTTTAGTTGCTAATGCTGGCTTGACCTTGCCACTACTCGTATATCGATACAGACCTTCAAATAAATCATCAGCTAAACTGGATGTGCTCAAATCTTCAATTTTAGCGGTGTCTAAAGTTGATATCTGATCAGTCGCACTGATGTTGGCAACATTTTTTTGCGAGCGCTCAGTATTACTGCAACCTGTCAGTAGTAATCCTAGGCCTAACAAGCTGACTATAAACGTGTGTTTATTCAATTTCATGACAATAACCTCCAAAGAAAATCCTATTGAACCCTTGTCAAAATTATATTATGATTAAAAAAGTTAGAAACGTACTAGACTAATTAACATTATAATTTAATATAGCGAATTTGCAATAGAAGGAGAAAACATGCACTCAAAAAAATTAAATGTGGAATTAATTAGACAGATGCCCGAGTTGCCTACTGGTTGTGAAATTACTGCGATCACTATGATGTTGCGTTATGCTGGTTCATTAGTTAAGAAGACTGATTTGGCCCGTGAAATGCCTTATGATGATCATGATTGCAACAAAGGATTTGTTGGCGATCCATTTACCGAACATGGCAATAGTATTTATCCTCCGGCATTGATGCCATTAGTTACTAAGTATGCTGGAAATGCAATCAATTTGAGCGGTCAATCAATTCAAGAGTTGAAAAATCATTTGGCTAATACTGGGCATCCAATTGTTATTTGGGTTGGCCAGTTTGATGGCTTTCATACTCATGCATTAACAATGACTGGTTTTGATACTGATCGAATTTTTTATAATGACTGTTGGACAGGAGAACAAACACAACTTCCCACGAAAGAGCTTGAAGTAAGCCGTGCCAAAAAAATGAAGTTAGCCATTAGCTATTAGGAGGTCCTAGAGAATGAAACCATTTATTGGAATGCCATCGGATTCAGATCCTAAAATACATGGATTTACAGATTATATTGATGATAATGTTGCGCAGGCAATTATTAAAGCTGGAGGCGTGCCGGTTATTTTACCACCTAATAACAGTGAAGAAATTGCCAAAGACTATGTTAAGAATTTAGACGGCATTGCGTTTCTTGGTGGTCCGGATATTGATCCAACCTTATTTGGTGAAGAACCAATCGCAAAAATCGGGTCAACTTCACTAATTAAGGATAAATTTGAAATTGCCCTTTGCCGACAAGCCTACCAAGCGGGTAAAGCCATTTTTGGTATTTGTCGAGGAATTCAAATTATTTCAGTTGCTCTTGGTGGAACTGTGTTTCAGGACTTTCCAAGTCAAAGTGAAGATGCATTTATTAAACATCATCAGGATGCACCGATTTTTTATCCGAGCCATCATATTACAACTGAAGCTGGGACCAAAGCTGAAACGATTTTGGGGGATCATCCTTATGTGAACTCACATCATCATCAAACAGTTAAAGAACCTGGGACGGAATTATTTGTTTCGGGTCGTGCTGCTGATCATGCAGTTGAAGTAGTTGAATCTAAGAAAAACGATCAAGTATTAGCAGTTCAATGGCATCCAGAGTTTCTTTTTGATACGAAGCCGGAAGAAATGGAGCTGTTTCGTGATTTTGTTGAACGCTCTAAAAAATCTTATTAGTATACGTGGTGCTAGTGCTTTCTATTTAAAGCAACTGGGTCTTTCAGAAAAAAAGAAAGATCTAGTGAGGCATAGAATAGTTTTTGAGGGATGTTTCTTACAAATGTTCCCTCTTTTTATTACCAAAAAGGCATTCAAAGAGTACTTTAAATTGCTCCTCAAGCTGATTGTTAGTTATAGGTAGAAAGTATTTAATCAAGACGGTTATGGAACTCATTGCGAGTATCATAACCGTCTTTTTTTAGCGAAATTTGAGTTGAGTATTTTGATCAGTGAATCTGACCTGTCAGACACTGCACAATACCACATGCGCAAACTGCCTTTATTTTCCTATATCAAAGTTGTTCAATGGCTATAACATAACAAACAAGCTAGCAGTTGGAATAGCAGCTATTGCAGTCAACATAGGAAAGTGGGGAAACACATGGAAAAGGAACTCAGCACGACGCAAACTATTGCTATCAGTGATAAAGAATCAAATTGGCAGATCGCAAAAGACGTTACCAGCAATTTTGTCGGCTCGCTTAGCAGTCAAATGTTTAATTACGGCTTGGGTTTAATGCTGTTAGACCAGACTAAATTAGCGCTCAGTTTTGGACTCAGCATGATCATCGCCCCAATTATCGGTCTATTATTCTTAATTCCCGTGGGAAATATAACTGACCGCTATCCGCATAAAATCATCCTTAACCTCAGCATTTCAGTCCGTTTCGCTGCACTAATAGTTTTTGCCCTGACGATCAATAGCTTCCATGGCCTGTTCAAATTGATCCCGGTTATTATTTTTTTGATCATTAACGAAATTTCGATCAACTTTAGCAATACGAGTTATTCGGCTGCTGTCCATGAGCTGGTCAATGAGAATCAGATTCAGAAACTAAACTCGCTGACCCAAGGAGCTGCGTCTTTTTCTGCAATCTTGGCGCCTGCACTCGGAGTCGGCTTATACAGTACAGTGAGCTTTGAGGTCTTTATCTACCTGGAAATTTTAGCCGCATTTATCTCTTGGCTTCTTTTGCAGACCATGCATTTTCATTATGCTGAAACTAATGAGGGTCAATCCAGTCCAAAGCCAAGCCCGTTGGCTGATTTTCAAGCAGGTCTCAAGTATGTCAACCAGCGCAAACTAATCAAAACGATCATTAGCATAGCTGTGATTGCTAACTTTATTTTTACCGCTCAAACTATAGGTATCCCTTACATCATTAAAAACCAGCTGCAGTTCGGCAATGGTCCCGTCGGTTTTTTAGATACCGGCTCAGCGATTGGTATGCTGATCGGCAGCATTTTGATGCTGGTCATTCCCGATAAAAAATGGTTCACACAAAAAATCTTGCTGCCTCTGTTATTTTTAGGCATCGAGATTGTCTGCTTGGCCTGTGTTTTCCTCAAACAGCTCACTGCTTTACAGCTAGAAATTGGAGGAACGATCATTACGCTGCTCTTGGGGATCACACTGGCCATCTTGAATATTACGATGCAAGTTAGACTGCAAAAAACAATTCCGACTAACATTTTAGGAAGAGTAATGTCGTTGCTGACAGTCGCCAATACTTCAATCATGCCTTTAGGAACGTTATTCTACACTTTTCTGTTTCAACATAATTTTAACGGCGGCTATATCCTGCTGATCAACGGTCTGGCCCTCTTCATCTATACAATTTTGCTGTCACCTGTTTTGCTCAAAAATATTAAGCACGATACCCAATACAGCAAAGATTAACTGTGAGAAAAGCTGACTCTGCATAAAAAAGCCTGCTTTTTAAAGGAGGAAAAAAGTGCCCCATAACTGTCAGACAGTTATGAAGCACTTTTTAGGTCTTGCATTTATTCTGTTTGCATCGCCCGACTAGTAATTTTAGTCTTATTCAGCAACACTGAACTGGTAACCACTGACAGAGAACTGAAGGCCATCGCCAGTCCGGCAATTTCAGGGCTCAAGGTGACACCCAAGCCATAGAAGAGTCCCGCTGCAACTGGGATCCCTAAGACATTGTAGATAAATGCCCAGAAAAGATTCAACTTGATCCGATTAAAGGTCTTTTGACTGAGTTCCAAAGCCTGATCGACTGCTCGCAGATCGTTTTTGACCAGGACGATCCCGCCAGCATCGATCGCGATATCAGTTCCGGACCCCATCGCGATCCCAACATCAGCAGTACTCAGAGCAGGAGCGTCATTGATCCCATCGCCGACAAATGCCACTTTGCCGCTGCCTTGAAGCTGCTTGATCTGCTCAGCTTTATCAGCCGGCAGAACTTCTGCGATCACCTGATCAATGCCGACTTCTTTGGCGATTGCTTGTGCGACCCGCTGATTATCGCCAGTCAGCATGACCGTCTTCAAGCCGCGTGCTTTCAAAGCTGAAATGGCGGCCGCAGAGGTTTCCTTTGGGGTATCCTGAATTGCGATCAGACCGATCACCTGCTGGTTAAGCCCGACTAGCACTACCGTCTTAGCTTGATCTTGCAAAGTTTCCATCTCTTTTTGCAGGTCTTCGTCCATTTGATAATCATGACGCAATTTAGTATTCCCCACAAAGGCATCTTGGCCGTTGAATTTAGCCGCCACACCCTGGCCAGAAATAGCTTGAAAGTCCGTAGCTGCTGGATATGCTGTCTGCTTTTCCTTAGCTGCATCCAAAATCGCCTCAGCCAATGGATGTTCCGAGTTCTCTTCCAAGGCTGCAGCAACTTGCAGGACTTGGTCTTGCTCACCGCGAACATCTGTCACGACCGGTTTGCCAACCGTGATCGTGCCCGTTTTGTCAAAGACCACCGTTTTGACGTCATTGACAGTCTCTAAAACTTCACCATTTTTGATCAGGATCCCCATCTTAGCTCCGCGACCGGTCCCGACCATCAAAGCAGTCGGTGTCGCCAAGCCCAAAGCACACGGGCAGGCGATCACAACGACCGCCACGGCAAAAATCAGTGCATTTGCCAGGTTGAGTCCTAGTAAGACATACCAAATCAAGAATGTCGCGATCGCAACGATCAAAACGACCGGCACAAAAATGTCTGATACTTTATCAGTCAGTTTCTGGATCGGCGCATGGCTATTTTGTGCTTTTTTGACCAGCTCCACAATTTGGGCTAAGAGTGTATCGCCACCGACCTTCTTAGCCCGAAAAGTTAATGTCCCGGTTTTATTGAGTGTCGAGCCGATCACTGAATCGCCTGTCTGGCGTGAAACAGGCAGACTTTCACCGGTCACCATTGATTCATCGATCGTCGAACTGCCAGAAATAACTTCCCCGTCAACAGCGATCTTTTCACCTGGTTTAACTCTGATCTCATCACCGACGACGACCTGGTCCAGCGGAACCTTAACGAACTGGCCGTCACGTTTGACCTCAGCTTCCTTTGCCTGGAGACTGAATAATTTTTCGATCGCATTCGATGCATTGTTGCGCATTCGCTCTTCAAATACCTGACCTAACAAAACAAAGGTCGTCACAAAAGCTGCACTTTCAAAGAAGACTTGCTTGTGTGTCAATAAAGCATAGATACTATAGAAGTAGGCGGTTGCGGTCCCAATTGCCACTAAGGTGTCCATATTCGAATGGTGCTTTTTAAATGAGGCCCAGGCACTCTGAATGAATGGCCCCGCTGAAAGTCCCATCACAATGGTCGTCAACACGAACATGGTCCAGTGTCCGCCAGGCAGCATCCACCCAGTCAACGGCTTTAAGATCATTTCCACCAGCATGGGCAGCGATAAAACCAGTGAGATCCAAAAACGTGTTGTAATTTTCATTACTCAACAACTACTTTCCCGAAAAACATGTCCATGCCGCAACTAAACTGATATTCCCCGGCTTTATCTGTCGCCACTGTCACTGTCTTCGAGACATTTAACGGCAGCTCTTCTTCAAAACCAAGCTCCTTAGAGTGCACGACGTCCAAACACCCCTGCTCACTGGTTCGGGTGAAGGTGAGTTCTGCCGGCACTCCCTGCTTTAAAGTGACTACTTCTGGGTCATAACCGCCTGCAACTGTTACATTAACCTTTTGTGTGTTCTCGCTCATCGTAAATTCCTCCATTAATTTTTTTCTCTCTTGCTAGCCGCCGCACTATTTAATGATCAATTTACCGTGAAACATGTCCATACCGCAGGCCCACTGAAACTCACCTGCTTTGCTGGTATCGATCTTGACTGTCTTAGTCTCATCTTTAGGCAATTCTTGGTTGATCCCAAAATCCGGAAAAACGACACGGTCCAAACAGCTGGATGGATCCCTGCGTGTAAAATTGATCTTTGCCGGCACGCCCTTTTTCAAAACCACAGTTTCAGGTGAATAGCCGCCTTTGACTTCAACGTCGATACTTTGCTGATCAGCTTGGACTTCGGCTGTGCCTTGCTCAGTCTCATGTTTGGCGAAAAACCACCAGATAATAAAACCAATTAAAGCCAAGCCCACCAGTAAAACAATAATTTTTACCATGACTTATTTCGCTCCTTTCACTGACAGCATCCGTTAGCTTGACACTGGCTTCGATCTGCCAGACAATCACAGGCGACTTGGGAAGGTGCCGTTTTTGCCTTCTGTTTCAAAATATCCTGCATCTCTGTAATATCGTTTTGACTCAGCGGCGTTTCTGTCAGTAATTTGACCAGTTCCTGGCCCTTTTTCATAGCACAGATCCGAGCGAAGGTTTCACTAGTCATCTGATCCATCGCTTCAGTCTCAGTGACTTGCGGCAGGTAGATAAAGCGCCGTCCTTCCTTTTCCGTGGCTAAAGCGCGCTTATTGACCAAGCGTCGCAGTAAGGTTTTGACTGTCGATTCAGTCCACGCTTTTTTGCCTTGGATCAAATCACTGACTTCGCTGCTGGTTGCCTTGCCTTTTGTCCAAATGATCCGCATCAATTCCCACTCAGAGGTCGTCATCTCCGGACTCTCTTGTACCATTTGCATTGACTTTGCTCCTTTCGTTTACATCTGTCATTTCACCTTTATCATACCTCATGATTTACATTTGTCAACGAAAAAGGAAAATATTTCTTGTTTGTCAGTAAACAAGCTATTTCAACTCTTAGACCCAATTCAAACAAAATTCAACATTTTACATCACTTCAGATTATTTATATAATAGTAAGGAATCATAAATTCATGAAAAGCGAGGTTTTATCTATGGATCTAACAAGCACCTACACATTGCACAATGGCGTTGAAATTCCGGTCGTCGGCTTTGGTACCTGGCAGACTCCAGACGGAGATGTTGCTGAATCTTCTGTGAAAGCCGCTCTTGACGCTGGTTACCGCCACATTGACACAGCCGAAATGTATGGCAATGAAAAAAGTGTCGGCCGTGGGATCAAGGCCAGCGGTGTTCCGCGGGATGAAATTTTTGTCACCAGCAAGCTGACCAATACCCTCCACAGCTATGACGATGCAACTGCCGGTTTGGACCAGACCTTGAAGGATCTTCAGCTTGACCACCTCGATCTCTTTTTGATCCACTGGCCAAACCCAGCCCCTTACAGAAATGATGACTGGGAAAAGCACCTGCAAGAAACCTGGCGTGCCTTTGAAGATGCTTATAAGGCTGGCAAAGTCCGCGCGATCGGTGTCTCCAACTTCCGCAAGCACCATTTAGAAGTCCTGGAAAAAACACAAACGATCGTGCCGATGGTCAACCAGATCCATCTTTGCCCCGGCGACCATGATGATGAATTAGTTAACTACTGTCGCGACCGCAAGATCCTGCTGGAGGCTTATAGTCCATTTGGTACCGGTAAGATCTTCAGCGACCCGACCTTACAAAAATTGGCGGCAGAAACCAACCACTCTGTAGCTCAGGTCTGCTTGCGCTGGTCTTTACAACGCGAATACCTGCCGCTGCCTAAATCAGTTCATGCTGATCGGATCCAGCAAAATACTCAGATTTTTGATTTTGAATTAACGGACGCTCAAATGGCCGAACTCGATGCCTTAGTTGGTGTCGGCGGCTACGGCAATAATCCCGATACTGTTCCATTTTAAATAAATAACAAAAGGAGTGGGCTTCTCGTGACTGAGAGGCTCGCTCCTTTTTTGTTGCTTGTTGATATGTGGAGGTTACTCTGGACGATGTACCTCCACATCCTTCTGGATACTACTCTGCCCGACTTGTATCCACGACTTTCTTTCCTGGATACTACTCTGCCTGACTTGTATCCACGACCGTCTTTCCTGGATACTACTTCGCCCGACTTGTATCCACGACCGCCTTTCCTGGATACTACTTCGCCTGACTTGTATCCACGACCGCCTTTCCTGGATACTACTTTGCCCGACTTGTATCCACGACTTTCTTTCCTGGATACTACTCTGCCTGACTTGTATCCACGACCGCCTTTCCTGGATACTACTTCGCCCGACTTGTATCCACATCCCTAATTGAATCAAATTGAATAATTTAATAGACCTCTAGTGCCTGGTACACACTAGAGGTCTATCTTGATAATTATTTGATAGCTTGTGCTACTGCTTCATTGACAGCTGCCTTTTCATCCTCGATCAAAGCAACCCGACTCTCGATCACCTTGGTATCCATCTGGATCTCGCGCTTCAAGCCAGAGACATCAAGCTTAGGTGTAAAGAATTCCTTGAACTCAGCTAAACGCTCCGGTGTATGGAAGACTCCAGCGGTAACTGTAATAAACGTTGGGAACTCCATGTCGCCGCCAACTGTTTTTTCTAGCCACTGCCATTCTTGCCGGATCCAATCCCAAGCTGCCTGCTGACCTTTATCGTTGGCCAAAACATCACGGTACCAGCCCCGCAGGTCTTGCGGTCTGATCACGTCACTGTTCTCAAAGTCGGCTACGATCTTAGCGAGTAAGTCCTGATCTGACGTCTTAGTCAGTGCAAATTCAATGCCGGCTTGGTAATTACCATCAGAAGTTTTACCGTGCTCAGCCAGTAACTGATCAAACAATTCTGGGCTGCCATAATTTTTTACTTCATTTTGCAAAATGTAAGGACGGGTGTCAGCCGGCAATGAAGCTGGCTCATATTTTTTCTCAAGATATAAAGCATGCCCTTGCGCGATGGCATCAGCGTTTTGCGCATACAACGCAGCGTTCAAAATATACGGACGAGTCAGCTGATCATCAATCGATTCGCCGTCTTTTGGCTGCCAGCCTAACCGCTGAACCTGTGCGCCGCTTAGCTGATCAAACAGCTCACGTAAATTGCTTTCCTCTGTTGAGTCCGGCTGCACGAACTTCTTCAAGTTGCCTGTGATTTGGTACAAGGCAACATTCACTAGGTTAGATTTGCTGTCAGCGAAGTCCTTTAGCAACGGGACGACACTGGCGTATGAAATTTGCCGCCCTTCTGCGAGCAAACGCAGATCCTGCAACAATTGCAGTTGAGTGATAGCATCCAAATCTTTAGCGTTTGCCAAAATATCTTCCAAGAGCCCGTCATCGTATTTAACGATAAAGTGTGAATCATTCCCCAAGTTCAAACGCAAAGGCTGGCCAGCAGCTGCGCGTAATGTTGCGTAATCGCCCAGTTCGATCGTCTGTTCCGCCATGATCTGCGGTACTGCCTCATAGTTGCCGTTTAACGGGATCTGCCACAAGCGGCCGACTTCATTGCCTTCACCAACGAAAAACTGCTGCTGTGAGAGGGTCAATCTGCCGTCCACGACCTGGACACTAACAACCGGGTACCCTGGCTGCTCCAACCATGTATTCATGATTGTTGCCAGGTCAATGCCGGCTGCCTGTCCCAAGGCATCCCAGAGATCTGCCCCAGTGGCATTGCCATATTGATGTGCTTCAAAATAAGCCTTCAAGCCTTGACGCAAGGCATCATCACCGATCAAAGCCCGGACCATGACCAGCATCCGCGAACCCTTAGCATAAACGATCGCCCCATCAAAAATCGCATCGATCTCAGCTGGTTCTTCAACTTGGACATGCACAGACTGCACTCCATCAGTCGCGTCACGCTGCAAGGCAGCGGAAGCTTCAGCTGTCTGGAACAGTTCCCAAATATGCCAGTCTGGTTCCAAGGCATCGATTGCGACGTATTCCATCATGTTGGCAAAACTTTCATTGAGCCAAAGGTCATCCCACCACTGCATGGTGACTAAGTCGCCAAACCATTGATGAGCTAATTCGTGCGCGATCACTGTTGCGACACGTTCCTTGACTTCCAGTGAAGTGTTTTCTGGGTCGATGACCAGATATGCTTCACGGTAGGTCACTAAGCCCCAGTTCTCCATTGCCCCGGCAGAAAAGTCCGGTAGTCCTAATTGCCAAGAATGCGGCAACGGATAAGGTGTGTGGTAGAAATCTTCAAAAAATTCGATCGAGCGTTTCGCAATGTCTAACGCAAAATCAAGTTCATTTTCCTGGTGAGCTTTGGTTGAGAAAACACCAACCTGCACGCCGCTCTTAGTCTGCGTGAGCTTGCTTTGCATCTCGCCAAAGGCAAAGGCTACCAGGTAAGTGGACATTTTAACTGTTTTTTCAAAGTAATGTACACCGTCTTTAACCTCAGTTTCAGGCATGTTAGCAATAATTGTTTCACCTGGATGCTCGTCAAATTTAATTGCTAATTCAAATGTCGCTTTAGCTGCTGGTTCATCGACACAGGGAAAGGCTTGCCGGGCAGCCGTAGTCTCAAACTGTGTCCCGATCAATTGCTTCTTTTCCCCATTAACCTGGTAGTAGGACGGGTAGATCCCCATCATAGTATCAGTCAAAGGAGCTGTGTAGTCGATTGTGAGAGTTGTGTTTCCTGGTTGAGCCAGTGTAACCTTGATCGTTTCAGCCTGGTCATCCACAGCAAATTCAACATCATTGCCTGCAACTTGAACGCGTGCAACCTTTAAGAACTTCTGGTTGATGGCGATCTGAGCCGAAAGTGCTTGCCCGCTGATCTCCGTTTGACCGGTGATCAATTTGGCAGACCGATCAATGTCTAAATATACCTTGTAGTCTGTCGGTTTAAAATCATCATATAAACGTGTCACGAAAATACATACCTCCTTAAATTTCAAGCAACGTAAAAAACGCTGTTAATCAGTAATTTCATTATACTCTAATAAATGCCAGATAAGCTACGAAATACTTTCATTGTAAGTGGCCGTTTTTAGTTGGTCACTTTCCTTCTCCCGATTTTGGACGAATTCTGACTAAATGATTGTGAATTAAAAAATTTACTTCGAAACTTCTTGTTTGTATCCTTATCTAGGTAATTTAACTTGTTTTA